>DATMPW010000041.1:0-63094 GCA_035566915.1 Steroidobacteraceae bacterium
TGGTCGGGGCAGAGGGATTTGAACCCCCGACCCTCTGCTCCCAAAGCAGATGCGCTACCAGACTGCGCCATGCCCCGACCGGGCCACCAAGGGTAGGTGACGACGGCATCGTAACAGCTTCCCGGAGCCAAGGCTGCCGCCCGCTCACTTCCGCCGGCAACCGCCCGACGCTCGCAGGCACGTTGCGCCCCCATCACCATGTGAGAATGCGCGTCCATTTTTCCCGTGAGAGGCCGCGCGTGGCAGCAGAGCTCATCGATGGCAGGGACTCGCCGAGCAGATCAAGGCCATCTCGCCGGAGATGTGGAGTTCGCCGTCGCGCGCGCGCGTGCGGCGTGGATCACGCCGTCCCCGGTGGCGTCGGACCGATGACGGTCGCGATGCTGATGCACAACACCCTGCAGGCAGCGCAGGGGCCACTCGAGCTGCGGCGTGAGTCGCAGCGGCCGCGACAAACTCCTCGTCAGGCCGCGAGCGGCTGACATTCTCGAGGATCAGGCACGACGCCAGGTCGTCTTGCCTCCCGGCTTGTCCTCGAGCACGACGCCCGCCGCTGCGAGCTCATCGCGGATACGGTCCGACTCGGCCCAGTTCTTTGCACGCCGGGCCGCAGCGCGCGCCGCGATACGCGCCTCCACCTGCTCATCATCGATCCAGCCAGGCCTGTCGGCGGCGCCCGCACCCGGCCCACCGGGCCCGACCGTTGATCCCTCGCCTGTGGGCTGAGGCAGCAGGGGCTTGGCGAGACGGAACCACTGCTCAGCAGGCATGGCGAAGAGTCCGAGCACCGAGCCAAGCGCGCGGAGCTCGGCACCGAGTGCGGCCGCACGCTGATGCGCACCCGATGCCTTGGCGGAATTCACCTCCCGGGCGAGACCCTGCAGCACTGCGAGGGCTTCCGGGGTATTGAAATCATCGTCCATGCTCTCGAGGAAGCGCTCGTTGTAATCGTTCGTTGCCGCAGGAGTCAGCGGCAGGTCGCGCAATGCCGTGTACAGCCGTCCGAGCGCGGCGTCCGCCTGCTCGAGCTGATCCAGTGAGTAGTTGATCGGGCCGCGGTAATGGCTCGCGAGGACGAAATAGCGCAGCACCTCCGCATGGCGCAGACGCGGCAGCACCTCGCGCAGGGTGAAGAAGTTGCCGAGCGACTTCGACATCTTCTCATCGTCGACGTTCACGAAGCCGTTGTGCATCCACACGTTCACGAACTGATCGCCGCTCGCCGCGCACGACTGAGCGATCTCGTTCTCGTGGTGGGGAAATTTCAGATCGAGACCGCCGCCGTGCAGGTCGAAATGCGTGCCGAGGAGCGCGGTGGACATGGCGGAGCACTCGATGTGCCAGCCGGGCCTGCCCGGCCCCCAGGGTGAAGGCCACGCGGGTTCCCCGGTCTTGGCATGCTTCCACAGCACGAAATCGAGCGGGTCGCGCTTGGCCTCATCCACCTCCACGCGTGCTCCGGCGCGCAGATCCGCGAGGCGCTTTCCCGAGAGCTTGCCGTAGCCGGGAAAGCGCGCCACGGCATACATCACATCGCCGTTCGCCGCCCGGTAGGCGTAGTCCTTTGCCAGCAACTGCTCGATTATGGCGATGATCTGCGGCAGGTAATGCGTGGCACGGGGCTCGTGATCGGGCCGCAGGATCCCTAAGCGCGCGCAATCCTCGTTCATGGCATCGATGAAGCGCTGCGTGAGCGCCTCGACCGGCTCATGGTTCTCGGCGGCCCGGCGGATGATCTTGTCGTCGATGTCGGTGATGTTACGCACGTAGGTGAGACGGTAACCGCGGTGGCGCAGGTAGCGGGTCACCACGTCGAACACCAGCAGCATGCGTGCGTGTCCGACGTGCACGTAGTCGTACACGGTGAGCCCACAGACGTACATGCGCAGCGCTCCGGGCTCGATCGGCCTGAGCTCCCGCTTCTCCCCGGTGAGCGAGTTGTGAATGCGAATCATGCGAATCGCGCCAGGCGTTCGCGCGCCTTGCCCGGCGGCATGGCCTTCAGCAGCGGTGCGAGCTCCGGTCCGTGAGCGCGCCCGGTGAGCGCCACGCGCAGTGGCATGTAGAGGTCGGCGCCCTTGCGCCCCGTGGCCGCGCGCACTGCACCCGCGATCGCCGGCAGATCGCTCCCCGAGTGCGCGGCGGCGGCCGCGGCGGCGGAGAAGTAACCGGGCCCCGCCGCGCGCACCAGCTCCGCGGCTTCCGGCTCGAGCGGTGGCGGGCCACCGAAGACGATATCGATCCAGGGACTGGCGTCCTCGGGCAGCAGCAGGTTAGGTAGCAGCGCCGCGGTGAAAGCCGCGGCGGAGTCTTCATCGAGCCCCGCTGGCAGCACGGGGGCGAGCCACTTGCGCGCGGCGGCCGCGCCGAGCCGATGAACGGCGTCCTTCTGCCACACGTTCAGCTGCTGCTCATCGAAGCGCGCCGGCGAGCGGCCGAGGTGCGCAGAATCGAAAGCACGCGCCATCTCATCGAGGGTGAGCAACCCGTGGAGCGGCGTCGAGTGACCGAGCCGGAACAGGTGATTGACGATCGCTTCGGGCAGGTAGCCGCGCTCACGGTATTCGCGCACGCTCGCGGCTCCGTGGCGCTTGGAAAGTGGTGCGCCGTCCGCGGCGACGAGCAGCGCCACGTGGCCGTAGGCAGGGACTGCCAGCCCGAGAGCCGCGAGTATCAGCAGCTGCCGCGGGGTGTTGGCGAGGTGGTCCTCACCGCGCAGCACGAGGGTCACCCCCATGCGCGCATCGTCCACGGCGTTCGAGAAGAAGAAAGCCGCCGTGCCATCGGCCCGCCGCACCACGAAGTCGCCGATATCATCGCTCAGGAAGCTCTGTGGCCCATGCACCAGATCGATGAAGTCGATGCGCTCACCGCTCGGCATGCGAAAGCGCAGCGTGGCCGGCACACCTGCCGCCAGGCGGCGCGAGCGCTCGGCGTCGGTGAGCTCGCGGCAGGTACCCGCGTAGCGCGGCGGGCGCCCGGCGGCGAGCTGCGCGCGACGCGAGAGCGAAAGCTCGAGCGCCGTGCAGAAGCAGGGATAGACCGCGCCCGTGCGCTCGAGCGCGGCGAGCTCCTGTGCGTAGAGCGCGCCGCGCTGCGACTGGCGGTAGGGCCCGAGCCCATCCTCGCGATCGGGGCCGGCGTCCCAGTCGATCCCCAGCCAGCGCAGGTCCGCCATCAGCCCGAGCGTGTGGGCGTCCACGCTGCGCTCGCTGTCGGTATCCTCGATGCGCAGCAGAAAGCGGCCCCCCGCACGCCGTGCGAGCAGCCGATTGAAGAGCGCCGTGCGCGCATTTCCCAGGTGCAGCTCGCCGGTCGGGCTCGGGGCAAAGCGGGTCACCACGGGGGCGGCCTGCTCCCGTGGCGCACTGGCGCTCGTGCTACTGACGCCACTCGTGCTCATGACGCCATGTTACGGGAAAGTCACGAATCTCAACAAAGCGCCGCCAGCCGCGCTGCTGCTATAGAATTTGCCGCCGGTGCCCGTGGCCCGGATCTCACTCTCTGGCCAAGCGGAGGATCGATGCTCATCAAGTCCCCCACCAGGATCGGCTTACTCGCGAGTGTGCTGCTCACCTCGCTGCTGCTCTCCGTGGCGTGCCGAGCCGCGGAGCAGACCACCCAGGTGCGGGTGACCACCAATATGGGCGAATTCGTCATCGAGGTGCGCAACGATCGTGCCCCGCTCACGGCCGCGAACTTCCTGCGCTACGTGCGCGAAGGCTTCTACACCAACACCGTGCTCCACCGCGTCGTCGCCAATTTCGTCATCCAGGGCGGCGGCCACGACGCGACCAGCTTCCAGCTGAAGCCCACCCACGAGAACGTCTTCAACGAGTCCGGTAACGGCCTGCAGAACAAGCGCGGCACCGTCGGCCTCGCCCGTGGCGAGTCAGCGCACTCGGGCAACGCGCAGTTCTACGTGAACCTGGTCGACAATCCGGATCTCGATCCGGTGTCGACCCGCTGGGGATACACCGTCTTCGGGCGCGTGGTGCAGGGGATGGACGTGATCGAGCACATCGGCGAGACGCCCACCGGGTCGATGGGGCCGTTCAAGAGCGATTCGCCGCTGAAACCGGTGGTCATCGAGAAGATGGAGATCATCTCGCCCGGCCAGGCGACGAGTGCACCGCCGGTGACGCCGGTCACTGCACCGGCACCGAACACCATACTCTCGCCCAAGTGAGCCGATGGTGCGCCTGTTCGTCTCGGACGTGCACCTGGACGCGGCCGCCCCGGAAGCCACTGAGCAGTTTCTGAGTTTTCTGCGCGATGAGGCAACCGCGGCCGAGGCGCTCTATATCCTCGGTGATCTGTTCGAGGCGTGGGTCGGAGACGACGACGAGGAACCGGGCAACGAGCGGGTCTGCCGCGCGTTGCGTGAGCTCAATGACCGCGGGGTCGCGTGTTTCACCCTCCACGGCAATCGCGACTTCCTGCTCGGCACGGGATTCTGCGAGCGCAGCGGCTGCCGCCTCCTCAGTGATCCGGTGATCGCCGAGCTCGATGGCGAGCGCGTGCTCCTCACCCATGGCGATGCGCTGTGCACCGATGATCATCCCTATCAGGAGCTGCGTACCATCGTGCGCGATCGGGCCTGGCAGCGACGTTTCCTCGAGCTGCCACGCGCGCATCGCGAGCAGCTCGCCGACGAGGCTCGCGCAGGCAGCCGCCGCCATACCTCGCGCACCGTCCCCGACATCATGGATGTCAACTCACAGGCGGTGACGGCGGCGTTCCGCTCGGCTCGAGTGCGACGCATCGTGCATGGCCATACTCATCGTCCAGCGCTGCACGAGCTCGAGGTCGATGGCAGGCCGGCGCAGCGCATCGTTCTCGGCGCGTGGTATGAGCAGGGAAGCGTCCTGCGCTACGAGCGCGGCCGTTTCGAGCTGCGAGCGCTGCCGCGGCACTGAGTCGTGATGCGGCGCGTGCTGAAGCGCTCGCCGGCAGAGGACGTGCCTTCCGCCGGCGAGCCAGGGCGCGGGGTAAGCGATAGCGCGCGCCGCGGGCGGATCAGTTCTGCGCCGGAGGCGTCGTCGCCGCCTCTGGCCCGCCGTGTCCCATGTGGTGGCCCATGTGGGAGTGCATCTCCTGCTGGATGACCTGGAACTTCTTCAGCTGCGTCGCCGAGAGCACCGAGGAGAGCTTCTGCAGCGTCTCCTGTTGCATCTGCTCGTGCAGCGCCTTCATCTGCTGCCAGTCGGAGTGCGTGCCCGAGGCGTTCGCCTGCTCGAAGCTCTGGTGCATCTTTGCGTGCTCTTCCTGCAGGATGGTCTGCACCTGCGCCTTCTGCGCATCGGTCAGATCGAGCAGCGTGGCGAGATCATCCATGTGGCGTGCAGCCTCGGCTCCGTGCGGCGGCGGCGGCGGTGTCTGCGCGTAGGCCGCGCCCGCGCATAGCAGGGCGAGCGTCACAATCGCGGTCTTCATCAGTGTCTCCTTGCGGGGAATTGGGGGCCCGCGTCAGCTCCTAACGCTAGCGTCCGGAGGGTCCGGGGGGCCGTGAACAATCGTGAGCGACTGTGAGGGTGCTTTGCGCCCAATCGAGACTTTGCTGCGACCGGTCGCTGGCGCGCAAGAGCTGCACCGCGCTGGCGGCCGATCAGCGCCGGCGCGGGAGGCGCAGCGTCGCCGCGAGTCCCCCGCCGGCGGCGTTGGCGAGACGCAGCGATCCGCCGTGCGCCTGCGCGATATCGCGGGCGATCGACAGGCCGAGTCCCGTGCCGCCGCTGTCGCGGTTGCGCGAGGACTCGAGCCGATAGAACGGCTCGAACACCCGCTCGAGCTCCTCCTCCGGAATGCCCGGTCCCCAATCGCGCACGCGGATCAGGAGGTCGGCACCATCCTCGATGTGGATTTCGGCGCGCGTGCCGAATTTGATTGCGTTGGCGATCAGGTTGGTGAGGCAGCGCTTGAGCGCCTGCGGCTTGCCGGTGAAGGGCCGCAGCGCATGACCGCTGATCGTCACCGATGCCCCCATGTCGGCGAACTCGTCGCGGATCTGCGCGGCGAGCTCATCGATGTCGGTCGCGGTCGGCGGCTCGCCATCGTCCAGCCCACGGAAGAGCGACAGCGCCTCGCGCACCATGCTCTCCATCTCATCGAGCTCGCGGCCTATGCGCGCCTGCATCGGCGGATTCTCGAGCGCCTCCACCTGCAGCCGCAGCCGCGTGAGCGGAGTCTTCAGATCGTGCGACATGGCGGCCAGCACCCGCGTGCGGCTGTCGAGGTAGCGATGCAGCCGATCCTGCATGGTGTTGAAGGCGCGCGCGGCATCGCGCAGCTCGCGCGCGCCGCGTTCCGCGAGTTGCGGCGGCGGGCGCGCATCGCGGCCCATGCTGTCGGCGGCGCGCGCCAGGTCGGAAAGCGGCCGCGTGATGTTGCGTGCGGCGATGTAGAGCACGATGACCAGCAGCAGCACGAGCAGAGTGAGGTTGAGGAACAGGTTGCGCGGCAGCGGCGCACCTCCCGGCGTGCGCATCACGCGGTAAGTGACGGTCGCGCCGTCGCCAAAACGAACCGTCACGTCATAGCGCTGCGCACTCGCGGGGTGCAGGGCGAGCTCATGCGCCTCGAAGAAGGGCGCCGGCAGCGCGACTGCGGGCGGCGCGGGCTCGCGAGTCGCTCCAATCTCGATGCCATAACTGGGACCGAGCGCCGCGCGCAGCTGCTCGCGCAGCGCGCTTTCGAAGTCGGTGAGCAGCGGCAGCCTGAGGAAACCGCGCCCGAGCTCATGTGCGGACATCGGGTGCGGGCCCGCCGAGTGATGCATCACGTGCGGCGGGTGCGCCGGCTGTGATGCCACGAGCTGCGCGAGCGCATCCGCACGTTGCGCGGCATTCAGCGGCGCGAGCATCAGTGTGGTTTCGGCGATGCGGCGCACCCATTCGCGCACGCTTCCCTGCAGCATGAAGTGCTCACGCTCCTGCGCGATCAGCAGCAGCGCCACCGCCTGGGCGATGAGCACGGCGGCTACCGAGGCGGCGAGCAGCCGCCCGAAGAGCGATTGTGGCCACGGCGAAAGCAGCATGTGCGCGCAGTGCGCTATTCGGTCACGACGCCGACGCCGATCACGTACCCCTCGCCGTACACCGTCTTGATGATCTGCGGAGCGCGTGCGTCATCGCCGAGGATCTGCCGCAGGCGGCTGACGCGCACATCGATGCTGCGATCGAAAGGATCGGCATCGCGCCCGCGCAGGAGCTCGGTGAGCTGCGCGCGCGTCAGTACGCGGTTGCCGGCGCCGAGCAGTACCGCGAGCAGCCGGTACTCGGCGCCGCTCAGAGCCACCTCACGCCCTTCGGAGTTGGCGAGGGTGCGTGTCACGGTGTCGAGCCGCCAGCCACCGAAGGAGAAGCCGCGCACGTTCTCGGGACTGGGATCGCGCGGCGCGTGCGCCGAGCGGCGCAGCACCGCCTTGATGCGCCCCAGGAGCTCACGCGGGTTGAAGGGCTTGGCGACGTAGTCGTCGGCGCCGAGCTCGAGACCGACGATGCGATCGACGTCCTCGCCGCGCGCGGTCAGCATGATGATCGGCAGCTGCGAGCGGCTGCGCAGCTCGCGGCACAGCGACAGCCCATCCTCCCCCGGCAGCATCAGATCGAGCACCAGCAGGTCGACGTGCGCGCGCTCGAGCACGCGCCGCATCTCCTTGCCCTCGGCCACCGCCGTGGTGCGGAACTCGTGTTTCTCCAGGTACTGTGCGAGCAGGCCGCGTATCTCGCGGTCGTCATCGACGATCAACACGTGGGGTCGTTCGCTCATCGTGCCTCGTGAGGCTCAGGATACCCGCACCGAGAGACAACCGGCAGCGCATTTGGTGCCGCGCCGCAGCCCAGGGGGTGAGCCGTGGGAGTTGAGGTGTAACCAACTGTTAGTCGCCGCGTGCGCACAGCGGACCGGAGTGAAAGCGCAGCGTGTCATCGGGCTCGGTGGCGAGCTGTGCCTCGCGCGCCGCGAGCGCCTCGAGCCGTGCGCGCCATTCCTGCGGTGCCGCAGTGCGCGCAAATCCCAGGTAGAGCACGAAGTGGCGCGCCTCGGCGCCGGCGAGGTCGGCGTACAGCCTTGCGAGAGGCGCCGACAGATGCGGCGCGAGCAGCGTGAAGCGCTCCGCGGAGCGTGCCTCGATCAGCGCGCCGATCAGCAGCAGATCGAGCTTGCGCCCCGGGTCGCTGCTGCATGCCGCGCGCCGCAGCTGCTGCGCGTAGCGTCCGGGGCGCTGCCGTGCAAAGGGCAGCCCGAGCGCCGTCAGCGCACGCAGCACCTGCTCGAAATGCCGCAGTTCCTCGCGTGCCAGGCGCGCGAGCGCCGCACCGAGCGCGCGGTCCTCGGGGTACGCGAACATCAGCGCCAGCGCGGTGGAGGCGGCCTTCTTCTCGCAGTTGGCGTGGTCCTGCAGCAGCTCGGGCAGGTGCGCGAGAGCATCCTCGACCCAGGCGGCGGGGGTCGGCGCGCACAAGATGGATCCGCGCGAGTCGATGCTGACGCTCGTGCTCATGTCTCGCGCCCGCGCGTGAGCCAGCTGCTGAGAGTCTCCGTGAGCGCCACGCGCGCCTGCTGCGCGTCAGCGAAGCGCTCTGCCGGCGATTTGGCCATCAGGCGCTCGAGCACCGGCTGCACGGCGGCGAACTGCGCGGGCAGCTGCGGCACGGGCTCCTTGCGGTGCTTGTAGACGATCGCCATCGGATTCTCCGCGCGATAGGGCTTCTCGCCCGCCAGCATCTCGAACAGGATCACCCCGAGGCTGTAGAGATCGCTGCGCGCGTCGAGCGCTTCCGCGTGCCCCTGCTCCGGGCTCATGTAGTGCGGGGTGCCGAAGATCATGCCGGTGTCGGTCACATCGAGCGTCAGCGCCGCATCCTTCGACAGCCCGAAATCTATCAGCGCGATGGTGCCCGCTTCGCGCAGCATCACGTTTCCCGGCTTCAAGTCCCGGTGCAGCACTCCGGCGGCATGCACTGCCGCGAGCGCCTCGGCGATCGCCACCGCAAAGGACAGCGCCTGGCGGGGGCTGAGCGTGCTGCGCATGCGGCGGCGCAGATCGCCGAGTGCGAAGTACTCCATGACGAGCCAGGCGTGCTCGTCGCTCACCCCCAGATCGTAGAGGCGCACCACCGCAGGACTCGCTATGCGCTGCGCAATCTCATACTCCTGCAGGAAGCGCCGGAAGGCATCGACCGGCTGCTCCTCGTCCTGGCGGTCCCGCGCAACCTTCAGCGCCACGAGCGAGCCGGCGCGCTCGCTCTCGGCCACATACAGGTCGCTGGTCACTCCCGCCGCAAGACGGCGGATGCAGCGGTAGCCGCGGAT
Source organism: Steroidobacteraceae bacterium (assembly GCA_035566915.1). GTDB lineage: Bacteria > Pseudomonadota > Gammaproteobacteria > Steroidobacterales > Steroidobacteraceae > 13-2-20CM-66-19. The sequence goes on from DATMPW010000041.1 coordinate 9,316, forward strand.
GAACGCATCGCCGAAGCGCTGCGTCTCGCGGCCGGCGAGACTGGTGCGCCAGATGGCGCGCGCGTGCGCCTGGCGGCGCTCGGCGGCCGCGAGCACGTGCGCAAAAGTCTCGCGCTCCAGGTCCTCGCCGCTTACCGTGAAGGCGCCGATGGCTCCCGCCTCGTGCGCCACGCTGGAATCATTCTTCTGGCACAGCAGCACGATCGGCGCGAACCCCGCGCGCCCGGAGAGCTCGCGCGCCCAGACGAGGCCGCGACCGCCCGGCCATTCATCCGCCAGCATCACCGCGTCGAAACCCTGCGCGAGGAACTCGCGCGCCAGCGTCCCCTGCGACACCGGGCGGTGCACGACCAGCTCGGCGTGCGGCCGCCAGGAGATGAGCCGCTCGCGGATGTGCGCGCAGCGGCGGACGTCTTCTTCGATCAACAGCAGGCGCACGTTTAGGATTACAGCCCGCGGCGACCGCGGGCGTCAGGGCAGTGCGCGAGCATCGGAGCGTCCTGCGGCGACATCTTCAGTCCGATCACGAGGTCCCCGACGTTGGTACCGGTGGGACCGGTATGCAGGAGGTCGCCGCTCGCGGCGAGCGCACGGGCGGAGTCCGCCTGCGCGAGGCAGGCATCGGGATCGAGCTGCGCGAGCGCAATGCGCGCGCAGGTGTCCGCGTCGATGAGCGCTCCGGCATCATCGGTCACACCGTCGCTGCCGTCGGTGCCGGCCGCGAGCAGCAACAGCTCACCGTGGCCGGCGATGAGCCGCGCGGCGGCAAGCGCCAGGTGCTGGTTGCGGCCACCGCGCCCTGGCCGCAAGGGCAGCGCCACCGTCGATTCCCCGCCCCATACGCGCAGCTGCGCCGCCCCGAGGTGTAGCTCGTGTGCGAAGCGTGCCGCAAGCCGCTCGGCGCTGTCCGCGAAGCGCTCGGTCGATGCGTGCACGGCGAGGCCGAGCTGCGCGGCGCGCGTGGCGACCGCGGCCAGCGCGTGATCGACGCTCGCCACCACCTGGCGCTCGACGCGATCGCCGCCGGGAGCGGGACCCATGATTCCCGAGCCGATGACGCGCGGGTCATCCCGCGGCACATCCGAGACGAACAGCGCGCGCGCCGCGCGGCCCGCGAGGCGCGCCGCGAGCCGCCCGCCTTTGATGCGCGACAGTGCCGCCCGCCGTGCGTTGAGCTCGCCGATCGCCATGCCGGCGGAGAATGAGAGCCGCGTGAGCGCCGCGAGATCCTCGAGCGTGGCGCCCTCGGCCGGAACTTCCACCAGGCTCGATGCGCCACCGGAGATGAGGAAGAGCGGCAACGCGCCCGGCGGGAGCTCATCCACCCACGCGAGCACGCGTGCACCCGCGGCAAGAGAGCGCTCATCGGGCACCGGGTGTGAACCGAGCCATACTTCGGGAGTCGCGCCTGCGGCGAAGCCGCTCAGGTCCTCAGGCTCGCGTGTGATAATGAGCGTGCGCTCGATGGCGCGACCGAGCGCATCGTGCGCACCGAGCGCCATGGCGGTCGCCGCCTTGCCGATCGCCGCCACCCACACGGGCGCGGCGGACGGTGTCCCGGTGAGGGCCGCTGCGACGCAGCGGCGACCGTGCACGCGAGCCAGGCCGGTCTGAAACAGCTCCAGCAGCAACGTGCGGCGCAGGTCGGAGTCGTCCGCGTTCACCGGGGTCCCCAGGGAATCGCGCTTCTTATCAGACAGTGTGTGCTCACTCGGCGCAGTGGGCGCGATTTTCTGGGGTGGTATTTAGCGCACCACTTTGAGCTTGCCACGGCCGTCACGGCGGGCGAGCTTCGCCGCATCCGAGCGCTCGAGCTGCAACCGCTCGAGATACACCGGAGTGATATCGCCGGTCACGTACACGCCCGAGAAGCACGAGGTGTCGAACTCCTCGATGCGTGCATCCTCGTGCTTGCACGCGGCGATCAGGTCCTCGAGATCCTGGTAGATGAGCCAGTCTGCGCCAATGATTTGCGCCATCTCATCCTCGGTGCGGCCGCTCGCCACCAGCTCGCTCGTTGCCGGCATGTCGATGCCGTACACGTTGGGGAAGCGCACCGGTGGCGCGGCCGAGGCGAAGTAAACCTTGGCGGCACCGGCTTCGCGCGCAAGCTCGATGATCTGCGCCGAGGTGGTGCCGCGCACGATCGAGTCATCGACCAGCAGCACCCGCTTGCCCCGGAACTCGAGATCGATGGCATTCAGCTTGCGGCGCACCGATTTCTCGCGCTCCTCCTGCCCCGGCATGATGAAGGTGCGGCCGATGTAGCGGTTCTTGATGAAGCCTTCGCGGTACTTGACGCCCAACCGCTGTGCGAGCTGCAAGGCGCTCGTGCGGCTCGTGTCCGGAATGGGAATCACGACGTCGATGTCGTGCTTCGGCCGCTCGCGCAGGATCTTGTCTGCCAGGCGATCGCCCATGCGCATGCGCGCACGGTAAACGGAGATGTTGTCGATCTTCGAATCGGGACGGGCGAAATAGACATACTCGAAGATGCAGGGGGTGTGACGGGAGGTGGCGACGCACTGCTGCGTGTGCAGCCGGCCATGCTCGTCGATGAACACGGCCTCGCCCGGCGCCACATCGCGCACCATGCGGAAGGAGAGCGCATCGAGCGCCACACTCTCGGAAGCGAGCATCCATTCGGTGCCCCGCGGCGTGCGCCGCTCGCCGAGCACCAGCGGTCGGATGCCGTGCGGATCCCGGAAGCCGAGGATGCCGTGGCCGATGATCATGGCGACCACCGCGTAGCCGCCGCGGCAACGGCGGTAGACCGCGGCAAGCGCCGCGAACACGTCCGCGGGCGTGATGCGCGCGGTGCCGACACGCTGCAGCTCGGAGGCGAACACGTTCAGCAACACCTCCGAATCGGAGGTGGTGTTGAGATGGCGCCGGTCCTCGCGGATCAGGATCTCCGCGAGCTCGCCGGCGTTGGTGAGGTTGCCGTTGTGGCCGAGGCAGATGCCGTACGGCGCGTTGACATAGAAGGGCTGCGCCTCCGAGGCGCTGTCGCAGCCGGCGGTCGGGTAGCGTACGTGGCCGATGCCGATACTGCCCTTGAGCTCGAGCATGTGGTGCTGCTGGAACACGTCGCGCACCAGGCCGCTGCCCTTGCGCACGCACAGCTCCCCTTCGCCCGAGGAGGTGGCGATGCCGGCGGCATCCTGGCCGCGATGCTGCAGCACCGTGAGCGCATCGTAGAGCCGCTGGTTGACCGCGCTGGTACCCACGATGCCGACGATGCCGCACATGAGTTGCTCAACCCTCCAGCGAGCGAATCACACCCGCAGGTGCGGGTCGGCGGCGCTGTGGCGCACGCGTTCCTCGCCCACCAGCGCGCGCAGGCCGTTGGCCATGGACTCTCCATAGGGGATGAGGAGCGACCCCCGCCACCAGTGCTCGCCCTGCAGGCGCAGCAACTGGCCGAGTATCACGAACACGCCGAGCAGCACGAATCCGCGCAGCAGTCCAAAGAAGAATCCGAGCAGCCGATCCATGCCGCTGAAGATCGACAGGCGCACGAAGTGGCTGGCAGTCGCGCCGATGCCGGCGCCGAGCAGCAGCACGAGCACCACGATGATGATGCGCGCCGCCCAGGGCCGCACGTCCGAGTCCGACATCAGCCCGCCGAGGTGCGGCGCGATCAGATCGGAGAAATGCCAGGCGAGGAAGAGTGCGAGCAGCCAGGCGCCGACCGCTATCGCTTCGCGCAGGAACCCGCGCGCCGCACCGACGATCGCTGAAATGATGATGGCGGCGATCACCAGGTAGTCTGTTGCGTTCATCGCTGCCGGTGGTCAGCGCGGCCATTCCGCGCGGCGCGGATTGTACAAGAGCATCGCGCGCGCCGCCTGAGGAGCCCGTCACGGGTGCACCTGACACTACTGCGGCACGATCGCGCCGCTGTGCCCATGCGCACGCAGCTGCTGCACCAGCTCCCCGGCGGCCGCCCGATCGTGCGCCGGTCCGACGCGCACCCGGTAGAGCCGCCCCGAGCTGCCCTGCGAGACGCTCACCGCGAATCCCTGCGCGCGCACCTTCTTCGCGAGGCGCTCGGCATTCGCACGGCTCGCGAAGCTGCCGAGCTGCACCACGTAGGCGCCGGAGGTCTCTGCGCTGCCCGCCTGCGCCACCGCGCCCGCCGCAGCGGACGGGTGAGCTGCGGGGGCTGTCGTGACTGCGTGAGGCGCCGGTGCACTCGTCGCCTCCTCCGCCGCAAGTGGCGCCGGCGCCGAACTCGCCGCGGGTGCCGGTGCGGGCGGAAGTGGTGCCGGCTGCTCCGGCCCGCTGTGCGCGCTGGCGCCGCGCAGGTGCGGATCGTCCGCAAGCTTGATGGTGTAGGAGCGTAATGGCGGTCCCTCGACGGATGACGCCACGGCCACGGACCGCGGAGCCGAGCGGACCGGTCCGGTCAACAGCTCAGGCACCAACAACACGATCAGGGCCACGAGAATGATCGCGCCCGTGAGCCGTTCTTTCACCTAGACCACCCACCATGGGGGCAAAAACCGAGACGCCAAGCACGGCAGAGGGGGCACCCCGGAAAATCGCGCGCGCTTCACCCCGCCTGCGCACGACAGGTGGCCGCTGCCGCGACCGCCGGATGCTTAGTATATCCGAAGCCACTGCAACGCCGGGCCAACGGTGTGGACCGAACCGCACACGACGACGCGGTCCCCGGGTTGCGCCACGGCGCGCGCCAGCTCGCAGCCCGCAGCGACCGAGGCGACGAGCTCGAAGGATGCTCCGTGCGGCACGAGTCGCGGGGCGAGCTGCGCCGCGCTCCGGCCGCGCGGTCCCGGCAGCGTGCACACGATCCAGTGATCGATGACTCCTGCGAGGGCCGCGCCAATGGCGGTGGCGTCCTTATCGGCGAGCACGCCGATCACGGCGAACGTGCGTCCCTTGCCGCGCACCTCAGCCTGTGGCAGCGGACGCTCGCGCAACTGCGCCGCAAGCACCCGCGCCGCGGGCTCGTTGTGGGCGATGTCGAGGATCCACTCCACCTGCCCCGGGATGATCTGAAAGCGTCCGGCGAGTCGCACGCGCCCGAGCGCTGCCGCCACCGTGCGCTCATCGAGCGCTGCGAGCCGCCCGGCGAGCGCGGCGATCCCGGGGCGAATGCTCCCTCCCGGGCGGAGCGCTTCGAGCGCAGCGATGGCTATGGAGGCGTTGCGGTACTGGATGGCTCCAGCGAGGGCGGATGGCGGCAGGGACCGCAGCGAGAGCTCGAGTCCCAGGTAGTCCCAGCCGGTGGGGCGGATCTGCCAATGGAAATCGCGTTCGGCCACGACAGGCCGCGCCGCAAGCCGCGAGATCGCCTCGTACACGCTCGCCGGCATCTGTGGCGTGCCGAGCACCGCCGGCCGCCCGGCGCGGAAGATGCCGGCCTTCTCCGCGCCGATGAGCTCCAGGGTATCGCCGAGCCACTCGCGGTGATCGAAGCCGATCGAAGCGAGCACCGCCACGTCGGCGTCGACGAGATTGGTGGCGTCGAGCCGTCCGCCGAGGCCCACCTCGAGCACCGCGGCGTCGACGCGCGCGGCCCCGAAGACGAGGAGCGCGGCGAGCGTGTTGTATTCGAAAAAGGTGAGCGTCGTCGCGCCGCGCGCCTCCTCGATGCGCTCGAACGCCGCAATCAGCTCCGCATCGCCGACTTCGCTCCCGCCGACGCGGATGCGCTCGTTGTAGTGTGTGAGGTGGGGCGAAGTGAACAGGCCGGTGCACACGCCGAGCGCCTCGAGCAACGCCTCGAAGTGCGCAACCACCGAGCCCTTGCCGTTGGTACCGGCGACCGTGATGACGGGGAATGCGGGCGTCGCGACCCCGAGCGCCTGAGCCACGCGGGTGACGCGCTCGAGCCCCATGTCGATGCTCTGCGGATGCACCGACTCCTGCAGCGTGAGCCACTCATCGAGCGTGCGCATGGATGCGGTCGAGTGGCGCGCTGCGAGCGCTCAGGCGGCCGCCGCGGGCAGTTTGAGCAGCAGACGCAGCAGCGCCGCCACCTTGTCGCGCATCTCGCGACGGTCGACGATCATGTCGATCGCACCGTGCTCGAGCAGAAACTCGCTCCGCTGGAACCCCTCAGGGAGGGTTTCGCGCACCGTCTGCTGGATGACGCGTGGCCCGGCAAAGCCGATAAGGGCGCGCGGCTCGGCGAGATTCAGGTCTCCGAGCAGCGCGAGACTCGCCGAGACGCCCCCGGTGGTCGGATCGGTAAGCACGGAAATGAACGGCAGATGTGCCTGCGCGAGGCGCGACAGCGCCGCCGCTGTTTTCGCCATCTGCAGGAGCGAGTACAGGGCCTCCTGCATGCGTGCTCCGCCGCTCGCCGAGAAGCACGCGAGCGGCCGGCCCTCGGCGATGCAGGCGTCGATGCCGCGCTTGAAGCGCTCGCCGACCACCGAGCCCATCGAGCCGCCGAGGAACTGGAACTCGAACGCACAGGCGACGATCGGCAACGCGTGCAGCGTCCCGGAGAGCACCACCATCGCATCCTTTTCATTGGTGGCCTTCTGCGCCTGGGCGAGGCGGTCGCGGTAGCGCTTGCTGTCGCGAAACTTCAGCGGATCCTCGGGAGAGATCCCCGCACCGATCTCGACGCCGGATCCGGGGTCGAGGAAGTGCTCGAGACGGTCGCGCGCGCCGATGCGCATGTGATGGCTGCACTTGGGGCACACATAGAGGTTGCGCTCGAGCTCCGCCCGGTACAGCACGGCATCGCACGCCGGACACTTGATCCACAGGCCTTCCGGGACCGAGCGGGTGCGGCGCTCGGTCTTGATGCGTGAAGGCATGATCTTGTCGAACCAGGTCATCGGTTAATCGTTACGGCCAGGTAGCTCTAGAGGTCCGGCCGATCATAGCCGATCAGGCTGGAAACACTGCGGGCGCACGCGGTGCGGGCACCGCGAAAGCGGCCGGGTAACGCACCGAGAGCAGGTACAGCCCCGCCGCAGGAGCCGTCGCCGCATTGCGCGTCCGGTCGCGCCCGGAGAGCACCTCACGCGCGAACTCGACCGGTGCATCCCCACGGCCGATCGCGACCAGGAGACCGGCGATATTGCGCATCATGTGATGCAGGAACGCATTGGCAGTCCCCTCGATGACCACGAACTCGCCGTGCCGGTCGACCTCGAGCCGCTCCATGCGGCGGACGGGGGATTTCGCCTGGCATTCGGCCGCGCGGAAGGCACTGAAGTCGTGCAGGCCGAGCAGCGACTGCGCCGCCTCGTGCATGCGCAAATGATCGAGCGGGCGGTGGATCCAGGCGGCGCGCCCGCGCAGTAAAGCCGGGCGTGCAAGACGGTTCGCGATCAGATACCGGTAGGTGCGCGCCTCGGCGCAATAGCGGGCATGGAAGTGACCCGGCACCGGCATCGCCCACGCCACACTCACATCGCGCGGCAGTTCGCTGTTCGCGCCGAGCACCCAGCCGCGCAGGCTACGTGCCGCGTGCGTGTCGAAATGAGCCACCTGCCCCGTGGCGTGCACGCCGGCGTCGGTGCGCCCGGCACAAGTGAGGCTCACGGGTTCGGCCGCGACGCGGGCGAGCGCCTGCTCGAACACGCACTGCAGCGTCGGTACGGAAGACTGAGCCTGCCAGCCGGCGTAGGCGCTGCCGTCGTACTCGATACCAACGGCGATTCTCACGGCGGCCGCGGAACTCGGGCTAGCCGGGCCATGCCAGGCAGGGTCCCCTGATGCTAGCGGGGCGCCCGCGAAATTTCGCGTCTTGCTGATCGATATGCGCTGATCAAGCGTGGCAAGCGAAATTCTGCGGCGTGCTTTAGGGGAGCGACTCCATCAGCCGCTGCGCTTCCTGCTTCTGCGCAGCCGAGCCTTCGTTGAGCACCTCTTCGAGAATGTTGCGGGCGCCATCGGGGTCACCCATGTCCATGTACGCCCGGGCGAGGTCGAGCTTGGTGCCTACTTCACTCATGGTCACCGGCTCGAGGTCCGGCAGCGCCAGCTCCTCGGAGGCGAGCCGCTGTGTGGCGGCAAAGGCCGCATCGGGCACCGTGGCCGTGCCCACATCGAGATCGAGCCCACCGTTGGCGTGGATGCCCGTCGCGGTGCCGACATCGAGGTCGACGTCGGTCGCCGTAGCGGCGTGCGTGCCGGTGGCATCGCTCAGGTCGACATCCACCCCACGCCCACGCAGCGCCGCAAGACGCGAGGTGTCGGAGGGATCGGTCAGCGCCACGCTCGTCTGCGTGAGGGCTGCCTCGAGCTCGTTCTGGTCGAAACTCCAGGCACCGGTACTGGCGATCGCGGCGTTCTCCTCCGTAGCGCCACGGCGCTGCGCGTCTTCCATCACCTTGCGCGAGCGATCATCGAGGCCCGCCACGAGGGTCGGCGTATCCGGGCTCGATGCCGCCGCAGTCGTCGGACCCGGCTGGTCGACGGTGTCGACCGAGCCCATATCGAGTCCGAGATCGTCGATGGCGAGCTCGGCGGTGGCCTCCGAAACGCCCTTGCGCATCGCCGTCTCGACCTTCTGACGGATCGTGGGCTGGTGCGAGCCGGGCAGCGCGGGCTGCTCCACGGTCGGCCCTTCCATCTCGGTCGTCCCGCTGTCCTGCCGCAGGCGCGCGGTCATCTGCCGCGTGGTGCCGGTCGCACCAACGAAGCTGTTCTCGGCGACCGCCACGTTGCGATCGGTGACGCTGGTCGTCGCCTCGTGGTGATCGCCTGCGGCTGTACCGACGTCGAGGTCCACGCCCTGCGCCGCGTCCCCGGGAACAGGCTCTCCGAGCAGGTCGAAATCGACGCGGCTCTGGCCACCCTCGAGGTCGAGGTCCACTCCACCGGCGGCGGCGCCGGTCACCGCACCTCCGCCGGAGAACAGCGGATCGTCCGGAGCGAGCTGCTTGCCCATGATGAGGATCTTTTCCCACTCACCGGGCGCGGCGTCCGCACGCGACTCGGCGAGTTCGCGCGCTGTCTGCAGGAACTGATCTTTGTTGCCCCAGACGAAGAAGACCTCGAGGAGCTTCAGCTTCAGATCGCGCCGGTTCGGCTCGCGGCTGATCGCGATACGGATGAGATCCGCGGCCTGGTCGTACAGGCCGTACGCCATGTGGAAGTCGGCCTCGGCGAGCGGGTCGCCCTGGTCGAGGTTGATGGCGGTTTCGCTGCTGATCGTCTCATCGCTCGAGACATGGCGCGCCGTTGGGGCGGCCGGCGCGCCCGCCGGTGTCAGGCGCGGACGCTCGTGGCTGCCTGTCTCCTCGACGAGAAACGCCGACTCCGGAAGCGGCGCGGCCTTGGCACGCATCGGTGCATCGGGCGCGGCGAAGCTGCGGGCGTTGCTCGTCGGCGCTGCCGCGGCGGGAGCCTGATCGACGAATCCCAGATCGATATCGGCACCGGCTCCCGCAACTGCGAGCCGGCCGAGGGAATCATCGAACTGCGAGGCACGACGCGCGCGCAGGATGCGCAGCGCGGCGACCGCGGCGGCTGCCACTGCGCCAATCAGCAGCACCCACCAGTAGCTTGCGAGTGTTCCAAGGATTGATCCGCCGGACTCCGGAGGCGGCGCCTCATGCTTCGGTGCAGGTGCGGGTGGCGGTGCGCTTGCCACCACCGGCGGCGGCGGAGCGGGCGTGGCCTCGGGAGGCTTCTCCTCGGGTGCCGGCGCTGGGGGCGGTGGCGGAGGCGGTGCGGCCTGAGCTACAGGCGGCTGCTCCGCGGGTGCAGGCGGCGCGGGGGGCGGTGGCGGGGGTGACGGCGCTGCGGGCTGCGCACTCTGCTTCGCCGCGAGCTGCGCCTGCACGCGCGCAAGCTCCGCATTCTTCATCTCGAGGAGTCGCTTGGACTCGGCGAGCTGGCCTTCGAGCTCACGCACGCGACCCTGCATAGCGGCGGACTCGCCCGCCGATGCGCCAGGGCCTGCGCCGACCGAGGGGCTCTCCGAGGGTGTTACGAGCTTCAGCCGGCCGGGCTGCTCGGCAGCCGCCGACTCGGAGGGAGCAGGGCTGCCGCGCCACGCTGCGTACTGGCGGCGGATCTCGCTCGCCGCCTCGGACGGAGAGACCGCAGCGGCGGTCTCGGCATCGGGGATACGGAGCACCGCGCCGGAGTGCAGCACATTCATATTGTTCTGGAAGGCGCGCGGGTTCGCCTGATAGATGGCGAGCATCCAGCTGCTCGTGCGCGCGGATCCCGCTTTGTCGCCGGCGATGCCCGCCGCGATCTGCGACAGGGTCTCTCCGCTGCGCACTGTGTGCTTGCCCTCGCTCTCGGCGGAACTCGCGGCCGGCGCAGGAGGGGCTGCGGCGGGGCCGGCGCTTGCAGAAGCGGGGCCGGGCCCTGGCGCTGCCGCTGAACGTGTGGCGACCGACTCAGCGGGAGGGGGTGCCGCCTCGATCGGGGCGGGTGCCGCCTCGGCACGAGCCGATGCTGCCTCGGCCGCGGCGGGTGCGGCTTCGGCCGCCGCAGGCGCGGCGTCTGCGAGGGGCGCAGCCGCTGCGACAGGGGCCGCGGGCGCGGGTGCCGGCATCACCTCGGGGGCCGTGGCCTTCGGTGTCGCGGCAGGAGCCGGCATGTCGGTAGTGCGCGCGATAGCGCCCTCACGCGGGCCCGCGCCCGCGGAGGGAGCGCTGACCGGAGCGCTCGCCACCTGCGACGGGCCGGGGGCGAATACCGGTGGGTCGAGCAGCATGGTGTATTCACGCACCAGCTTGCCGCGCGCCCAGTTCACTTCCACGAGCAGCGTGACGAAGGGATCGGAAACCGGATCGTTGGACTTGAGCTTGATGACCTCGCGCCCGTCGGGCATCCGCACCGTCCGCACCTGCACGCCCGAGAGGTACGGTGGCCAGTCGAGGCCATAGCGGGCGAACGTTTCGCGCGAAGCGAGTTGCGCCTGCGCGGTACTCATCTCTTCCGGCGTGACATCGACCAGGTCGATCTCCGCCTCGAGTGGTGCATTGAGCGGAGACAGCAGTCGAATGTCCCCAAGACCCAGGGCAAACGCGGCGGACGGCAGGGCCAGCAGCAATGCCAGCGCCCGGCTTGAGCGTTTGGCGATCATCAGGTCACTCCGGCAGCATTAATTTGGATAAATGTTTAGTAAAAACAATGAGGTGGGTCATACACTGCGACCCCCTCGACAACCCGGCGGCAATATAACTTAAATAGGCCGGCGGACCAAAGCCTCGGCGATCTGCACGCTGTTCGTGGCGGCACCCTTGCGTACGTTGTCCGCGACAATCCATAAGTTAAGTCCACGGTCAGGGGCGAGATCTTCACGGATTCTCCCGACATAAACTGTGTCGTGTTTCGCTGCCTCGGTAGTCGCCGTGGGGTACCCGCCGGGGCGGCGCTCATCCAGAACCGTGATGCCTGGCGCATTTTCCAGCAGTTGACGCGCCTTGGCGGCCGACAATGGGCGCGCGGTCTCGAGGTGCACCACCTCCGAGTGCCCGTAGAACACCGGCACCCGCACCGCGGTCGCATTCACGCGCAGCTGCGGCTCCCCGAGGATCTTGCGCGTCTCCCAGACGATCTTCATCTCCTCGCGCGTATAACCGTTCTCCTGAAACGCATCGATGTGGGGCACGCAGTTGAAGGCGATCGGCTTCGCCCCGCCGTGCGTTTGTGCGGGGCCCTTGCCGCTCAGCACGGCGATCGACTGCCGCGCAAGCTCTTCCACCGCCTCGCGGCCCGCGCCCGAAACCGACTGATAGGTCGCCACCTCGACGCGCTCGAGCCGTGCCTCATCGTGCAGCGGCTTGAGAGCCACCACGAGCTGAATCGTCGAGCAATTGGGGTTGGCGATGATGCCGCTCGCGCCGAAACCCGCGAGCGCCTGCGGATTGACCTCCGGTACGACGAGCGGCACTGACTCCTGATAGCGGAACTCCGAGGTGTTGTCGATGACGATGCAGCCCGCGGCCGCCGCGCGCGGGGCGTGCTCGCGCGAGACCGCGGCACCGGCGGAGAAGAGCGCGAGGTCGCACTGCCCGAAATCGAAGCCGTTGAGCTCGCTCACCGGGTAGCTGCGCCCGCGGAAGCTGACGCTGCGACCGAGAGAGCGGTTGCTCGCGAGCGGGAAGAGCCGGGAGACCGGGAAGCTGCGCTCATCCAGCACGTTGATCATCATCTCCCCGACCAGCCCCGTGGCGCCGATGACTGCGACGGCGAACTGTCTGTCCATTGAGCTTCACTCCTCGGCAGAGCGCCGTTTCGCTCAGGCACGCGGCGCCGTGATATCCGGAGTCGTGGATTTCACGTCGGCGTTCTGCGCGCGATGACGCAGGTAGTGGTCCATGAGCACGATGGCGAGCATGGCCTCGGCGATCGGCGTCGCACGCAAGCCGACGCACGGATCATGTCGCCCGGTGGTCACGATCTCCACCGCGTTGCCGGCCAGATCGATGGTGCTGCCCGGCACCTGGATGCTGGAGGTGGGCTTGAGCGTCAGGTGCGCAATCACCTCCTGCCCCGATGAAATGCCGCCAAGCACACCGCCCGCGTTGTTGCTGCGAAAACCGCCCGGTGTGAGCTCATCGCGATGCTCGCTGCCGCGCTGCGCGGCGCTGCGCACCCCGGCGCCGAGCTCCACCGCCTTCACCGCGTTGATGCTCATGAGCGCATGGGCGATATCCGCATCGAGCCGATCGAACACCGGCTCGCCGAGACCCGGCGGCACGCCGCTCGCGACCACTGTCACCCGGGCACCGATCGAGTCGCCTTGGCCGCGCACGTTCCAGATGAGGTCCTCGATCTCCTTGACGCGCTTGGGGTCGGGACAGAAGAAGGGGTTCTGGTAGGCAAAGGGCGGATCCACGGGCTCGAGCACGAGCGGCCCGACCTGGCTGAGGTAGCCGTAGATGCGTACGCCGAGGCGCATCGCGAGATAGCGGCGCGCGATCGCACCGGCGGCGGTACGCATGACGGTCTCACGGGCCGAGGAGCGCCCGCCTCCGCGGTGATCGCGCACGCCGTACTTCTGCTGGTAGGTGTAGTCGGCGTGCCCCGGGCGGAAACGATCGCGCAGCTGCTCGTAGTCGCGCGAGCGTGCGTCGGTATTCTCGATGAGGATGCCGATCGGAGTGCCGGTGGTGCACCCTTCGAACACACCCGAGAGGATGCGCACCTGATCGGCCTCGCGGCGCTGGCTCACGAAGTGCGAGGTTCCGGTGCGGCGTCGATCGACGTCCTGCTGCAGGTCAGCCTCACTCAGCGGTAGCCCGGGCGGGCAGCCATCGACGATACACCCCATGGCGGGGCCGTGGCTCTCACCGAAAGTGGTGACCGTGAAGAGCTTCCCGAAGGTATTGCCGGACATGCTGATGAGTGCGGATGAGCCCGTGTGCGCGTTAGTGTGCCTGCAGCTGCTCTCGCGTGAGCAGAAATACCCCGCCCCCGCCGCGCTCGAACTCGAGCCACAGGAAGGGTAAATGCCGCCACCTGCGACGCACTGCGTGCTCGGTGTTGCCCACCTCGACGATGAGCAGCCCGCGCGGCCGCAGGTGCCGCGCCGCCTGCGCGAGGATGAGGCGCACCGAGTCGAGCCCGGACGAACCTGCCGCGAGCGCGACACGCGGCTCGTGCCGGTACTCCGGCGGCAAGCCGGCCAGCTCGCGCGCCCCGACGTAGGGCGGATTGGCCACGATGATATCGTACGCGCTGTCGCCGAGGGCGCTGAAGTGGTCGGACCTCTTGAGTTGCACGCGGCGCGTGAGACGGTGACGGCGCACGTTGATGCGCGCCACCGCGAGAGCCTCCGCTGAGATGTCGATGGCGTCCACTCGCGCGCGCGGCAAGGCACGGGCACACGCGATCGCGATGCAGCCCGAGCCGGTACCGACATCGAGCACCCGCCGCACCCGTGTCGGCTCGATCCAGGGCACAAAGCGCCGTTCGATCAGCTCGGCGATGGGCGAGCGTGGAATGAGTACCCGCGCATCGACCGCGATGCGCGCTCCGGCGAACCAGGTGTAGCCGATGAGATAGACCGCGGGCACGCGCTCACGGATGCGGCGTGTGAGAAGCTGCTGCACGCTCCGCTCATCCGAGCGGCCGACACGGCGGCGATAGAAGGCGGCGCTCCCCGCGTGCGGCAGCCCGAGCGTGTGCAGTACCAGCGCCGCGGCCTCATCGCGCGCATTGTCGGCGCCATGGCCGAAGAACACGCGTGCGCGCTTGAGACGTGCCGCGCCGCGCGCGATGAGCGTGCCTACGGTGGGCGCCTCCCGCCGCCCGCCGCGCCGTGCACGCCCGCGGTGCGAACGTGTATGAAATAATTCCCGCATGACCTCGCTAAGCGCCCGCTGGCTGCTCCTCGCGGCCGCGCTCTGCGCCGGACTCGCCGGCTTCTGGCTCGCCCGTCAACTTGACAGGGGAGGCCCGCAGCTGGCAAGCGGCACATGGCTGCCGCAGTCGAAGGCGGTGATCGACTTCCAGCTGACCGACACGAGCGGCCGCGCCTTCACGCGACGCGATCTCACCGGCGCGCCGACGCTCGTGTTCTTCGGCTTCACGCACTGCCCGGACGTGTGTCCGACGACGCTGCTGAAGCTCGCGCAGGTGCGCTCGCGCGCGGCGGTCAGGGGACTGCGCGTGCTCCTCGTCAGTGTCGACCCGCAACGCGATACTCCGTCGGTGCTCGGGCCGTACGTCCACGCCTTCGACCCGAAGTTCCAGGGACTGACCGGAGATGCGCAGACGATCGCGCGGCTCGCGGCCAACTTCGGCGTAGCGGTGAATCGCGTCGAGCTCCCCGGTGGCGACTACACCATGGACCATTCCGCGGTCGTGTTCGTGCTCGATGACGCCGCGCACATCGTGGCCATCTTCACCCCACCCTTCGATGTCGCGGCACTTAGCGCCGACTTGGCGCGCGCGGCGCCCTACCTCTGGGCGCCGGGGCACGTTGCGGCATGACTGCCGTGGATGCCGACAGCGCGAGTGCGCGCGCTTTCGTCGCCCTGCAGTACCTGTTACCGCAGCACCTGCTCTCGTCGCTTGCGTACGAGATCACGCGCAGCCGCGTGCGTTGGCTGAAAGATGGGCTGATCGGCGCCTTCGTCCGGCGATTTCATCCCGACATGAGCGATGCCGTGCAGCCCGATCCCTACGCCTTCGAGAGTTTCAACGCTTTCTTCACGCGTGCGCTGCGCGCGGACGCGCGCCCGACGGCTTCCGACCCCTCCGCCATCGTCTCGCCGGTCGATGGCACGGTGAGCCAGGTCGGACGGCTCGATGGCTCGTGGCTGTTGCAAGCGAAGGGATACGCGTACACCCTGGAGTCGCTGCTCGCCACGGACGGCCCCTGGGCAGAGCCGTTTCGCGGCGGTGCGTTCGCCACGCTCTACCTCGCGCCCTTCAACTATCACCGCATCCACATGCCGCTCGAGGGCACGCTGCGCGCCGCCTGGTACGTTCCGGGGCAGCTCTTCAGCGTCAACGCCACGACCGCAGCGAGTGTGCCGGGGCTCTTCGCGCGCAACGAGCGGCTGGTCTGCATGTTCGGCGCGGGAGCGCTCACCTTTGCGCTGGTGCTGATCGGTGCGCTGTTTGTCGGCAGCATGTCGACCGTCTGGCACGGCGAGGTGGCCCCGCGACGGCCGCGGCGCCGCGCAGAGCTGCCGCTCGATGCGAGCCGCGCGAGCCTCACGCTCGCCCGCGCCGCCGAGGTCGGCCGCTTCAACATGGGCTCGACCGTGATCCTCCTGCTCCCGGCGGGCAGGGCCGATTGGCTCGCGCCACTCGCACCCGGCAGCACCGTGCGCGTGGGCGAGGCGATCGCGAGGCTGACATGAGCGCTAGAGATGACTGGCGCCCGAGCGCCGGCCCGGAGCGCCTGCGGCAGCGTGCGGCGCTGCTGCGGCGTGTGCGCGAGTTCTTTGCCGCACGCGCGGTAACCGAGGTGGATACACCCCTCGTGGTGAATGCCCCGGTGAGCGATGTGCACATCCATTCGGCCACCGTGCGGCTGGGCCCGGACCCGGCAGCTCACCCGGACACACCGCCGCTCTTCCTCCACACCTCGCCCGAATACGCGATGAAGCGGCTGCTCGCAGCGGGCAGCGGCGACATCTACCAGGTCTGTCACGTGGTGCGCGGCATGGAGCGCGGCCGCCTGCACAACCCGGAATTCACGCTCATCGAGTGGTACCGCGTCGGCTTCTCTCTCGCGCAGCTCATGGACGAGGTGGAAGCGCTCGTGAGAGTGCTACTCGGTGCCGCGGCGCCGGTCGCGAGCGAGCGCGTCAGCTACCGCGATGCGTTCCTGCGCGAGCTGGCGCTGGACCCTCTCACGGCTCCAGACACTGCGCTCGCCGCAGCGGCGCAGCCGCTCGGGCTCGGCGGGGCGGGCAAGGAGGGTGGCGCGGACGGTGCGCTCACCCGCGATGAGTGGCTCGAGCTCCTCATGGGAGCGATCGTCGGGCCGCGCCTCGGCCGCGATGCCCTGACTTTCGTGCATGACTATCCCGCGAGTCAGGCCGCGCTCGCGCGGCTCGATCCGGGCGATGCGCGCGTGGCGCAGCGCTTCGAGCTGTACTGTGCGGGCATCGAGCTCGCCAATGGTTTCCACGAGCTCGCTGCGGCCGCCGAGCAGCGCGCGCGTTTCGAGAGGGACAACGCCGGGCGGCGCCGGCTCAGACTCCCGGTGTTCGCCCTCGATGAGCGGCTGCTCGCGGCCCTGCCCGCTTTGCCTGACTGTGCGGGGGTCGCGCTCGGTTTCGACCGCGCACTGATGCTGGCGGTGGGCGCCGCACACATCGAAGAGGTGCTGCCGTTTCCGACCGGGCGCGCCTGAGCGAGAATGGTCTCCCCACTGCAGATGACTGCATGAGCTACACAGCCCAACGCTACGACTTCCTTGACAAGCCCGGAGACTACGCGCGTCTCGCGCAGGATCTCACCGGGCTCCTCGCGGGCGAAAGCGATCGCATCGCCAACGCCGCCAACACCGCCGCGCTGATCTTCGCTGCGCTCCCGGCCGTCAACTGGGCCGGGTTCTATTTCCTGCGCGGCACCGAGCTGGTTCTCGGCCCCTTCCAGGGCAAGCCCGCCTGCGTGCGCATCGGCCTGGGCCAGGGCGTGTGCGGGGCTGCCGCGGCGCAGCGGCGCACGCTCGTGGTGCCGGACGTGCAGAAATTCCCGGGGCACATCACCTGCGATGCGGCTTCACGGGCGGAGATCGTGGTGCCGCTCCTCGAGGCCGGCACGCTCATCGGTGTGCTCGATGTCGACAGCCCCGTCGCGGGGCGCTTCGATGAGGCCGACGCCCGCGGTCTGGAGACGCTCGCGGCGCTATTGGTGGCCGCGAGTGCTGCACGCCCCACCCGCTGACCGATGACCGCCGCGCGTCTTTCGCCCCGCGGGCTTGCAGCGGCCGCGGCGGCTTTCACCATCTGGGGACTGTTCCCGGTCTATCTCCACCCCCTGAGCGGCGTGCCGGCACTGCAGGTGATCGCGCACCGCATTGCCTGGTCGTCGGTGTTTCTGGTCGTGTGGATGCTCCTGCGTGGGCAGCTCGGGCTTCTAGCGGTGACATTCACCCGCCCGGACCTGCTCTCACGGCTGGCGCTCACCGCGCTCCTCATCAGCGGCAACTGGCTGGTGTACGTGTGGAGCGTCACGCACAACCACATCGTCGACACGAGTCTCGGCTACTACATCAACCCGCTCGTGAACGTCCTGCTCGGCGTGATCGCGCTGCGGGAGCGGCTGAACCGCGCGCAGTGGACCGCGATCGGTATTGCGGCGATCGCCGTGCTGTATCTCGCACTGCTGGCCGGGCGGCCGCCGTGGATCGCCTGCACGCTGGCGCTGAATTTTTCACTGTATGGATTCGTACGCAAAATCATCAGTGTCGACGCGCTCCCCGGCCTCACGACGGAGACGCTGCTCCTCCTGCCGCTCGCGATCGGTTACCTTGTCTGGTGTGAGTCGGCCGGCAGCGGAGCATTGACCGTTGAGGGGCGCGTCACCGCGGCGCTGCTGATTGGCAGCGGGCTGATCACCGCTATCCCGCTGTTCCTCTTTGCGTACGGGGCACGTCTGCTGCCGTACTCGACCGTCGGAGTGCTGCAGTACATCGCACCGAGCCTGCAGTTGCTGTGCGGCGTGGTCTTCTTCCACGAGAGCTTCGGGCCCGCAGTCGCCGCGGGCTTCGCACTGATCTGGGTGGCGCTGCTGATCTACGCTGCCGACGGCATATGGCGCGCGCGCAGCGCGGCGCGTGCCACCGCCGGCACCGTGGCGGCCTGATGGGGCGCGGCCGTCGGCCGCCTGGGTTCTCACATGTTCCCGCCCGTTTAGTTAGGCATTCACCTAACTATTCGCGGAGAAGCGTGTCGACTGCCGGGCTCGACCCGCCGGCGCGGGCGCGCTACTGCTTGGCGCGCGAGATGTATTGTCCGGTGCGCGTGTCGATGCGGATCACTTCACCTTCGTTGATGAAGAGGGGAACACGCACCACCGCGCCCGTCTCGAGCTTCGCGGGCTTCTGCCCGCCGGTGGCGGTATCACCCCGCAGGCCCGGATCGGTCTCCACGACCTTCAGCTCGATGTGCGGCGGTGGAGTCACGAGGAGCGGCACGTTGTTCCACAACGTGACGATGCACACCACCCCGTCCTTGAGCCACTGGGCGCTCTCGCCCACCGCGGACTTGCCGGCGGTGTACTGCTCGAAGTTGTCCGGCACCATGAAATGCCAGAAGTCCCCGTCCTGATAGAGGTACTGCATCTCGGTGTCGACGACGTCCGCCGCCTCGAGCGATTCACCCGATTTGAAGGTGCGCTCGATCGTGCGTCCGGTCTTCAGGTTACGCACCTTGATGCGGTTGAAGGCCTGCCCCTTGCCGGGCTTGACGAACTCGTTCTCGATGACGGTGTATGGATCGCCATCGAGCAGGACTTTGAGACCCCCGCGGATCTCACTGGTGGTGTAACTGGCCATGGCTGCTTCTCGCGACGGGACCGGCCCGAATGCGCGGCCCGCTCAAAAGGGCCGCGTATGATAGCGGCATCCCCTAGGGCCCGCCAGCCGCACCGCCGCCGGTGCCGGCCGCCACAGGCTCGTTGGCACCTGCGCCGCCGGTTCCGCGAGGCGGCTCACGCGGACCGCACATAACGCGGTGCTAGAATGCGCCGCACTCGCGCGCGCACCAGGGAGGCCTTCTTGAACGAGCCGAACGCCGTTCCGCTCATCGTGCTCAGCTCTGCGCGCGATCCGGTCGAGGCCATCAACAGCCTGCTGCGCCGTGCCGGTCAGCCGGCGCACTGCACCTGGATTCCGGCCTTGCGAGATCTCGGAGATGCCCTCACGCAGCTCAATCCCGAGCTGCTGGTGCACGTCACCGCAGGTGCGGGCGAGCTCGAGGCGGTCATGCGTGTGCGCGATCAGCTCGCCCCGAGGGTGCCGGTGCTCGAGCTCGCCCCGGCCGTCGATGAGGAGCGTATTGCCGCGGCCCTCGCGCTCGGCGCGCGCGATGTGGTGACGCTCGCCAGCCCCGCCCGGCTGCAGGCGGTGGTGATGCGCGAGCTGCGCGTGTTCCGCATCGAGCGCACGCTCGATGCCACCGTGAAATCCGCGCACGACGCACGCAGTCAGCTCGACACCGTGCTGCAGCGCTCGAACGATGCCATCATCCAGGTGCAGGAAGGCATCGTCATCGAGGCCAACCCGGCGTGGCTCGAGCTCTTCGGCGTCGAGGAAGGGATGACGGGACAGCCGGTCATGGACCTGTTCGAGGAGTCCACTCACGCCGCGCTCCGCGGCGCACTCGCCGCGTGCCTCCAGGGGCGCTGGAGCGATCACCCGCTGCGCGCCAACGCGCTGCTGGCCGATGGGACCGTGCTGCCCGTCGAGATGACGCTCGCCCTCGGCGAGCAGGATGGCGAGCCGTGCGTACGGCTCGTGGTGCCCTCGAGGCCGCGCGAAGAGACGCGCATCATCGAGAGGGCCATCCTCGCGGCGCCGCGCGCCGAGAGTGTCGGTGGACTCCTGCGCCGCAGCGAGCTGCTCGAGGCGCTCGCCGAGCGGCTTGCGATCCCCTCCCCCGGCGGCATGCGCTGCGTCGCGCTCATCAAGGTCGACAAGTTCGCTGCCCTCGAACGCGTGATCGGCGCCACCGCGAGCGAGGAAGTCCTGGTCGAGGTCGGTCGGCTGCTCAAGGCCACGCTCCACCCGAAGGAGCTGGCCGGCCGCTTCGGCGGGGTGCGTTTTCTCGCCCTGCTCGAGCGCGGCAACGAGAACGACATCAACGCCTGGAGCGAGCGGCTGCTGGCGCGCGTGCACAAGCATGTCATGCGTATCCGCGACAAATCCGTGTCGGTGACCTGCACCATTGGCCTCTCGGTCGTGTCCCCGGGTGAGGTGCAGCTCGATGCCGTGATCGCCGATGCACTCGAGTGCGTACGCAAGGGCGCCGCGCGCGGGGGTAACCAGACCATGTCATCCGACCGCGCCGACAACGACAGCCGCGTGATGTCCTATGACAAGGTGTGGGTGAAGCACATCAAGGCGGCGCTGATGGAGAACCGCTTCCGCCTGGTGCAGCAGCCGATCGCGAGCCTGCAGGGCGAGGACGCGGGGATGTTCGATGTGCTGGTGCGCATGATCGACAGTCAGGGCCGCGAGGTGCTGCCCTCGGAATTCATGGCGGCCGCCGGTCGCAATGATCTGCTGAAGAACATCGACCGCTGGGTGGTGGGAGCGTCACTGTCGTTCGCGGCGCAGAAAAAACCCGAGTGCCTGTTCGTGCGGCTCTCGAAGGAGACCGTACGCGACAGCGCCTTCACGGAGTGGCTGGCCAACCACCTGCGCTCGAGCCGCGCGGAGCCTCAGCGGCTGTGCTTCCAGACCACAGAGGAAAGTGCGGCGAGCTACGTGCCGCAGGTCACGGCGCTCGCCGCGGCCTTGCGCGAGCGCGGCTTCCGCTTCGCCATCGAGGGTTTTGGCGCAGGGCGCGACAGTGCCGGACTGCTGGAGTCGGTGCCGCTCGACTTCGTGAAGATCGACGGCACCATCATTCAGGGGCTCTCCGCCGATCCGCAGCTGCAGATGAAGGTGCGGGCGCTGGTCGAGGCGGCGCGCCGCCGCAACATCCGCACCATCGGCGAGCGCGTCGAGGACGCCAACACCATGGCCGTGCTGTGGCAGCTCGGCGTGCAATATATCCAGGGCTACTTCGTCAACGAGCCCGAAGAAGTGGTGCTGCGCGCCGAACGCTGAGGCGGCGCCGACGCCGGCCGTCGGTGCCGCTCAGAAGCTCACCCCGAGTCCCAGATCGAAGCGGTTGAATCCCGGGTTTACCTGGAACCACTGGTAGTCTCCCTTGAGCACGACGTGCGGCCCGATGTAGAAGTTGGCGCCCGCCGTCCACACGCGATCGTGATTCTCGGGCCACAACGCATCCGGGATCGTGGGCCCGGTGGTGCCCTCGTAGCTCGCCCCCATGTTGTAGCGCTCGAACCGCACGAACGGGTTCAGACGGTAGTCGCCCCTCTGCCATAACCCGTACGCCCCCTGCAGGTAGTAGCCGTAGAACGAGGCGGGAATCGGGTTCGGTGAGCCGGGGTTGGCGGCATTCGCGCTGGCGGTATGACTCACCCCTCCGCGGGCGTAGAGGGCCGCGAGATCCCAACGCCCGGGAGTCCAGCGTGCGTGGCCTTCCCAGAGCGTCACACGGGGGTCGCCGCCATTCTCCGCCCCGGCGGGTGCCGGCACCGGCACCGCTTTACCCGTGCTGATCGCCGCTCCGAGCGTCAGACCCGGGACGCCGTAATAGCCGAGCGCGAGATACTGCGAGAGGTTGTGCGCATTGGCGAGCGCGAGCTCCTGATGCGTCGCCTGCAGTGGTGCGATGCCGCTGTTTTCGAGCTCGAGCGCGCTATTGTAAGGCGGGGACTGCGGGGCGAAATTCCACTTGGAGAAATCGAAGCCAGTCGTGAGGCCGACATTCCAGAGGAAACCTGCCGCGGTATCGCCGTGCAGATTGAAGCCACCCTCGCGCCAGGTGCTCGGGATGATGAGCGTCTCGACGAAGTTGCGCTGCACGCCGTAGAAGCTGGTGGGCTCGTGATGCTCGTTGATGAAGCCGAAGGGCATCAGCAACAGACCCGCGCGCACTGTCACGGCGTCGTTGAGGCGCCGGTCGAGGTAGAACTGCTCCACCTCGAACTCCCCGACGTCCCCGGCCGAGGACACGGCGTGCTCGACTTCGTACTCGGAGTTGAATTCCGTGCGCTCATCGAAGGCGTAACCGATCCCGAACACCGCGCGGGCGAGATCGGCCCGCGTCTCGCTCGGCTCACGGGTGGGATGTGTGTAATAGACCTCGCCGTAGCCCCACAGCCGCAGTCCGTTGCCAAGGGAGGCGGGGAGACCTCCTGTCGCGGAGGACGCGGCCGGGGCTGGCAACGCGGAGGCGTTCTGCACCGGAGCGGACTCGGCCAGCGCCGAGCCGCTCGCAGCGCCCGCGGGGGCTGTCTGCGCCGTGGCAACTGGGGCCGCGGCGGCCCTGAGCTCGGCGAGCTTGCGGTCGAGCTCCTCCTGATGCTCGCGCAGCGAGCGATTCTCCTGCGCGAGCTGCTGCAGGGTCGCCTGTACCTGCTCGAGCTGCTGTTGCAACGCGCGGACGGTGGGGTCCTCAGCCGCAGTCGCCGCCTGGGCGCAGCTCCAGAGGCTGACCAGCGGGATGAGAAGCGAGAGCAGCCGACGGCGTGTTCCGGGGATGGGGGCTTGCGAAGTGGGGTTCATGGCGGGCGGTTCCGTGTGCAATGACGGCCCGGCTACCTTTTGCTGGGGGCCGGTAGTCTCAAATCGTAATGAGAATCATTCCTATTCGCAAATATGGTCCAGCCTCAGTTGCCGGCATGGAGGGCCGGCACGGGACCTGTGGAATCGCGCGGCTCAGCCCGCCGGTGCGCGCTGACGGGCTTCCATGCGCGTGATCTTGCGTGGCCAGCCGCGCTTGAGGACTGCGCCGCGTTGGGCACGCTGGCCGACATAATCCTTTAGGTCGCGCCACTCGATGGTTTTCTGCTGGTCACCCGACCACAGAATGAGGCTCGCATCGGGCGGCACCACGGCCACGGCGGTCATGAGTTCCTGCCGGGCGGCCGCTTTCTTCGAAGGAATGTCGTAGAGCTTGTTGCCCTTGCCGCGCGGCATCTCCGGCACCTCCCCTACCGGGAAGGCGAGCAGCTTCCCCTCGCTCGAGACCACCGCCAAGAGCGACTCCACGGACAGAACCGGTGCTGGCGCAAGCACGTGCGCATTCTCCGGCACGTTGAGCACCACCTTGCCGGCACGCCGGTCGGTGATCAGATCCTTCAGCCGCGCCGTGAACCCGTATCCCGCATCGCTCGCGAGCAGCCAGAGATCCTCCGGATCCCCGATCATGACGCCCGCGAATTTCGCGCCATCGGGCGGGTCGAGTCGTCCGGAGAGCGGCTCGCCGTAGCCACGCGCGGATGGGAGCGAGTGAGCCGGCAGCGTGTAGGTGCGGCCGGTGCTGTCGATGAACACGGCGGCCTGCAGGCTGCGGCCGCGCGCGAGCGCCTGGAACGCATCGCCGCTCTTGTACGAGAGAGCACCCGGCTCGACGTCGTGGCCCTTCGCCGAGCGCACCCAGCCGCCGGTCGAGAGCACCACCGTCACCGGCTCATTCGGGATGAGGCTGGTCTCATCGATGGCCTGCGCCGCCTCGCGCTCGATGATTTTGGTGCGCCGCTCGTCGCCGTACTTCTCGGCATCGGCGCGGATCTCGCTGGCGATGAGCTTCTTCAGCTTCGCCTTGCTCTTCAGCAGCGCCTCGAGCTCCTCGCGTTCGGCGGCGAGCGCCTTCTGCTCCTCGCGGATCCTCATCTCCTCGAGCTTCGCCAGGTGGCGCAGGCGGGTGTTGAGGATCTCCTCCGCCTGCTCGTCGGAGAGCTTGAAGCGCTTCATCAGCATCGGCTTCGGCTCATCCTCGCGGCGGATGATGCGGATCACCTCATCGAGGTTGAGGAATGCGATCAACAGACCATCGAGGATGTGCAGCCGCCGCGTGACTTTCTCCAGGCGATGCTGCAGGCGGCGCGTGACGGTGGTCGTGCGGAACTCGAGCCACTCGCTCAGCACCTCCTTGAGGCTCATCACCCGCGGCCGCCCATCGAGCGCGATGATGTTGAGATTGACGCGGTAGTTGCGCTCGAGGTCGGTGGTGGCGAACAGGTGGTTCATCACCTCGACGAGATCGATACGATTGGAGCGCGGCACGATGACGAGCCGCGTCGGGTTCTCGTGATCGGACTCATCGCGCAGGTCCTCGACCATCGGCAGCTTCTTGCCGCGCATCTGCTCGGCGATCTGTTCCTGCACACGCGTGGGCGACACCTGGTAGGGAAATGCCGTGATGACCGCGTTGCCATCCTCGATCTCCCAGGTGGCGCGCGCCTTGAAAGTGCCGACGCCCTTTTCGTAGAACTCCTTGAGATCGGCACGCGGGGAGATGATCTCCGCACCCGTCGGCAGGTCCGGGCCCTTGACATGCTTCATGAGCGCGGCGGTCGTCGCCTCGGGCTCCTCGAGCAGATGGGTGGCGGCGGCAGCGACCTCGCGCAGGTTGTGCGGCGGTATGTCGGTCGCCATGCCGACCGCTATCCCCGAGGTGCCGTTCAACAGCAGATTCGGCAGGCGCGCCGGCAGTAACGCCGGCTCTTCCAGCGTACCGTCGAAGTTGGTGGTCCAGTCGACCGTGCCGTCGGAAAGCTCCCCGAGCAGCACGTCGGCGTACTTCGTGAGCTTCGCTTCCGTGTAGCGCATGGCGGCGAAGGATTTGGGGTCGTCCTGCGAGCCCCAGTTGCCCTGCCCGTCGATGAGCGGATAGCGATAGGCGAAGGATTGCGCCATCAGCACCATCGCCTCGTAGCAGGCCGAATCGCCGTGCGGGTGGAATTTGCCTATGACATCGCCCACGGTGCGCGCGGACTTCTTGTGCTTGGAGACCGCCGACAGCCCGAGCTCGCTCATCGCGTACACGATGCGCCGCTGCACCGGTTTCAGGCCATCGCCGAGCGCGGGCAATGCACGGTCGAGAATGACGTACATCGAGTAGTCGAGGTAAGCCTTCTCGGTGAAGGTGGCGAGCGGCTGCCGCTCGATGCCCTCGAAATTCAGTTCCTGGTTCTCCGGCGCCATGGTTAGACCTGCACCTCCGCCAGGTTGCCCTTCTCCTCCAACCACTCACGCCGGTCGGCGGCGCGCTTCTTGGCGAGCAGCATGTCCATCAGCTTGTCGGTGTTGTCCTTGCCGTCGATGGTGAGCTGCACCAGGCGCCGGGTGCGTGGATCGATGGTGGTCTCACGCAGCTGTGCCGGATTCATCTCGCCGAGTCCCTTGAAGCGCGTCACCGTCGCTTTGGTGCGCGGACTGTCCTTCTCGATCTTCTTCAGCAGTGCATCGCGCTCGGCGTCATCGAGGGCGTAGTACACCTGCTTGCCGGCATCGACGCGGTAGAGCGGCGGCATGGCGACGTACACGTGGCCGTGCGTCACGAGCGGCCGGAAGTGGCGCAGGAACAGCGCACACAGCAGCGTCGCGATGTGCTGCCCGTCGGAGTCGGCGTCTGCCAGGACGCAGATCTTGTGGTAGCGCAGCTGCGAGAGATTGCTCGAGCCGGGCTCGACCCCCAGCGCTACGCTGATGTTGTGCACTTCTTCGCTGGCGGCGATCTCGCCCGCATCGAGCTCCCAGGTGTTCAGGATCTTGCCGCGCAGCGGCATGATGGCCTGGAAGTCCTTGTCGCGCGCCTGCTTCGCCGAGCCGCCCGCGGAGTCGCCCTCCACCAGGAACAGCTCCGAGCGCTGCGGCTCCGCGCAGGTGCAGTCGGCGAGCTTGCCCGGGAGCGCGGGGCCTCCGGTGAGGCGCTTGCGCACCACGCGCTGCGCGGCACGGGCGCGCTCCTGCGCGTTGGCGATCGCGAACTGCGCGATGCGCTCGCCCGCATCGGGATGGCGGTTGAGCCATAGCGCCAGCGAGTCGCGCGCAAAGCTTTCCACGAGCGGCGCAGCGTCGCGTGAGCCGAGACGTTCCTTCATCTGCCCCGCGAACTGCGGCTCGCGGATCTTCACCGACAGCACGTAGCTCGCCTTGTCCCACACGTCCTCGGGACTGAGCTTGATGCCGCGGGGGACGAGGTTGCGAAACTCGCAGAACTCGCGCACTGCCTGCGCGACTCCGGCGCGCAGGCCGTTCACGTGCGTGCCGCCCTCGGGGGTGGGGATGAGATTCACGTAGCTTTCGCCGAACGAGGTCTCCGCATCCGGAGCCCAGCACAGTGCGTAGCCGACCGCGTCGTCATCGCCGGTGCGCGTGCCGGTGATCGGCTCCGCCGGAATGCGCTCGTGCTTGCCGAGCTCCTCGATGAGGTACGCGCCGAGATCGCCGGTGTAGAACCACTCGTCTTTCTCACCGCTCGCTTCGTTCCTGAACGTGACACGCAGCCCCGGACACAGCACCGCCTTGGCTTTCAGCGTGTGCTTCAGCTGCGGAACAGAGAATTTGTCCGAGTCGAAGAACTTGGGGTCCGGCCAGAAGCGGATGGTCGTGCCGGTATTGCGCTGGCCGACCGTGCCGGTCTCCTCGAGCTTGGAGGCGATCTTGCCGTCCTTGAAGCTGATGTTGTATTCCTTGCCGCCGCGCTTGATCCAGCACTCGAGGTGTTTCGAGAGCGCGTTGACGACCGACACGCCGACGCCGTGCAGGCCGCCGGAGAATTGGTAGGTCTTGTCGGAGAACTTCCCGCCGGCGTGCAGGCGCGTCAGGATCAGCTCGGCGCCGCTCACCTTCTCCTTTGGATGGATATCGACCGGCATGCCGCGGCCATCGTCGGCCACTTCCAGCGAGCCGTCCTTGTGCAGCACCACGTCGATCTGCTTGCAGTAACCGGCGATCGCCTCATCGACGCTGTTGTCGATGACCTCGTGCGCGAGGTGATTGGGCCGCTGCGTGTGGGTATACATGCCCGGCCGGCGGCGGACGGGCTCGAGGCCGGAGAGGACCTCGATATCGGAAGCCGTGTAAGACTGACTCATCCCGCGCGCTAAGTCTCCGTGGTGGACGCCTCAAGGGCGCAGCGCCTCCCCGGCGCAGGGCGCTCGCCGGCTGCAGGCGCGGCGCGGATCTTATCAGGGCGCGGCGCGGCGCGGGGCGCCAGCGCTTAGGTCGCCAGGAAATTTCGCGTCTTGCTGAGCGTCGTACGCCCATCGCGCACGGCAAGCGAAATTTCATGGGATGCCCTGAAGGTCGGCGGTGAGCGAGCGTCGCACCGCCGGCGGCACCTGTACTTCGTGACGATAGTGCTCGTGATCGATGCCGATGCCGAGCGCCGCTGCGCCGCGCAGGCTCGCGACCATGTCGGCCGCGAGCTCGAAGCGCAGGAAGTGAACTGCGGAAGTCTTCTGCTCATTCTCACGCTCGAGGTCCTCATCCGCGATCGCGAACACCCGCCCGTGGCCGGCGACCTGCACCCAGCAGCGGTCCTCGACGCCCTTGAGCTGCGCCAGTGCGCGCGGTCGCTCGGCGGCGTCGAACTCCAGCAGCAGCGTCACTTTCCAGTTGCCGCCATCGGGGATCAGAGGGTTATAGGCGTCGAGCTCCTCCGCGATGCCCTCGGGCTCGAACACGCGCGCGGCGCGCAGCATTTCCTGCACCTGGTACTGCACGGTGAGCCGATCCTCGAAGCACCAGGTCGCGTTAGGACCCACCGCGAGCTGCCGCTCGGTCTTGTGCTGCAACACGTGTGCGCGGAATGCGGGCCGCTCGCGCGCATACTGCTCGAGCGACATGAGATCCGCTGCGGAGAGTTTGTCCACGCGCGCTCCTTGCCTCAGCCTGGAGAGATCATCATAGCCCGTAGGCGATCCGCAGCAGCCGCAGGGGATGCTCCGGGGGCTTCGCTGTGCCGAGACCGCTCTCGATCTGGTGTCCGGCCATTGGGCAGTCGCTCGCATAGTGCTCGGCACCCGCGCTCTCGACGCGCTGCACGACCGGCCGTCCGATGCGCATCGATGCGGCGCGAAAGCGCGCTTTCACGCCGTAGGTGCCGTTGTGACCCGAGCAGCGTTCGATGGTGTCGATGCTGCTACCGGGGATGAGGCGCAGCAGGTCGCGCGTCTTCAGCCCGATGTTCTGCACCCGCAGGTGGCAAGGTACGTGGTAACTCACCTTGCCGAGCGACACCTTGAAGTCCGTGCGCAAGAGGCCGGCCGCATGGCGCAGCATCAGGTACTCGAACGGATCGAACATGCGCGCCGCGACCCGCCGCACTGCGGCATCCTCGGGAAACATGAGCGGCAACTCCTGCTTGAACATGAGGACGCAGGAGGGAATGGGCGCGAGCATGTCGTAGCCTGCCGCGACCGCTGCGAGCAGCTGCGGGATGTTGCGTTCCTTGAGGCGTGCAACTCCCTCGAGATCACCGAGCTCGAGCCGCGGCATGCCGCAGCAGCGCTCCGTGCTCAGCAGGGCGACTTCGATGCCGTTGTGCTCGAGCACGGCCACCAGGTCTTCGGCGAGTTCGGGCTCGTTGCGATTGCCGTAGCAGGTTGTGAACACTGCGACCTTACCGCTCGTGACGGTGCGCCGTTGAATGGCGGGATCGCCTGCACCGTCGGCCGCGGTCGCATCGCGCACGGTGCCAACTCCCGCGAGGCGCTGTCGCGCGGTGCGCGCGTGAAAGGTGGGAAGAGGCGCGCTGCGATCGACGCCGAGAACCTTCTCCAGAACCTTGCGCCCGACGCTCGAGGCACTGAACGCGTTGACCGCTTCCACCACGACCGGGATCCCGGCGAAGGCGCCTACGGTATCGGTCGCGGCCAGCACCCGCTCGCGCCAGCCGAGGCCCCCGCGGCGTGCACGCACTGCCTTGGCGCGCAGCATCAGGTGCGGGAAGTCGACATTCCAGGGGTGCGGCGGCACGTATGGGCACTTGGTCATGAAGCACATGTCGCACAGGTAGCAGTGATCCACGACCTGCCAGAACACTTTCCGGTCGAGCGCTGCGACCTCGCCGGCATCGGTGGCGTCAACCGCATCGAAGAGCGTCGGAAAGGCGTTGCACAGGCTGAAGCAACGGCGGCAGCCGTGACAGATGTCGAATACACGCTCGAGCTCGCGATCGAGCGCGGTGGTGTCGTAGAAGGATTCGCTGCGCCAGTCGAGCGGATGCCGCGTCGGCGCCTCGAGACTGCCTTCCCCTGCGCCGGTGCCGGCAGGTGTAGTGCTCATGAGGGCATCAACCGATCATGTGCACGCCGCAGGGCCCGAGGCCCGCAGGCGCCGCGGGGGGATGGCAGCCCACCGGAGACAATCGTCCGCGAGCCTCTCAGATGCCGTCGAGGGCCTTCTGGAACCGATTGGCGTGCGAGCGCTCGGCCTTCGCGAGCGTTTCGAACCAGTCGGCGATTTCACCGAAACCTTCCTCGCGCGCGCTCTTCGCCATTCCCGGGTACATATCGGTGTACTCGTGCGTCTCACCGGCGATCGCAGCCTTCAGGTTCAGGCGCGTCTCACCGATCGGCAGGCCGGTGGCGGGATCACCGACCGTCTCCAGGTATTCGAGATGACCGTGGGCGTGGCCGGTCTCGCCTTCCGCGGTCGAGCGGAACACTGCGGACACGTCGTTGAAGCCTTCCACGTCAGCCTTCTGGGCGAAGTACAGGTAGCGCCGATTGGCCTGCGACTCCCCGGCGAACGCATCCTTCAGATTCTTCTCCGTCTTGCTGCCTTTGAGATCCATGTCGCTCCTCACTTAGACTGGGTCTAATGCTGGTGCGGGACTCTATCGTCCTCCTGCCGGGGGCGCAACCCTGCGCCGGGCGCAACCCCCGCGTTGACCCTTGCCAGCGCCCCTGTGTAACGTTGCGCGCCCTCGGGCAGCTGCCCCGCGCCAGGTGACACGTGTCAACCGACAACAAACCCATTGATTTTGAGAAGGCACTGGCGGAGCTCGAGAGCCTCGTGGAGCGTCTCGAACATGGGGATGTGCCGCTCGATGAGGCGCTGCGGACGTTCGAGCGGGGCGTGGCACTTACGCGGCACTGCCAGGCGTGCCTGCAGGCGGCGCAACAGAAGGTGGAGATTCTCCTGAAGCGCAGCGGGCAGCCCGAACTGCAACCCTTCGAGGAGACCGGCGAAGCCAACAGCGCCGGGAACGTGGACAGGGAGTGAGTGCAACGCCCGTGACCAGTGGAGCCACGGAGGCGAAAGCTTTCGCAGCGCGCGTCGCCGAGTGCCGGGCCCGGATCGAGCGCGTGCTCGAGCGCACCCTGTCATTGCCGGAGTCGGGCACGGTGCGGCTGCGTGAGGCCATGCGCTACAGCGTGCTCGGCGCGGGCAAGCGGCTGCGACCGACGCTGGTGTACCTGACCGGCGAAGCGCTCGGCGCGCCGCTCGCGCAGCTCGATGCGCCGGCCGCCGCGGTCGAGCTGATACACGTCTACAGCCTCGTGCATGATGACCTGCCGGCGATGGACGATGATGATCTGCGGCGTGGACGTCCCACCTGTCACCGCGCCTACGACGAAGCGACGGCGATCCTGGTCGGCGATGCACTGCAGGCGCTCGCTTTCGCGGTGTTGGCGAGCGAGCCGCTCTCGGGCGCGAGCGCGCCGTTGCGGCTCGAGATGATCCGCGTGCTGGCACGCGCCACCGGCACGAGCGGCATGGCCGGCGGTCAGGCGGTGGATCTCGCCGCGGTGGGCCAGACGCTGACGGTGACCGCGATCGAGGACATGCACCGCCGCAAGACCGGTGCCCTGATTCAGGGCAGCGTGCTGCTCGGCGCGCTCGCGGCAGGCGTCAGCGGCGGAGCGGAGCTGGCGGGCCTCGAGCGCTTCGGTGCCGACATCGGTCTCGCCTTCCAGATCCAGGACGACATCCTCGATGTCGAGGGCGATCCGGCAGTGCTCGGCAAGTCAACCGGCGCCGATGCCGCACATTCCAAGCCCACTTACCCGAGCACCGTCGGGCTCGAGCACGCCCGCACGCGGGCGCGGGACCTGCGCGACAATGCAATAGCCGCGCTCGCTCCGCTCGGCGGCCGCAGCACCGCACTGGTGCAGCTCGCCAACTTCATCGTCAACCGGGCGAGCTGAGCGGCGGTGAGCTGCGCTGCAGCCGGCCCCGCGCCGCACCTCCGCTCGGCCCTCGGCAGCTGCCCGTGTAAACTGACACGATGAGCGAGGCCACGGACAAGTACCCGCTGCTATCGGGAATCGCGCAACCGGCTGACCTGCGGCAGCTGCCGGCGAGCAAGCTCACTGCGTTGGCAGGGGAGCTGCGCGAGTTCCTCATCCAGACCGTGAGCACCCGCGGCGGTCATTTCGCGGCGGGCCTCGGGACGGTCGAGCTCACCATAGCGCTTCACTACATCTATGACACGCCGCACGACCGTCTGGTGTGGGATGTCGGCCACCAGGCGTATCCCCACAAGGTGCTCACCGGGCGCCGCGACCGCCTGCACACCATCAAGCAGGACGGCGGCCTTGCTCCTTTCCCGTCGCGGGCGGAGAGCGAGTACGACACCTTCGGCGTCGGGCATTCGAGCACTTCCATCTCGGCAGCCCTCGGCATGGCCGTGGCTGCGGCGCGCGCCGGAGAGACCCGCCGCGTGGTCGCCATCATCGGTGATGGCGCGATGACCGCCGGCATGGCGTTCGAGGCGCTCAATCACGCCGGCTCGCTCCCGGCGGACCTGCTCGTGATCCTCAACGACAACGACATGTCGATCTCCGAGAACGTCGGGGCACTTTCCAACCAGTTCGCGCGCGCATTGTCCGGCCGTGTCTATGCACACCTGCGCGAAGGCGGCAAGAAAGTGCTGCGGCCGATGCCCGCGGTGTGGGAGCTGGCGCGGCGCTCGGAGGAGCATCTCAAGGGCATGGTGCTGCCCGGGACCCTCTTCGAGGAGCTGGGCTTCAACTACATCGGTCCCATGGACGGGCACGACGTGAACGCGCTGGTGCGTACGCTGCGCAACATCAAGAAGCTGCGCGGGCCGCAGTTCCTGCACGTCGTGACGCGCAAGGGTAAGGGCTACCCACCGGCGGAAGCCGACCCGATCAAATGGCACGGACCGGGGCCGTTCGACCCGGCGAGCGGCACCATTTTCAAGGAGAAGAGCACCGGGCCGACCTACTCGCAGATCTTCGGCCAGTGGCTGTGCGACATGGCGGCGGCCGACCCGCGCGTCATCGGCATCACTCCTGCCATGCGCGAGGGCTCGGGACTGGTGGAGTTTTCGCGGCGCTATCCGGACCGTTACTTCGACGTCGCCATCGCCGAGCAGCACGCGGTGACCTTCGCGGCTGGGCTCGCGACGGCGGGCCTGAAACCCGTGGTCGCCATCTACTCGACCTTCCTGCAGCGTGCCTACGATCAGTTCATCCACGATGTGGCGTTACAGAACCTGCCGGTCGTATTCGCGGTGGACCGCGCGGGTCTCGTCGGCAGTGACGGAGCGACTCACCAGGGCAGCTACGACCTCTCGTTCGCGCGCTGCATACCCAACACCGTGATCATGGCGCCGGCGGACGAGAACGAGTGCCGGCAGATGCTTTATACCGCAACCACCCTCGCCTGCCCGGCCATCGTGCGTTATCCGCGCGGCAGCGGCCCGGGAGTGCCGGTGGTCAGTGAGATGAGCGCGCTGCCGCTCGGCAAGGCGCAGCTGCGGCGCGAGGGCAAGAGTGGACTCGCGCTGCTCGCCTTCGGCGCACTGCTCGCTCCGGCGGCGGCGATCGCCGAAGCGTTCGACGCCACACTCGTCAACATGCGTTTCATCAAGCCGCTCGACGAGGAGCTGGTCCTCACGCTTGCCGCACGCCATCGCGCACTCATCACCATCGAGGAGAACGCAGTGCTCGGCGGCGCGGGCTCGGCGGTGGTCGAGCTGCTCGCCGCCGAGGGCTTGTCGCTGCCGCTGCTGCAGCTCGGCATCCCTGACCGCTTCATCGCGCATGGCTCGCGCGAGGGTTGCCTCGCGGCCGCAGGCCTGGATGCCGCGGGCCTGCGGGCGAGCATCGAGCGCTGGTGGGCACTGCAGTCGCGGGAACGCATGCGCTCGGCCGGCGGAGTGTGAGCTCGACGGCATGCCGCAGCCTGACCGCCGCGGAAACGGCGGTGTTACGGATTTCTGCGCCTTTCGGTGTTAGGCTTCTCTTTCCATGAATCCACCCGCCGGTATCGCCAAGATCGCACGCGCCAGCGTCCCCGAAGTGGAGGACGTGCAGGCGCACGCCGATACGCGCCGGCTGCCGATCAACCGCGTCGGCATCAAGGACATCCGCCATCCGGTGCGCGTCAGGGACCGCACCAAGGGCGAGCAGCACACCATTGCCACTTTCAACATGTACGTGAGCCTGCCGCACGATTTCAAGGGCACGCACATGTCGCGCTTCGTGGAGATACTGCACGCCGAGCGCGAGATCTCGGTCGAGTCCTTCGGCAACATGCTGCGCACCATGACCTCGAGGCTCGAGGCGGATACCGGACACATCGAGATGAGCTTCCCGTTCTTCGTCATGAAGCGGGCGCCGGTCTCCGGGGTGGAGAGCCTGATGGACTACCGCGCGCGCCTCATCGGCGAGCACACCCGAGGGCACACCTCGATGTGGCTGCGCGTCGCGGTGCCGGTGACGAGCCTGTGCCCCTGCTCGAAGAAGATCTCCGCTTACGGTGCACACAGCCAGCGCTCAGAGGTCACGATCGCCGCCCGGCTGCGCAGCCACATGTGGATCGAGGAGCTCATCGAGATCGCCGAGAGCGAAGCCTCGTGCGAGCTGTACGGCATCCTCAAGCGCACCGACGAGAAGTACGTCACCGAGCGCGCCTATGACAATCCCAAATTCGTCGAGGACCTGGTGCGCGATGTCGCCACACGGCTGAATGAGGATGGGCGCGTCGCCGCCTACGTCGTGGAAGCGGAGAATTTCGAGTCCATCCACAACCACTCCGCCTACGCCCGCATCGAGCGCGATAAGGACGCCTGAGGCGAGGCGCGCCGCGCGCCGCCGCCGCATGAAGATTTCTTAATGCCGCCGGCGTTGCCCCGCACCGCGCGGCACTCTAACTTCCGACCCCAGCACCAGTTAGCCTCGGGAGAGAGGGCATGAAAACCGTCTCCGCACTCGCTGCGATCGCCATCGTCGGCGCGCGTCTCGCCGCTGCCGCCGATCAGCCCGCGGCGCCGACGGCGACACCGGTGAAACATCCCTCGCTCAAAGTCTGCAACAAGCAAGCGGACGCCAAGCAGCTCAGTGGGGACGTGCGCTCGCAGTTCGTGAAGGACTGCCACGCCGGCAAGGCGCCGGGTAAGGCCTCCGGCAAGAGCTCCTGATCCCCGGCGTTATGCGGGCAGATCCACCACTACCCTGAGCCCCGGATCGTTGCTCTCGAGGGCGAGCCGGCCGCGGTGCAGCCGTGCGATCGCCGCGGCCAGCGAGAGCCCGAGTCCGCTCCCCTCCTGCGTCGCCGCGCTGCCGAAGCGCACGAAGGGCTGTCCGGCGCGTGAGCGGTCCTCGGCCGCGATGCCGGGGCCGTTGTCACTCACGACGAGGCTCACGCGATCGGCGAGCCGGCGCACCGCGACCTCGATGTGGCCACCCGCCGGGACATACTTCAGGCCGTTCTCGATCAGGTTGGTGAGCAACTGCGCGAGCAGCTGCCGGTTGCCCTGCACCACCGCCACCGCCTCGTGGCGGCAGTCGAGCGTGAGGCCCTGCGCGCCGGCAACTGGCTCGAACAGTTCGACGAGCTCCGCGGCGAGCTCGCCCACGTCTACCGCGGCGGGCGAAGCGAGCGGCGTGCCGGACTCGGCGAGCGCGATCTGCAGCAGCGTGGCGAGAGTGCGTTGCAGGTGATCGACCTCCCGCAGCGCTGCCTCGATGGACTCGTGCACCGCGGGCTCGAGCGGCGGCGAGCGCAGCAGCAGCGCGTCCATGCGCGCCTGCAGCCGCTGCAGCGGCGCGCGCAGATCGTGCGCGGTGCTGTCAAAGGTTGCGCGCAGCGTGCCCGCCTGCTCCTCGAGGCGGTCGAGCACGCGGTTCACCGACGCCGCGAGCGCATCGAACTCGTCGTTGGCACCGGCCACCGGCAGCCGCCGGCCCGATTCACCGGCCATGATCCGCTGACAGGTGCGGGTCACCTCCCCGACCCGCCGCGCCAGGCGGTAGCTGAACCAGAAACCGGCGAGCGCAGCTGCGAGGGTCGAGAGGCCGATGCCGGCGAGCGTCGCGAAACGGAATTTCTCGGCGAAGCGCCGTCCCTGCGAGATGTCGGTGCCCACCAGCAGGAGGTCCCCGTCCGGCAGTGTGCGCACCGCAGCGCGCACCGGATGCACCGCGCGCCGGCCCGGCTCGATGGTGGCGATGTCGAACTCCGGCCACGCCTCGGTCGGCATGCCATCGAAGGGCCAGTGGGCCACGTTGCCGGAAATGCGTTCGAAATTCGCGTCCGCGAGCATGTACACCGCGCCGATGCGGCCCCAGCTGTCAATGCGCAGATTGATCTCATCGGTGACGCCGGGCACGCCGCTACGGGCGAACTTTTCCTCGAGGCTGCTGAGCTCGGTGTCGATGATCAGGTCGACCTCGTCCGTGATCAGGCTCTCGGTGAGCAGGTAGGCGCTGCCGAGCGTAACACCGACCGCGAGCGTCACGAGCAGCGTGTAGCCGACCGAGAGGCGAAATGCGGTCGTGTTGAAGAGATCGAGCCGCACGGCACTCAGCTGTCGCTGCGCAGCACGTAGCCCGAGCCGCGTACGGTATGGATCAGCGGGTGATCGCTGCCGCGGTCGATCGCCTGCCGCAGGCGGCTGATGTGCACATCGATCAGGTTGCTCTGCGGGTCGAAGTGCAGGTCCCACACGCCCTCGAGCAGCATGGTGCGCGTCACCACCTGGCCGGCGCGCCGCATGAGAAACTCGAGCAGCTTCATCTCCCGTGCCGTGAGATCGAGCTCGCGGCCGGCGCGAGTCACCCGCCGTTCCAGCAGGTCGAACTCGAGATCCTCGATCTTCAGCCGCGTGCTCTGTGCTGCGCCCGGCGCACGCCGCAACAGCGCCTCGATGCGGGCGAGCAGCTCGGCAAACGCGAACGGCTTGGTGAGGTAGTCATCACCGCCGGCCTTGAGCCCGCGGATGCGGTCATCCACGCTGCCGAGCGCCGACAGCACCAGCACCGGCGTGCCGCTGCCGCGCGCGCGCAGTCGCTCGATGAGCGTGAGACCATCGAGTTGCGGCAGCATGCGGTCGGTGACGATGAGGTTGTACTCCCCCTGCAGTGCCCGTGCGAGACCCTCGCGCCCGTCGGTCGCGTGCTCGACGGTGTAGCCGCTTTCCCGCAGGCCGCGCATGAGGAGGCTCGCCGCCTCGGTGTCGTCTTCGATGAGCAGTACGTGCACGGTGCGAGAGGTTAGGAGGCCCTGCCGTGCTCGTGCAAGGGCCAGCGGCGCGAGGGGCCGCGACGGCGGCGCGCCTCTTCCCCGGAGCGGGGCGTGACTCAGGCGGCGGGTATGGGACGCGCTTCGGCGCTCTGCAGGCGCGCGATGAGCGTGCTGAGGAACACGCGGTTGAAGCGCAGCTGACAGGAAGCGGAGACCTGCTCGAGGAGCGTCGAGCTTACCTTGAGTACCGTCACCGCGCCCGCGGCGCGGATGGTGGCGGTGCGCTTCGCGCCCGGCACGTAGCTCGCCTCGCCGAAGCAGTCGCCGGTATCGAGCGCGCCGATGCGCTGGCCGTGACGCTCGACGTAACAGCCACCAGTCACCAGGATGTAGAACCGATCGTCCATCTCGCCTTCCTTGACGATCTCCTCGCCTGCGGCGTAGTCCTGCCAGTGACTGGCGCGCAGCACTTCCCAGATCTCCGCGTGCGAGAACTCGTGGAAGAACTTCAGCCGCCGCAGCACGCCGAACTGCTCCTGGCGATCGATGCGCGAGTTGTCTTCCCGCAGCCGCTGGTGCACGCGGGTGAGCTCGGCGGCGAAGTCGAGCCCGCTCTTGCAGCGCTTGTCCGGGTCTTTCTGCATCGCCATCGCCACCACCATCTCGATCTCCTCCGGCACCTCCTTGCGCAGCGTGTGGATCGGCGGGGGCGTGGCATAGACGATCTGGTGCAGCAGCTTCTGCAGGTTGCCGGCACGGAAAGGCCGCGCGCCGGTGAGCAGCTCGTACATCACCGCTCCGAGCGAGTACAGGTCCGAGCGGTTGGTGAGCTCCAGGCTCTGCACCTGCTCGGGCGACATGTAGGAGGGGCTGCCGGCGATGCCCTCGATGCGCGAGATGTCCGAGTCCGACACCAGGGCGATGCCGAAGTCGATGATGCGCACGTCGCTGTCCTGCGTGAGCATGATGTTCGAGGGCTTGATGTCGCGATGGATCACTCCGCGCGAGTGCGCGTAGTGCAGGGCTTTCGCGCACTTGAACATAATCTCGACGGTATCGTCGATGCGCAGCAGGTTGTCAGGACGGCAATAGGCGGCGAGCGTGCGCGCGCCGTGCACGTGCTCGGTGACGATGTAGCAGTGACCGTTCTCCTCGCCCGCGTCGTAAATCGGCAGGATGTGCGGGTGCTGCAGCATTCCGACCAGATGTGCCTCGGAGAGGAACATCTTGCGGGCGATGCGCGCGCGCTCCTCGTCGCCGCCGGTGTCCATGTTGTAGAGCTTGATGGCAACGTCCCGCCCATAGTAGGCGTCGTGCGAGAGGTAGACGATGCCGGTGCTGCCGCGGCCGACTTCCCTGATGACCACGTACTTGCCGATCCTCTCCGGCATGCGCGCACCGGGCTTGGGCATGGGTACGGACTTGGAAGCCGGTAGGGTCATCGGGTGGCGCGATTCGTCGAGACGGCGTGTCAGGATAAGGCGTCGCCGGCTCGAGCGACTGTGATGCACCCCTCACGCAATCGGCGGCAGCGTCGGCGACGCCGTAACGC
Source organism: Steroidobacteraceae bacterium (assembly GCA_035566915.1). Classification (GTDB taxonomy): domain Bacteria; phylum Pseudomonadota; class Gammaproteobacteria; order Steroidobacterales; family Steroidobacteraceae; genus 13-2-20CM-66-19. Next base: position 47,265 of record DATMPW010000041.1, read on the forward strand.
GGCCGCTGCGCGGCCGCTGCGCACTCACACGAAGTGCTCGTAACCCGAATGCGAGAACTCCATCACAGTCCCATCGCGCAGCACCACGGCGCCGGGCGCAGCCCGCAACGCGCCGATGCGCGTGTACCGCCACTGCTGCGGCGGCAATTGCGCAAACAGCCGCGCGATGTTGTGCGCGGGGACCGCGAAGCACAGCTCATAGTCGTCACCGCCGGTGAGTGCGAGCTCACGAGCGCGCCGCTCCCCGAGCAGCGTCGCGAGCGGCTCGGAGAGCGGCAGATCGTTCCAGGCAAGCTCCGCTCCCACGTGACTCGCGCTCGCGAGTTTGCCGGCGTCCGCGAGCAGCCCGTCGGACACGTCGATGCAGGCGCTCGCGAAGCCGCGCAGCTGCTCGCCGAGCGCTATGCGCGGTGTGGGCCGGAGAAACCGCTCACGCAGCCAGCTGCGCGCCTCCGCAGGTCCAGTGAGCCGCCGCTGCTCGATGGCGAGGCCGGCCGCGGCGTCGCCGCACGTTCCGGAAACGAACAGCTCATCGCTCGCACGGGCGCCGCCGCGGGTGAGCGCCTCGCCCGATGGCACGTAGCCGAGCAGCTGCACGGTGATGCACAGCGGTCCGCGCGTCGTATCCCCGCCGACGAGCGCCACCTCGTGCGTGCGAGCGAGCTCGGCGAGGCCCCGCGCAAACTCCCCGAGCCACGCCTCATCCGCTTCCGGCAGAGTGAGGGCGAGCAGCGCCCAGGCGGGGCGCGCGCCCATCGCGGCGAGATCGCTCAGGTTGACGGCGAGCGCGCGGTGGCCGATCGAGTCCGGTGGCGAGTCCTGCGGAAAGTGCACGCCGGCCACGAGCGTGTCGGCGGCGGCCACCAGCTCACAGCCGGCCGGCACACGCAACACCGCCGCATCATCCCCGACGCCGAGCGTCACATCTGCGCGCTGCGCGCCACAGCCGCGGAAGTAGCGCTCGATCAGCGCGAACTCCGAGAGGCCCATGGTCGTACTGCCTTGGTCAGTGCTCGTGCGGCCGCAGCGAGCGTGCGGCGCGATCGAGCACGGCGTTCACGAACTTGAAGCCGTCGGTGGCGCCAAAGCGCTTGGCGAGCGTCACCGCCTCGTTGATCGCCACCCGGTAGGGCACTTCCGGGCGGGCCGTGAGCTCGTAGAGTGCGATCAACAGCACTGCGCGCTCGACCGGATCGAGCAGGCGCGGCTCGCGGTCGGCGAACGCGGCGAGTGTTGCATCGAGCTCCTCGCGGCCACGCCACACACCCTCGACGAGCGTGCGAAAGTAGTCGGCGTCGGCGCGCGACATGTCCTCCGCCTCGCCGAATTCCTGCACCAGGTCCTGCCAGGGCGCGGCGTTCAGTTGCCAGCGGTACAGCGCCTGCAATGCAAGCTTGCGCGCCACGCTGCGCGTCCCGCTGTAGGCGCGCGTTCCCTGCGGGCTCATCGATCGGGCGCTCACAGGCGCGCCATGACGGCGGCCATTTCGAGCGCGCTCTCCATGGCCTCGCCTCCCTTGTTGCCGGCGGTGGTGGCGGCGCGCTCCAGCGCCTGCTCGAGGGAATCCACCGTCAGCACGCCGAAGGCCACGGGTACGCCGGTTTCCAGGCCCGCGAGCTGCAGACCGCGCGCCGCCTCGCCGGCGACGTAGTCGAAGTGCGGTGTGTCGCCACGGATCACGCAGCCGAGGGCGACTACCGCGTCATAGCGGCCACTTGCGGCGAGCCTGCGGACCACCACCGGCAGCTCGAAGGCGCCGGGGACACGCACCACGGTGAGATCGTGCGCAGCGCCGCCACGCTCGTGCCAGGCGGCGCGCGCGCCCTTGAGCAGACTCGTGACGATGAACTCATTGAAGCGCGCGGCGACGATGGCCACCCGCCGCCCGCGCGCGCTCACCTCGCCTTCGATGAGCTCGGCGCTCATCCCTCGTCCCCGACGTAACTCTCGACCTGAAGGCCGAAGGCGGAGAGACCGTGCATCTGCTTCGGTGCCGACAGCACCCGCATGCGCTTAACGCCGAGATCGGTGAGGATCTGTGCCCCTACACCGAAGGTGCGCAGCACCGTCCCCTCGGTGCCCTCGGTGACGCTCTCGGACGGCGCCGCGGCGGCGGGCACGGCGGCGGGCACGGCGAACGAGTGCACCGCCTCGGCCAGCTCACGCGGGCTTTCCTGCTGGCGCAGCACGACCACCACACCGTTGCCCGCCTCGACGATGCGCTGCATCGCAGCGCGCAGCGTCCAGGCGCGCACCGGGCCGCGCACGCCGAGCAGGTCCCGCAGCGTGTCGGCGACGTGCACGCGCACGAGCGGAGGCCCAGGACCATCGAGCCGGCCATGGGCGAGCGCTACGTGCACCTCGAGGCTCACCTCGTCCTGATAGGCGTACAGGCGGAACTCGCCGAGCTCGGTTTGTACGCCCTGCTCGGAGATGCGCACGACGGTGCGCTCGGTACGCAAGCGGTGGCGGATGAGATCGGCGATCGTGCCGATCTTCAGCCCGTGCACACGCGCGAACTCCTGCAGCTGGGGTCGGCGCGCCATGCTGCCATCGTCGTTCATCACTTCGCACAGCACGCCGATGGGCATGAGTCCGGCGAGCCGGCAGAGATCGACTGCCGCTTCGGTGTGGCCGGCGCGCACCAGTACGCCGCCACGGCGCGAGCGCAGTGGGAAGATGTGTCCCGGGCGCGCGAAGTCCGCCGGGGTCGAGCTCGGGCTCGCGAGCGCGCGGATCGTGGCGGCGCGATCGCCCGAGGACACACCGGTCGTCGTGCCCGCACGCAGATCCACCGACACGGTGAAGGCGGTACGGTGCGACTCGTTGTTGACCGGCACCATCTGCGGCAGATCGAGCCGCGCCAGCGCCGCCTCCTCCATCGGTACGCAGATGATGCCGCTCGTGTGACGGATCATGAACGCGACCGCCTCGGCGGTGGCATGCTCGGCCGGCATGATGAGATCGCCCTCGTTCTCACGGTCCTCATCATCCATGACGACCACCATGCGTCCAGCACGCAGCTCGACGAGCATTTCTGCTACCGAGTTGAGTGGCGGGGCTGCCGGCGCGGCGGTGGCCTTACCGGCAAGAGGCAGGACTTTTGACATGCGCGCGGGTGCGTCCGGTTGGGTCGTTCAGTATACCCGACCCCCCGTTGCGGCCGGGCCGGCGGCCCTCAGGGAGCACGTGCGGCCGGCCACACGCGGTGCAGCGTCAGCGCCGTGAGCCACCGGTGAGGAGCGGTGTCACGACCTCATCGAGGCGTTCCCGCGTCCACACCGGATGCTTCTCTTTCCAGCCATCCTCGGCGAGCCGTCCTTGGGCGTCGATCGTGAAGCTGACCGGCAGACGCCAGATGCGCCCGTAGCCGGGTGCCCTCGAGTCGCTCATGAGACCCACCGGGAATCGCACTGACTGCGCCACCTGCCGGACATCGGCGAGTCTCTCGCGCGTGTCGAGACCGAAGGCGAGTATCTGCAGTCCGGCATCCTGGTGTTGCGCGAGATAGTCGGAAAGCAGCGGCAGTTCCTCGCGGCAGGGCGCGCACCAGGTCGCCCAGAAGGTGAGGATCACCACCTGCCCGAGGAGATCGGTGCTCGAGATGCGCTGTCCCTCGAGCGTCACGAGCGTCGCCTCGGGTGCGGGTGCGCCGACGCGCAAGGCGCCCGCCGTTGCGGCGGGCACAAGCCACAGATCCCCTGCAAGACAGGCGAGACCCTGGAGGAACCGGCGCCGGGCGCGCATCCGCTGAGACTCAGAAGGCATAGGTCACTCCCGCACTCGCGGTCCAGCGCGGAAACAACTGGGTTCCATAAAGGTTGCTGTACACGGGAAGCTGCGCGAAGGCAAACACATGCACTCTGGCCGAGAGCTGCGCGGTGATGCCCGGGCTCAGGTAGGCAACGTTGCCGGCCGTGTTCTGGATGTCCGCGAGCGCGCCCTGATCGGGTGATTTGTGCAGCAGGTTCAGCTGCAGCTGCGGCACCCAGCGTGGACTTCCTTCATAGCGCAGACCGAGACTCACCGTGAGCGAATTTCCCGGGCGATAGTCGTTGCCAGGTTGATCCATGTGGTGCTTCACGGCGCTCTGGAATTGTCCGTTGATGAAGGCGTCGAAGTTCTGACTGACGGCCTGGTAGTAGTAGGCGCCGACGATGACGTCCGTGCTGCCGGTGCCGGGCTGCAGACTCGCATCGAGGGGGGTCCCGGCGTTGGGCCCTGAATAAAACTGGACGGCCGTGCCGTACTGGCCACTCGGCAGCTTCACCCCGAGCTGGATGCCGAGATTGTTGGTGGGCAGGAATCCCTGGTAGCTGACGATGAACTTCAGGTCCCCGATGCTCGAGCTGAAGGAGCGGCTCAGCTCGGGCAAGGGTTGAGTCGGGTCATAATCGCCGTAGGTTGAATGGCTGCGTATGACGTAGGGGATCAGCAGCGTCAGATTCCACGATGAGTCGGGGCTGTAGCTGAGCCCGGTGGTGATGTACTGGTTGATCGTCTGATGCTCCAGCTCGGTCCCCGCCGGCACTCCTGTGACCGCCTGGGTGCCGCTGCGCAGCTGATCCTGGTTGATGTAATCGTACTCGACGCTGAGACGCCAGCCGGGCAGAGCCGAGTAGCCCATGGCGGCATCGGCGCTCAGCGTGCAGCCGCAGGATGCACAGGCGTTGGAGCGCTGCGGCAAAACGCCGAGCACGGCGAGCGCCGCGAGCAGCGGAGCAACACGGCGCAGCTGCCTCGTCCGGCTCGATGCCCTGAGCCATCCATCCGCAATGAGCGGGTTCATGACACGTCCCCTCGACCGTCGGGCGATCCGCTAGGCGGTGCCGCGCGCAGCGCGTGCGCGATCCGCGGTCACCCGCAGATACCACTGGTGACGCACCGCATCCGAGCCGGTGCGCAGCCAGGCCGTCAGAGTTCAGGTGCGGATGGGTGGACCGCGCGATGACTGTGCGCGCAGGATGCTCGGGAGGACGATGAGCGAAGTGACGCGCGCAGCCGGCGGCGGCGATACCGGCGCCGCCAGCGCGGCGGAGAGCAGGGACGCGAATTCGGTGGCGGCGCCCGCTGAGAACACGCATGCCGGGTGGTGTTGAGTGCCGGGTGTGCCCGGAACCCCACCGGAGTGGTGCGCGTGCCCGAAGTGCGATGCGTGAGTAGCGAGCTCCTCCGCCGACGCCGGCAGTGAGCCCGCACCCGGACAAAATCCCAGGTACGCCCCGCCTGCTCCGGCGAGCGGCATGAATCCTATCGGGATGACAGCGCGCAGCAGGAGCGCCGGCAGCAACAGCCACGCCAGCCGTCGCCCTCGGGTACGCGGGTTGGAAAGTGCACCGGTCACGGGCTGAGTCTACTGACCGGCGGGGGCTTTGGCATTGGGGAGAGGACCCTAGGTCTGCTGGCTTATGGTAGCCCAGACAGCTGGCACCCCGGGCTCGTGCCAGGTAGCGGGGCGCCGTATGGGCATTTCGCCTGGCGCACCCGCCCCCGGCAGAGCCCGAGGGTTAAACCTCAACGCGCTGCCGTGCCGGCCGCGCTCACCGGCTGATGGTCGCAAGTCACGTGAGTGTTCCAGTCGGCGAAGCTACCCATGGGGTTATGTTCCCAGGCCCACACGTGCAGCTCATAGAACGCCGGCAGTCCGAAGCGATTGGGCTCGCCGACGTAGTTGAGCAGGTTGCACTCGATCGAGGCGTGGCGGGAGCACCAGGTGCACGCCCATGGCGCCCGTATCCGGGCCGCTGACGCAGGGCGTGGCAGGCACCCAGCCTTCCCCGAGAGCGACATTGATGTTGAGGAAACGCGCAGTGGCGTGCCGCACTTTCTCGATGAGGGGCGATGACTGGTCGACTCCTTGGGGCGAGTGCCGAGGTGGTCGGCAACGACAGCACGGCAAGCGCACAAAACGTGCTGAGCGATGATGGCCTCGAGCTTCGGTACAGAGCTGCGAATCAGCGCGCAAGGTATCGGTGCCTGCAGGAAGCGGAATCGGTGGCTACACCCAATTTATGTCTGCAGTTCCCCCATATCTGCCGCCCTTGCGGGAACCACGTGCGTTCGGTCGCACTCTGTGCTGTGTTTACTCGCGAAGCGGCACAGCCTGTGCTCAGCTTGTCGCCGTGGCGAGATGCCGCGACCATCCCTGCACGAGGATGAGCCGATGAGATATCTGCTGGTCGGCCTGCTGATGTTGAGCGCCTGCTCGAGCCAGCCCGTGACCGACGCAGGGCCCGGCCGGCACAGCGTAACCGCCACTTCCACCCATGGTGTGCTCGCAGCGCGCGACCAGGCCGTGAGGCTTGCCAACAGGTACTGCGGCCGCAGTGGCCAGCGCGCCGTGGTCGAGAGCTTCGACGACAGGACACTCGGTGGGGTCATCGGCGACCCGACCAGCAACGTCGTATTTACCTGTGGAGCGCCGAACACGACGGCGCTGATCAGATAGGCAATCTACCGGCTCATTTCGCGCCGAGACGGTTCCGTAAGATCGCCTCGCTCAGCCGGCGCATGTCATCGAGAGTCCTCCGGCGTTGCGGGCGCACGGTCAGTGCCCCAGTCTCGCTGCTGTACGGATCAAAGCTCGGTGCAGCTGTCTCACTGCGGACGTCCTGCTGCAAGGCGGATTCTGGCAGAACCCGAACACGCACCGTGTCAGCGTATGAGTCCGCCATTCCAGGCTCTTCAGCCGGCAAGCCAGTCGTCATGCGGCATCCTCCATCAAGCGTGCCCAGAGTGCACCGCCGGAAAAGCTCGTATGAACGTCGGTGACTACAGTCGTCGGTGACAGGAGACACCAGGCAGAGATGAAGTCAAAAACGACTGCCTGGGGCATGCCGAAGGGCGCTCGCTGAACCCTTATGTCACGATTCCCGCGTGACATCGTGCCAAACCACGATCGCCAGGTAGCCAAGCAGCGCAGCGATCGTCGCGCCGATATCCAGGACGAGAAATTCCATAAGTCACCCCGTTCGGTCTGTCAGGAGTGCGGCAGTCTAGGGACCGCCGACGGTGGCGACAGCCCTCTGCCGAGGTACTCCGCCAACGAGTTCGGGGGTCGAGGCCCTACCCATTCCGAGGTGTTCCGGCAGGGCGACGCGCGTTCCCGGCAGATGACACTTCGATGAAGGCAACTCCTGACGAGTTAGTTATCTCAAGGCGTTTTTCCGCCGGGGTGAAAGTCACCGTAAGGCAACATAAGCCGGTGTATGTAGCGCGCGAGCTGGTCGACTTCCAGGTTGACCCGTGCACCGACGGCCAGTTGTCCGAGGGTCGTGCTGCTCCGGGTGTGCGGGATGATGTTCACGCCGAAACTCGCCCCCGCTACCGTGTTGATGGTGAGGCTCACTCCGTCGACAGCGACCGAGCCCTTGGGTGCCAGGTAGCGCGCGAGGGCCGCACTCGTCTCGATGGTGAGCCGTCGTGAGCGCGCGTCGCTGCGCACGTCGGTGACCTGCGCCACCCCATCGATGTGACCCGAGACCAGATGGCCGCCGAGCGGGTCCCCGGCGCGCAGTGCGGGCTCGAGGTTCACCTGCGCGCCTGGCTCGAGATCGCCGAGGGTGGTGAGTGCGAGCGTCTCGCGCGAGACATCGGCCGCGAAGCTGTTGCGGTTGAGCTCGACGGCGGTGAGGCAGCATCCCTGCACGCACAGGCTGTCGCCGACCTGCGTGCTGGTGAGATCCAGGCGCTCGCACGCGATGGTAAGCCGCACATCGCCGCCGCGGGACTCGCGTGAGAGCACCCGGCCCACATCCTGCACGATCCCGGTAAACATCGGATCCGCTCCTCTCAGCGCTACACGCGCGGCGCGGCGCCTGGCCGCAGCCGCAGCCGCAGGTCGTCTCCGATCTGTTGCATCTCGCTGAGGCTGAAGGAGGGAGCGTCCGCGAGCCGCGGCAACGGCGGCATCGCCACCAGCGCACGTGCGGATGGACCGAGCAGCCGCAGCCCGACGTACAGCAGCAGCTCGTCCGCGAGTGACTGACGCAGCAGCTCGCCCGCGAGCGTCGCACCGGCCTCCACCAGCACTTCGTTCAGCTCGAGCTCGCCCAGCCGGTCGAGCACCGCAGGCAGCGCGATGCGCTCGCCATCGAGCGGCAGAGACTCGAGCCGCGCACCTCGCGCGCTCAGGTTCGTCGCGCGAGGATCCTCGGGGGCGGTGAGCGTGGTGAGGATCAGCACCTCTCCGGGTGACTTGAAGAGCCGTGCATCGGGGGGCGTGCGCAGCTGACTGTCGAGCACAACGCGCAACGGCTGTCGCCGCACCACACCCGGCTCATCCGGCAGCCGGACATCGAGACGCGGGTCATCGGCGAGTACCGTGCCGACGCCGGTGAGGACCGCGGAGCTGCGCGCGCGCCAGTGCTGCACGTCCTGCCGTGCCGCCTCACCGGTGATCCAGCGGCTTTCGCCGCTCGCAAGCGCCGTGCGCCCATCGAGGCTCATGGCGAGCTTCACCCGAATCAGCGGCCTTCCCACCAGCATGCGGCGGAAGAAGCCGCCATTGAGGTCGGTCGCCTCTTCTTCCATCAGTCCGGACTCGACCGCGATTCCGGCGGCGCGCAGCGCAGCGGCGCCCTTGCCATCGACCTGAGGGTTGGGATCGCGTGCGGCGATGACCACGCGCGCGACACGCGCTGCGATGAGCGCCTCGACGCACGGCGGGGTGCGTCCGTGGTGACTGCAGGGCTCGAGCGTCACGTACACCGTGGCGCCCGCCGCCTGGGCACCCGCCGCGCGCAGCGCCGCAATTTCGGCGTGCGCCTCGCCGGCGCGCTCGTGCCAGCCCTCGCCGACGACACGCCCGCGCTGTGCGATCACGCAGCCGACGCGCGGGTTCGGATCGGTGGTTTCCAGGCCGCGCGCAGCGAGTGTGAGTGCGCGCTGCATGGCGAAGCGGTCGAAGTCCGAGAACATCCCGCTGCCGGGCCGCTGCGGCGGCGTGCTCATTTCTTACCTTCCGGTCCCGGCCCGGCGTCGTTCGCTGCCGGGTCAGGAGGCAGCAGCGGCAGCTGATCGCGGCTCGCCGTGCGCCCGGCCGCGCGCTTGTGCCGGCCGCCATGAGCGCCGTGCGTCGGGTTCGGGGCCTGGGCACGCGCGCTGCGCAGACGCTCGATCTCCTCGTGGAAGGCTTCAACGTCCTCGAAGTGCCGGTACACCGAGGCGAAGCGCACGTAGGCCACCTCATCGAGGTGACGCAGCTCTTCCATGACCAGCTCCCCGATCGCGCGCGAGGAGACTTCGCGATCGCCGAGGCTGCGCACGCGGTGGACGATACGGCTCAGGGCCTCATCGATCTGCTCGCGCGGCACCGGACGCTTTTCCAGCGCCTTCTCCATACCGGCACGGAGCTTGCCCTCATCGAACGCCTCACGGCCACGATCCCCCTTGATCACGAGCGGCATGACGAGCTCGGCCGTCTCGAAGGTGGTGAAGCGCTCCCCACACTTCAGGCACTCGCGGCGGCGGCGGATCTGCCGCCCCTCGCCCGCGAGGCGCGAGTCGTTCACCTTGGTCTCCTCGTGGCCGCAGAAGGGGCAGTGCATTGGGGCATCCGCGCCCGGTGCAGACTTAAGGTCCGTACACCGGGAAGCGGCGGCAGAGCTCGATCACCTGCGGCCGCACCCGCTCGATCACCGCCGCCGCGCCTTCGGCATCGAGCACCTGCGCGATGAAATCCGCAACCTGCCGGACCTCGGCCTCGCGGAAGCCGCGCGTGGTGGACGCTGGCGTGCCGATGCGCAATCCACTCGTCACCATCGGCGGGCGCGGATCATTCGGCACCGCGTTCTTGTTCACCGTGATGTTGGCGCGCCCGAGCGCCGCGTCGGCCTCCTTGCCGGTGATGTTGCGGTCGGCGAGGCTCATGAGAAACAGATGATTGTCCGTGCCGCCGGAGACGATCTGGTAGCCCCGCTCCTTCAGGCACGCGGCCATCGCACGCGCGTTGGCGAGCACCTGCCGCTGGTAGTCGCGGAACTCCGGCTGCAGCGCCTCGAGCAGCGCCACGGCCTTGGCGGCGATCACGTGCATCAGCGGGCCGCCCTGGGTGCCCGGAAACACCAGCGAATTGAGCTTCCTGGTAATTTCCTCGTTGGCACGCGCGAGGATCAGCCCGCCGCGCGGACCGCGCAGGGTCTTGTGCGTCGTAGTAGTCACGACGTCCGCGTGCGGCACGGGGTTCGGGTAGATGCCCGCCGCGACGAGCCCCGCCACGTGTGCCATGTCCACCACGAAATACGCATCCACGCTGCGGGCGATCGTCGCAAAACGCGCCCAGTCGATCACGCGCGAGTACGCGGAGAAGCCGGCGACGATCATTTTCGGCCGGTGCTCTTCGGCCAGGCGCTGCACCTGCTCGTAGTCGATCTCACCGGTGTCGGGACGGATGCCGTACTGCGCCGCGCGGAAGTACTTGCCGGAGAAATTGACCTTGGCTCCGTGGGTGAGATGACCGCCGTGATCGAGACTCATGCCGAGAATCGGGTCACCCGGCTGCACGAGGGCCAGGTAGGCGGCGGCGTTCGCCTGCGATCCGGAGTGCGGCTGTACGTTGGCGAAGTCCGCGCCGAACAGCCGCCGCGCACGATCGATGGCGAGCCGCTCGACCTGGTCGACGTATTCGCAGCCCCCGTAATACCGCTTCCCGGGGTAACCCTCGGCATACTTGTTGGTGAGCACCGAGCCCTGCGCTTCGAGTACGCGCGGGCTCGCGTAGTTCTCGGATGCAATGAGCTCGACGTGCTCTTCCTGACGGCGGCGCTCGCCCGCGATCGCCGCCGCGAGCTCGGGATCGAACCCCTCGATGGTCATGGTCTTCCGGAACATGCTTGCCGCCCGCCCTGATATATGGATGAAAAACGGGGCCGCGAATTGTACCGGGGTCCCCGGGAAATCGCGCGTCTTGCCGGAACCACCCGCCGCCCGCCCTTGTCAGAGCCCGCCGTGCGCACGCAAGTCAGCCGACAGGGCCGGGCGCCCCGCCCGGGAGCTACAGCAGATTCTCCACGACCGCCGTCCAGGCCTGCGCCAGGTTGGTTCGGTTGTAGCCGCCACCGCCGAGCGCGAGCACGCGGCCGTGCCCCAAGCTTTCCGCGAGTGCTTTCAGGTCGCGCGCGGCGCGCCCGTGAGTCTGCGGCGAGAAGCGCAGGTGAGTGATCGGATCGCCCTCGAGACTGTCCGCTCCGCACTGGAGGATGATGAATTCCGGTTCATACTTCGTCAGGTGCGCGAGCACCCGCGGCCAGACGCTCGCGAACACCTCATCGTCCGCCCCCGGCGGGAGCGGCACGTTGAGTTTCATTCCCGCGGCTGCGCCGCGTCCGGTCTCGCTCGCCGCACCGGTGCCTGGGTAGAGGTAGCGCCCGTCCTCGTGGAGATCCGCAAACACCACCCTGGGATCGTCCTCGAACGCGTAGAACACCCCATCGCCGTGATGCGCGTCGATGTCGACGTAGGCGATGTGCCTGAGGCCGGCGCGCTTGAGCTGCTCGATCGCGACGCCGCAGTCGTTGAAAACACAAAAGCCGGCAGCACGGTTGCGCGCGGCGTGGTGCAGTCCGGCGATGGGAACGAAGGCGCGACGAGAGCTGCCCTGCATGATCGCCTCCATGCAGCTGAGCGTCGCACCCACCACGCCCGCCGCCGCCTCGTACACCCCGCGGAACGCGGGCGTGTCGCCGGCATCGAGGAGCCCGACGCCGCTCGCAGAGCGCTCGCGCACGAACTCGAGGTACTCGGCGGTGTGGAACGAGGCGAGCTCCGCGTCGCTCGCCTCGCGTGGCTCGAGCATCGTCACACGCTGTGGCAGACCGCGCGCGGTAAATTCCCGCACGAACGCCGCGAGACGATCCGGACCGAAGGGATGGCCATCACCGAACCCGTAGCGCGCAAGGCGCTCGCTCACGACCACGGCGACGCTGTTCATGCTGAGTCACGCTCCTTTCCGACCGTCCCGCGTCGAGGCGGGCAAGCCTAACACAGCAGCGCTCGCGGCACGGGCTGCTGCCAGCGATAATCCCCTCATGGCGCAATACATCTACACCATGAACCGAGTCTCGAAGGTGGTGCCACCGAAGCGGGTGATCCTGCGGGACATCAGCCTCTCGTTCTTCCCTGGAGCCAAGATCGGAGTGCTCGGGCTGAACGGTGCCGGCAAGTCCTCGCTCCTCAGGATCATGGCCGGCATCGACGACGCCTTCGACGGTGACGCGCGGCCGCAGAGCGGCATTCGCATCGGCTTCCTGCCACAGGAGCCGGAGCTCGACGCTGCGAGCACCGTGCGTGCCACCGTGATGGAGGGGCTCGGTGAGACGTTCCGCCAGCTGCAGGAATTCAATCACATCAGCGAGAGATTCGCCGAGCCCATGGACGATGAGCAGATGAACGCGCTGCTCGCGCGGCAGGCGCAGCTGCAGGATGCGATCGACGCCGCCGGGGGCTGGGAGCTCGAGCGCAAGCTCGAGATCGCCGCCGATGCGCTGCGCCTCCCGCTGTGGGAGGCGAGCATCGGCACGCTCTCCGGCGGCGAGAAACGCCGCGTGGCGCTGTGCCGTCTGCTGCTCTCGGCACCGGACATGCTGCTGCTCGATGAGCCGACCAATCACCTCGATGCGGAATCGATCTCCTGGCTGGAGCGTTACCTCGAGGAATACCCGAGCACCGTGATCGCGGTCACCCACGATCGCTACTTCCTCGATAACGTCGCGCAGTGGATCCTCGAGCTCGACCGCGGCTACGGAATCCCCTGGCAGGGGAACTACTCCTCCTGGCTCGAGCAGAAGGAGCAGCGACTCGCGCTCGAGGAGCGCGAGCAGGAGGGGCTGCGCAAGGCGCTCGCTCACGAGCTCGAGTGGGTGCGGCAGAACCCCAGGGCGCGCCAGGCGAAGAGCAAGGCGCGGCTGCAGCGCTACGAGGAGCTGGCGTCGCGCGAGTTCCAGCAGCGCAACGAGACCAACGAGATCTATATCCCGCCCGGAGAGCGGCTCGGTGACCTGGTGATAGCCGCCGCGGGACTGCGCAAGGGCTACGGTGAGCGGCTGCTGATCGATAAGCTCGACTTCAATCTCCCGCGCGGCGGCATCGTCGGCATCATTGGCCCGAACGGCGGGGGCAAGACGACGCTGTTTCGCATGTTGACTGGCGCCGAGCCGCCCGATGCGGGCGAGATCCGTATCGGACCGACGGTGCGTCTCGCGTACGTCGATCAGTCGCGCCAGGCACTCGATGACCGGAAGACGGTGTGGCAGGAGATCTCCGGCGGGCTCGACACGATCAAGGTGGGCCCTTACGAGACTTCCTCGCGCGGGTACGTGGGGCGCTTCAACTTCAAGGGCGCGCAGCAGCAGCAGCTGGTGGGCGAGCTCTCCGGCGGCGAGCGCAACCGCGTGCACCTCGCCAGGGTGCTGCGCGCCGGCGGCAACGTGCTGCTGCTCGATGAGCCGACCAACGACCTGGACGTGGAGACACTCCGGGCGCTCGAGGAAGCGCTGCTCGCCTTCCCAGGCTGCGCGGTGGTGATCTCACACGACCGCTGGTTCCTCGATCGCATCGCGACCCACATCCTCGCCTTCGAGGGGGACTCGCAGGTGGTGTGGTTCGAGGGCAATTACCAGGAGTACGTCGAGGATTTCCGCCGCCGCAAGGGCGAGGATGCCGTCCAGCCGCATCGCCTCAGGTACAAGCCGCTGACGCGCTGAGCGGGACCCGAAGCCGGCCTTGCTACGCCCGACGACAGACCCGACGCCGCCCGCCGAGCCCGCGCAGCGCACCCTGTGGCGCTGGGTCGGGCCGCTCGCGGCCCTGCTGGTATTCACGCTCGTCGTGTGGATGCTGCACCATCAGCTGGCGCACCTGCACGTCAAGCGGGTGATGGCGCACCTGCACGGTATCCCGCGCCGCCAGGTGCTGGAGGCGCTCGGCTTCACGGCCCTGAGCTATTGGCTGCTCAGCACCTACGAGCTGCTCGCGCTCACCTACCTGCGCCGCGCGATCCCCTACACGCGCATCGTGTTCAACTCGTTCATCGCCTACTCCTTCGGTCACACGCTCGGCTTCGCTGCGTTCACACAGACTGCGATCCGGCTGCGCCTGTACGCCAGCGCGCGCATCTCGGCGATCGATGTGGCGACCGTGACCGCCGTCTGCAGCGTGTCGTTCGGCATCGGGCTCGCCACCGTCGCGGGGCTCTCGCTCGTGCTCTCGCCAGAGCACGCAGCGAGGCTGCTGCACCTGCACGAGCGCTGGGCGGTACTGGTGGGCACGCTGTTGCTCGCGGCGGTGTGTGCGTACGCGCTGTGGGTCTCACTCGCGCGCGGCAAGCTCGAGATCCGCGGCTGGGCGCTGCGGGCACCCGGCCCCTTCATCGGGCTCGCGCAGATGACGCTCGGCGTGCTCGACATCTCGCTCGCCTGCGCGGTGCTATGGTCGCTGCTGCCCTCCACGGCACACGTTCACTACATCACCTTTCTCGGGGTGTACGCGGCCGCCGTGATCGCGGGCATCATCAGCCACGTACCAGGAGGGGTGGGCGTCTTCGAGGCAGTCATCCTGCTGACACTCCCCGGGGTGCCCACCGATGCACTGCTCGGCTCATTGCTCGCCTACCGCGCCGTCTATTACCTCGTGCCGCTGGTGTTCGGCACGCTGCTGTTCGGCTCGAAGGAAGTGTCCGCGCAGCGGGCGCATCTCGCGCGTGCGCGCGAGCTCGCCGCCCAGTACATCGCCCCGGTCGTGCCGCAGATTGCCGGTGCGTTGAGCTTCCTCTCCGGCGCGTTGCTGCTGTTCTCCGGCGCTACCCCCGCGATCGACGAGCGGCTGGCGTTCCTCGACCGGTTCCTGCCGCTGCCGGTAGTCGAGGTGTCGCACCTCGTCGGCAGCATCGTCGGGTTGGGACTGCTGGTGCTCGCGCGCGCGCTGTTCCGCCGCGTGCAGGCCGCGTATCACATCACGGTGTGGCTGCTGGTCGCGGGCATCTTCGCTTCGCTCCTCAAGGGACTCGATTTCGAGGAAGCGACCTTGCTCGTGCTGGTGCTCGGTGTGTTGGTACTCGGCCGCCGCTCGTTCTACCGCCCGACCGCCATCCTCGCCGAGCGCTTCAGCCCCGCGTGGGTCGTGAGCATCATCGGCGTCATCGTGATGGCGGTGTGGATCGGCATGATCTCCCACCGCCACGTGAGCTACTCGCACGAGCTGTGGTGGACCTTTGCACTCGATGGCAACGCGCCACGCATGTTGCGCGCATCGCTTACCGTGGTGGTGCTCGGGACGGCCTACGTGTTGCTCAACCTGCTGCGGCCCGCGCGGCCGGAGCCCGCGGTTGCCGGTGCCGAGGAGCTCGAGCGCGCGCGCCCGCTCATTGCGGGGAGTGAGCAGAGCCTCGCCAACGCCGCGCTCACCGGCGACAAGCGGCTGCTGTTCAGCGACGCAGGCGACGCGTTCCTCATGTACCAGACCGCGAAACGCAGCTGGGTGGCACTCGGTGATCCCATCGGCTCGCCGCAGGGCGCGGAGGAGCTGGTGTGGCGCCTGCGGGAGATGTCCGACCATCATGGGGCCGCCACCGTGTTCTATCAGGTGTCGCCCGAGCGCCTGGCGCTGTACGTCGACCTCGGGCTCGCAGCGCTGAAGATCGGCGAGGAGGCGCGCGTGCCGCTCGCCGGCTTCTCGCTCGAAGGCGCCGCACGTGCCGACCTGCGCCAGGCGCATCGCCGTGCGCAGCGCGATGGCGCGAGCTTCGAGGTCGTACCCGCCGAGCGCGTCGGGGAGCATCTGCCGCTCGTGCAGCCGATATCCGCTGCGTGGCTCGCCGCCAAGGCGACCGCCGAGAA
>DATMPW010000042.1:0-45349 GCA_035566915.1 Steroidobacteraceae bacterium
TCGCGTGTTCGAGATGGTGAAGCGCGAAGCGGCGCGCTACGGCGTGTCACCCGTCAGCAGCGAAATCGTCGGATTGATCCCGAAAAGAGCTTTGGAAGCGGCAGCGGAATGGTTTCTGCAGGTCGAGAACTTTGATTCGTCGTTAATTCTGGAAAACCGCTTAAGTGCGGTGATGGGCGGCAAAGCGGCGGTCGGCGGGTTGCGCGCCGGAGTCGAGCCGTTTGTCGAGCAACTTGCCGCGCCAACGGCGACACCTGGGGGCGGCAGCGCCGCGGCCGCTAGTGCTGCCATGGCCGCGGCATTGGCCACGATGGTGGCTTCGATGTCACGGGGGAAGAAAGCGTACCTGCAATATGAGCGTGAGCTCAGTGACGTCATCGCGCGCCTGGGCCCATTGCGGGAAGAATTGAAGGCCGCCATCGATGCCGACGCCGAGTCTTTTAACGTTGTGATGAAGGCCTACAGGCAGGCGAAAGAATCGGCAGATGGCGACAGCATGATCGATGCCGCGCTGAAGCAGGCCACCAGCGTACCATTGGGGGTTGCTGAGAGTGCCCGCGAAATCGCGGCAATTGTCGAGAGACTAAAGCCCATTACCAATCCCAACATGAAGTCCGATCTCACCACGGCTTCGGCCTTGGCCCATGCCGCTATCGAAGGCGCATCGGCAAACGTCGAGATCAATCTGGAGTCGATGAAGGACGCCGTCTTTGCAGCGGATGTCCGGAAGCGTGCCGCAGTGCTACGACGGTAGATCCGGTTCGTGTTCGTCCCGCACTTTCAGTTTCGCCAAAAATGCGCAGCAATGAAGGACCCGGGGCTGATCGAGCGCCGCGACGATGAAGCCCGCGATAGCTGGATATTCGCCGGCGGACACGAGCTGATCGATTGTGTGTGGCGCGCCGGCGAGAAGCTGGTGCAGGGCGGGCGCCACCGCGACCGCGACGCGCTCATCGCCCGCTACGGGCGGGCGCTGCATCAGCTGCGCGCGTGAAGACAGCGGCGAACGGGGCAGGGGGTATGAGCGGGATGCGCAAGGTTTCCGCAGTCCTGCTGGCGCTCGCCGGCGGGATCGCCATGGGCGGCATCGCGCTCCACCGGCACGAGCCGCTCAATGCGCTGTGGATCATCACGGCGGCGGTGTGCATCTACCTGCTCGGCTATCGCTTCTACGCGGCCTGGATCGCGACCCGCGTGCTGATGGTCGATCCCTCGCGCGCAACACCGGCCGAGCGACTCAACAACGGCCGCGATTTCGTGCCAACGCACCGCGCGATCGTCTTCGGCCATCACTTCGCGGCAATCGCGGGTCCCGGTCCGCTCGTGGGTCCGACGCTCGCCGCCCAGTTCGGCTATCTGCCGGGAACGCTGTGGATACTGGTGGGCGCAGTGCTCGGGGGGTGCGTGCAGGATATGACCATCCTGCTGCTCTCGACCCGGCGCGACGGCCGCAGCCTCGGGCAAATGGCGCGCGATGAGCTCGGGCCGCTCGGAGGATTCGCCGCGCTCATCGGCACGCTGCTGATCCTCATCGTGCTGTCGGCGGTCCTCGGGCTCGTCATCGTCAACGCGATGAAACACAGCCCCTGGGCCACCTCCACGGTCGCGGCCACCATCCCGGTGGCGATCCTCGTCGGCCTGTATTTGCGGCTGTGGCGGCCGGGCAGGGTGCTCGAGGCGTCGGTCATCGGTGTGACGCTGGTGCTCGCGGCGGTCCTTGCGGGCGGGTGGCTCGACCACCAGGCGAACCTCCGGACCTGGTTCGACTACGCCTCGCTGCCACTCGCCGCGGCCATCGTCATCTACGCCTGGGTTGCGGCCACCCTGCCAGTGTGGCTGCTGCTCGCGCCGCGCGACTACCTGTCGACTTTCCTCAAGCTCGGCACGGTGGCGCTGCTTGCCGTGGCCATAGTGCTCACGCACCCGCAGCTGAAGATGCCGGCGGTGACGCAGTTCATCGACGGCAGCGGACCGCTCTTCGGTGGCACGCTGTTTCCATTCGTCTTCATCACCATTGCCTGCGGTGCGGTCTCCGGCTTCCACGCACTGGTCGCGAGCGGCACGACGCCCAAGCTCATCAGCAACGAGGCGGATGTGCGCCTCGTCGGTTACGGCAGCATGGCACTCGAGTCATTCGTCGCCATCATGGCGATGATCGCGGCGACGCTGCTCGATCCGGGCGTGTACTTCGCGATCAACTCGGGTGCCGGCGTCGTGGGCGCGACGCCCGAGATCGCCGTGCACACCATCAGCAGCTGGGGCTTTCCGGTCACCACGCAGCAGATGCAGGCACTCGCCCAGGCGATGGGCGAGCACACGCTGTTCGCGCGCACCGGCGGCGCTCCATCGCTCGCGGTCGGCATGGCGAGCATCTTCGGCAGCAGCTTCGGACGGGGGCTCGCGGCGGTGTGGTACCACTTCGCGATCATGTTCGAGGTGGTGTTCATTCTCACGACGCTCGATGCCGGAACGCGCGTCGGGCGGTTCATGCTGCAGGATCTGCTCGGACAGATGTGGCCGCCGCTCGGCCGCACCTCCTGGTACCCCTCGGTGCTCTTTGCGAGCACCCTGCTGGTCGCAGCCTGGGGCTATTTCCTCTATGTCGGTGTCATCGATCCCAACGGCGGGGTGAACATTCTCTGGCCGCTCTTCGGCATCGCCAACCAGATGCTCGCCGCCATCGCGCTCTCGGTGGCGACGGGGATCCTCATCAAGTCAGGCCGGGCGCGCTATGCCCTCGTGACGCTCGCGCCGCTCGCCTGGCTCGCAATCGTGACCTCGACCGCCGCGTGGCAGAAGATCGTCAGCCCCGACGTACACGTCGGTTTCTTCGCAGCAGCGAGCGATCTGGCGGGGAAACTCGCCGCCGGGACGCTGAGCGCGGAGCGGGCGGCCGTCGCACCGCAGCTCATCTTCAATCAGCGGCTCGATGCGGCGCTCACCATGCTCTTTACCGCGATCCTCTGGCTCGTGATCCTCGACATGGGACGCGTCTGCCTCAGGCGCCTGCGCGGTTTGCCGGTGCGCTCGAGCTCGGAATCACCCTACCGGTCGAGCCGGCTCGAAGGTCCGGTGCTCGCCGGACGCTGAGCGCGGCGCACGCGCAGCACGGGCGCCACCGCAGCGGCTGTCTCGGGCGGAGGCGGAGATGCTAACATCGCTCGCTTTTCCGCCCGCGCGGCCTCGGCCACGCGGGGCAGGACGCTGCTGGAGGTAGCGACATGGCACTCAAGATAATGATCCTCGGGGCAAACGGCTTCATCGGCAGCGCACTCACCAGCGCGATCCTCGAGAAGCGGCCCTGGGAGGTCTACGGCATCGACCTCGCGGACAACAAGCTCGGCGAGGCGCCGAAGGACGACCGCTTTCACTTCATCGAGGGCGACATCACCATCAACAAGGAGTGGGTCGAGTACCACGTCAAGAAGTGCGACGTGGTGGTGCCGCTGGTGGCGATCGCCAACCCGGCGCAGTACGTGACTCATCCGCTGCGGGTGTTCGAGCTCGACTTCGAAGCGAATGTCGATGTGGTGCGTCACTGCGTCAAGTACGGCAAGCGGCTGCTGTTTCCCTCAACCTCCGAGATATACGGCATGTCGCCGGATGCCGTGCTGGACGAGGAGACGAGCCCGCTGGTCTACGGGCCGATCAACAAGCAGCGCTGGATCTATGCCGCCTGCAAGCAGCTGCTCGACCGCGTCATCTATGCCTACGGGGTGCGCGACAATCTCGATTACACGCTGTTCCGGCCTTTCAACTTCATCGGGCCAAATCTCGACAACCCGGAAGAGCCCAAGGAGGGCAGCTCGCGTGTGTTCACGCAGTTCCTCTCCAACGTGCTCTACCGGCGACCCATCAAGCTGGTCGATGGTGGCAACCAGAAGCGCTCATTTACCTACATCGACGATGCAATCGAGTGCCTGCTGACGATCATCGAGAACAAGGACGCTCGCGCAAGCCGGCGCATTTTCAACATCGGCAACCCCGGCAACTGCATTTCGATACGCGACCTGGCGCAGCGCACCATCCGCATCGCGCAGGAGTTCCCAGTGCTGCGCGACAACGCGCGCGCCACCGAGATCGTCGATGTCTCCGCGGGCGAGTACTACGGCAAGTACTACCAGGATATCCAGGTGCGTGTGCCCAACATCGAGGCCGCGCGGCGCGATCTCGACTGGACGCCCACCACCGACATGGATACCGCCATCCGGCGCACCATCGATTTCTACGTGAAGCAGGAAGGCTTCGGCAGCCGCGTGGCCGCCTTCGCGGCCATCTAACGCGCGTGTTGCCGCTGGCGCGATGGAGTTAATCGGGGCGCGTGCAGCACGCGCCGTCGCGGCGCGCTGGCTGCCGTGGGCGCTCCTCGCCCTCGGCTGGGGGGCGACCATGCCGGTGCGGCCCATGCTCGATCCGGACGAGGGCCGCTACGCCGAGATTCCGCGCGAGATGCTGGCAGGCGGCGACTTCGTCACTCCGCGCTTCAACGACCTCAAGTACTTCGAGAAGCCGCCGCTGCAGTACTGGGGGACCGCGGCGGTTTATGCGGTCTTTGGCCTCTCGGAGTGGACTTCGCGCCTCTGGGCACTGGGGCTCGCATTCGCCTGCCTCCCGCTGGTTTTTACCTGGGTGCGGCGCCGCTACGGCCCCGATGCCGCGCTCGCCGCCCTCGCAGCGCTCGGTGTGAGCCCGTACTTCCTCGTGATCGGGCATCTGAACCTGCTCGATGCCGCGTTCACTTTCTGGCTGACCGCAGCGGTGCTCGCCTTCACGTCGGCGCAGACCTCGCCCGAAGGCGGCTCGGCCGAGCGGCGCTGGATGCTCGCGGCCTGGGCGCTGGCGGCACTCGCCGTGCTCTCCAAGGGCATCGTGGTCGGGGTCCTGACCGGCGGAGCGCTCGTGCTCTATTCCGTCATCGAGCGCGACGCGCACGTATGGCGGCGCCTGCACGCGGTTGCGGGAGTTGCGCTGTTCGCGGTCATCGCAGCGCCATGGTTCGTGCTGGTCAGCCTGCGCAACCCGAGCTTCCCCGGGTTCTTCTTCGTGCACGAGCACTTCACACGCTTTCTCACCACCGTGCACCAACGCGTCGAACCCTGGTGGTATTTCCTGCCGCTGCTGCTCGGGGCGGTGCTACCGTGGCTCGTGCCCTGCGCGCGTGCCGTGCGCAGCGCGTGGCTGGACAGGGAACCGGCGAGCGCGTTGCCGGCATCCAATGGCGCCGGTGCGCGATTCAGAGTGAAGCGATTCCTCCTCGTGTATGCCGCGCTCACCCTCGTGTTCTTTTCCGCATCCGGCTCGAAGCTCGCCCCCTACATTCTGCCGATGGTACCAGTGCTCGCCGCACTCACCGGCGCGCAGGTGCCGGACCCCGCTCGGCTCGCGCGGCACGGGGCCCGTGTCGCCGCGCCGCTGGTGCTCGTCGTGGCGGGCGGCCTCCTTGCCTATAGCGCGCGGCGCAACAGCTACGTGCCGCACGAGGCCGTGGCGTGGGCGGTGGCGGCCGTGGCTGCCTCGCTCACCGCGGCGGCGATGAGTTTCCGAGCCGCGCCTCGACCACTCGGCATGACGCTCGTGGCGGTGATCGGGTCGAGCCTCGCCTGGCAATGCCTCATGTGCGAGTACACGGTCGTTCCCCCGTCACGTTCGGCTCGTGCGCTGGTGCGCGCCGTCCGGCCATTCCTTACTGAGCACATGCGGTTATACAGTGTCGGGCAGTACCGCGAGACGATATCCCCATACCTCGGCCGGACTCTGCAGCTCGCGGGCTACGAAGGGGAGCTGCGGTTCGGGTTGGATGAGGAGCCGCAGCGGCGCATGAGCGTCGAGCAGTTCGCCGCCCGCTGGAGCGAAGACGGCGCCGCCGTGGCATTCTTCGATCCGGGCGTCTGGGACCACTGGCGCCGGCGCGGCTTGCCGGGGCGCGTTCTGGCCGCCGATAACTACACCGTGGCCGTGAGTCGTTTGTGAGACTGAGTGATTTCTCGATCCTGTGTTGCGGCGTGCTGCTCAACGCCCTCGCGCAGCTCGGGCTGAAAGCCGCGACGCGTGTCAGCGGCCCGCTCATCGCCGGTGATGCCGGTGTGTGGCAGCGGGCGCTCAGCGTGCTCGTCGTGCCTTCACTCTGGTATGCGCTCCTCGCCTACGGCCTGAGCGTCGTCGTCTGGCTGATAGGCCTCTCGCGCGTGCCAGTGAGCCAGGCATACCCGTTGCTCTCTCTCGGTTATGTGATCAACATCGGGCTCGCCTGGTGGCTGCTCGGTGAGGTGCCCAACGTGCAACGCGTGGCCGGTATCGGCATTATCGTGCTGGGAGTCGTCCTGGTGGCGCGCTCCTGATCTGCGGCTTATGAACGACTCAGATCGCCCGGTGCAGCCGCTGCTGCCCTTCACCCGCCCGAGCATCGACGAGGACACTATCGCCGCAGTCAGCGACGTGCTGCGCTCGGGGTGGCTGGCGAGTGGGCCAAAGGTGGCGCAACTCGAGGCGGAGCTCTCGGCGTACCTCGGTGGTCGTCCGGTGCGCACGCAGACCTCGGCGACTGCGGGCCTCGAGATGGCGCTGCTCGCCTGTGGCGTCGGCCGCGGGGATGAGGTGATCACACCGGCGCTCAGCTTCGTGGCTACGGCGAATGTCATCGTACGCGTCGGCGCGAGGCCGGTGTTCGTGGATGTCGGGCTCGACTCGCGCAACATCGACCTGGATCTGGCCGAGGCCGCGATCACTCCCCGCACGCGCGCCATCATGCCGGTGCACTTCGCCGGGCACCCGGTGGACATGGAGCGCCTGTACGACATCGCGGCGCGGCACCAACTGCGCGTCATCGAGGACGCGGCACATGCCATTGGCTCCTCCTGGCGCGGGCGGCGCATCGGCAGCTTCGGCGACCTGGTGTGCTTCAGCTTCCATCCCAACAAGAACATGACCACCATCGAGGGCGGGGCGATCTCCGGCGGCTCACCCGAGGAACTGAAGGCGCTCGAGCTGCATCGCTGGCACGGTCAGGTGAAATCTGGCTTCGATGGCTTCGACACGCTGCTCGCCGGCGGTAAATACAACCTGTCCGACGTTGCAGCAGCCGTAGGTCTGGGTCAGCTCAAGCGGCTGGAAGAGTTCAACGCGCGCCGCCGCGCGCTCGTCGCGCGCTACTACGAGCTGTGGGCGCAGCATGCGCCGCTGCGCCTGCCCGAGCGTGGCGATGAGGGCCATAGCTGGCACGTGTTCACCCCGCTCCTGCCGCTCGCGCAGCTCGCCATCTCGCGCGCGCAGTTCATGCAGGCAATGAAGGCGCAGGGCATCGGGACGGGCGTCCACTACCCGGCGATTCATCTTTTCACCGCCTATCGAGCGCTCGGTTACCGCGAGGGGCAGTTCCCGAATGCCGAGCGCATCGGCCGGGAGACCGTCACCCTGCCCTTGTTCCCGGCGATGCAGCTGAGCGATGTCGACCGGGTGGTCGCGGCGGTCGACACAACTATGCGCGGAGCCCGCAGATGAACGCGCCCGTGAACCCGGACATCTCGGTCGTCATCCCGGTATATAACGAGGAGGAGGGGTTGCCCTTCCTCTTTGAGCGACTGTACCCCGCACTCGATGCGCTCGGCCGCACGTACGAGGTGGTGTTCGTCGATGACGGCAGCCGCGACCGCTCGGTGGCGGAGCTGCGCGAGCAGTTCCAGCGTCGTCCGGATGTCACCCGGGTGGTCGTGCTGGCGCGCAATGCCGGGCAGCACCTGGCGATCCTCGCCGCCTTCCAGCAGACGCGCGGCCGCTACGTGATCACCCTCGACGCGGACCTGCAGAATCCGCCGGAGGAAATTGCGCGCATCGTCGCCACGATGGACGCTGGCGCCGACTATGTCGGCACGATCCGCGTCCGCCGCCAGGATGTGCTGTGGCGCAAGGCGGCCTCGCGCTTCCTCAATCGCCTGCGCGAAGGCACCACCTCGATCCACATCACCGACCAGGGCTGCATGCTGCGCGGCTATGACCGCAGTGTGATCGATGCGGTCAATCGCTGCAGCGAAGTGAGCACCTACGTGCCGGCGCTTGCCTACACCTTTGCGCGGCACCCGGTGGAGATCGAGGTGGCTCACGCGGAGCGCACCGTCGGGCAGTCGAAGTATTCGCTCTTCCGGCTCGTCCGGTTGAACTTCGACCTGATGACGGGTTTTTCGGTGGCGCCACTGCAGTTTTTCTCAATGAGCGGTATCGTGATCGCGCTGCTTTCCATCATCTTCGTCATCTACCTCGCCATCCGCCGACTCATCGTCGGTCCCGAGGCCGAAGGTGTGTTCACGCTGTTCGGCATCGCCTTCTTCCTGATTGGCGTGGCGCTGATCGGACTCGGCGTGGTCGGCGAGTACGTGGGGCGCATCTACGAGCAGGTGCGCCAGCGACCGCGCTACACCGTGGCGGCGGTGCTCGAGCAGGATGACGCCGGCGCGGCGGCGCAACTGACGCACGTGCCGACATCCGCGACGGTTCCGGCGCAGCTCGCCGCTCCCGAGCGTGTGCGGGGGGCGGTGGAGTGAGCCAGGCGCGGGCGGTCGTCTTCGCCTATCACGATGTCGGAGTCCGTTGCCTGAAGACACTGCTCTGCGGCGGAGTGTCGGTGCCGTTGGTGGTCACGGTCCCGGACGACCCGGGGGAGAAGCGCTGGTTTGCCAGCGTCGCCGAAACGGCGGCGGACTACGGTCTCGACGTCGTGGCTCCAGGGGATGCCAACACTTCGGAGCTGGCAGGCCGCGTGAGTGAGCTGCAGCCCGACTTCCTGTTCTCCTTCTACTATCGCTCCATGCTCGGCTCGCCGCTGCTGCGCGCTGCGCGCCGCGGCGCGCTCAACATGCACGGTTCGCTCCTGCCGAAATACCGTGGCCGTGCCCCGGTGAACTGGGCCATCCTGCGCGGTGAACGCGAGTCCGGCGCGACGCTGCACTACATGGTGGAGCGCGTGGACGCGGGCGACATCGTCGACAGCCAGGCGGTGCCGATCCTGCTGGATGATGATGCGCGCGAGGTCTACACCAAGGTCAGCGTGGCGGCCGAGACCGTGCTCGCGCGTTCACTCCCTGCGCTCATCGCCGGCACTGCCCCGCGCCGGCCGCAACCGATCCTGCCGGGTGAATACTTCGGCCGTCGGCGGCCCGAAGACGGACGCATCGACTGGTCGCGGCCGGCGCTGGAGATCCACAACCTCGTGCGGGCGGTCGCGCCGCCTTTCCCCGGGGCGTTCGGCAGCATCGGTGGCGAGCGCTGGGAGATTCACCGCACGCGCTTGAGCCCAGACACTGACACGCCGGGGGGCGCCCGGCTCTTCGGCCGCGGCGGGCAGTGCTACCTGGCGTGCGGAGATGGCCGGGTGCTGCGGCTGCTCGCGGCAGTGAGCCCGCGCGGACCGGTCGATCTCGCGATGCTCGGCGCAGAACTGGCGCGGCAGCCGCTGCCGCTGAGCTGAGCCGTGGCGCTCATCGCGCTCAAGGTCGATGTGGATACATACCGCGGCACGCGCGAGGGCGCCGTGCACCTCGCCGCCGTCCTCGAGCGGCTTGGTGTGCGCGCCACTTTTCTCTTCAGCCTCGGGCCCGATCACACCGGGCGCGCGATCCGGCGTGCATTCCGCCGCGGGTTTCTCGGCAAGGTGAAGCGCACCTCCGTGCTCGAGCACTACGGACTGAAGACCTTGCTCTATGGAGTGTTGCTTCCCGGTCCGCGCATCGGCCGCGGTTGCCGCCTCGAGATGCAGGAGATCGCGCGTCGCGGGTTCGAGGTCGGCGTGCACACCTGGGATCACGTGCGCTGGCAGGATGGTGTCGCAGGGGCGAGCGAAGCGTGGACTCGGCGCGAGCTGACGCTCGCGCGCGATGAGTTCACGGAGGTTTTCGGGCGAGCGCCGATCACGCACGGTGCCGCCGGCTGGCAGATGAACCACTACGTGCCGGCGCTGCAGGCGGAACTCGGCTTCCGCTACGCCTCGGACACCCGCGGACAGGAGCCCTTCGTGCCCTGGCTCGAGAATGCCAGCGTTCCCGTGCCGCAGCTCCCGACGACACTCCCCACCTTCGATGAGCTCATCGGACGTGAGGATCTCCAGGATGTCGACCCGGTGGACCACCTGCTCGCCCTGACCCGCTCAACCGGCCCGCGCGCACAGGTCTTCACGCTGCACGCCGAGCTCGAAGGCGGCAAATACCTTCCGTCCTTCGAGCGGCTGCTGCGCGAGTGGCAGCAGCAAGGCGCGCAGCTCACGGATCTCGCGACCTACGCGGCGACTCTCGATGTGTCCAATCTCCCGCGTTGCCGCATCGTCGCGGGCACCGTGGACGGCCGCTCCGGTACGCTTGCAATACAGGCGCCTGCGTTACACTGATGCCTATGTCAGGCTATGGTCTTGCAGCCTTCTCGCTGGTGTACGCACTCGCCGTCGCCTCGCCCGGACCCGGGGTGGCCTCGGTGGTGGCGCGGGCGCTCGCGCGCGGTGTCGGGGGGGCGCCCGCTTACCTCGCCGGGTTTCTCATCGGGGATCTCGTCTGGTTCACGTTGGCGGCGGCCGGGCTCGCCGTGCTGGCGCACAACGCCTACCTGGTATTCCTCGTCATCCGTTACCTTGGAGCGGGTTACCTTCTATATCTCGCGTGGCGCCTGTGGCGGGCGCCGGCGGAAAGTCTCGAGACTTCGCAAACACCGCGGCGCGAGCGGCCACTGCAGCTGTTTCTCGGTGCGCTCGCACTCACCCTCGGCAACCCCAAGACCATGGTGTTCTTCCTCGCGGTTCTGCCGACGGTGGTTGAGCTGAACCGGCTGACTCCTGCGAGTTTCCTCTCGATGGCACTCGTGATCGCCTTCGTCCTGCCGGCGGTGCTCGGTGCCTATACGCTGTTCGCGGCACGTGCGCGCTCACGCCTGTCGCGGCCCGAAACGGTCCGCTGGGTGCAGCGCGGCACCGGCGCCGTCATGGCCGGAGCGGCGATCGCAGTCGCGACCCGCTGATCGCCTGCAGCCTTCCCGCGGGGGGCGTGCGCGCCGCTCGACAATATTTCCCGTGCTCGAACGTCTTACCAGGCAGATGCAAGCTGCCCTCAGCGAGCCCCTGAGCCTCCCGCAGCAGGACCGTGACATTTCCGCCACGGTGCGGCGCGAGCGCGGGCGGTTGCTGGCCTACATCCGTCGCTCGATCGCGGACGCGGCGGAAGCGGAGGACATCCTCCAGGAGTCGTTGTACGAGTTGGTCGTGGCGTACCGGATGATGCAGCCGGTGGAGCAGGCGGGGGCGTGGCTCGCGCGTGTGGCACGCAATCGCATCATCGACCGCTTCCGCCGCGGCGGCGCCCGGTCACGCGCGGCGGAGTCGGGAGCCGGCGGAGCGGACCAGATTGAGGCGGTGCCCGGGAGCCTCGAAGACCTGCTGCCTGCGGCCGACGATGGACCCGACGCCGCAGTAATGCGCGGAATTCTGCTCGCGGAGATCGAGGCGGCGCTGGCGCAGCTGCCAGCGGATCAGCGCGAGGTCTTCGTCGCTCAGGAGCTCGATGGGGTGAGCTTTCGCGAGCTGGCGGAGCGATCGGGCGTGAGCATCAACACACTGCTGTCGCGCAAGCGATATGCGGTGCGCTTTCTGCGCAAGCGCCTCAAGGCGGCCTGGGATGAATGGTTGATGAGGTGAGGAGACTGATGTGAGACATGCAGTTCGCTGGTCGATGAAGGGCATTGCGGTGCTCGCGGCCGTTACGGCGGTCCTGGCATTGCTGTCGCTTGCGGTAATGCTGCTGTGGAACTCGCTCGTGCCAGAGCTCTTCCATGGACCCTCGCTCGAGTACTGGCAGGCGCTCGGGCTGCTGCTGCTCAGCCGGATCCTGTTTGGCGGCCTGCGCGGACGGGGCTGGCATGGACACTGGCGGCAGCGCATGTGGCGCGAGCGCTGGGAGAATATGACTCCGGAGGAGCGCGGCCGCCTGCGCGAGCATTTTCAGCGGCGCTGTGGGCGTCACAGTGCGCCACCCGGCGAGGAGACGACGCCCACTCCGGGTTGACGGCTGCCGCCCCGAGGCGGCACGCTCCGCCGACCATGATTCCGCAAACCATGACCGCGGTGGAGATCCGCGAGCCGGGACCGCCGCAGGTGCTGCGCGCCGTAGAGCGCCCGGTGCCGCAACCAGCGCCTGGCGAGGTGCTGATTCAGGTGGCGGCCGCCGGCGTCAACCGCCCCGATGTGCTGCAACGTAAGGGCGTTTATCCGCCACCACCCCGGGTCACCGACATACCTGGGCTCGAGGTGGCGGGGGAGGTGGTGCGCCTCGGGGAGGGTGTGCACGAGCCAACGCTCGGCGCGAAGGTGTGTGCGCTCGTGGCGGGCGGTGGCTACGCGCAGTACGTGAGCGCACCCCTGGTGCAATGCCTTCCCGTGCCACCGTCGCTCAGCCTCGAGGAGGCGGCGGTGCTGCCGGAAACCTTCTTCACCGTCTGGCACAACGTGTTCGAGCGCGCGCGGTTCAGGAAGGGCGAGACGCTGCTCGTGCACGGCGGCGCTAGCGGCATCGGCACCACCGCGATCCTTCTCGGCAAGGCCTTCGGTGCGCGCATCATCGTCACCGCCGGCACCGCGGAGAAATGCGCAGCCTGCCGCGAGCTTGGCGCCGACGTGGCCATCAACTACCGCGAAGCCGATTTCGTCGAAGCGACGCTGCGCGCCACCGACGGCAGGGGTGCCGACGTCATTCTCGACATGGTCGGCGGGGACTACGTTCCGCGCAACGTGGCCGCAGCCGCGGTGGAGGGGCGCGTCGCGGTCATCGCGACCCAGGGCGGCAACAAGGCGGAGCTCGATCTGCGCCCCCTCATGGTCAAGCGGTTGACGATCAGCGCCTCGACCCTGCGTGCGCAGCCGGTAGCCAACAAGGGTCGCATCGCCGCCGCGCTCAGGGAGAACGTATGGCCTCTGTTTGAAACCCGCGGATTGAAGCCGGTGATCCATGCACGCTTCCCGCTCAGCGATGCGGCCGGTGCGCACCGGCTGATGGAATCCGACACGCATATCGGCAAGATCGTGCTGCAGGTACCTACGCGCCCATGAGTCTCCTGCCTTACGGTCTCGTGGAGCTTCCCTTCTGGGGCTACTGCCTCGTGACGTTCCTCACCATCGAGACGATGTTTCTCGGTGTCACGCTGTACCTGCACCGCGACCAGTCGCATGGCGGACTGATTCTGCATCCGGCGCTGCGGCACCTGTTTCGCTTCTGGCTGTGGTTCAGCTCCGGGGCGGTTACCAGGGAGTGGGTCGCGGTACATCGCTGTCATCATGCCCACGCGGACGAGCCCGGCGATCCGCACAGCCCGGTACTGTTCGGCCTCCGGTCCGTTCTGTTCGAGGGCGCGGAGCTTTACCGCGCCGCGGCCAGCGATCCGCAGCTGTTGCGCAGGTATGGGCGGGGCACCCCCGATGATTGGCTGGAGCGCCACCTCTACAGCGCCCATGCCTACGCCGGGATCGCGCTGTTCGTGACCGCGCACCTGATCCTCTTCGGCATCCCCGGCATCATCATGATCGCGGTGCACCTCTCGGCGCAGCCCTTCTTCGCCGGCGGAGTCATCAACGGTCTGGGTCATGCGATCGGCTATCGCAGCTTCGAGGTGCCCTCGAGAGCCACCAACCTCGTCCCCTGGGCGCTGCTGCTCGGGGGTGAGGAGCTGCACAACAATCATCATGCGTTCCCACGCTCGGCGCGGTTCGCGGTGCAGCGCTGGGAGATCGACACAGGCTGGCTGTGGATCCGGCTATTCCGCGCGCTCGGACTCGCGCGCGTGCGCTGGGTCGCGCCGCACCCGCGCCTCGAGCGGCGCCGGCGCGAGGTCGATGCCGAGACGGTGAGAGCGCTCTTTACCAACCGCATGCATGTGCTGCGCGATTACGGTCGGCGCGTGGTGTTGCCGGTGTGCCGGGAGCTCGTCGCGCGTGAAGGGCAGGGTGCGCTGCCGCCGAGCGCATCGACACTGCTCATCCGGCATCCGGCGGTACTCGCCGATGAGGCGCGGCGCAAGCTGCGCGAGTTGCTGGAGAAGTACGAGGTGCTGCGCCGGGTCGTCGAGTATCGCGACAGCCTGCAGCAGCTCTGGAACGAGAATCCCGCGCGTGCAGTGGCGCAGCTGCGCGAGTGGTGCCGAGGCGCCGAGGAGAGCGGAATCGGCGCGCTGCGCGAGTTCGCGCAGGGCCTGCCGGCCTACGCACGCGGCTAAAGCGGCGACGCGCGCCTTCAACCCCCGCGCAGCGGCAGGCTCACCGCACGCGTCACGGTGCGCATGGCAAAACTCGAGTGCACGCGCGCCACGCTCGGCAGCCGGGTGAGATGCTGGTTGTGCACCCGCTCGAAGTCGGCCATGTCGGTCACCACCAGTCGCAACAGGTAGTCGTGCTCGCCGGTCATGAGGTAACACTCCATGACCTCCGGCACCTTGCGCACGGCGCTCTCGAAGGCTTCGAGTCCCGCCTGACTCTGGCGATCGAGCGTAATGCTCACGAATACGTTCACGGGGAAGCCGGCCTTGTGCTGGTCGATGAGCGCCGTGTAGCCCTGGATGAGGCCCGCCTGCTCGAGTGCCCGCACGCGGCGCAGACACGCCGATTCCGAGAGGCTCACCTTCTCGGCGAGCAGCGTGTTGGTGATGCGAGCATCCTGCTGCAGCAGTCGCACGATGGCGCGATCGTAGCGGTCGAGCTCCATGGACGCAATAATCCAGCTAGAAATGGCCAACTATCGGCAGATTCTGCCACAGACCGGCCAGAATGCCAGCGATTACGCAAGCTCTCATCGGGCAGGAAATCCTACTGTGCCCGGACAAGAACACAGGAGGACCACGGCCATGCGTATCGGGGTTCCACGGGAGATCAAGGTTCACGAGTATCGGGTCGGGCTCGTGCCCGCGGGTGTGCGTGAGCTCACCGCGGCCGGGCACGAGGTGCTGATCGAGAGCGGCGCTGGTAACGGCATCGGTGTCGATGACGAGCAGTTCGGCGCCGCGGGCGCCTCGATCGCGCCGCGCGCCGCGGAGGTTTTCGAGCGCTCCGACATGATCGTCAAGGTGAAGGAGCCGCAGCCGGTCGAGTGCGAGATGCTGCGATCGGGTCAGGTGCTGTTCACGTACCTGCACCTTGCGGCGGACCCGCCGCAAGCCCGGGGGTTGATGAACTCCGGCGCGACGGCCATCGCCTACGAGACGGTCACTGCACCAAACGGCTCGCTGCCGCTGCTCACGCCGATGAGCGAGGTGGCAGGTCGCATGTCCATACAGGTCGGCGCCGCGAGCCTGCAGAAGGCGAGCGGCGGCTTCGGCGTGCTGCTGGGCGGAGTGCCCGGCGTGCCGCCGGCGAAGGTGGTGATTCTCGGCGGTGGAGTCTCCGGCACGCATGCGGCGGAGATGGCGGTGGGCCTGCGCGCCGACGTCACGGTGGTCGATCGCTCGGTGGATCGGCTGCGCGAGCTGTCGTCCATGTTCGGCTCCTCGCTCCGTACGGAGTACTCGACCACTGCAACGATCGAGCGGCTGGTGCGCGATGCGGATCTCGTCATCGGCGCAGTCCTGGTCGCCGGCGCCGCGGCACCGAAGCTCGTGACCCGCGCGATGGTGAAGACCATGAAGCGCGGTGCAGTGCTGGTGGACATCTCCATCGATCAGGGCGGCTGCTTCGAGACCAGCCATCCGACCACCCACGCGGAGCCGACTTTCCTGGTCGATGGCGTGATCCATTACTGCGTCGCCAACATGCCCGGGGCCGTGCCCCGGACCTCCGCGCTGGCGCTGACGAATGCAACGCTCCCCTATGTTCGTGCGCTTGCGGACCTCGGCTGGCAGGCGGCCTTCCGTCGCGATCCGGGGCTCGCCGCGGGCCTGAACGTGCACGCCGGGCAAATCACCCACGAGGTGGTGGCAAAGGCGCTCGGCCTCTCAGCGCACCCGCTGCGCTGAGCACATCCCGGGGTCGCGGCGCGAGCGCCGCTCGCGGCGACGGGGTGGGTGGCCGGCTGCGCGCGCGGTGCACCGCGTCCCCAAAAAGGGAGGTGGCCACGCACGGAATCGGCCGCTACGCTACCGGCGCACTCAAACAACCGGAGGTTCCCGTGACGAAGATTACATTGCCGGCCGCGCTGCTGGCCGCGGTGGCGGGTGCGGCGCTTGCCGAGCCGGTCACTTACCAGGTCGATCCCGCGCACACGTATCCGAGCTTCGAGGCCGACCACTTCGGCGGCGTATCGGTGTGGCGAGGTAAGTTCACCAAGACCTCCGGAACGATCGTGCTCGACCGCGAGAAGGGCACGGGGACAGTGGACATCACCATTGACCCTTCCTCGATTGACTTCGGCAATCCAAAGCTCGACGAGCACGTCAAGTCTCCCGAGATGCTCGATGTGGCGAAGTACCCGACCGCGACCTACAAGGGCAAGCTCACGGGCTTCAAGAACGGCGTGCCGACGCAGATCGACGGCGAGTTCACCTTGCATGGTGTGACGCGTCCGCTGGTGCTCACAGTCAACTCCTTCAAGTGCATGACCTACCCGATGGACAAGAAAGACCACTGCGGCGCGGATGTCGCCGGCACCATCAACCGCGCCGACTACGGTGTCAGCTACGGCGACAAGTACGGATTCAAGATGGACGTGAAGCTCGCCATTCAGGTCGAGGGTGTGCGGGCGAGCTGAGCCCAGGCGCTGCGCGCGGCGGCGCAACCACCCCACGAAATTGCGCTTGCCGTGCCCGGGCGCAGACACCGACGAAGAAGACGCGCAATTTCGTGGGGGCCCCGGGCCGCGCTGTCAACCGATGCGGGACACGGCCTCGCTGGCGAGCGCCAGGGAGGCCGTGAGTCCCGGTGACTCGATACCAAAGAGATTCAGCACGCCCTCCACACCGTGCCGGGCTGTGTCATCGATGCGGAAATCCGCGGGTGGTTGCTGCGGTCCGTAGATTCTTGCGCGCATGCCCGCATACGCGGGCTCGAGGACGCCATCCTCGAGCGCCGGCCAGTACCGGCGGATCGCCGCGTAAAACTCAGCGCTACGGGCAGGATCCACACCGAAGTCGCAGGCTTCCACCCACTCGACGTCCGGGCCGAAGCGCGCACTGCCCGCGAGATCGAGCGTCAGGTGAACGCCGAGCCCGCCGGCTTCAGGGACGGGGTAAACGAGGCGCCGGAAGGGCGCGCGGCCGCGTAGCGCGAAGTAATTGCCCTTGGCGAAGAATGCCCGCGGAATGTGCTCAGCGGGGAAGCCCTCGATGAGATGCGCCACCGCCGGTGCCTCGACGCCCGCGCTGTTGATGAGGCGGCGCGCGCGCAAGGCGGGCGGCGCACCGTTCACGCCAATCGCGATTCCGCCCGCATCGGGCACGAGACGCGTGACGGTGCTGCGACAGGCGAGCGTGGCGCCGTGTGCCTCGGCCTCCGCCAGCAGCGCCAGCATGAAGGCGTGCGCATCGAGGATGCCCGAGAGCGGCGAGTGCAGCGCCGCCGCGCACTTCAGCGCGGGCTCGAGCGCGCGGGCCGCGGCCGCATCGAGCCACTCGAGCTCCACGCCGCTTGAGTGGGCGTTGAGCGCAAGTCGCTCCAGCACCGGCAACTCGGTGCGATCCGCAACGATGAGCTTGCCGAGCTGCCGATGGGCAATGTCGCGCTCGCGGCAGAACCCGTACAGCCGCTCGCGGCCGGCGGCACACAGGCGCGCCTTGAGTGAGCCGGGTGGGTAGTAGAGTCCGGCGTGTATCACCTCGCTGTTGCGGCTGCTGGCGCCTGCGCCGATGGCGGGCGCGGCCTCGAGAATGATCGTCTCGTGGCCCTGCAGGGCGAGCTCGCGGGCGATCGCGAGACCCACCACGCCAGCTCCGATCACCACCGCATCAATGCTGTCCATCGGCGATGAGTGTAGCGTCTGCGGCGACCCGCGAGGCCGGCGTGTCCGGGCCCTGCGCAAGGGCGTAGGCCGTACAATGCGCCGTGACTGAACAAAGAAGGAGAGCGCAGTCGTGCCCGCCGTGAGCTACCGCCTGGAAGGCGACATCGCCCTGCTCAGCATCGCGAACCCGCCGGTCAATGCGCTCAGCCTCCCCGTGCGCACCGACCTGATGGAGGGCCTCGGGCGTGCGGCGTCGGACGACGCCGTTCGCGCCATCGTGCTCACCGGTGCGGGCGGCACGTTCTCCTCGGGTGCGGACATCAACGAGATCGCCTCCGGGGCGGCGCTCACTCCACCCACGCTGCGCGACCTGCAGGCGCACATGGAGTCGAGCCGCAAACCCCTCGTAGCTGCGATCGATGGGATCGCCTTCGGTGGAGGCTTCGAGATCGCGCTCACCTGTCACTGGCGGGTCGGCAGCCGCTCCGCAAAGGTCGGACTGCCCGAGGTCAAGCTCGGTCTCCTGCCCGGGGCTGGCGGCACGCAACGCTTCACGCGCCTCGCAGGACCGGCCGCGGCGCTCGAGGTCATCACGAGCGGCGCACCGCTCCCCGCGCCTCGCGCGCTCGAGTTGCGGGTCCTCGACGCCATAGCCGATGACGCAGTCGTGGCCGCTATCGCGCTCGCGCGGCGGGCGCTGAGCGAGCACTGGCCGCTGCGGGTGACGAGCGAGATCACCGAGCACCTGCACGAGGGCACCCCTGAACTGTTTGCCGATTTCCGCCGGCGAGTCGCGACCAAGGCACGCGGCCAACTTGCACCGCTGCGCATCATCGACAGCATCGAGGCCGCCTGCACCCGACCGAAGGAGGAGGCGTTCCGGCTCGAGCGCGAGTACTTCCTCGAGTGTCGCGACAGCCCGCAGCGCAAGGCACTGACGCACGTGTTTTTCGCGGAGCGCGAGGCACGCCGCATTCCAGGGCTCCCCGCCGACACCGAGCCGCTGCCGATCCGGCGCGCAGCGGTGATTGGCGCGGGCACGATGGGCGGTGGCATCGCCATGAGCTTCGCGAACGCCGGCATTCCGGTAGCCCTGCTCGAAGTCTCGCCGGAGGCGCTCGCGCGCGGACTCGGCGTGATCCGCAGGAACTACGGTGCGTCGGTGGCGCGCGGCAGCCTCACGCAGGCACGTGCGGAGGAGGCGCTCGGGCTGATCCGCGGCGTCAGCGACTTCGAAGCGCTCGGCAACGAGGATATCCTGATCGAAGCGGTGTTCGAAGACCTCGAGGTAAAGCGCGGGGTGTTTGCGCAGCTCGATAAGGTGGCCGCCGTGCACGCCATCCTCGCAACCAACACTTCGACCCTCGACATCGACGCGATCGCCGCGGCTACCCTCCGCCCCGGCAAGGTGGTGGGTACGCATTTCTTCAGTCCGGCGAACGTCATGAAGCTGCTCGAGAACGTGCGTGGCCGGCAGACTTCGGCAGAGACGATCGCCACTGTGATGGCGCTCGGCAAGACGCTCGGCAAGATTCCGGTGCTCGCCGGCAATTGCGATGGCTTCATAGGCAACCGCATGCTCATGTTCTACGGCAGTGAGTCGGAGTTCCTGCTGGAGGAGGGCGCCACCCCGGAACAGATCGATCGGGTGATGGAAGGTTTCGGCTTTGCCATGGGGCCGCTCGCGATGCGCGATCTGGCCGGCAACGATGTCGGTTTCCTCATCCGCAAGGGCCGCAAGCTGCCCGCGGATGAGCGCTGGTCGCCGATCCTCGAGCGCATCGTGTCTGCCGGCAGGCTAGGACAGAAAAGCGGCAAGGGGTTCTACCGTTACGAGGGACGCACGCGCATCGTCGACCCCGAGGT
The DNA here is from genome assembly GCA_035566915.1 of Steroidobacteraceae bacterium. Lineage (GTDB taxonomy): Bacteria > Pseudomonadota > Gammaproteobacteria > Steroidobacterales > Steroidobacteraceae > 13-2-20CM-66-19. The sequence continues at coordinate 19,743 of DATMPW010000042.1, forward strand.
GACTGCACTCATCGAGGAGGTGTCGGGTGAGCTCGGCATCCGGCGCCGCGCGATCCCGGACGAGGAGATTCTGGACCGTCTGCTGCATCCGCTCATCAACGAAGGGGCGCGCATTCTCGAGGAAGGGATCGCGATCCGCGCCTCGGATATCGATGTGGTGTACGTGTACGGCTACGGCTTTCCCGCCTACAAGGGCGGGCCGATGTTCTGGGGCGAGCAGTCGGGGCTCGCACGCGTGGTCGAGACCATGCGGCGGCTCGCCCCGACCCACGGCGCGCGCTGGCTTCCGGCTCCGCTGCTCGAGCGACTCGCGGGCGCGGGACTGGGATTTCGCACCCTGAGGTCGCACGCCGCCGCCCAACGCGACAACTGAGCCGCGAGCGGAGGAGAATCATGCGGGCGCAAACCACGGGCGCATTGGCATTGCTGCTGTGCCTCGCAAGCGCGGCGTGGGCCGACACGCCAGCAGAGGCGCACTTCATGCCGCAGCGGCCGGCAACCGTGGCGGACTGGGCGCACGGCGCACATCTCTTCGAGGGGCTCGGCGATTTTCATCGCGCCGTGACCACCTCATCGCCGCAGGCGCAGCAGTATTTCGACCAGGGCATGCGCTTCCTGTGGGCTTTCAATCACGACGAGGCCACGCGCTCCTTTGCGAAGGCAGCCCAGCTCGATCCCGCCTGTGCCGCCTGTTACTGGGGCGTGGCACTCACCGTCGGACCGAATTACAACCTCCCGGGAATGGAGAAGCCGCGTGCGCGCGTCGCCGCGGAGGCACTGCACAAGGCGCAGGAGAACGCCGCGCACGCTTCCGCGGTCGAGCAGGGTCTGATTGCCGCGCTGGCGACGCGCTATCCGACCGCCGAACCGCTCGGCCCTGAGAATCTCGAGCCGGTGACGCGAGCGTACGCCGCGGCGATGCGCGAGCTGGCGCAGCGCTTTCCGCAGGACCTCGACGTACAGACGCTGTGTGCGGAAGCGCAAATGAGCGTGCACGCCTGGAAGCTGTGGTCCGCCGATGGCGAGCCCGCCGAAGGGACAGCGGAGATCCAGGCGCGCCTCGAGTCGGTGCTGCGCAGCGATCCCCGCCACCCGGGCGCGAATCACTACTACATCCATACGATGGAGGCCTCGCAGCATCCGGATAAAGCCCTGGCGTCGGCTGAGCGTCTGCCGGGTATGATGCCGGCGGCCGGTCATCTCGAGCACATGCCGGCGCACATCCAGCAGCGCGTCGGCAACTACGAGCAGGCCGCCGAGGCGAATCGCCGCGGTATCTCCGCCGACCGCGCCTACTTCGAAGCGACATCGCCGCCCGACTACTACGCGATGTATCTCGCTCACAACTACTCTTTCCTCGCGTTCTCGGCGGCGATGGAGGGACGCAAGGCGGAAACACTCGCGGCGGTGCAGAGTGTGGCGATGAGCGTGCCGCTCGACATGGTGCTCGCCATGGGCGATTCCGGCTGGTACCTCGCAGAGCCCTACGCCGCTCTGGTGCGCTTCGGTCTGTGGGACGAAGCAATCGCCCTCGGAGCCCCGGATGTGCGGGCGCCCGGCCTCACGGCCGGGTACCTCTACAGCCGCGGCGTGGCGCTTGCGGCCCGCGGGCGGCTCGAGGACGCGCACGCGGCGCTCGCGCAGATGCACCAAGTGGCAGCCACCGTGCCCGCCGATGCCCACGCGGGGTTCAACTCACTCCAGGACATTCTCGCGGTGGCGGAGCCGATCCTCGCGGCGCGCATCGCCGCGACCGAGCAGCACAACGATGAGGCGCTCGCGCGGCTGCGCGAGGCGGTGGCGGCGCAGGACAAGCTCGCCTACAACGAGCCGGCCGACTGGTTCTTCCCGGCGCGCCACCTGCTCGGTGCGCAGCTGCTCATCGCGCGGCACGCGGCGGAGGCCGAGCGCGTCTACCGGGAGGATCTGCAGCGCAATCCCGGCAACGGCTGGGCTCTGTACGGTCTCGCTGCGGCGCTGCGCGATGAGGGCAAGGCGGCAGACGCCGCGCGGGTCACGCGTGAATTCGAGGCGGCCTGGCAGCACGCCGACATCAGGCTGCAGGCTTCGGCTTTCTGGTTCGCGGGCGCCGACAATCTGAGCTGCGAGTGTCAGCGCGCATCGATCAGCCGACCGGTAGCCGGGTCGTGAATTTCTTGGTTCGTAACACGAAGCTCGTGTTGACCGAACGCACCGCCTGGAGCTGCAGCAGCTGCGTCGAGAGGAAGTGCTCGTACGCCTCCATGCTGGCGGCGACGATGCGCAGCAGGTAATCGTTCGCGCCGCTCATCGAGTGACACTCGAGGACCTCGGGCCGCTCCATCACCAGCTGATCGAACTGCCGCACCGACTCCGGATGATGGTTCTCGAGCGACACCACCGCGTAGGCGAGTATCGGAAGCCCGATGGCCGGCGCCCGCAGCAGCGTCGCGTAGCCCGCGATGAATCCCGCCTGCTCGAGCCGCCGCAGCCGCCGCCAGCAGGGTGCGGCCGAGAGCCCGACGCGCTTGGCGAGCTCCTGATTGGAGATCCGGGCATCCGCCTGCAGCTCTTCGAGGATGCGCCGGTCGAGCCGGTCGAGTGCGCGGATGCCCATGTTGCTCCTTTATCCTCAGTCTCTTGCGCAATAATATTGCCCAAAATGACTCTGCAATGGCAACAGAAGCAAGGTAATTGCACGGGATCGCGCATAAGCTGCGCCCGCAAACCAGAGAGGTGTGACCATGCCTGCCCGGGCGTTCGCGGTGTCGAGCTCCTCCCCCGAGTCCAACAGCCTCGCGCCGCAGACCGACTGGCGTCGCGTTGCGTGGCTTCTTCGCGCCTCACGCGGCCTTGATGACATCGAGGAGACGCGGCTCGTGCCCGAGCGCAAGGTGCTCTACCAGTTCTCGGCGCGCGGGCATGAGTTTGCGCAGATCCTGCTCGGGCTGCAGCTCACCGATGCGCACGATGGCGTCTCGGTTTACTACCGCTCGCGCCCGCTGATGCTCGCCCTTGGCGTGAGCCTCGAGGAGGCGGCGGCCGGGCCGCTCGCGCGCAGCGGCGGCTTCAGCGGCGGCCGCGACATCGGAGTGGTCTTCAATCTGCCGGGACGTGGTGGTCCCACGGTGCTGCCGGCCTGCGGCGGCGTCGGCGCGCAGTACACGCCGGCGGCAGGCTGGGCGCAGGCGATCCGCTACCGCCACGAGACACTCGGCGATGAGAGTTTCGCGCGCAGCATCGCGGTGGTGCTCGGCGGTGATGCCTCGACCGCCACCAACGGCTTCTGGTCGGCGCTCAACATCGCCACGACACTGGAGCTGCCGATGCTCTTCTACATCGAGGACAACGGTTTCGGCATCTCGGTGCCCTCGCGCCTGCAGACTCCGGGAGGCAACATCGCCGCCAACCTGCGCTCGTTCGCGGGGCTCTCCATCCTCGACGGTGACGGCAGCGAGCCGAGAGCCGCGGAGGAGCTCACCCGGCGCGCGGTGGCGCAGGTGCGCGAGCGGCGCACACCGCTCCTGCTGAGGCTCACCGTGCCGCGGCTTTCGGGGCACTCCGGGCAGGATACCCAGGCCTACAAATCTCCCGAGATACTCAGCGAAGAGCGCGGCCGCGATCCGCTCAACCGGCTCGAGACATTCCTCGTTCCGCGGCTCATGCGCGCCGAGGAGTGGACACATCTGGCGAGCGAGGCGCGGCGCGAAGTCGAGCGGGCTGTCGAGAGCGCCCTCGCACGTCCGCAGCCCGATCCCGGCGAGCTCACGACCCACGTCTTCGCTACTGCCGCGGGCGGCGCTGCGCCGCTGCAGGAACAGGGTGGCCTCGTGCCCGAGGGGTACGTGTTCGCTCCCTCGAGTGTCGTGCCACAACCGCACGGTGCACGCATCAACATGCTGACGGCCATCCGCCGCACGCTCGATACGGAGCTCGCGCTCAATCCCCGCATGCTCGTCTTCGGCGAGGACGTCGGTCCGAAAGGTGGCGTGCACGGGGCGACCCTCGGGCTGCAGGACAAGTACGGCGCTGCGCGGGTGTTCGACACGAGCCTGTCGGAGGAGGGCATCGTCGGCCGGGCGGTGGGCATGGCGCTCGCGGGTCTGTTGCCGGTGGCGGAGATCCAGTTCCGCAAGTACGCCGATCCCGCGGCCGAGCAGCTCAACGATTGCGGGACGATGCGCTGGCGGACGCGCAATCGCTTCGCGGCCCCGATGGTGGTGCGCATGCCCGGTGGCTTCTTCAAATGCGGGGATCCCTGGCACAGCCAGACGAACGAGGTAGCCTGGGTTCACGGTATTGGCTGGCAGGTCGCAGTGCCCTCGAACGCCGAGGATGCCGTGGGACTGCTGCGCGCGGCGCTGCGCGGCAACGACCCGGTCATCTTCTTCGAGCACCGGGCGATGCTCGATGGCGCCTGGGCCCGCCGCCCGTACCCGGGGGATCAGTTCGTGGTGCCTTTCGGTCAGGCGCGCACCGTGCGCGCGGGGAACGAGGTCTCCGTCATTACCTGGGGAGCGATGGTCGAGCGTTGCCTGCAGGCGGCGAACGAGTCGCACGTTGACGCCGAGGTCCTGGATCTGCGTACTCTTTCGCCCTGGGACAAGGGGGCGGTGCGCAGCTCGGTGGAAAGGACGCGTCGATGCCTCATCGTTCACGAGGACAATCTGACGGCCGGATTCGGCGCGGAGATCGCGGCGACCCTCGCGCAGGAGAGCTTCTTCAGCCTGGATGCGCCGATCGAGCGTCTCGCGATGCCGGACATTCCAAGTCCCCACAGTCCGGTGCTCCTGGAAGCGGCGCTCCCGAGTGTGGCGCAGATCGCCCAGGCCATTCAGCGGCTCGCGAGCTTCTGACATGAGCGACGCCGTCGAAATCAGGGCCCCAGCGGAGCAGACCGAGGGTACGCGCTCGCAGATCCTGCGCTGGCTCAAGCAGGTGGGTGACCGCGTCGCCGAGAACGAGCCGCTCATCGAGATCGAGACCGACAAAGTCACCGTGGAGGTGGCCTCGCCCGGCGCGGGCGTTCTGCGCGAGATTCTCAGGCACGAACAGGACGAGATCACCCCCGGGGAGTTGCTCGGGTGGCTCGACCCGACGGGGAACGGTGCAGGCACCGCGCCGGTGGGCGTAAGCCAGGCGGCGGGCAGTGCGACGAGCGCACCGCCACGGCCTGGCGGCTCAGTCGCCGATTCGGGCGCGGCTGCGCACAGCCAGGCGCCTGCGAGGCTAAAAGACGGCGCAGGCGATGCTGCGCGGGGCGCCGCAGCCGCTCCCGGACAGTTGAGTCCCGCCGTGCGCCGGCTGCTCGCCGAGCATGGCCTCGAGGCCGCGGACGTGCGCGGCACCGGCCAGGGTGGCCGCCTTACCGTCGAGGACGTGCTGCGTGCGGCGGCAGGGGAGCGCGCACCGCAGCCGGCCCCCCCGAGCGCGGAGGGTGTGCGGCGCGTGCCGCACAGCGGCGTGCGCCGGCGCACCGCCGAGCACATGGTCCAGAGCCTCCTGCATACCGCGCCGCACGTGACGACGGTGTTCGAGGCCGACATGGACGCGGTGCTCGAGGATCGCACGCGACGGAGGGAGGAGTTCGCGCAACGCGGCGTCCCGCTCACTCTCACCACCTACTTCGTGCAGGCGGCTGTCGCCGCAATACGCGTGGTTCCCGAAGCCAACAGCCGCTGGACCGACGCGGCGCTCGAGATCTTTGATGCGATTCACATCGGCGTGGGGACCGCCGTCGAGGGCTCGGGGCTCATCGTGCCGGTGCTGCGCGATGCGCACAGGCGTGATCTCTTCGAGACGGCGCGCGGCCTCGAAGACCTGGTGAGCCGGGCTCGTGCTGGCAAGCTCACGCCGGCCGATGTGCGCGGCGGCACCTTCACCATCTCCAACCACGGCGTCAGCGGAAGCCTTCTCGCCACTCCGATCATCATCAACCAGCCGCAGTCAGCCATCCTCGGCATCGGCAAGCTCGAGCGACGGGCAGCCGTGGTCGGTGAAGGGGACAGCGAGAAGATTGCCGTCCGGCCGCGCTGTTACGTCACGCTGACGCTCGATCACCGCGTCATGGATGGCCACCAGGCGAACCGCTTCATGCAGACTTTCGTCGACACCCTGAGCCGCTGGCGACCCTGAGGGGACGGATCGCAGGCGGGCCGCCCGCGCCGGCGGCCCGCAGCCCGCCGAAGCGCGCATGCGCGGCAGAGTCTGCGGCGGGGAGCGGACGGGTCAACCGGTGTGCAGCGCCGGAGAGGTAACGCTCGGCGTCCGAGAACACCCGCGCGTAGAGCCGGCGGCAAAGCTCATAGGCGGCGGCACCCACCCAGTCTCCGGGCAGCAACGCGGGCGGAAGCATTGGATCCTTGAGGTGGATCTTGCGGTACTCGTGGATCAGGAGCGTGCGCACGAGGAAGGAGGTCTCCGGCGCGATGCCGTCCGCTGCGAACGCGGGCTCGACCGCCGCGAATTGCGCGACGAAGCGCCGGTACCGGCGCGCGAGATCTCCGAGGTCCCAGCCGCGGGCGGCGAGTGCGCGGTCGGCAGCGAGGCCAGCGCCTGAGCTGTGCAGCAGCAGGGCCTTGCTGGCGCCGGGCACAGTGCGCAGCCAGGCGCGCGCCTGCGGGAGGGTGCAGGCGGGATGAGCGAAAAGCGCGGCGCCGAGCTGTCCGAACCCGAGCCAGCGCAGCTCCTCCCGGGTCTCCCGCTGCGGACCGGCGGCGAGGGGCAGCAGCACGAGCGTCCACCGCCCGTTCCACGAGCGCGGACTCTCGCCGTAGATGCGCCGCGTAGCCTCCGCAAAGCGCTCGGCTCCAGCGCGCGTCAGACGGTATTCACTGCGCCGTCCGGCACGCTTCGAGGCGAGCCAGCCATCTCGCGCGAGGCGCGCGACCGAGGTGCGCACCGCGCGCTCGGCGAGGCCGAAGGACGCGGCGAGGCGAATGAGGCTGCCGAGGGTGACCGCACCGCCGCGCGGCGCGATGGCATCCCCAAAGATGGTGATGAGGAGCGAGCCGCCGCGCAGCCGTCGCTGCGCTTGGAACTGCTGCAACAGCGCCCGCACGGGGGCGCATGAGGGGGCGCTCGGCTCACCTTTCATGGGCGGGAAATTGTGACACAAAAAATCATCTCCCTGTGCTAGCCTTGTGTCATATCGGCGGCGGGCTGCACACGCATGTACACCCAGGCACTCGATACCCACGGCAGGGAACCGGCAGCGAGCGCCGAGGCAGGCTCGCAGGCTGCGCGCTTCCAGGCGCGCGTCGATGCGGAGGAAAAGATCGAGCCCAAGGACTGGATGCCGGAGGCGTACCGCCACACGCTCATCCGCCAGATCTCACAGCATGCCCACTCGGAAATCGTCGGCATGCTCCCGGAGGGTAACTGGATCACCCGCGCCCCGACGCTCAAGCGTAAGGTCGTGCTGATCGCCAAGGTGCAGGACGAGGGCGGGCACGGCATGTATCTCTACAGCGCCGCGGAGACGCTCGGGATCTCACGTGCGCAGATGTTCGAGCAGTTGCTGTCGGGCGCCGCCAAGTACTCGAGCATCTTCAACTATCCGACCCTCACCTGGGCGGACATCGGCGCCATCGGCTGGCTGGTCGACGGCGCGGCGATCATGAACCAGATCCCCATCTGCCGCTGCTCCTACGGCCCTTATGCCCGGGCCATGGTGCGCATCTGCAAGGAGGAGAGCTTCCACCAGCGCCAGGGATTCGAGATCATGCTGACGCTCACGCAGGGCACCCACGCACAGCGCGCCATGGCGCAGGATGCGCTCAACCGGTGGTGGTGGCCGTCGCTCATGATGTTCGGCCCGAGCGATGCCGACTCGAAGCACACCGCGCAGTCGATGCGCTGGAAGATCAAACGCTTCAGCAACGATGAGCTGCGGCAGAAATTCATCGACATCACCGTGCCGCAGGCACATTTCCTCGGGCTGACGATTCCCGACGACGAACTGCGCTGGGACGAGGCCACGCAGCACTACCGGGTCGGTCCGATCGACTGGAGCGAGTTCCACGCGGTGCTCAAGGGTAATGGGCCGTGCAATCGCGAGCGGCTCGAGGCCCGTCAGCGCGCGCACGAGGCGGGACGCTGGGTGCGCGAGGCGGCCGCGGCGCATGCCGAGCGCACGCGCGGGGGCAGCGTCCTGCAGCCCGCAGGGGAGGCAGCATGAGCGAAGCCGATTGGCCGCTGTTCGAGGTATTCATCCGCTCGCGCTCGGGACTCGAGCACAAGCACGTGGGGAGCCTGCACGCCGCGGATGCGCGCATGGCGATCGAGCACGCGCGGGATGTCTACACGCGGCGCCAGGAAGGTGTGAGCCTCTGGGTGGTCCGCTCGTTAGACATCATCGCCTCCGACCCGGAGGAGGCCGATGCGCTGTTCGAGCCGGCGCGCGACAAGGTGTACCGCCACCCCACCTTCTACGCGATTCCCGAAGAGGTGAAGAACCTGTGAGCGCAGTGCCGATGTTGCCCGGGGCGGGCGCTGAGTTGCAGCAGGAGACGCATTGCCGCTATGTGCTGCGCCTCGCGGACACCTCGCTCGTGCTGGGGCAGCGCCTCGGGGAGTGGATCGGCCACGCTCCCGCGCTCGAGGAGGAACTGGCGCTCGCCAACCTCTCGCTCGATCTCATCGGGCAGGCCCGCTTGCTGCTCACCTATGCCGGGGAGCTCGAGTGCCGTGGACGCGATGAGGACGCGCTCGCGTTCCTGCGCGATGCGCCGGAGTTCTTCAATCTCGCCCTCGCCGAGCAGCCGAACGGTGACTTCGCGCATACCATCGTGCGCCAGTGGCTGATCGATGCGTGGCAGCTCGAGGTCTACGCAGCGCTCGAGCATTCCAGCGACACGCGCCTGGCCGCGATCGCTGCGAAAGCGCTCCGCGAGACGCGCTACCACTATCGCTTCAGCAGCGGCTGGCTCAAGCGTCTCGGCGACGGTACCGCCGAGAGCCACGAGCGCACGCAGCGTGCGCTCGATGCGCTCTGGCGCTTCACGGCCGAACTGTTCGCGCCCGATGAGATCGATGAGCGCATGAGCCGCGCCGGCGTTGCACCCTCATTACCGGAGCTGGCGCCGCGCTGGTCGGCGCGCGTGGCGGAGGATCTGCGCGCGGCGACCCTCACGCGCCCGGCCGCTCAGCCCTATCCATGGCACGGCAAGCGCGGCGTGCACAGCGAGCATCTCGGCCATCTGCTCGGGGAGATGCAACACCTGCAGCGCACCTACCCCGGCGCACGCTGGTGAAGGTCGCATCGAGGCGCGCGATGTCGGCAGCAGTGTCAGATCCACACGCGCGCAGTTCCGCAACGGCGCGTGCGGGTGGGGCCGCAGCGCAGGTGTGGGCGCTGCTCGCCGAGGTGCCCGACCCCGAGATCCCGGTACTGAGCATCGTCGACCTGGGGATCGTGCGGGACGTGCGCGTGGGCGCCGATGGCCGGCTGCGCGTGGCCATCACCCCAACTTACTCAGGGTGCCCGGCCACGGCGGTGATCCGCACGATGGTGCGCGCGGCGCTCGATGCCGCGGGCCTTACCGATGCAATCCTCGAGGAGGTACTGTCGCCACCGTGGACGAGCGACTGGCTGACGCCCGCAGGCCGGGAGAAGCTGCGGGCGTTCGGCATTGCACCGCCTGAGAATAGTCTCATGAGTCCGCGGCAGCTTCTCGGCTCGCCCGCGGTAAGTTGCCCGCGTTGCGCGAGCCGTGACACGACGCGTGTCAGCGAGTTCGGCTCGACGCCCTGCAAAGCGCACTACTGCTGCCGAGCCTGCGGCGAGCCCTTCGATTACTTCAAGTGCCTCTGAAATGCTGAAGTTTCATTCACTGAAGGTGCTGCAGCTCGCACCCGATGCCGAAGATGCGCTGGCGATCGCGCTGGAGGTGCCGCCCGAGCTGCACGCGCAGTACCTTGGTGCCGCAGGTCAACACGTGGTGGTGCGCCTCAGCCTCGATGGCGAGGACACCCGGCGCACCTACTCGCTGGTGAACGCCCCCGGGGAATGGCCGCTGCGCATCGTACCGCGCGTGCATCCCTTCGGGCGCATGTCGCGCCACCTCGCCGAGCAGCTGCGCCCCGGTGATGTGCTCGAGGTGCTGCCACCCAACGGCAGCTTCACGCCCCGGGAGGCCGCTGCGGGGAACGCGACCTACGTGGCCTTCGCCGCCGGCTGCGGCATCACCCCGGTCCTGTCGGTGATCCGGGCACTGCTGTCACGATCCGGACCCCGGGTGATCCTCTTCTACGGCAATACCGCGAGCGCCCGCACGATGTGCCTCGAGGAGCTGCTCGCTCTCAAGAATCGTCACCTCGAACGTCTGTCGCTGCATTTCCTGATGAGCCGCGAGCCGCAGGAAGTCGAGCTCTACAACGGTCGGATCGACGCGCCGCGCGTGCGGCAGTTCGCCGCCGCGCTCTTTCACCCGCTGGAGGTGAGCGAGTACTTCGTCTGCGGACCCGGCGACATGATCGAGCAGGTCACATCGACGTTGCGCGAGCTCGGGGTCGATGGTGCACGCGTACACGCGGAGCATTTCACTGTGGCCACCACCGACGCAGTGGGACACACGCCACCGGCGCAGGCGGCTTCTCCGGCCGCGGCGCCTGTGCGGGTGCCGCCCATGGGGTCGCCCGCTCCTGCCGGCAGCGCCGAAGTCATCGTGCTCGTAGACGGACGCCGCCGCTCGTTCACCATGAGAATGGACGAGGAGACGGTGCTCGATGCCGCCGCGCGGGCCGGAGTGGAGCTGCCTTTCTCGTGCCGTGCCGGGGTGTGCTCGACCTGCCGCACCAAGGTGATTCGCGGTGAGGTCGAGATGGCGCAGAACTACGCGCTCGAGGATTGGGAGCTCGAACAGGGTTACGTGCTCGCGTGCCAGTCGCGCGTGAAGAGCCCCGTGCTCGAGCTCGATTACGACGAAAAGTGACGCCCGCGGCGCACCAAGCGGTGTCTTCTCCCACGGAGCCATGAGTGAGCTACGAGACCATACTCTGCGACATCGGTGAGGGCATTGGCCGGCTGACCTTCAACCGCCCCGAGCGCCTGAACAGCTTCAACACCGCGATGCACGCGGAGGTGCGCGACGCGCTCGCCGCGGTGCGCAGGAGCCAGGCGCGCGTGCTGGTGATCACCGGCGCCGGGCGTGGCTTCTGCGCCGGACAGGACCTGAGCGACCGCGCGGTTGCACCGGGTGCGGCCGCGCCGGACCTCGCCGAGTCGATCGAGAAGAACTACAAGCCGCTGGTGCTCGCGCTGCGCGAGCTGCCGTTGCCTGTCATCGCCGCGGTGAACGGGGTCGCGGCCGGCGCGGGTGCCAACATTGCGCTCGCCTGTGACCTGGTGATCGCGGCTCGCTCGGCGAGCTTCGTGCAGGCCTTTGCCAGGCTCGGTCTGGTGCCGGACTCAGGCGGCACCTGGTTCCTGCCGCGGCTCGTCGGCCCGGCGCGCGCACTCGGGCTTGCGTTGCTTGCGGAGAAATTGCCCGCCGAGCAGGCAGCGGCCTGGGGGCTGATCTGGCGCTGCGTCGAGGATGCGGAGCTCAAGGCGGTGGTGGAGAGCCTCGCATTGCAGTTGGCGGCCGCGCCCACCCGCGGGCTCGCGCGCACCAAGCAGGCCATCTACGAGGGTCTCGACCGCACGCTGCGCGAGCAACTCGACATCGAGCGCGACTTTCAGGGTGAGCTCGGCCGCAGCGCCGACTATGCGGAAGGGGTTGCAGCCTTCAGCGAGAAGCGTGCGCCGCGGTTCACCGGCCGCTGACAGCGGGAGTCAACATGAGCGATGCCGGCGAGAGGGAATGGACCGCCCAGCAGCGTGCGGAACGCGCCGCGGCGGCACTGTTCGAGCGCGACCGTGCCAGCCAGGCGCTCGGGATGCGCCTCGCCGATGTCCGTCCCGGCTGGGCGCGCGTCGTCATGCGCGTGCGCGCGGACATGGTGAATGGCCATGGTGTCTGTCACGGTGGCATCGTCTTCGCGCTCGCCGACAGTGCCTTCGCCTTCGCCTGCAATTCGCGCAACGAGTCGACCGTGGCGGCGGCCGCGACGATCGATTTTCTCGCGGGCGCCCGCGAGAGCGATGAGTTGACCGCAGAGGCGAGTGAGCTGTGGCGCACGCGGCGCAACGGCATCTACGAGATCAGCGTCTGCAACCAGCGCGCCGAGCGCATCGCGTTGTTTCGCGGGCGCTCCTATCGCATCGATGGACAGGTGGTGAGCGAGGAGTGAGCACCATGCAGCTGCAGAGTTTCGTGGCCGGTGAGTGGCAGGTTGGCGGGGGCCTTGGGGTGGCGCTGCGGGATGCGACCACGGGCGAGGTCATCGCGAATGCCACCGCCGATGGCCTCGACACGCAGCTCATGCTGCGGCACGCACGGGAGGTGGGTGGGGCGAACCTGCGCCGCCTCACTTTTCACGAGCGCGCGGCGCTGCTCAAATCGCTGGCGCGCTTCCTCAGCGATCACAAGGACGAGTTCTACGCGCTCTCCTATGCGACCGGCGCCACCAAGGCAGACTCGTGGATCGATATCGATGGCGGCATCAGTACGCTGTTCGTGTATGCCAGCAAGGGCACGCGTGAGCTCCCCAATAGCCGTGTATACGTCGATGGCGCGGTGGAGGGGCTCTCGAAGAGCGGCAGCTTCGTCGGCCAGCACCTGTGCGTGCCGCTGGAAGGGGCGGCAGTGCACATCAACGCCTTCAACTTCCCTGTGTGGGGCATGCTGGAGAAGCTCGCGCCCGCGCTCCTTGCCGGAGTGCCGGCCATCGTCAAGCCCGCCACTCAGACGAGCTACCTCACCGAGCGGGTGTTCCGCCGGATCATCGACTCCGCCATCCTTCCGCCGGGTGCGGTCCAACTTGTCTGCGGTGGAGTGGGGGACCTGTTCGATCACCTCACCTGCCAGGACGTGGTCTTGTTCACGGGCTCCGCCTCGACCGCTCATAAACTGCGTCAGCACCCGGTCGTGACCGCCAATGCGGTGCGCTTTACCGCCGAGACCGATTCGCTGAACTCCTCGATCCTGGGTCCCGATGCTGGCGCCGGTAGTCCCGAGCTCGAGCTGTTCGTGCGCGAGGTGGTGCGTGAGATGACCGTCAAGGCAGGGCAGAAGTGCACGGCCATCCGTAAGGCGCTCGTGCCGGGTGCGCGCGCCGGTGACGTTCTGCAAGCATTACGCGGATCACTCGCGCAGGTTGTGATGGGCGATCCGCGCCTCGAGAAGGTGCGCATGGGACCTGTGGCCTCGCTCAGCCAGCGCCGCGAGGTGCTCGAGCGGCTCGCGCGGCTCACCCGTGAGGCGGAGCTCATCTGTGGTGGGGCAGATGAGGCGCAACCCCTGGGGGCGGATGCCGACCGCGGCGCCTTCGTGGCGCCGACACTGCTCTACTGCCGTGATGCGCGCGATGCCCGGGCCATCCATTCGGTGGAAGCCTTCGGCCCGGTGTGCACGCTGATCCCGTATGGGAGCGTCGAGGAGGCGATCGCGCTCGCACGGCGCGGCGGCGGCAGTCTCGTCAGCTCGATCTTCAGTGCCGACGACGAGGTCGCCGCGCAGCTCGTCCTCGGACTCGCCCCTTACCATGGCCGCATTCTCGTCGCGAACCGCCACTGTGCGCGCGATTCCACCGGCCACGGCTCCCCGCTCCCTCACCTGGTGCACGGTGGTCCGGGGCGCGCGGGTGGCGGGGAAGAGATGGGAGGGATCCGCGGCGTCATGCACTACATGCAGCGCACCGCCGTGCAGGGGACCCCCGACCTCATCAGCACGGCGAGCGGCCGCTGGGTGCGGGGCGCACGCGAGCGCGATCCTGGCGTGCACCCCTTTCGCAAACCGTTTGCGGCACTCGCGATCGGCGACACGTTCCACTCGGCTGAGCGCGAGGTGACGGTGCAGGATATCGAGCGTTTCGCAGAACTCTCCGGCGATCACTTCTACGCACACATGGACGAGGCGCAGGCCGCACGCAATCCGCTCTTCGGCGGCCGCGTGGCACACGGGTACTTCCTGGTCGCCGCAGCCGCGGGCCTGTTCGTCGATCCGGACTATGGGCCGGTGCTGGCGAATTACGGCATCGACAGCCTGCGCTTCGTGAAGCCGGTCAAGCCCGGCGAGCGCATCCGCGTGCGCCTCACCTGCAAGGAGAAATCGCTGCGTGCCGGCGCCGGTTACGGCGAGGTGCGCTGGGACACGGCGATCAGCAATCAGAATGGCGAAGCGGTGGCCAACTACGACGTGCTCACCATGGTGAGCGAGAGTGCGCAGCCCTGAGCGCCGTTCGGTCTCTGAGCGAGATCGTCGGGCTGCCGCTCAGCGTGCGGCATCGGACTCGCGCCGGTTCGTGCTGAGGTCGGGGAAGGCGTTCAACAGGCCGGTGACCTTGACGGGAAACTCGAGCTCGGTGGCGAGACCGTCCACCCCTTTTACGCTCAGACGGATGCGGTAGTCGGCAGGTCTCGTATACGCGTGCGACGCTCGCGCGCCTGCCGCGCTCGTGCCATCGCCGAAATCCCAGCGATAGTCGACGATCGGGGCGTCATCGCTCTCGACCTGCGCCGAGACCTGAATGGTCTCGCCCGTGGCGGCCGACCCTGGAACCTGCGCCGACGCGCCGGGTGCACTCCCGGGGACATTGTCATCGGTCAGCTTGAGCACGATGACGGACTCCGGTGGTTGATTCGGCAGCTCGATGGAGCTGCGGGTCAGGTGCACCGCTGCTGCGTCCTGCAGCACGTTGTCCGCTTTGAACGCATGACCTGCAGGCACTCCGAGCTCAGCCAGTGTCAGCGTGCGCGAGCGTGCCCCACGGGTCCAGTTGAACACCGTGAGGATCGATTGTCGCGCAGTCTCTTTGAGGAAAAAGACGCTCGGCTGCTCATCCTCTGGCCGGTAGCTCAGCAGATCGATGGGAGTCGAGGCGCGGCCGAGCTTGGCCATGTTGAGCAGATCCTGGTTCTGCACCAGTGCCAGGCGCTCGCTCTGCGAACCGAGGGTTGGCAGGTCATCGCCGATCTCGTACATCCCCCCCGAGACCGCGGCGAGGGCAATCGAGGCCTCGGCCGCCGCGAGCGGCAGCTCGGGCTTCAGCTCGCTGACATCGGCAAACTGCTGCGGGCAGAGGTTGAAAGCATCCGGATCATTCACGAAGAAGTTCCGGTGCATGTAGAAACGTGCTGCGATCCCCACACCGGCCTCGCGTGTCGCCGCGAAGCTGTGGCCTGTGTCCTGCGAGATGCGGCCCGTGTCGACGAGCCCCACGGCGTTCAGCATGGGACTGCCGTCCTTGTCGAGGATGACCGCCTCACCGACGGCGTCACGGATGATCTGCATCCCGATGCGCTGCGCTTCGAGCGCAGTGGTGTTCGGGCGGTAGCGATAGCCCTCGATCGCGGTGGTATCCATGAAGTCGAGCTTGATGAAGCGTACTCCCCACTCGCGCACCATCGTCCGGTAGGTCTCACGCAGATACTCCTGCGCGCCGGGATGGGTCGTGTCGAGTGTGTAGATCTGGTCGGTGTGCTGCCCCCGTTCGCCGAACACCTCGCCGCTCGCGATCGGCTCTCCCTGGGCGTTCTTCACCAGCCAGTCCCTGTGATGCTCGTAAACCCACGCGCGCCGCGAGACTTCGAACACCCCGGTCCAGACGCCAAAGCTCAGTCCGTCCGCGGTGACGTGGTGCCCCAGCGCACGCATGCCGCTCGGAAATTGCACGGTGTTGGCGGTGGTGTATTCGCCGCGTGCGTACTGGTAGCCCTCATCGACCTGGAAATAACGGTAGCCGAGGCTGGCGAGGTGCTGCGCCATCCAGTCGGCATTGGCGAGCGTCTCGCCCTCGTTGATGGCGGCGTAGAACGCCGTCCAGCTCCACCAGCCGATCGGCGTCGCCGCGCTGACCCGCGCCTGGTGTGACTTGCGGACCGCGTCGCCGTAACTGAGCAGCTGCCCGCGATAATCCCCGCCGGCCGCGAGCAGCAGACGCTCACTGGCCAGCTCCGCACCGGGGGCGAGCGGCAGGCTGAGCTCGACCTGATCCGCAGCGGGCGCATTCTTCAGCTCGAAGTCGCGCTGAATCTCCGTGGTGCCGGTGGAATCCACGGAGAACGCCGCGATTCTCGCCGGCCCGCTGGTGTCTGCCTGCAGATGGAGGACCGTCAGGAACCGGTCGGAGGTGAGCGCGCCGACGAAGAAGCTCTGGCCGCTCTCGCGGTTGTAGATGAGCTGACTCCCGACACCCCGGTGCATGCCGGCCGGCGCCGCACCGAGATCGTAGATCCTCATCGCCGGCCAGTCTTCGCTGAAACTGTCGGACAGCACGCGATCCGCGGCCGCCGGTCCTCGCAGCTCGAGAATGTCACGACCGACAGCCTCCAGGGGGCGCAGTGCCTCGACACGCACCTCTTTCGCGGTGGTGTTGCGCAGACTGACCTGGACGGTCGCGTAAAACTGCTGCTCGTAGATGCGCAGGTTGTAAATCAGGTCCGGT
The DNA here is from genome assembly GCA_035566915.1 of Steroidobacteraceae bacterium. GTDB lineage: Bacteria > Pseudomonadota > Gammaproteobacteria > Steroidobacterales > Steroidobacteraceae > 13-2-20CM-66-19. The sequence goes on from DATMPW010000042.1 coordinate 36,210, forward strand.
TCATCGCTCAGGCCGCTGCAGGTGACCCGCAACTCGCTGCCGGAGCCAAGGACATCCTCGAAGCTGGACTTACTGACCGCATGCCGCGGGTAGTCGCTCGAGCGCAACCACCGGCGATCGACCTCGGCGCCGGTGCGCGCTTGCAGTATGGCCGCTCCATCCGGAAGACCGACCGAGTAAGAGTCCTGCTGTGTGCCGACGCGGAGCGACAACCACTTGTTGGCGAGCTGCTGGCCAACACAGGGAGAGGCTGCCAGAGCGCCGGTGAGGGCGAGCAGAGTCAGCGGGTGCAGGTGGACGCGGCGCGCACTGAAGACTCGCATGGCCGATGGACTCGCTGTAGCGATTGCAGCTGCCCGGCTGACTTCTTTGCGCCGAATGTGCGCGTGCGCTCTGGCACTGTCAATCGCCGCGCTCAGCTGCCCGGTGCCAGCGTGAAGGTATGGCCTCGTGTCGATACGGCCTTCACGAGCGTCCACACCGCATCCCCGGGACGCAGGCTGAGCGCCCGGCGGGCATCCTGAGTGATCCGCGCGAGCACGATCGCCCCGCCCACATCGACCCGCACGAGCGCAGCGCCGTACTCATCGTCGGAGATCGCAATGACGGTGCTCGCGAGTGCATTGCGCACGCTGAGCCCCTGCACCGGCTGGGTGGCGAGGATGACATCGCGCGCGAGCAGCTGCAGCCGCACCCGCGCACCGATCTGCACCTCGCGCAGACTCACCTGCAGCGTTCCGGCACCGACCGCGAGCTCTGCGCTGCCCGTGTCGGAATTTATCCGCGTCACCAGTCCCTCGATCACCGCCCCGGCGAGATCGGGGCCGATGATGCTCTGCAACTCCGGGTAGAGGCTCATCTCCTCGACGGCTCCCTCGGCGAGCACCCGTCCTCCCTCGAGCAGCACCAGGTGCGTCGCGAGACGCAGCACCTCATCGAACTGGTGACTCACATACACCATGGGGATCGACAGCCGATCGCGCAGGGCGACCAGGTAGGGCAGCACCTCCTCGCGGCGTGCCACATCGAGCGAGGCCAGCGGCTCATCGAGCAGCAGCAGGCGCGGCTGCGAGAGCAGGGCGCGTCCGAGCGAAACGCGCTGGCGCTCGCCGCCGGAGAGCTGCCAGGGTTTCTGCGGCAGCAGGCGCGCGAGGCCCAGCAGTGCCACCACCTCATCGAATGCGATGAGGGTCGGCGCCGCCCGGCGCCGCCGCTCGCCGTAGCGCAGGTTGCCGGCGGCGGAGAGGTGGGGAAAGAGCCGGGCGTCCTGGAAAACGTAGCCGATGCGCCGCCGCTCCACCGGCACGGAGATGCCGCGGCGGGCGTCGGTGAGCAGCTCGCCGTCGAGGCTGACCGCACCCGCATCGGGTGCGAGCAGCCCCGAGATCACGTTGGTGAGGGTGCTCTTGCCGCTGCCTGAGCGCCCGAAGAGCGCGATGACCCCGGGAGTCGGTGCGGTGAAGGTCGCGTCGAGGCGAAACCCCGCGAGCTGCTTCAGTACGGACACTTCCAGCACGTCAGCCGCCGAGATAACGGCGCACGCGCCGCACGAGCAACTCCGCCGCGAGGAGCCCGAGCAGGCCGAGCGCGAAGGACAGGATGGCGAGCCGCAGCGCGAGCGCGTCTCCGCCCGGGGACTGCATGGCGGTGTACAGCGCAAGCGGCAGCGTGCGCGTCACTCCGGGCACGTTGGAGGCAAAGGTAATGACCGCGCCGAACTCGCCGAGCCCGGCGGCGAATGCGGTAAGGGCTCCCGCGAGGATCCCGGGGAGCATGAGGGGAAGGGTGATCGAAACGAAGCGGTCGAGAGGTGCGGCTCCCAGGGTGCGCGCGGCATCCTCGAGCCCCCGGTCGACATTCTCGAGCGACAGCCGGATGGCGCGCACCATGAGCGGGAAGGTCATGACGGCCGTGGCGAGCGCGGCGCCCGCGGTGGTGAAGGCGAGCTGGATGCCGAAATGGGTGTGCAGCCACGCCCCGAGCGGGGCGCGCGCGCCGAACAGCAGCAGCAGCACGTAACCTACCGCTACCGGCGGCAGCACGAGCGGCAGGTGCACGAAAGCATCGAGCAGCAGCCGTCCTGGGAAGCGGGCGCGGGTCAGTACCCAGGCCGCGAGCACTGCGAGCGGCAGACTGAACCCGACGCTGCGCACGGCCACCTCGAGGCTCAGGCGCAGCGCCTCCAGCTCTGCCGAGTCTGGCGAACCGTTCATGCGGGTGAGCGCGGAGCTGCGGAGTTGTTGTTGCTCCGCAGACTGTCTCACACGAAGGCGGCGGACGGCCAGACCCGCCCCGTGAGCCTCGCCCGGTGGGCGAGCGCTCTCACTCCGGGCAGTTCAGGCGACCAGTGCGGACTTGATGGTAATCGGTGCGCGACCGGCGGGCGCGACCGCGTCGGCCGCGAGTCCCTTCTGCTCGAGCCACTCGCGGTTGAAAAGCCGCGACTGATATTTCGCCCCGCCATCGCACAGTACGGTCACGACGACATGGCCGGGCCCGAGCTCGCGCGCGACACGGAGCGCTGCGGCTACGTTGATGCCCGATGTCGAGCCGAGGGAGAGACCCTCCTCGTACAGCAGACGGTAGACGCAGCGCACCGTCTCCGGGTCCTCGACCAACACGGCATCGTCGATGGGCGCGCCCGCGAGATTCGCGGTGACACGGGCGATACCAATGCCTTCGGTGATCGAGCCGCTGCCGGTTGCCGCCAGGGTCCCGCGGCGTATGTAGGCATACAGGCTGCTGCCCGGTGGATCCGCGAGCACGCAGCGGATCGCGCGGCGGCGTGACTTGAGGAACTCCGCGACTCCGGCGAGGGTGCCCCCGGTGCCGGTGGCGGTCACGAAGGCATCGATGCGCCCGCTGGTCTGGGCCCAGATCTCAGGCCCCGTGGTGTGGATGTGGATGTCGCGATTCGCGGTGTTGTCGAATTGATTCGACCAGATTGCGCCGGGGAGCGAGGCGGCGAGTCGCTGGGCGACGCGCTGGTATTGGTTGGGATTGCTGTAGGGGACCGCCGGCACCTTGTGCAGCTCGGCACCGAGCATCTCGAGCAGACGGTACTTCTCCGGGGACTGGTTATCGGGCATGACGATGACGCAGCGGTAACCGCGCGCGTTACAGACGTGCGCGAGTCCGATGCCGGTGTTGCCCGCCGTGCCCTCGACCACCGTGCCGCCCCTGGTAAGCTCACCCCGCCGCTCCGCGTCCGCGACGATCGCGGCCGCTGCGCGGTCCTTCACCGAGCCGCCCGGATTCATGAACTCTGCCTTGCCCAGAATCTCGCAGCCGGTCTCTTCACTCAGCCTCTTCAGGCGAATGAGCGGGGTATGTCCGATGGCGCCCATGAAGCCTTCCACTGCACTCATGCCAACGCTCCTGCCGCCACCGCGGCCGGCCTGGCGGTAGCCGCAACATCCAGGGAGCCATTGGCGAGGAGAGCCGCGGAAATCTCCCCGGCCTGATCCGCTGCGAACGCTGCGACGTTGCCGACGATCAGCAGCGCCGGAGGTATGACCTCGAGCTCACTGACCCGCGCGAGGATGTCGGCCAGGGTGCCACGCACGATCTTCTCGTCCGGAAGGGTGGCGCGCGCGATGACTGCCGCCGGGTGGTCCGCTGCGGCTCCGGCCGCGCGCAGCCGCGCCACGATCTGCGCGAGATGCCCGAGCCCCATGTAGAAGACGATGGTGTGCCGCGCATCGGCGAAAAAGGTCCAGTCGCGACTCGCATCGCCCTCGCTCTGATGACCATTGACGAAGGTCACGCTATGCGCGAGGCGCCGATGCGTGAGCGGCAGGGCGGCAGCCGCCGCCGCGCCGAGCGCAGCCGTGATACCCGGGACGACGGTGCAGGGAATGTCGTGCGCGGCCAGCGCCTCGAGCTCCTCGCCCCCGCGTCCGAACACGAACGGGTCGCCGCCCTTGAGCCGTGCGACTCGCTTGCCGGCGAGCGCGTGGCGCAGCAGCAGCGCGTGGATTTCCTCCTGCTGTCCGGCCTCGCCCGGCGCCTTGCCGACGAAGATCCGCTCGGCGTCGCGGCGCGCGCGCTCGAGCACCTGCGGACTCACCAGTCGGTCGTAGAGAATCACGTCCGCCTGCTGCAGCAGCTGCAGTGCACGCAGCGTAAGGAGGTCCGGGTCGCCCGGTCCTGCGCCGATCAGATAAACCTCCCCGAGCCGGTTGTGCCCGGTTGAGTCTGCCCCGCTCAGCGTCGAGGTTAGCAGCTCACGGGCGTACGCGCGCTCGGCACCGGGCTCATCGCCGGCGAGCACACGGCTCGCGACCGGCCCGCTCACGATGCGCTCCCAGAACTCCCGCCGCGCGGGGGCGGACAGTGCACGCTGCAGCGCGCGGCGGCGCTCGCCCATGAAGCGTGCCAATGCCCCGAGGCGCGCGGGCAGCAGGGCCTCGATCTGCGCACGGACGCGCCGCGCGAGGACGGGGGCATGAGCTCCGGAGCTCACTGCCACCAGGACGGGCGAGCGGTCGATGATCGCCGGAAAGATGAAAGTCGATAGCTCGGCATCGTCGACCACATTGACCGGTATGCCGCGGTCCTGCGCCGCCCGCGACACCGCACGGTTGACCGCGGCATCGTCGGTCGCCGCGATCACCACGGCCGCATCGCCGAGGTGGGCCGCGATGAACGGCGCCGCGATGTGCCGCACCTCGCCGCGCGCGGCCTGTGCGGCGAGCTGCAGATCAAGAACGGGCGCGATGACGGTCACCTGTGCACCGGCCTCGCACAGCGTGCTCACCTTGCGCAGTGCAACGGCGCCGCCGCCGACCACCACTACCGGCTGCCGCCGCAGGCTAAGAAATATGGGCAGATAGTCCATGATCCCCGCCTGGCTCACGCCGGCGCCGGCAACGCCGGAGTGAGAAATCTCGGATGCAGGCCGCATTCGCGTGACTCGGCGCGTTCCCACCACCAGCGCCCCGCGCGCCGGCTCTCACCGGGCTGGATGGCGCGTGTGCAGGGCGTGCAGCCGATGCTCGGGAACTGGCGGTCGTGCAGTGGATTGTAGGGAAGCTGATGCAGGCGGATGTAGCGCCACACCTCCTCCTCGCTCCAGTCGAGGAGCGGACTGATCTTGTACAGCCCGTGCTCGGTGTCCCACTCGATGGCACGACCGTTGGCGCGTCCGGCCGACTGCTCGCGACGCACGCCGGTGATCCACGCGGGAAAACCGGCGATCGCGCGGCGGAAGGGTTCCACCTTGCGCACCCGGCAGCATTCGAGGCGCGCCTCGAGGCTGTGGTAGAAGCCGTTCACGCCTTGACCCGCCACCAGGCGCTCGAGCGCGGCGGCATCGGGGTAAACGACACGCATGGCGCGCCGGTAGCGGCGCTGCAGCCTCTCGAGCAGCTCGTAGGTCTCCTCGTGCAGCCGTCCGGTGTCGATGCTGAAGACGTCGATCTGCGGCAGGTGCGTCCAGATGATGTCGGTCAGCACCATGGCCTCGGCGCCGAGACTGTTCGCGTACACGAGCTCACCGTGCTGCGCGAGCGCGCGGCCGAGCAGTGCGCGTGCAACCGCGGCCTTGTGTTCCAGCTCGGGCATCGGCAGCTCTGCCATGGTGCGCAGGACTATAACGACGCCACCGGGGCGGCCAGAACGAATGATTGCTTCTTACGGGCTGCGCGCCGGTTATGGAACGGTTACAGACGGCTCACGGCCCGGTTGCCGGTTGAGTTAGTCTGTAAGCCATGGACGATACTCGATGAAGCTCCACCAGTTACGTTATCTCGCAGCCGTAGCGCAAAGCGGTCTCAACATCACCGCCGCGGCGCAGAAGCTGCATACCTCGCAGCCGGGTGTCAGCAAGCAGATCAAGCTGCTCGAGGACGAGCTCGGTTTCCAGATATTCGTGCGCGAAGGGCGCAATCTCACGCGCATCACGCCCGCGGGGCAGCAGGTGATCGAGCGCGCATTGCGGATCCTGCAGGAGGCGAGTGCCATCCGCAGCCTCTCGACCGAGCTGCGCGATGAGGGCAAGGGGAGCCTATCGATCGGTACGACGCACACGCAGGCGCGTTATGTGCTGCCGGACGTGATCCGCGAGTTCCGCGGCCGCTACCCGCAGGTACGTCTCAACCTGCACCAGGGGACCTCCGAGCAGATCGCCGAGATGGTGGCGAGCGATCGCATCGATTGCGCGATCGCGACCGGCTCGGAGCACCTGTTCGCGGATCTCACCCTGCTGCCCTGCTATCGCTGGCATCGCACGGTCATCGTACCGACGGGGCACCCGCTCGGAGATGGAGCCCGCCTCACCCTCAAGGCCCTGGCCGCCTATCCGCTCATCACCTACACGTTCAGCTTCACCGGACCCTCATCGCTGCACGAGGCGTTTGCGCGTGCCGGGCTCGTCCCGAACGTCGCCATCACCGCGCGCGATGCGGATGTGATCCAGACCTACGTGCGGCTCGGGCTCGGGGTGGGAATCGTCGCGCACATGGCGGTCGATGAGCAGGATCCTGACCTGGTCGCGGTCGATGCAACGCATCTTTTTGCCGCGCACACCACCTGGATCGGCTTTCGCCGCGGCACGCTGTTGCGTAAGTACATGTACGAGTTTGCGCAGCTGCTCGCGCCCCACCTGGACCGGCGGCTGGTCGATCGGGCGCACCGCGCGGCCTCGGCGCAGGAAGTGAGTGCGATGTTCGCCGACGCAGTGCTGCCACAGCGTTAGGAGAGAGTCAGGTCAGGGGGCTGAGAACCGCTCCCGGCGCAGCTCGAGCTGCGCTGTCCCCGGCTGATAGGCGACGTCATACCGCTTCAGCGCCAGGCGCAGGGCCTCCAGGTCCATCTCTGCGGGAGGCTCGAGGCAGTCGAAGCCGCAGCGCGCGAGGAGAAACGCCTGGTCCTGGCGCACGCCGGCCCCCACCGCGCGCAGCTCGCCGCGGAAACCGAGACGCCCGCGCAGCAGTCGCGCCTGTGAGTACCCGCGGCCATCGCCGGGGTTCGGGAACTCGAGTGCGATCAGCGCGAGCCGCCCGAGGAGGGGTGCGAGCTCGTCCACTGCATCGGCTGGACCGAGTCGCACACCGAGCCGCCCGGTGCGGCGCTGCCACTGCAGAGGGTCGTTGCGCAGCTGTGCCAGTGGCACGATAAGGGGGTCGGTCTCGGCGGACTCTTCGCCGAGGTAGCGCCAGTCATCGGCGAGCCGCTCACGCTGCCGCAGGATGTGCCGCATAGGCGCGTTCCCTGAACGGCGTGACGCCAAGGCGACGCACGGTGTCGATGAAGCGCTCGCCCTCTTCGCGCAGCTCGCGATAGGTCTCGACGATCCGCTCGAGAGTCGCCGCCACCTCATGCTGCGCGACCGAGGGACCGATCACCTCGCCGAGCGCGGTGAAGCCGTTGGCAGAGCCGCCGAGGCTGATCTGGTACCACTCCTCGCCGTGCTTGTCGACGCCCAATATGCCGATGTGACCCACGTGGTGGTGCCCGCACGCATTCATGCAGCCTGACATCTTGACTTCGATCTCGCCGAGATCGTAGAGGTAGTCGAGATCATCGAAGCGCTGCTGGATCTGGCGCGCGACCGAGATCGTCCCCGCGTTCGCCAGCGAGCAGAAATCGAGCCCGGGGCAGGCGATCAGGTCGGTGAGCATGCCAATGTTGGGCATCGCCAGCCCGAGCGCAGCAAGCTCGCGCCAGACCTCGTACAGCACACGCTGCGGCACGTCGGCGAGCAGCAGGTTCTGCGTGTGCGTGCTGCGCACGAGCCCGAAGCTAACGCGGTCGGCCAGGTCCGCGACCCCCTCCATCTGCGCGCAGGTCATGTCGCCCGGCACTGCGCCGTGCGCCTTGAGGGACACGAGCACGGCGCGGTAGCCCGGCACGCGATGCGGCCGCGTGTTGTAGCGATACCAGGCCTGGAAAGCGGGCTCGCGCCCGGTCGCCGCATCGCAGTCCGCGAGCGTTTCGTAGGGCTGCGGCCTGAAGAATCCGCGCACCCGCTCGAGCTCAGCCCGCGTGAGCTGCGGTGCGTGCGCGCGGCCGGCTTGCCACTCGCGCTCGACTTCGGCGCGGAAGCGCTCGATGCCGAGCGCCTTCACCAGCACCTTGATGCGCGCCTTGTGGATGTTGTCCCGCCGCCCGTGAAGGTTGTAGACCCTCAGGATGGCTTCCAGGTAGCCGAGCAGCTGAGTGAGCGGCAGCCATTCGCGGATGATCTGACCGATGACCGGGGCGCGGCCGAGGCCCCCGCCGACGCGCACGGTGAAGCCGATTCCAGCGTCCGCATCGCGGCGCAGCTGCAGACCGATGTCGTGCACTTCGGACGCCGCGCGGTCCTCGGGAGAGCCGGTGACCGCGATCTTGAATTTCCGCGGCAGGTAGGTGAATTCCGGGTGGAGCGTCGCCCACTGGCGGATGATCTCGCAATACGGACGCGGGTCGTCGATCTCGTCGGGGGCGATACCCGCCATGTGGTCCGCGGTGACGTTGCGCACGCAGTTGCCGCTCGTCTGGATCGCGTGCATCTGCACGCGCGCGAGCTCGGCCAGGATGTCCGGCACGTCCGCCAGCGCCGGCCAGTTGAGCTGCAGGTTCTGTCGGGTCGTAAAGTGGCCGTAGCCACGGTCATAACGGCGCGCGATGGCGGCGAGAGTACGCAGCTGCCCGCAGGAGAGCAGGCCATACGGAATGGCGATGCGCAGCATGGGCGCATGGCGCTGGATGTACAGACCGTTGCGCAGCCGCAGCGGGCGGAACTCCTCCTCCGACAGCTCGCCCGCGAGGTGGCGGCGGACCTGGTCACGGAATTCCGCGACGCGCTGATCGACCAGCGCCTGGTCCAGCTCGTCGTAGCGGTACATGGCGACCGACTATAGGCCGGGCAGCTCGCGGGTCTAAATACCCTGTGGTTTGGTGCCCCCTTTCTGGGGTTATGACCCCCGTGCGACACTAGGGGCCCCGGGGGAGGGATTGTGGCGGGACTGTATTTCGAGCAATTCGACACCGGACAGCGCTTCGAGCATCTGGTGCGCCGCACGGTGACCGAGACCGACAATCTGCTCTTCAGCGCGCTCACCATGAATCCCGCCGCCATCCACCTGGACGCGGAGTACTCGAAGGGCACGCCCTTCGGGGAGCGCATCGTCAACAGCGTGTTCACCCTCGGCCTG
>DATMPW010000043.1:0-15892 GCA_035566915.1 Steroidobacteraceae bacterium
GCGTTGGACTCAGGAGGCAACCAATGCACCGGAACGGTGATGGCGTATGTGCCGCACGACCAGGGACAGGGATTCAATCCGGTGGACACCGGACAGAAGTACGACTCGACCGTGATCCCCCCTTGATCTTGAGCTGAGAACGCGCGGGCCGCCGAGCTCTCGGCGGCCCGCGGGTGTCAGCGGTGACGGTCACGCTCAGGGGTCACGCTCAGGGGTCTATCGAAAGAGATCTGGTGAAGCGCCGCTCAGCGGCCTGACAATCCGCGCAACCGCGGAGAACCCCAAATGGCCACGATGCGAGCGATGAGCGTCCCAGCGCGCGGCGCGAAGCTGCGAATGGAGGAGCGAACCGTCCCGGAACCCGGCCGCGGAGAAGTGCGCATCCGCGTGCACGCGTGCGGAGTATGCTTTAGTGATTCAGCGACCGTGGAAGGGAACATGCCGGGCCTCAGCTACCCGCGCATTCCCGGTCACGAGGTGATCGGAGTCGTCGAGGCCGCAGGGGAGGGCGTGAGCTCATGGCAGTCCGGCACTCGGGTCGGGGTCGGGTGGTTCCCGGGTGCGTGTGGATTCTGCCGGCAGTGTCGTCACGGCAATCTCTTTGCGTGCGAAAACATTCAGGGTGCGACCGGCGTGACACGCGATGGCGGGTACGCGACGCACATGCTTGCGCACGCCAGCGCGCTCGCCCGGGTTCCGGCCGAACTCGACGCGGTGGAGTCTGCACCGCTGCTGTGCGCCGGCATCACGACTTTCAACGCGCTGCGCAACTGTGGGGCGGGTGCCGGGGAGCTGGTCGCCATTCACGGCGTGGGTGGACTCGGCCATCTCGGCATCCAGTTTGCCGCACGCCTGGGCTATCGGGTGGTCGCGGTGAACCGCGGCCGCGACAAGGAGGAGCTCGCCCGCTCGCTCGGCGCGCATGAGTACATCGACACGAACGCAAGCGATCCCGCCGGGGCGTTACGTGCGCTCGGCGGTGCGCGCGCTGTACTCGCCACCGTGACCGATGCTGCAGCCATGCAAGCGATCGCGGGCGGTCTCGGGGTGAATGGCACGTTGTTGGTCATCGGTGCAGTGGGCGCGCTGACCGTGGACTCGATGGATCTGCTGCGCAAGCGCGCGGCGGTCAAGGGCTGGTACTCGGGCACGAGCATCGATTCCGAGGACACGCTCCTATTCAGCCAGCGCCACCAGATCAAGTCGATGAACGAGATCTATCCGCTCGAGCAGGCGCAGGCGGCCTATGAGCGCATGCGCAGCGGCAAAGCGCGATTCCGCGTGGTGCTGCGCGTCGAATAGTCGTGAGGTACGCGCCGCCACGTGCGGGCGGCCCGCACCGGCCACTCACTTCCTCACGGTGCAGCCGCTCAGTCGAGCTGCAGGGTGAGATGGATGACGCCGCTCTCGTGCTTGCTCTGCAGTCGGAGACCGCTGTGTTCCAGCACTCGCAGCATCGCAGTGTTATCTGGCAGCACATCGGCGAGGAACTCGCGCAGCCCGGCCGCACGCGCCAGACTCGTAAGATGGCGCAACATGGCGCTGGCTACTCCCTGCCCCTGGAATTCATCGACGACCGTGAATGCAAGCTCGGCTGCGCCGCGACGAACGACGATGTAACGCGCGCCCGCCAGGATGATTTCGCGTTCACCTTCGCGCTCGACTGCGACGAGGGCCACCTGATCGATGAAGTCGACCTTGACGAACGACTCCACTTCTGCGTCGCTGAAGTCACGCCGGACACCGAAGAAGCGGCGGTAGAGCGACTCATCGCTGGTGCGCCCGGCGGCAGCCAGCAGCGCGTTGCGATCACCGGGCCTGAGCGCCCGGATCTCGATCTGCCGCCCGTCGCGCAGCCGCTCGAGAATCGAAAAGTTCGCAGCATCGGACATGGCTTGTTTGATAGGGCAACGGCCGCGCTGACGCTCAGGTGTGGGACCTAATACTCATTCTGAAATGTCGCACGAAGAGTATAGGATCGCTGCAAGGTCGCGGCGCTTATCGCGCGGATTTCATGACGGATCTGTTACAGCACGCGGAGTGAACTGCGCCAGCCAAGGTGCAACGGAGGAACCGGAAATGGCCAGCCGAGAATCGTCCAGCGCCAGTGCGCGCAGCCCGCTCTCGACCGAAGAGTTGCGACTGATGGATTGCTGGTGGCGTGCGTGTAACTATCTCTCGATCGGCATGATCTATCTGCGTGCCAATCCATTGCTGCGTGAGCCGCTGAAGCCCGAGCAGATAAAAATCCGCCTGCTCGGCCACTGGGGGACGAGTCCCGAGCTCTCGTTCGTCTGGACACATCTGAACCGCGTCATCAAGCGCGACGATCTCGCCATGATCTTCGTCGCCGGACCGGGCCATGGTGCACCGGGCGTGCTCGGTCCCGCGTATCTCGAGGGCACCTACTCCGAGGTCTATCCGGACAAGAGCGAGGACGTCGAGGGGCTGCAGAAATTCATGATGCAGTTTTCTTTCCCCGGCCACATTGGGTCCCACTGCACGCCCGAAACTCCGGGGTCGATTCACGAGGGGGGCGAGCTCGGCTACAGCCTGGCGCACGCCTACGGCGCAGCGCTCGACAATCCAGATCTCATCGTCGCCTGCGTGGTGGGCGATGGCGAGGCCGAAACGGGGCCGCTCGCGACTGCCTGGCATTCGAACAAGTTTCTCAACCCGATCCGCGACGGAGCGGTACTGCCGATCCTCAACCTCAACGGCTACAAGATCGCCAATCCGACCGTGCTGGCGCGCATCACGCACGAGGAGCTCGAGTCGCTCTTCCTCGGCTATGGCTACAAGCCGTACTTCGTCGAGGGCTCGGAGCCGGGCAAGATGCACCAGTTGATGGCGGCGACGCTCGACACCGTGATTGCCGACATCCGCTCGCTGCAGAAGAAGGCACGCGATAGCGGCAAGGCCGAGCGGGCGCGCTGGCCGATGATCGTGCTGCGCACCCCAAAGGGCTGGACCTGTCCCAAGGAGATCGCCGGGCACAAGGTCGAGGGCTCATGGCGGGCACACCAAGTTCCCATGCCCGATGTACGCAGCAATCCCGCGAGTCTGCGGCTGCTCGAGAGCTGGATGCGCAGCTACCAGCCCGAAGAGTTATTCGACTCCAATGGTCGCCTGCGCGCGGAGCTCAGAGCGCTCGCGCCGGCAGGAGCGCGTCGCATGAGTGCGAGTCCCCATGCTAACGGCGGACTGCTGCGCAAGGATCTGAAGCTCCCCGATTTTCGCGACTACGCGGTCAAGGTGCCCAGGGCGGGGGGCGTGCTGCACGAGAACACGCGGCCGCTGGGTGAATTCCTCCGTGACATCATGCGCAACAACATGACGAACTTCCGCGTCTTCGGTCCGGATGAGACGGCCTCCAATCGCCTGCAGGCGATCTACGAGGTCAGCAAGAAGACCTGGATGGCGGAGATGCTCCCGGAGGATGCGGACGGCGGCGAGCTGGCGCGCGACGGCCGGGTGATGGAGCTGCTGTCCGAGCATACGCTCCTGGGCTGGCTCGAAGGCTACCTGCTCACCGGGCGCCACGGTTTCTTCCACACCTACGAAGCCTTCGCTCACGTCGTCGACTCGATGTTCAACCAGCACGCCAAGTGGCTCGACATCTGCAAGAATCACGTGCGCTGGCGCGCCGACGTCGCCTCGGAAAACATCCTGCTGTCATCGACCGTGTGGCGGCAGGATCATAACGGCTTCTCGCACCAGGACCCGGGATTCATCGATCTCGCAACCAACAAGAGTCCGAGCGTCACGCGGGTCTACCTGCCACCCGATGCCAATACGCTGCTGGTGGTCGCGGACCAGTGTCTGCGCTCGACTGACTGCATCAACGTCATCGTGGCGGACAAGCAGAAGCATCTGCAGTTCACCACCATGGATGAGGCGGTAATCCATTGTGCCAAGGGCATCGGCATCTGGCGCGCCGCGAGCAATGACGAGGGCAGCGAGCCGGATGTCGTCATGGCTTCCTGCGGCGATGTTGCGACGCAGGAGGCACTGGCCGCTACCGCCATCCTGCGCGAGCGGCTGCCGGATCTGAAGCTGCGATTCGTGAATGTGGTGGACCTGTTCAAGCTGCAGCCCGCGACCGAGCATCCGCACGGCTCGAGCGAGCGCGAGTTCGACAGCCTGTTTACGCGCGACAAGCCGGTCATCTTCAACTTCCACGGTTATCCGTGGCTGATCCACAAGCTCTCCTACCGCTTCGTAAATCACGACAACATGCACGTGCGCGGCTACAAGGAGAAGGGCAACATCAACACGCCCTTCGAGCTCGCCATCCTCAACCAGGTCGATCGGTTCGATCTGGTGATCGACGTCATCGACCGGGTGCCGGGGCTTGCGGAGCGTGCCGCGCACCTGAAGGAGGAGATGAAGAACGCGATCATCGACAGCCTCGCCTATGCTCGCCGCGAGGGGGCAGATCGAGCTGAGATCGCCAACTGGGTATGGACGGGGTGAGCGGTAAGCCGGTGGATGCGCCTGCCCAGCGCGCGGATGCGCGTCGCGCCGGCGGCATTCATCCGCTCGCGGGGCAGCCGGCGCCTGCGAGCATGCTGATCGATCCGGACAAGCTCTGCGAGGAGTACTACGCCCGGCGGCCCGACAGCAGCGATCCCGCCCAGCGGGTGAGCTTCGGGACCAGCGGTCACCGTGGCTCCGCGCTACATGGCTCATTCAACGAGTTCCATGTGCTTGCGATCACGCAGGCGATTTGCGAGTACCGCAAGAAGGAGTCGATCGCGGGGCCAATCTTCATCGCCCGGGACACCCACGCGCTCTCCGGCCCCGCGTTGCGCTCCGCCCTGGAGGTGCTGGCAGCGAACGGCGTGCAGACGATGATCGATCGCGAAGATGGCTACACCCCGACCCCCGTGTTGTCGCACGCCATCCTGACGTACAACCGCGCGCGACCTGCGCAGCAGGCGGACGGCATCGTCATCACCCCCTCGCACAACCCCCCGGAGGACGGTGGTTTTAAGTACAACCCGCCGCACGGCGGACCGGCCGATACCACGGTCACACGCTGGATCGAAGAGCGGGCGAATGCACTGCTCGCCGCCTCACTGCAGGGAGTGGTGCGTATCCCCTATGAGGAGGCGCGGCGCGCCCGCACGCTTCATCGCCATGACTACCTGACTTCCTATGTCGCCGATCTCGATGCGGTCCTAGATATGCAGGCGATCCGCGACGCGCGGCTGAATATCGGCGTCGATCCGCTCGGCGGCGCGGCGGTGGCCTACTGGCGGCCGATCGCCGAGCGCTACGGACTGCGGCTGCAGGTGGTAAACGAGGCCGTCGACCCCACCTTCCGCTTCATGCCGCTCGACTGGGACGGCAAGATCCGCATGGACTGCTCCTCCCCATACGCCATGGCGCGGCTCATCGGGCTGCGCGATCGCTTCGACATCGCCTTCGCCAACGACACCGACGCCGACCGGCACGGCATCGTCACGCGTACGGCGGGCCTGATGCCGCCGAACCATTACCTCGCGGCCGCGATCGCGTACCTGTTCGACCACCGGCCGATCTGGCGCGCCGACGCCGCGGTGGGCAAGACGGTCGTGAGCAGCGCCATCATCGATCGGGTGGCGGGAAGGATGGGTCGGCGCCTGTATGAGGTCCCGGTAGGATTCAAGTGGTTCGTGCCGGGACTCATCGATGGCTCATTGGGCTTTGGAGGAGAGGAGAGCGCGGGCGCTTCGTTCCTGCGGCGAGATGCAGCGGTGTGGACCACGGACAAGGACGGCATCATCCTGAACCTGCTCGCGGCGGAGATCACGGCCCGTACCGGCCGCGATCCTTCACAGCTGTACCAGGAGCTCACGCACGAGCTCGGCGCGCCGGCCTTCGAACGTACCGATACGCCTGCCACGAAGGAGGAGAAAGCGGCGCTGCTGAAGCTGTCTCCCGCCGACATCCGCACCACGCAGCTCGCGGGTGATCCCATCGAGCACATGCTCGTCAATGCACCTGGCAACGGAGCGGCCATCGGCGGCCTCAAAGTCATCACCGCGAATGGCTGGTTCGCCGCCCGACCCTCCGGGACGGAAGATATCTACAAGCTGTACGCGGAGAGCTTCCTTGGGGCGGAACACCTGCAACGCATCCAGTCGGAGGCACGAGCGCTCGTCAATTCGGCGCTGGCGGCGGCGATCGGGCCGAAGCGCTAGCGCACACGTGTTATGGATCGCCCGCGGGGAGCGGATCGATGGCAGCCGAGGAGGTCTTTCTGATCCGGCATGGCGAGACCGAATGGAGTCTCAGCGGACGGCACACCGGTGTCACGGATATTGCGCTCACCGAGAACGGGCGTGAGGTTGCCAGACACTGGCGGCCCTACGCGGCCGCGCGAACCTTTGCTCTGGTGTTGTGCAGCCCGTTGCAGCGGGCGCGGCAGACCTGTGAGCTCGCCGGACTCGGTGCGCACGCGCAGATCGAGGGCGATCTGCGAGAGTGGGACTACGGCGACTACGAGGGGCTCGCTCCGCAGCAGATCCGCAGCGCGCAGCCCGCTTGGCTGATCTTCCGCGATGGTTGCCCGGGCGGAGAGACTCCCGGTCAGGTCGGCACACGGGTTGATCGGGTGATTGCCCGAATTCGGGCCACGCCAGGGGATGTCGCGGTGTTCGCGCACGGGCATGTACTGCGGGTATTCGCGGCTCGCTGGCTGGGTCTGGCAGCATCCGCGGGCAGTCATTTTCTGCTCGAGACCGCCACGTTGTGCGTGCTGAGCTCCTATCACGGTGTGCCCGCGGTGCGACGCTGGAATGCGCCACTCGTCATGCCTCGGGCGCGGCAATCCGCGCCAGGCCGAGGACGCGAGCAAGCGATGCAGCAAACGAGTGGGGAGAGGCAGCCGTGAGCACGAGACCGTCGATCGTCAGCACTTCGCCTGCGGAAGCCATCCGCACCGGACTTGCCGCGAGCTCGCTGCAGCGCGCGATACTCGACAACCTGCTGTACGTGCAGGGGCGGTTTCCCCGCATCGCCACAGCGCACGACTGGTACATGGCGCTTGCCTACAGCGTGCGCGACCGGCTGCTGACACGCTGGGAGAGCACCTGGCGTACCTACGAACGGTGCGAGGTGAAGGTCCCCTGCTACCTCTCGGCTGAGTTCCTCATCGGCCCTCAGCTCGGCAACAACCTGGTCAACCTCGGCATCCTCGCGAATGCGCGTGAGGCCATGGCGGCGCTCGATCAGGATCTCGATGCGCTGCTCGCGCTCGAAGAAGAGCCCGGGCTCGGCAATGGCGGCCTCGGGCGACTCGCGGCCTGTTACCTCGATTCGCTGGCGACGCTCGAGGTGCCGGCGATCGGCTACGGCATCAGGTACGAGTTCGGCATCTTCGAGCAGCGCTTCCGCGACGGCGCGCAGATCGAGGTCACCGACAAGTGGCTGCAGAAGGGCAACCCGTGGGAAATCATGCGTACTGATGTCACCCCGTGTGTGAGCTTCGGTGGTCACACGGAGGCTTTCACGGATGCGCAGGGGCGCTACCGCGTGCGCTGGATCCCGGCGAACCAGGTGAAGGGTGTCGCCTTCGATACGCCGGTGCTCGGATTTCGGGTCAACACCTGCAACACGCTGCGTCTGTGGAAAAGCGAGGCGGTGGAGTCCTTCGACTTTCAGGAGTTCAACGTCGGCGATTACTACGGAGCGGTGCAGGGGAAGGTCGTCTCGGAGACGCTCACCAAGGTGCTCTACCCGAACGACGAGCCGGAGATCGGCAAGCGACTGCGTCTTGCCCAGCAGTACTTCTTCGTGTCCTGCTCGCTGCAGGACATGCTGCGGGTGCTCGACCTCAATCGAAAGCCGGTGACGCGCCTGCCGGAAGTGTTCGCGGTGCAGCTGAACGACACCCATCCCTCCATCGCGGTGGCGGAGCTCATGCGGCTGCTGATCGATGAGCGGCTGCTGCCCTGGGAGCAGGCGTGGGACCTGACGCAGCGCACGCTCGCCTACACCAACCATACGCTGCTCCCGGAAGCGCTCGAGACCTGGGGTCTGCCGCTGTTCCGCAGCCTGCTGCCGCGCCCGCTCGAGATCGTCTACGAGATCAATCGCCGCTTTCTCGAGGAGGTGAGGCAGCGCTATCCGGGGGACGATGCGCGGCTCGCCCGGCTGTCACTCATCGATGAGGCTGGCGAGAAGCGCGTACGCATGGCAAACCTCGCGACGGTCGGCAGCCACGCGGTGAACGGCGTGGCGGCGCTGCACTCGAGGCTGCTGCGGGAGACCGTGCTGCGCGATTTCGCGCAGCTGTGGCCGGAGCGCTTCTGCAACGTCACCAATGGCGTGACGCCGCGGCGCTTCATGGTGCTCAGCAACCCGGCGCTGGCGCAGCTCCTGGACGAGACCCTTGGGGAGGGCTGGGCCTCGGATCTCGCGCGGCTCAAGGCACTCGAGAGACGCGCCGATGACCGGGCCTTCACAGAGAGATGGCGCCACGTCAAGCGCACCAACAAGGAGGTGCTGACGCGGCTCATCCGTTTGCGCACCGGCATGACGGTCGACCCCGCGGCGTTGTTCGACATCCAGGTGAAGCGTATCCACGAGTACAAGCGCCAGCACCTGAACGCACTCCACATCATCACGCTCTACAACCGGCTGCGTAATGACCCGCGGCTCGATGTGCCGCCGCGCTGCTGCATCTTCGGCGGCAAGGCGGCACCCGGCTACCACATGGCGAAGCTCATCATCCGGCTGATCAACGGCGTGGCCGAAGTGGTGAACAACGATGCGGCGGTGGCCGGACGGCTGAAGGTCGTGTTCTTTCCCAATTTCAACGTCAAGCACTCGCATGCCATCTACCCGGCTGCGGACCTGTCCGAGCAGATCTCCACGGCAGGTAAGGAGGCTTCCGGCACCGGCAACATGAAGTTCATGCTGAACGGTGCGCTCACTATCGGCACACTCGATGGTGCAAACGTCGAGATCCGTGAGGAGGCCGGTGCGGAGAACTTCTTCCTGTTCGGCCTCACCGTGGAGCAGGCCGAGCGGGTCAGGCGAGAAGGCTATCGGCCGGCGCGCGAGCTCGAGCGCCATCCCGAGCTGCAGCAGGCTTTCGAGCAGATTGCCGCCGGCACCTTCTCGCACGGGGATCGGGAGCTTTTCAAGCCGCTGATCGATAACCTGCGGTACTCCGACCCGTTTCTGGTGCTGGCGGACTACGCGGATTACGTGGCGTGCCAGGAGCGCGTCAACGCCGCATGGCAGGACGTCGAGCACTGGACACGCATGTCCATTCTGAACACGGCGCGCGCGGGCAAGTTCTCCTCCGACCGCGCGGTGCGTGAGTACTGCGATAACATCTGGAGCGCGGAGCCGGTGACGATCGCGCTCGACCCGAGCCTGAGCTGAGTGCGGCCACCCCTGCCCACGCGTGACGGCAGCCGCCACCCCCCCGGCGCGATGCTCAGCGCGGATGGCGTCAACTTCTCCATTTTCAGCCCTCGTGCGACACGGGTCGAGCTGCTGCTCTACGAGGCTGCCGACAGTACGAGGCCCTTCGAAGTCATTGCGCTCGATCCGGAGAGGAACCGCACCCACCTGTCATGGCACGTGTTCGTCGAAGGACTTGCTCCGGGCACGCACTACAGCTGGCGCCTGGATGGGTCCGCGGACAAGGGTGCGGGCGGCGCATGTTTCAATCCACGTAAGGAGCTGCTGGATCCCAGGGCGCACGGAGTTACCGATGCCGTATGGAACCGCAGGCGCGCCGCCGATCCTGCCGACCCCGGTGTGTGCGGATTGCGGTCCGTGGTGTGTGACCTGTCCTTCGACTGGAGTGGCGAGCGGGCGATCGCTCGCGACCTCGCAGGAGCGGTGATCTACGAGCTGCACGTCAGCGGTTTTACGCGCCATCCTTCCGCAGTGGTCGCCGCACCGGGCACCTTCAGCGCCCTCACGGAGAAGATTCCCTACCTGCAGCAGCTCGGCATCACCCATGTCGAGCTGCTGCCGGTGATGGCCTTCGACGAGCAGAGCGTGCCGCCAACGGTCGCGGCACGCGGACTCAGAAACTACTGGGGCTACAACACCCACAGCTTCTGGAGTCCCCATCCCCGCTACTGCGCGGCCCCGCAGCAGGGACGGGCGGCGACCGAGTTCAAGCAGCTGGTGCGCGCGCTGCACGCTGCCGGCATCGGCGTCATCCTCGATGTGGTGTTCAACCATACCGCCGAGGGCGGCAGCGACGGTCCATGGATCAATTTCAGGGGTATCGCCAACGAGGTGTTCTACCTGCTCGATCCGCAGGACCGCAGGCGCTATCTCGACTTCACCGGGTGCGGCAACACCGTGAACTGCAATCACCCGCAGGTGACCTCTTTCATCGTGCAGTGCCTGGAATACTGGGTGGAAGAGATGCACGTGGATGGTTTTCGCTTCGACCTGGCGAGCGTGTTCACGCGTGGCGAGGGCGGGGCGGTGCTGTCGACCCCGCCGCTCCCCTGGAGCATCGAGCTGTCGCGCTCACTCGAGGATATCGCCCTCATCGCCGAGGCCTGGGACGCGGCCGGGCTCTACCAGGTCGGCGCCTTCCCCGGCGCGAGCTGGGCGGAGTGGAACGGAGCGTACCGCGATGCCGTGCGCCGCTTCGTGCGCGGCGATGGCGGCCTCGTCGGCGTGCTTGCGAGCCGTATCGCCGGCAGCAGCGACCTGTACGCCGATGATGGCCGGTTACCGTGCGACAGCATCAACTTCATCACCTGTCACGATGGTTTCACGCTCGCCGACCTCGTGAGCTACAACGGCAAACACAATGAAGCCAATGGCGAGGACAACCGGGACGGCAGCAACGACAACCTGAGTTGGAACTGCGGCGTGGAAGGCCCCACGGCTGACGCCGCTATCCTCGCGCTGCGTAAGCGACAGGCGAAGAATTTCCTCGCCGTGCTCATGCTCTCGCGTGGCGTGCCGATGCTGTGCGCGGGCGATGAGCTGCTGCGCACGCAGGGTGGCAACAACAACACTTACTGCCAGGATAATGAGCTCTCGTGGTTCGACTGGAGCCGGCTCGAGTCGCAGCGGGAGATGCTCGACTTCACTCGCGCGATGATCGCCTTTCGCCGGCGTCACGCGAGTCTCACCGTCAACCGCTTCTACCACGGGAGGATCGTTCCGGAGCGCGGCATTCCCGACATCGCCTGGCACGGTGCGCGGTTGCACCAGCCGCTCTGGGGCGACCCCACCGCACGGGTGTTGGCGTTCACGATCGCCGGCGTCGGGCAGGGCGAGGCAGACGTGCACGCGATCCTCAACATGTCGGAAGTGGTGATCGAGGCCGAGATGCCCGAGCTCCGGGATCGAGGCTGGCATGTGGCAGTGGACACCGCGCAGGCACCGCCCCGCGACATCCTGGAACCTGCGCGCCAGGCTTCGGTGTCCACGCGAACCCATCGCGTCGCTCCCCGCAGCGTCGTGGTGCTGGAGGCACGCGCCCCTCGGGATCCGCAGACACCGGGTCCTGCGGGGCTTGAGGGAGCCCGCTGAGCATCAAAGCACCAGGCCGACGAGCTTCTTCACCAGCTGTTCGACCGGCATGACGGTGAGCAGTAAAGGCATGAGCGGCACGAGCACACAAGCCGCGAGCTCCAGCACGGCATCCCGGCCGATGGGAGCCAAACGCATGGTCCGCACCACGGTGAAGCTGTTACCCATGTCAGCGAGCGACTGGATATCGGCACTTCCCATGAGCGGTTCGCTCGCCTGCGCGCCGCCCCGCAGCCACTTGCCGTCGAATTCGCGGACGTAACGCTCCGCCAGCGTTCCGTATTCGAACAGACCCCGCCGTTTTGCGCGGGACAGCTGCGGTGTGAACACCAGCAGTGGCCCGAAGACGAGACACAACAGGAACACGAGCGTCACGAAGATCTCTTCCTTGAAATCCGGCAGTGCCGCGCCGGCAAAGAAGATGCGGTTGGCGATCTGGGCGGCGAGCATCGCGCCATGAGCCACCAGCAGCACGCTGAAGGCAAACACGGTGCTGCCAAGGAATCCCAACCCACCGAGCTGATCCGGGTGCGTCGGAACGAGGCTCAGCTCGAGGCGGGAGACTTGCCAGAGAAACCGGATCCAGATGAACAGACGGAAATACCAACGCAGCAGCAGGAATTGAAAGATCGGCAGACTCACGTACGCATACCAGATCCCGGCGCCGTCCAGCCGGTAGCGTTCCGCAGAGTGCCGCGCGTACCAGGTCGGGACAGCGAGCGCCGTGTAGTGGCGCCACACGACCAGCACGCCAACCCCGTACACGAAAGCTAACAGTAGCAGCTCGGCCAGCACTGAGTTACGCAGACGAAAGGCTGAGTTGATCGCCGCATCGAAGCGCGCGTCCTCGGCGTCGCTGATCAGATCCCGATCCAGGAACGCGCGCGTTACCGTCAGCAGACGCCTGTGCACCACCAACTCGGCCGCGAGCAGCAGCGGCACCACCACGAGAAAACGGATGTGCGTCTCGAGATCCAGCAGGAAGGGAAGGGCGACGTCCCCGTCGCGCAAGTGGCCCTCGAGCGCGGACAGTGCCAGGAGCGGTACCCACGTGATCAGCACGAACAGGATGATGCGCCGCACCACCAAGGTCAGGCCATCGCTCGTGACGCGCGCGCGTAGCAGGAGCTGGAACAACGGACCGCCGTGGACGAGCGAGAAGTCCTGGGCATCCCGCAGGACGTGAGCGCTGTGTATGGTTGTTGGTGGGCTCATTTTGCATTCACTGGCGCCGCCGCCTGGTCTAGGACCTGCCGCGGCTTCCCGGCGAGCAGGTCATGATGCAACCGATGCCTGCGCGTTGTCAGTGCGACTCTGGTCCTACCAGAAGCCCCATACGCCGTGGATGTACGACATCGGTATGAATCTCAGCTTCAGCAAGCAGCTGCAGCTCGCCATCGATCTCCGCACCCACCTGAGCGGTGGCTACGTGATCGTGCTCGGTCCCACCTGCTGTTTTTGACACGACTCGACAGGACCGCCCGCCGACTTCCACGCAGCGAGACCCCCCTGCAGGTGACAGGCGCAGGAGAGCCCCGCGTCCTGCGCCGCCTGGACCGCCATCGCCGAACGCTCGCCAAAAGCACAGTAGAAGAGCAGTCGCTTCCCGGTGGAGGTCGCCAGCGCGTGCAGCGTCCCGCCAGGACCGGTGCTCTCCTCCAGCGTGGGATACGGCACGTGGAGTGAGCCTGGAATGGCGCCGTGACGCTCGCGCTCGGAGCGCTCGCGCAGGTCGATGAGCACGACCTCCGGTTGCCCCACCAAGGCGATCACTTCCTCGACCGTCCGCGCCCACCCCCGTCGCGCGATCTCCTCCTGGTGCAGGCCCACCTTCATGTTGGCAGGGACAGCGACGTCCATCATCTTCGGATTGGCGAGCTTCAAGTTGTGCATCAGCTCGACATATTCGTCGACCGATTTCACCTGCAGGCGGGGATTGCAGCGACGCTCTTCACCGATCGTGCTCACGGTGTCGCCCTTGTAGTCGTGCGCGGGGTACACGAGCGTCTCATCCGGCAGGTGCAGCAGGCGCCCGAAGATCGACTCGTACTGGGCCCGCGCATCGCCGTTTTGAAAATCGGTGCGGCCGGTGCCACGAATGAGCAGCGTGTCACCGGTGAACACCCGGTCTTCCATGCGGAAGCAGCAGGAATCATCCGTGTGCCCCGGCGTGTAGAGAACCTCGAGCTCCACGCCCTCGATCTGCAGCCGATCGCCGTCGGCGACCCGCATGGAGACCACATCGACCCGGCTTCGGTCACCCATGACGGTGATGCAATGGGTGCGATCGCGCAAGGCGCCCAGGCCGGTGATGTGGTCGGCGTGCAGGTGCGTGTCGACCGCTTTCACGAGACGAAGATCGAGCTCGTGCAGGAGCTGAAGATAGCGGTCGACCTTGTCGATCACCGGGTCGATGATCAGTGCTTCTCCACCGCGCCGGCTGGCGAGCAGATAGCTGTAGGTGCTGGAGACGCCATCAAACAGCTGACGGAAGATCATGCGTTGCCCCACCGCTCGGAACTATGAGCGCGGGTACGGCACGATACGCAGGTAGGGGCGCGGCGCCTTCCATCCCTGCGGATAGGTCTTCTTCGCCTCCTCATCCGACACGGATCCAGCGATGATGACGTCCTCACCCTGCTTCCAGTTCACCGGGGTTGCCACCTTGTGCCTCGCAGTGAGTTGCAGCGAGTCAATGACGCGCAGCACCTCATCGAAGTTGCGTCCCGTAGTCATCGGGTAGACCAGGATGAGCTTGATCTTCTTATCGGGTCCGATGACGAACACATTGCGAACGGTCTGATTATCGGCGGGCGTGCGTTTCGCAGGATCCCCGGAGGCGCTCGCCGGCAGCATCTCGTAGAGCTTCGATATGGACAGATCCGGATCGCCAATCAGCGGATAATTCGGCGCGAAACCCTGGGTCTCCTTGATGTCGTTGACCCACTTCGAGTGGCTGTCGACCGGATCGACGCTCAGTCCGATGACTTTGACGTTGCGTCGGTCGAACTCGGGCTTGATCCTGGCCATGTATCCGAGCTCGGTCGTGCAGACGGGCGTGAAATCCTTCGGATGCGAGAACAGCACGCTCCATGAGTCTCCGATCCAATCATGGAAACGGATGCGGCCCTGAGTGGTCTCCGCCTGAAAATCCGGTGCGAGGTCGCCGATCTTGAGAGTCATGGCCAGCTCCTTTTCGTTCTGGTTTGACCCCCATAGATTACCGCTTCTCGAAGTACGAACGGCTGGACTCGGTCGCGAAGTTCCGGGACGGAGCGGCGAACGCGGCGTCGGTCCCCTCGAGGAGGACCGTGCCGCCGCCGAGTGCTCCGATCGCCAGCAGTTGCCTGGGGGCAGCCTTCGGAGCGGGCTGACTGCGCACGCGCACCGGGAGGCGCCTCAAGTCACCTCAAGTGCACTCGTTGTGATTGACACCGGTCGGCGGACCCGGATTGCAGGGTATCGCGCTGAGATACTCGTAGACGGCCCGTAGCTCAGGTTCGCTCAGGTGGCGCAGCTCGGGCCAGGGCATGATCTGCAATCGATCGCCATCCCAGGGCAGGTTGAGCGGGAAGCAGCTCGTGCTGGCCGTGATGGTGGGGTCCGAGCAGTTCGGATGCAGGTGATCGAGATCGACTCCGGTCCGCATGATCTCCCGAAACTCCGCGAACGTGCGGCCACCTTCAGGGCGGGCGGTTCTGTCGGGCGTGAGGTTGCGGGAAACGATGGTCGGGGTGGCTCCAGGGGAAGCGGAGACGAGCGGAGGGAACACTCTCCCGCCGCCGAGGTAAGTGGCTTGGTTGACGACCGTCGGCTGGTTTCCCTTGAAGTAGGGGTTCCCGCCCTGCGCGTATTCGGTCGCAGGACCCGCCGAATGGCACACATTGCAATGGTCAACAGCGTTCACGATGTAGCTGCCGAGGCCGACGAGCCGAGGATCCTTGCCCTGCAGGTTCAACGGCACCGGCGCGATCTCAAAGCCGGTGCGAATCCGCACTTGGTCGCCGTCATCCACGTCCGCCAACGCAGGCAGGATGCCGCTCAGGCATCCGCCACCGACCGCGAGTGCAAACGTGGCTCCCGCGGTCAGACGGACCCGTACGCTTGTGAAAGTCATGTCGCTTCTCCCAGTGTTTCGGTGCACCAGCGCACCTGCGACGACACCTTCGGACCGCACCTGCTCTCCGGGCAAGCGGCAAAGCACCGCAGAGCGGCGGATTCGGCCCTCCTGCACGACAATGCCGTGCATTGCCGCTCCCGGGAGCAAATGCAAGAATCCCGTCATTGATGCGGAGGGTCTTTGGACGATCCCGAGGCCAGCGCACGCGATGCACAGAGCCGGCACCGACCGGAGGACCGGCTCGATTCCTGGAAGAAG
>DATMPW010000044.1:0-35157 GCA_035566915.1 Steroidobacteraceae bacterium
AGCGTCTCGACGAGCTTCGCGTCATCGATGATGCAGAGAAACTCGCGCGCCGCCTCGGCGACGATCTTCTCGCCGGTGAGCGCCCCGCCGCCTCCCTTGATGAGATGCCGGCGCCGGGTCGCCTCATCGGCGCCATCGACGTACAGCGGCAGCTCGGTGACCGTGTTCAGGTCGACCGTCTCGATCCCACCCGCCGCCAGGCGCGCGCTGCTCGCCTGCGAGCTTGAGACCGCGCGCCGCACTCGCCCCGGGGAGGCCGCGAGGGCCTCGATGAACAGATTGACGGTGGACCCGGTGCCGACGCCGAGGGTGACGCACTCGCGCGCCATCTCGAGCGCCGCCAGCGCCGCGCGGCGCTTATTCGCGTTCGCATCCGCCGCCATGATCGCCCCCGCCACGGCACTCCAGCTCCAGAAACGACTGTGCCCGCTTTAATGCGGGCACAGTCCTTACGAATCCGACTCGGACGGCCACTCGCGTGGCCGCCGAGTTAAGGCCTATTTCTTCTTAGCTGCTTTCTTCTTGGCCTTCTTCTTTGCCTTCGCCATGTTGGCTCTCCAATTGACGGGTTAGTCCGGGGTCCGAGTATATACACGCGAATCGAAATTACAAGCGAGCGCATCGCTCCGCTCCTCGCGAGAGGAGCGAGCAAGCGCATCACGTGCATGCAGTGAGCGTGCGCTCGCGCGCGCTATCACCATCATCACGCATCACTCGAGCGACAGAATGAACTTCCAGTGCGCGGCTTCCACCGGCGTTACGGACAATCGGTTACCCGGACGCAGCAGCACCATGCCATTGAGCTCCTTGCGAGCGTGTGCGCGCAGCTCCTCGAGCGTGATGGTGTGCGCGAGGCGGCGTTTCAGCTGCACATCGACCATGAACCAGCGCGGATTGTGCGGGTCGCTCCCGGAATCGTAGTGATCGTGCTTGCGATCGAAGGCGGTGGGGTCCGGATAGCCTTCCTTCACGATCTGCATGATGGCGACGATGCCGGGTACCTCGTTGCTCGAGTAATAGAGGAATGCCTCATCGCCCCGCCGCATCTGGTCCCGCAGCATGTTGCGCGCCTGGTAGTTGCGCACGCCATCCCAGCTGGTCGTGCGGCGCGGGGCGGCGGCCAGGTCCTCGACACTGAAGCTCGAGGGCTCGGTCTTCATCAGCCAGTAGTGCATCGAATGACCCCCTCTTCGGTCACTACCGCATCCATCAGCACGTCGTGCGCGGCGGCTTCGATGCGGTCGACCTCCTGGAAGGCGTAAGCGAGACCCACCAGGCGCGGCGCGTGCCACACCTGGCGCAGGTGCCGGAAGGCGAAGGCACGATCGTAAAAACCCCCGCCGGTACCGAGACGAACGCCGCGACGGTCGAAACCTACCAGCGGCAGGAACACCACCTCGAGCCAGCGGGCACCGAGGGACTCACTACCCTGCGGCTCGGCGATGCCGAGGCGGTTGTAGCGCCACGGACCACACCTCGGCACGAAGCGCATGGCGCTCGATGCACGCCGCCGATCGATGCGGGGCAGGAAGACGCGGCAGCCTCGGCTCTCGGCGAGCGCGATGAGGGGCGCAGCGTCCAGCTCCCAGGGGAGCGCGGCGTAAAGCGCGATGCGCCAGCCACTCCTCAGCCGCAGGGAGCGGTCCACGTTCTGCGCGACCAGCTGTGAGATGTGTGCACGCTGCTGGGGCGGCACCTGGCGACGATGCGCATTGAGGCAAGCCCGCAGTGATCTGCGGGCGGCACTCAAGGTAGTGAAATCAGGTAGCGCCACCCGCATGTGCCGGTGCGAACCGTTGCTCTCGAACCAGAGCAACAAGTGGGACGGGCTGCGGCAGGTAAGGCTTTCCGCTCGAAGGCGGACTTGCACAGCGCTGCGCGCAAGCCGGAAGTCCCGAGGGTGTTTCAATTAGGGTCCGAGGTAACCCGGCCCGCTTGTCGAACACCGCAGGCGACGCCACGAGCACTCTACACCAATTAGGTGGTCCTTAGGCGTCCGAGCGCGTCACAGCTCGAGCTGCTGGCTCTTACCGAGGGCCCCTTCGACGCGCTCACGCAGCGCGCGCACTCGCTGACCCGCACCGTTGTCGAGCCTCGACTCACGGTCCTTACCCTTGAGGTATTCGTGCGCGAGGTTGAGCGCGGCCATCACTGCGATACGATCGATGCCGACGACCCTGCCGCTGTCGCGGATCTCGCGCATCCGGGCATTGAGGAACTCGGCCGCATCGAGCAGCGCGGAACGGTCATCGTACGGGCAGGCGATGACGTACTCCTTCTCCATGATGCGCACGCTGACCCGGGCCTGGTCTTGCTGCGTCATGCCCCGTGCTCCATGGTCTTGAGCCGCCCGATCATCGCCTCGACGCGCGTGCGCACCTGCTCGTTCTTGTGCACGAGTGCGGCGCGCTCGCCGGCGAGCGATTCGTGCCGGGCGCGCAGCGCGCGGTTCTCTTCGCGCAGGTGCTCCACGATGACGAGCAGCTCATCGAGCCGTTTACCGAGACGCGTGAGCTCGAGATCAAGTTGTGTTTTTGTGGCGTCGCTCATGGCAAGACTATAGGGCCGCGTTCTCGGCGCGGTCAAATTGTGAATACGGATTATATAATGAGCTCACCAGTGATGACTCCGTCCGACTATCACCACATCCAGCAGCTGCTCGTTCAGGAGCGCTCGCTCCTCGAGGCCGCCGAGGCGCACGGCACGCTCGCGGGCTGCCTGTGCGCCACCGCAGGGTATCGCCTCGAGGATTGGCTGCGCGAAATCCTGCCGGAAGGACGCGCTTCGCCGGAGACCACCGTCATGCTCGAGGAGCTGTTCACCGCGACCGTCGGCGCGCTGCTGCAGCCTGACATGGAGTTCGAGCTGCTGCTGCCTGCCGATGAGCAGCCGATCGATGTGCGTACCGCGGCGCTCGCGCAGTGGTGCCAGGGCTTTCTCTACGGTCTCGGTGCGGGCGGGATCACCGACGCCACCGGGCTGCCAGCGGACGCGGGCGAGATCGTGAGTGACATCACGGAAATCAGCCGTGCCGGGGTGGACGAGACGCAGGGTGAGGAATCGAACGAGGCGGCCTACGCTGAGCTGGTCGAGTTCGTTCGGGTGGGCGTACAGCTGTTGTTCGAAGAGCTCGCAGGGTTGCGCCAGCCATCGGCGCCGGCATCGACGCCGCTGCACTGAGGAACCGCACGCCGATGGCGAGGGATGAATTCGCGCGCCGCCGCCGCCAGTTGATGCGCCTGATGGGGCGTGATTCGATCGCCGTGCTGCCGGCGGCGCCGGTCAGGCATCGCAACAACGATGTCGAATACGCTTTCCGCCAGGACAGCGACTTTCACTATCTCACCGGGTTCGGCGAACCTGAGGCCGTGGCGGTGCTCGTGCCCGGTCGTGCGCAGGCCGAATACATCTTGTTCGTGCGTGAGCGCGACCCGGCGCGCGAGACCTGGGACGGACGGCGCGCCGGTCCGGCAGGCGCAGCACGCGACTACGGCGCGGACGACGCCTTTCCGGTGACGGATATCGACGAGATCCTCCCCGGGCTCCTCGAGAACCGCACCAGGGTCTATTACACGATGGGTGTGTACGCGGACTTCGATCAGCGCGTGCTCGGCTGGGTCAACGGGCTGCGGACACAGGCGAGGAATGGCCGCCACCCGCCGCAGGAGTTCGTGGCGCTGGATCACGTGCTGCACGACATGCGACTGTACAAGTCCCGGCATGAGCTCGAGCTGCTGCGCCGCTCGGCGCAGATCGCCACGCAGGCCCACATACGCGCCATGCGCTTCTGCCGGCCCGGAGCCACCGAATACCAGGTCATGGCGGAGTTGCTGCACGAGTTCCGGCGCCACAACGCCGATACTGCGTATCACCCGATCGTGGGAGGCGGCGCCAACAGCTGCATCCTGCACTACCACGAGAACGATCAGCCGCTCGCGAGCGGGGACCTGCTGCTCATCGATGCGGGCTGCGAATTCGAATACTACGCCTCGGACGTCACCCGTACCTTTCCGGTCAACGGTCGTTTCACGCCGGCGCAGCGCGCCGTTTACGAGATCGTGCTCGAGGCCAATCGTGCGGCAATTGCCTGCGCGCGGGCTGGCAATCACTGGAATGCGCCCCACGAGGCAGCGGTGCGCGTCATCACCCACGGGCTCGTGAAGCTCGGCTTGCTGAAGGGCCGCCTGCCCGCGCTCATCAAGAGCGGCGCGTACCGG
This sequence comes from Steroidobacteraceae bacterium, assembly GCA_035566915.1. Classification (GTDB taxonomy): domain Bacteria; phylum Pseudomonadota; class Gammaproteobacteria; order Steroidobacterales; family Steroidobacteraceae; genus 13-2-20CM-66-19. The sequence continues at coordinate 4,218 of DATMPW010000044.1, forward strand.
CGCTTCTTCATGCACCGCACGGGCCACTGGCTGGGGCTCGATGTGCACGATGTCGGGGACTACAAGGTCGGCGATGAGTGGCGCGTGCTCGAGCCGGGAATGGTGATGACCATAGAGCCCGGGATCTACCTGCCGGCGGGCGCGCGCGGAGTGCCGCGGCGCTTCCGCAACATCGGCATCCGCATCGAGGACGACGTGGTCGTCACGAAGCGCGGCGCGGAGGTGCTCACCGCCCGCATCCCCAAGGACCCCGATCAGATCGAAGCGCTGATGGCGCGCCGCGCCGCGTGACTCATGTGTGCCGCAACCGCTGCGGAGGTCTTGGAGGTCGATGTCGCCATCATCGGTGGCGGCATGGTTGGAGCGAGTCTTGCCGCCGCGCTCGCCGGCGCCGGGCGTCGGCTGCTGCTGGTTGAGAGCGTTCCCTTCGGCGGGGCCGGACAACCGAGCTTCGATGAGCGCACCACCGCGCTCGGTAATGTGAGCCGGCGGATATTTGAAGGCCTGGACGCGTGGAGCAGCATTGCGCCCGAGGCGGCGGCCATCCGCACCATTCATGTCTCGGAAGCAGGACGCTTCGGATTTGCGCGCCTCGACGCCACGGAGCAGGGCATCGAGGCCTTCGGCTACGTCGCTCCCAATCGCTGCATTGGCGCAGCGCTCTGGCGGGGGCTGGGCGAGGCGCCGGAGCTCACCCTGCAGGCACCGGCGCACGCCGAGGATCTCGCGCTGACACCCGAGTCGGTCCGTTTCACGGTCGTAAATGAGTCGGGCCGCGCCGTCCCCGTGCGTGCACGGCTGCTCGTGGCCGCCGATGGTGCGCATTCACAGGTTCGCGCTGCCGCCGGAATCGCCGCGGACGTGGTGGACTATGACCAGGTCGCAGTCGTCGCGAATGTCGGCAGCGATCGTCCGCACGAAGGGCACGCGTACGAGCGTTTCACTCCTTCCGGACCGCTCGCCGTGCTCCCACGGCACGATGGTGGGCTCGCGGTCATCTGGGCCTGCCGCCCTGAGCGGGCGCACGAGCTCCTCTCGCTCGAGGACGACGCGTACCTCGGACAACTGCAGGCGCAGTTCGGCTGGCGTGCCGGACGATTCGTGCGCGCCGGCCGCCGCAGCTCCTATCCGCTGAAGCTCACGCGCGCTCTGACGGGTGTGGCATCGCGCACCGTGCTGATCGGCAACGCCGCCCAGGCACTGCACCCGGTAGCCGGGCAGGGGTTCAACCTCGGACTGCGCGACGCTGCGATGCTCGCGGAAGTCATCGTGGCCACCGCAGGAGACGTGGGAGCGCCCTCCGTGTTGAGCCGGTTCATCGAATGGCGCGCACGGGATCGCCGCGGCGTGGTCGGCTTCACGGACGGTCTCGTCAGGTTGTTTGGCGACTCGCGGCCGGGCTACGCACTGTTGCGTAACCTGGGGCTGCTCGTGTTCGATCTCGCACCCCCCGCCAAGGATGCGCTGGCGCGCGTCAGCGCGGGCTTCGGGGGACCGACTCCGCGCCTCGCGCGCGGCCTGCCCCTGCGTCGTGTTTGACATCGTTATCGTAGGCGGGGGTCCGGTCGGTGCTTGCGCGGGCGCATTGCTCGCTCGCGGCACCGCAGGGGCCCCGGGACTGTCGGTCGCGCTGCTCGAGCCGCGGCCCCCCGGGACGGTTCCAGCAGATTCGCCGCCAGATCCGCGCGTCGTGGCGCTGTCGCGAGCCAGCGAACGCCTGCTGAGGCGCGCCTGTGCATGGACGCGGATACCACGGGAGCGCCTCTCAGCTTACGAGCGCATGCGCATTTGGCACGAGAGTATTTCTGCCTCGAGCGCCGCCGTGCTGGTGTTCGATGCCGCGGATGTCGGTGAGCCGAACCTCGGATACATCGCCGAGAACCGCGCGCTGCAGATGGCGCTGCTCGCCGCGTTCGCGGAGGCGGGTGGGCACGTGGAGTCCGCCCCGCTCGGCGCGCTGGTGATCGGGCAGGATGACGTGCAGGTGAGCACACCGCAAGGCACGCTGAGAGCGCGCCTGGTGGTGGGAGCCGATGGTGCGCAGTCGGCACTGCGCACCGCTGCGGGCCTCACGGTCGATATGCGCCCCTACGGCCAGACGGCCATCGTCGCCAACGTGGCAACGATGAGGCCGCATGAGTCCACCGCCTGGCAGCGCTTCATGCGCGATGGCACGCTCGCCTTCCTGCCACTCGCGGACGGTACCAGCTCGATCGTCTGGTCGGCGGACGATGCCCGGGCCGCTGATCTGGTGAGCCTGAACGATGCGGCCTTTGCGACGCAGCTCGATCGAGCGTCCGATCTTGCTCTCGGGCAGACGCGGCTCCTGAGCGGGCGACTCTCCTTCCCGCTGACGCGCCTTGCGGCTCAGCGTTACGTCGCGCAGCGTGTGGCGCTCATCGGCGATGCGGCGCATGTGGTGCACCCGCTCGCCGGTCAGGGGGTGAATCTCGGGCTGCTCGATGCCGCGGCGCTCGCGCAGCAGGTCAAGGCTGCCGTCGCAGTGCATGAGGATCCAGGCGCGCTACGGGTGCTGCGCGCGTACGAGCGCTGGCGCAAGAGCGAAGTCGCCGCCATGGCGATGTCGATCGATACTTTCGACCGGCTGCTGGCGCACGGTGCAGGACCCATCGCGCGCCTGGCGCAACGTGGGCTCTCCTGGGTCAATGCCAGTCAGGAGCTGCGGCGCTTCTTCATTCGCCGGGCGCTGGGGCTCAGCGGGGAGCTGCCCGAGGCGGCGCGATGATTCGGCGTGATGATTCGGCGCGATGATTCGGCGCGGGAAAAGGTCACGGGGAGCGCGAGTTCCTCAGGTGTCGCGCTGGATAGTTAGGTATTTGCCTAACTATGGGGGAAATGCATGTTGACTGCGCGCCCGCCGCTTTTACAGTCGGGCGAATGCTCAACTGGGTGGCGCTCGATAAAGTTTTCAAGTCTCTCGCCGACCCGTGGCGAAGACACATGATCGAGTGCCTTTGCGACCGGCAGGCCTCGGTGAGTTGGCTCGCACAGCATTTGCCGCTTAGCCTTCCCACGATTCTTCAGCATCTTCAAGTGCTTGAAGAGAATGGACTGATCCATACGGAAAAGATCGGCCGCAAGCGCGTGTGCCGCATAGAGCCGCAGGCACTGCGCCTGCTTGATCAGTGGATCAGCCCACGACGCCGGCTGTGGAACCGCCGGCTGCAGCTGCTTCTTGAAACGCCCGATGCCGGCTCCCCAGCAGCCGGTTCACGCTAGCGGTATGAGGTCGATCTTCGCCGCGCACACGAAGTCGTTCTCGGACAGTCCTCGGACGGCGTGAGTGGTGAAGGTCACCCGGCAGTAGTTGTAGCCGACCTCGAGATCGGGATGATGGTCCTCGATGTTCGCGATGTGCGCGAGCGCGTTGACGAAACTCATGGTGCGGTAGAAGTCGCGGAACTTGAACTCCCGGCGGATGGCATGAGCGTCCTCGGCCAACAACCAGAGGCTGGAAATCTGCCCCAGCAGGCGCTGCGCCTCGGCAGGCGTCAGGGGGGGAATCCCACCTTCGCAGGGCTTGCAGTGGCGCGTCGCCAGCTCGCTCATGCATCAACCGCCCGCCGCACGTAGTGCCGCGCCACGTACTGCTCGACGATCTCCTGGAACTCCTCGGCGATGCGCTCACCCTTCAGCGTCACGGTCTTGGCGCCGTCCTCGTAGACGGGCGCCACGGGCCGCTCACCGGTGCCCGGCAGGCTGATGCCCACGTTGGCGTGCTTACTCTCGCCTGGTCCATTCACCACGCATCCCATGACCGCAACGGTCATCTCCTCAACCCCCTCGTACTCGCGACCCCACTGCGGCATGCGCGCCCGGATGTGCGACTGGATGCGCGCGGCAAGCTCCTGGAAGAACGTGCTGGTGGTGCGGCCGCAACCCGGGCACGCCACCACGAGCGGTGTGAACGAGCGCAGCCCCATCGTCTGCAGGATTTCCTGCGCGACGATGACTTCCTGGGTGCGATCGCCGTTGGGTTCGGGGGTGAGCGAGACACGGATGGTGTCACCGATGCCCTCCTGCAGAAGCACCGCCATACCTGCGGTGGATGCGACGATGCCCTTCGATCCCATCCCGGCCTCGGTGAGGCCCAGGTGCAGCGGGTAATCGCAGCGGGCGGCGAGGTCGCGGTAGATCGCGATCAGGTCCTGCACACCGCTCACCTTGGCGGAAAGAACGATGCGGTCGTGCGGCAGTCCAAGCTCTTCGGCGCGCTCGGCGCTGCTGAGCGCCGAGAGCACCACCGCGCTGTGCATGACCTGCTGTGCATCCAACGGCTCGGCGCGAGCGGAGTTCTCGTCCATGAGCCGTGTGAGCAGATCAGAGTCGAGGCTGCCCCAGTTCACGCCGATGCGCACCGGCTTCCCGTAGCGGCAAGCCACCTCGATCATCTCGGCAAACTGCGGATCGCGCTTGCTGCCACGGCCGACGTTGCCGGGATTGATGCGGTACTTGGCGAGCGCCGCAGCACAGTCCGGATGCTCGCGCAGCAGCTTGTGGCCGTTGAAATGGAAGTCGCCGATGAGCGGCACGCTGACGCCCGCGCGCTCGAGACGCTCGCGGATGGGCGCGACCGCCGCTGCCGCCTCGGCCGAATTCACCGTAATGCGCACCAGCTCCGAGCCGGCGCGCGCGAGCGCCTGCACCTGTTTCGCCGTCGCCTCGACATCCGCGGTATCGGTATTCGTCATGGACTGGACCACGATCGGCGCGTCGCCGCCGACGCGTACGTGGCCGATGGATACCTGGACAGTGGAACGACGTGTGCGATTCATGCGGGTAACGTAACGTGAGAGTGTGCCGATTTTACCGTTGCCGCGCTTGGCCGCCACCGACGGAAGGCTGCTATCATGGCACCTGCCCGAATCGGTCTGTCCGGAGAGTGTCCGGCGCGAGCCGGAACGCCGAAGGCGCAAATTCCGCCCGGAAACGCTCAGGCACAAGAACGGCAGACGGCGGCACACGGGTGCCGCGGGGCTTCTGGAGAGAGGTGGATTGGTCAGCGAATCCACCCACCGAAGGGGAGCGGCGCCCCGCGCCTGATCTCTCAGGTCACAGGACAGAAGGGCGGCAGGCATTGACTTGCGTGCGCGCATGGCAGCCTGCCGCTTCTTTTATTGGCTGGGAGACGCCGCCGTGGCGCGACAGACCCCATTGTTCAGACTTCACCAGGAGCTCGGCGCCCGCATGGTCGATTTCGGGGGCTGGGACATGCCTGTGCAGTACAGCTCCCAGATCGGTGAGCATCACGCGGTGCGCCGCGCCGCCGGTGTGTTCGATGTGTCGCACATGGGAGTGCTCGATCTGCGTGGCCAGGGGGCGCGCGCCTTCCTGCAGCAGCTGCTCGCCAACGACGTCGGCAAGCTCAAAGTGACCGGCAAGGCGCTCTACAGCTGCATGCTGAACGAGCACGCCGGGGTGCTCGATGACCTCATCGTTTACTACCTCAACGATTACTGGTTTCGGATGGTGGTGAATGCCGGCACGCGCGCCAAGGATCTCGCCTGGATCCGTGAGCATGCGCGCCGGCTCGCCGTGGAGGTGACCGAGCGCACCGATCTCGCGATGCTCGCCATCCAGGGTCCGGAGGCACGGGCCAAGGCCGCGGAGCTGATGGCGCCGGCGGAGGGAGCCGCGGCCCTCGCACTCGACACCTTCGTCGGTCGTGAGCTCGGGCGCTGGTTCGTCGCGCGCACCGGCTACACTGGCGAGGACGGCTTCGAGATCATGATGCCGGCGGCGGATGCGGTGCCCGCCTGGCGCGGGCTCAATTCGCTCGGCGTCGCTTCCTGTGGCCTCGGCGCCCGCGACACGTTGCGCCTCGAGGCCGGCATGAATCTCTATGGCAACGACATGGACGAGAGCACTCACCCCTTCGAATCCGGCCTCGGGTGGACGGTCGCCCTCGCGCCGCCCGAGCGCGATTTTCTCGGCCGGGCAGCGCTCGAGCCCATTGCGCGCGAGGGCTCTCCGCGTAAGCTCGTCGGCCTCCTGCTCGAGGAGCGCGGAGTGCTGCGCGCGCACCAGAAGGTGCTGGCAGCAGCTGCCGGCGAAGGCGAGATCACCAGCGGTACCTACTCCCCGACCCTCGAGCGCTCGATCGCGCTGGCACGCGTGCCCGCGCGCACGGGCGGCCGGGTGCAGGTGGAGATTCGCGGCAAGCTTCTCGGCGCACGCGTCGTGAAACCCCCGTTCGTGCGCGCCGGCAACTCCCTGCTTCCTCAAGCGAAGGACACTCCATGAGTAACGTGCCCGCAGATCTCAGGTACACCAAGTCCCACGAGTGGGTGCGCGATCTCGGGGATGGCACGGTCGAGATCGGGATCACCGATCACGCCCAGCACGAGCTCGGAGACCTGGTGTTCGTCGAGGTACCCGGGGCGGGGCGTACGGTGAAGGCGGATGAGCCGTGCGCAGTGGTGGAATCGGTGAAGGCCGCATCGGACGTGTACGCGCCGATCGCGGGAGAGATCACCGCGGGCAACCCCAAGCTCGCCGGCGAGCCTGAGGTGGTGAATGCGGACCCCTACGGCGAAGGGTGGCTGATGCGGCTGAAGCCCTCGCCCGGAGCGCTCGCAGCCGCTGCGCTGCTGTCTGCGGCGGAATATCAGAAGGTGCTGGATACGGAGGGCGGCTGATGGCCTTCATTCCCCACACCGAGGCCGATGTCGCAGCAATGCTGGCCGCGATCGGCGTAGCGCGCATCGAGGATCTGTTCGATGAGGTGCCTGCGGAGCTGCGGGTGAAATCCCTCGCCGGAGTGCCCGAGGCTCTGAATGAGATGGAGATCGGGCGCCTGATGAGCGCGCGCGCGCGCAGCGATGGGATTGCCCTCAGTTTTCTCGGGGCCGGTGCCTATGAGCATCACATCCCGGCGGCGGTGTGGGCCATCACCACGCGCGGCGAGTTCTACAGCGCCTACACGCCCTACCAGGCGGAGGCGAGCCAGGGAACGCTGCAGCTGGTCTACGAGTTCCAGAGCATGATCGCGCGCCTCACCGGCATGGAGGTGGCGAACGCCTCGATGTACGACGGCGCCTCCGCGACCGCCGAGGCGGCGCTCATGGCGGTTCGCGCCAACCGCAAGTCGAAGTCGGCGCGGATTCTCGTGCCGCTCACGCTTCACCCGCACTACCGGCGCGTGGCGGTGGCGATCGCAGCCAACCAGGGGGTGAAGTTCGAGGAGCTGCCCTACGGTGCGCAGGAGGGCATCACGCTCCCCGATGCGCTCGCGAGGTACGACAAGGAGGACATCACGGCATTGCTCGTTCCATACCCGAACTTCTTCGGGCGGCTCGAGGATGTGGATGCGCTCACCGATTGGGCGCATGCACGCGGGATTCTCGTCATCGCCGTGGTCAATCCCACTGCGCTCGCGCTGCTGAAGCCCCCGGGCGAATGGGGTGCGCGCGGAGCCGACATCGCCGTAGGCGAAGGGCAGCCGCTCGGCGTGCCGCTCTCCTCGGGCGGCCCTTACTTCGGCTTCATGACGACACGCATGGAGTACGTGCGCCAGATGCCGGGGCGGATCGTGGGACGCACACTCGATGCCGCCGGCAAGGACGGCTTCACCCTCACACTGCAGGCACGTGAGCAGCACATCCGCCGGGCGAAGGCGACTTCCAACATCTGCACCAACCAGGGCCTGGCTGTGACGGCGGCGACCATCTACCTCTCGCTCCTCGGTCCGCAGGGACTCACGCGCACCGCCGCGGCGGCGCACGCACGCGCGCGCGAGCTCGTGGCGGCACTCACCCGCACGCCGGGGGTACGTCCGGCATTCGCGGGTCCGTACTTCCACGAGGCGGTGCTGCAGCTCGATCGTCCGGTTGCTCCCGTGCTCAGGGCGCTGGCCGGCCGCGGCATCCTCGGCGGGCTCGACCTCGCCGGGTATTACCCCGAGCTCGGCAACGCGTTACTCGTATGTGCCACCGAGACGAAGACCAGTGCCGACATTGATCGCTACCGCAGCGCGATGAGCGAGGCGCTGCAAAGCGTGCGCGCCGCCTGAGCGGCTAACCGAGGGCCGCGAGGAGCAACCATGCCCGTTGGTGAGAAGGTCATCTTCGAGTATTCACGTCCCGGTCGCGGTGCACGCGATCAATGGCCGCAGGAGACCCCGGCCGCGGCCCTCAGCGATCTTCCCGCGAAGCTGCGCCGCACGCGCGCACCCGAGCTGCCGGAAGTCGGAGAACTCGAGGTGGTGCGCCACTTCACCCGCCTCTCGCAGCTGAACTTCTCCATCGACACGCACTTCTACCCGCTCGGCTCGTGCACGATGAAGTACAACCCGAAGGCGTGTAACCAGTACGCGATGCTGCCGGAGTTTCTGGCACGTCATCCGCTCGCTCCCGAATCCCACGGCCAGGGATTGCTCGCCTGCCTGTACGAGTTGCAGGAGATGCTGAAGGCAGTGTCGGGCATGGAGGGCGTTGCGCTCTCGCCCATGGCTGGCGCTCAGGGCGAGTTCGCAGGTGTCGCCATGATCCGCGCTTATCATCGCGCGCGCGGCGACCTGAAGCGCAACGAGATCATCGTCCCCGAGGCAGCTCACGGCACCAACCCCGCAACGGCCACGATGTGCGGTTGCGCGGTGCGCGAGATTCCAGTCGACCGCGAGGGCGATATAGACATCGAGGCCCTCAAGGGCGCGGTCGGGCCGCAGACCGCCGGCATCATGCTCACCAACCCCTCGACCCTCGGGGTGTTCGAGCGGCGTATCGCGGAGGTGGCGCGCATCGTTCACGACGCCGGGGGGCTGCTGTACTACGACGGCGCCAATCTCAACGCCATCCTCGGCATGGTCCGCCCGGGCGACATGGGCTTCGATGTCATTCACATGAATCTGCACAAGACCTTCTCGACGCCGCACGGTGGCGGGGGTCCGGGGGCGGGCGCGGTGGGGGTGGGTGCGCGGCTGCTGCCCTTTCTGCCAATTCCGGTGGTAGGAAGGGATGGCGAGTGCTACCGCTGGCTCACGGAGGCGGACCTGCCGCAATCGATCGGCCGGCTGTCAGCCTTCATGGGCAATGCCGGGGTGCTGCTGCGGGCCTACATCTACATGCGAATGTTGGGGCGTGATGGCATGCGGCAGGTCGGCGAGTACGCTACGCTCAACGCCAACTACCTGCTCAGGAGGCTGCAGGACGCCGGATTCGATGCGGCCTACCCGCAACGGCGCGCCAGTCACGAGTTCATCGTGACGCTCAAGCGCCAGGCCCGCGATCTGAACGTGACCGCGATGGACTTTGCCAAGCGACTGCTCGACTACGGTTTCCATGCCCCGACCACCTACTTTCCCCTGCTCGTGCCCGAATGTCTGCTCATCGAGCCGACCGAAACCGAGACCAAGGACACCCTCGACGCTTTCGTGACGGCGATGATTCAGATAGAGAAAGAGGCGCAACAGGAACCCGCGCGCGTCACGACCGCTCCGCATACCATGCCAGTGCGCCGCCTCGATGATGTGCGCGCGGCGCGACAACTGGATCTCACATGGAAGCCGACAGCACAGCCGTAGGTCGTTACAAACCGCGTGGCATTCTGCGCGTGATGCGCGCGCTCGGTGCGAGCGTGAATGGCCTGGTGGGAGCCTTCCGCGAGGAAGCGGCGTTTCGCCAGGAACTCGCCCTGGCGGCTCTCGTCATACCTCTGGCTCTGTGGCTCGGTCGCAGCGGCGTCGAGCGCGCGCTGCTGATCGCGCCGATGCTCCTCATTCTCATCGTGGAACTGCTCAACAGCGCAATCGAGGCGACGGTCGACCGTATCGGCTTCGAGCGGCACAAGCTCGCCGGGCTCGCCAAGGACATCGGCTCCGCAGCGGTGCTCATGTCGTTCGTGTTGCTCACGGCGGTGTGGCTGCTGCTGCTGCTCGGGCGTTAGGAAGATCGCTGATGGTGCGAGAACTGAGCTGCGCCTCGCTGTGCCTGCTGCTAGCCTGGGCGCATGCCGCCAACGCCGGGGATGGCGCCCCGGCCATCCCCGCCAGCACTACCCCCGTGAGCCCCCCCGCCCCCGTGCCGGAGCTGCCGGGTCCGGGGCCGGCGCTGACCCCGCCGCCACCCCGCACGCCTCCGCCCCCCGGCGCGCCCGAGGGACCCGGCTCGGTCGCCGCCGAGCAGGCAGCCGCGATCGAGGAAAATCCGGACTGGGCGGTGACGCTGCAGCGCATTGCGAGCAGCGTCGTGTCGATCGACGTCGACCAGACCCGTGCCTTCGACACCGAATGGAACAACAGCGCGCAGGCCACCGGGTTCGTGGTCGACGCCGAGCGCGGACTGATACTCACCAACCGCCACGTGGTCACTCCGGGCCCGGTCACCGCGGAGGCCACCTTCCTCAACCGCGAGGAGGTGCAGCTCCACGCGGTGTACCGCGATCCGGTTCATGACTTCGGCTTCTACCGCTACGATCCGCAGAAGTTACGCTTCATCAAGCCGCGTGCGCTCGCGCTGTATCCGGAGGGGGCGCAGATCGGACGCGAGATCCGTGTGGTCGGCAACAATGCCGGGGAGCAGCTCTCGATCCTCGCCGGTACGCTGGCCCGGCTCGATCGTGACGCTCCGGAGTACGGCGTCACCAAGTACAACGACTTCAATACCTTCTACCTGCAGGCCGCATCCGGCACCTCGGGCGGCTCCTCCGGCTCCCCGGTCATCGACATCCGCGGCCGGGTCGTGGCACTCAATGCCGGTGGCGCAAACGGCGCCGCCTCGAGCTTTTATCTGCCGCTCGGACGCGTGCGGCGTGCGTTGAACCTCATCCAGCAGGGCAAGCCCGTGAGCCGCGGTACGCTGTACACGGTCTTCAACTACATGCCGTACGACGAGCTCGAGCGGCTCGGGCTCGATGCGACCACCGAGGCGGCGGTCCGCAAGGACTTTCCCCGTTATACCGGCATGCTGGTGGTAACGGAGGTGCTGCCAGGCTCCCCGAGCGAGAAGGTGCTGCAGCCGGGGGACATTCTGCTGCGCCTCAACGGCCGCTACGTGGCCCAGTTCGAGCCTCTCGAGGAGGTTCTCGATGCCACCGTCGGGAGCGATGTCGAATTGGAGCTCGAGCGCGGGGGGAAGCTCGTGTCCGCGAAGCTGCCCGTCGGGGACCTGCATGCCATCACTCCGAGTGCGTACGCGGAGTTCGGCGATTCGGTGGTGAACACGCTCTCCTACCAGCAGGCGCGGCACTTCAACGTGCCGGCGCGGGGGGTATACGTCGCCAATCCAGGCTATGTGTTCGGCGCTGCCACCATTCCGCGCGGCGCCGTCATCCTCAATCTCAACGGCAGCCGCACCGACACGCTGCAACAGTTCGAGACCGGCATCACGCAGCTCGGTGACGGCGATCGCGCGACGGTGCGCTATCTCACCATCGATGATCCCAACAATACCGACCTGCGCGTCGTGCGCATGGACCGCCTGTGGTTCCCGGCGCACCACTGCGATCGCGACGACAACCGCGGCCTGTGGGACTGCCGTGACCTCACCGCGGGCCCCGCGCCGAAGCCCGTGCCGGTGAGCTCCACCGTCTTTCCGCACTTCGGCGATCCGCGCATGAATGCGCTGGCACCCTCACTGGCGATGGTGACCTTTGACATGCCCTACTCGGTATCGGGCATCACCGAGCGCAACTATCACGGCACCGGGCTCGTGGTGGACGCGCAGCGCGGGCTGGTGGTAGTCGACCGCAACACCGTGCCGGTGTCGGTCGGCGATGTGACGGTGACCTTCGCCGGGACCGTGCAGGTGCCGGGGCGCGTCGTCTACATCCACCCGCTCCACAACTATGCCGTGGTCGCCTACGATCCGCGCCTCATCGGCACGACGCCGGTGCGCGCCGCGAAGCTCAGTCCGCGCGAGCTCGTACCGGGGGAGTCACTGTGGGCGGTGGGACTCGGGGCGGACAGCCAGATGCGCTCGCGCGGTACCCAGATCGCGGGCATCGAGCCGCTCGAGCTCCCGCTGTCGCGCACCATGCGGTTCCGCGACGGCAATATCGAAACCATCCAGCTGGTCAATCCACCGAATGAGTTCGACGGCGTGCTGGCCGACCAGAGCGGCAACGTGCTCGGGACCTGGTCGAGCTTCGCCTACGAGAGTGGCCGGGAGATCGCCCAGGACACCCGCGGAGTGCCGATCGAGCTGGTGGCTGACATGATCGACCGTGTGCGTACGCACCGCCCGCTGCACTCGCTCGATGCGGAGCTCGGCGTGCTACCGCTCGCGAGCGCACGGCAGATTGGCTTGTCGGATGCCTGGACACAGCGCCTGACGCAGCACACCCCCACGCGCCGCCAGGCGCTCACCGTGGTACGGCTGGTCGGAGGGTCGGCCGCCGCGCAGCTCCTGCAGCAGGGGGATTTGCTGCTCGCCATCGACGACACGGTGGTCACCCGCTTTCGCGAGGTCGAGCGCGCCGTCGCGGACAAGGATCATGTGAAGGTCACGGTGTGGCGCGGTAAGTCGGAGCAGACGATCGATGTCGCTACGACCGAGCTCCCGGGCACTGACGTCGATCGCCTGGTCGAGTGGGGTGGAGCGACCCTGCAGGCTCCGCATCGCGCCATGAGCGTGCAGCGGGGCATCGAACCCAGGGGCGTGTACGTCGCCTATTTCGCGTACGGATCGCCGGCGACCCGTTACGGTCTTTACCCCGGACGGCGCATCATGGAGGTGGACGGCGTGCCGACGCCGGACCTCGATACTTTCCTCAAGGTGGTGACGGGGCGACCCGATCGCTCCTCGGTGCGTCTGAAGACCATCACCTGGAACAACGCGCCCGAGGTGATCACGCTGAAACTCGACAAGCACTACTGGCCGGCGTATGAGCTGACGCGCGGCGCCGATGGCAGCTGGGCGCGCAAGACGCTGGAGTAGCCTGGCGTCGGGGTGTCGCGACATGCGACTCGCACGCGTGCGCCCCAGTGATGCTTTCCTGCAACATGCAGGGAGCGAGCCTCGATGGCTTGATAGAATCCTCTGCAGTCTATGGTCCGCGTCGTCAGAGCCACCCAGGTCGAGATCGAGACCGCCGTGCAGGCGCTCCGCGACGGCGAGCTCGTTGCCTTTCCAACGGAGACCGTCTACGGCCTGGGCGCCAACGCGCAGAATCCAGCGGCCGTGCGCCGGATCTTCGAGGTGAAAGGTCGCCCCCCGCATCACCCGGTGATCGTGCACCTCGACAGCCCGCGCTACCTGCACCGGTGGGTGCGCGATGTTCCGGAGAGCGCCGTGCGGCTCGCCGAGGTCTTCTGGCCGGGACCGCTCACCATGGTGATGCGCCGCGCGGCCAACGTGCACGATGTCATCACCGGTGGCCAGGACACGATCGCGATCCGCGTACCGGCGCACCCGATGGCCCAGCAGCTGCTCACCGCCTTTGGTGGCGGCATCGCTGCGCCCTCCGCCAACCGCTATGGACGGCTCTCACCCACGCGCGCCGAGCACGTGCGCGAGGAGTTCGGGGACGCGCTGCGTGTGATACTCGACGGCGGGGAGTGCCAGATCGGGCTCGAGTCGACGATCGTGGCTTTCGAGGACGAGGGCGTACGATTGCTGCGGCCCGGAAGTGTCAACGCAGCACAGATCAGGGGTGTCGTCGGTGAGCTTCTCATCGGCGCCGTCGGCGCCTCGCCGCGCGTGCCGGGAAGTGCCCCGACGCACTACGCGCCGCGCACTCCGCTCACGGTCGTGCCAGCAGGGGAGATCGATGGGCAGGCTGAAGCCGCTTCCTCTGGTGGCCGCCGCGTCGCAGTGCTGGCCCAGCGGCTGCCGCTGCGCTCACACAAGTACGTGACCTGGATAAATGCCGGGAAACGTCCGGAGATGTACGGGCGCGATCTCTATACCAACCTGCGCACGCTGGACAAGGCCGGCTGCCAGCACATTCTCGTGCAGGCGGTGCCCGAGGGCGAGCGCTGGGATGCCATACGCGACCGCCTGCTGCGCGCGGCGAGCAGCGTGGCGGAAAGCGATGACGGTACCGGTACCCGCGCGGTGCTGCCCTAAGCTGCGCTAAGTGCGGCGCCCGCGATCCATCGATCCCTTCCAACCCGCCGAAGTTCGCCGCCTCGTCAGGGAGTTCGGCTCACCGCTGCTGATCCTCGACTGCGAGCGTGTGCGCGCGCAGTTGCGCAAGCTGAGGAAGGCGTTGCCACGGGTGGATCTGCACTACGCGCTGAAGCCCATGCCGCACCCTGCGGTGGTCGAGACGGTGCTGGCGGAGAGTGGTCATCTCGATCTCGCCACGACCGGCGAGGTACAGCTCGCGCGGCGCCTCGGCGTCGATCCGGCCCGTTGTATCCATACGCACCCCATCAAGCGGCCTGAGGACATTGCCAACGCGCTGCAGTTCGGCCTGCGGCTTTTCGTGGCGGACAATCCCGATGAGGTGCGTAAGTTCGCGCACCTCGCGGACCGTGCTGAGCTGCTGCTGCGTGTCTCCTTCCGCAACCCGGGTGCCATGGTCGACCTGTCGCGCAAGTTCGGCTGCGACCCCGAGGATCTGCTCGCGCTCGCGCGGCTTGCCGCCGACCTCGGCGTGAACGTGCGGGGTCTGTCGTTCCATGTCGGCTCGCAGGTGCGCGATGCCGCCAAGCACGTGCAGGCGGTGAGGGCGTGCATGAAGCTCATGGCTGCTGCACGCCGCGAGCGGCTCGGCGCCTTCGACACCCTCGACATCGGCGGGGGCTTTCCCATCGATTACGCGCAACCCGTGCAGGACATCGGCCGCTTCTGTGCGCCGCTGCGCGCGGCGCTTGCGCAGCTGCCGCGGCGCGTGCGCGTGATCGCCGAGCCCGGCCGCTACATCGTCGGCCCGGCGGCCATCGCTATCGCCAGCGTGATGGGACGCGCACGACGCGAGGGGCACTGGTGGTACTACCTCGATGACGGGCTGTACGGCGCCTACAGCGGGCAGCTGTTCGATCACGCGCGTTACCCGGTCGAGCCGCTGCGCGAGGGAGGCGAGCGGCTGCCCTCGGTGCTCGCCGGCCCGACCTGCGACAGCATCGACGTGATCGCCGAAAACCTCATGCTGCCGCAGCTCAAGGTAGGGGACCTGGTCGTGGGCCGCGCCATGGGCGCCTACACCTGGGCGTGCGCCACCGAGTTCAATTTCTTTCCCAAGCCAGCGGTGGTTGCGGTGAATCGGCGACCCGGTGACGCGGGTGGCGTGATGGCGCTCGCGCCGCAGCTGTAACACCCACGGCCGCCCCTATAATCCACCGGCAGCCGCAAGAGTGCAGGTCATGGCAGCGCCGGAGCGCATCCGCAACATCGTGTTCGACATCGGCTGGGTGTTGGTGCGGCTCAACTATCGTCCGCTGCTCGATTTTCTGCAGGCACACGGCGCACAGCTTGCGGATCGCGACGCCGTCATGACGCGTATCCGGCTCGAGGATCACGAAACCGGAAGGCTCCCCGGCGACGGACTGCTCGAGCGGCTGCGCGGACTCACCAGCACCGAGCACGCGTCGCTCGAGGAGCTGCGGGCGAGGTGGCTGGACATGTTCGAGCTCGAGGCGACGATGGTGGAGCTCGCGCACCGCCTGAGCGAGCGCTATCGCGTGTTTCTCCTCTCGAACATCGGCGATCTCCACTGGGCGCACCTGACGCGCGAGTACCGTCTGCACGCCATCGGTCACGGTGCGCTCCCATCCTATGTCGCCGGCGTGATGAAGCCCCATCCGGCGATCTACGCGCAGGCCGAGCGCCGCTTCGCACTCGAGCCTGCCGCCACGCTGTTCATCGACGATCGCGGCGATAACGTTGCCACTGCCCGCGCGCGCGGCTGGCACGGCATCGTGCATCGCGATCACGGCAGCACGCTTGCCGGTCTGCGGGCGCTGAGTGTCGCCACGAGGAGCCATCGATGATGAAGAACGAAGCCGCAGCGGAGGTAGTGACCGCCATTCATACCCGCGTGGTTGCCGCGCGCGAGGGCCGCGATCCGCGGGTGATCGCGCGACTCTTCTCCGGCTGGGCGGTGTTCGGCGAGCACCAGTTCGTGCGCGGCTACGCACTGCTGCTGCCCGATCCGGTGGTGCCGAACCTGAATGCTCTCGGTGCCCGCGAGCGCATCGCGTTCCTCTCCGACATGTCGCGGCTTGGCGATGCTTTGCTGAAAGTGACCGGCGCGGTACGCATCAACTACGCCATCTTCGGCAACCAGGAGCCGGCGCTGCACGCCCACGTCATCCCGCGGTATGCGGATGAGCCGGAAGCGCTGCGCACCGCGCAGCCGTGGGCCTACGACTGGTCGGCGGCTCCGCCGTTCGAGCGCTCGGCTTTCCAGGAGCTCGCGACCAGCCTGCTGCGCGAGCTGACCCGGCTCGGCGTCACGAAGCCCATGCGCTACGACCCCGGCGCCAATGCGCCGGAGTGATCGCGCCATGGACCACCGGTCGCGGTGAGCTACTTCGGCGGGGGCGGTGACGCCGGCCCGGCGGGCGGGCTCGCAGCCGCGGGTGGCTGCGCCGGCTTCGAGCTCAGCAGCTCCACGTCGAAGATCAGCATCGACCCGGGCGGAATCGGCGGCCGCGAACGCATGTCGTAGGCGAGCTGGGGCGGGATGAACAACTCGTATTTGGCGCCGGGTTTCATGAGCTGCAGCGCCTCGGTCCAACCGGGAATTACCTTCCCCACCTGGAAGGTCGCCGGCTGGCCGCGCCGGTAGCTGCTGTCGAATTCCGTGCCATCGAGCAGCGTGCCGCGGTAGTTCACCGTCACTTCATCTGCTGCTTTCGGCGACTCGCCGTTCCCCGGAGCCTGCACTTTGTACTGCAGGCCGCTCGCCGTAGTGATGACGCCCGGCTTCTTGCCATTCTCGGCCAGGAATTTCGCTGCGGCGCGGTGGTTGGCCTCCCCCGCGCCCTCGATCGAGCCGCGCACCAGCCGGCTGATGTTGTTCTGGTCGGCTTCGGTCAGCTTCGCCTTGCCGCTGAGCGCATCGTGCACACCCTGTGCCAGACGCTGGGGGTTGACCGCATCCGACGCGATGCCATTGCTGCGCAACTGATCGCCCATCGATACCCCGAGACTGTAACTGACGGCGTCCTTCTCGCTCGGCGCGGCGCCGCTTTCACCGGGTTTGGTGGTGCCCGACGCGGCGGACTTCTTCGGGGCGGGGCTCGTGGCCGGGGCCGAGGACGCTCCCGCGGGCGGCTGTTGTGCCTGCGCGAGTAGCGCGGCGGTGAGCGCGGCGGCGGCGCCCAGGAGGAGTGGAGCGCGGCTGCGCCGCGTCGTCGAGAGTGTCATGGTTCTTCCTTCAGGGGTCGTGTGGGTCCGCCGCGGTCATGCCGGCGGAAAGGACGGCGAGTTCCTCGTCGCTGAACTGGCGCTGCGCCATCGAGTCCTTCGCCCGGTGAAACTGGCCCGCAACGACGTACAGTCGCGTGGGTGCGGCCTGGCCGAGCACTCCCGCGTCCGAGCTCACGCGCACGGAAAAACCCTCGGCAGCGAGGATTTCGGCCAGGGATTGCGCGCAGGGTACGTCCGGGAGCGTCGCGAGCAGCCGCCATTCGGGTTCAGACATGCCGGTACACTGCCAAATGCGCGATCTTTCTACAATGCAGATCTCACCCCAGGGGATTTTTCCGGAAGCTCCGATGCTCAGCATCCGCCGACTCTGTCGTAGTTTCCGCGAAGGCGAGCGCGTCCACCGCGTGCTCGAGGGTCTCGATGCCGAGGTGGGCGCCGGCGAACGGGTCGCGGTGATGGGTCGCAGCGGCTCGGGCAAGTCGACGCTGCTCAACCTGGTGAGCGGCATCGACCGCGCCGACAGCGGCAGCGTGCATGTCGATGGGCTGGAGGTGACCACGCTCCGCGAGCCAGAGCGCACGCTGTTCCGCCGCGCTCATATCGGCTTCGTCTACCAGTTCTTCAATCTCATTCCGACACTCGATGTGGCCGAGAACGTGCGCCTGGTGCTCGAGCTCAATGGCGTGCGCGGCCGCGCCGCACTGGAGCGCAGTCTCGCGGCACTCGCCGCTGTCGGGCTGCGCGCTCGCGCCCACAGCGCGGTCGATGCGCTTTCCGGCGGCGAGCAGCAGCGCGTGGCCATCGCCCGCGCGCTCGTGCACGCACCGAAACTGCTGCTGGCGGATGAGCCGACGGGCAACCTCGACGATGCGACGGCGGGCGAGGTGTTGCCGGCTCTGCTCGGTCTGACACGCGAGCGCGGGACGACGCTGCTGATGGTGACGCACGATGAGGCGCTGGCGCGTGCGGCCGATCGGGTGCTGGAGTTGCGCGAGGGACGTCTGCACGAGCGTTCCCCGGCGCAGCAGGCGGCGGCGCGATGAACACGCTGCGCGCGGCGAGTCTGCGCCATCTGCTGCGCCATCCGGCGCAACTCGCGCTGGCGCTCGTGGGATTGACGCTCGGCGTCGGCACCATCGTGGCGGTGGATGTGGCCACCGCGAGCGCGCGGCGCGCATTCGAGCTGTCGCTGCAGGCCGTGAACGGGGCGGCCACCCATCAGATCGTCGGCGGACCGCGCGGTATCGAGGAGCGCCTTTACCTGCAGCTGCTCACCGAGCCCTCGGGGGGCGCCATGGACGGCGCACTGTACGCTCCGGTGGTGATGGGTTACGTGTCGGTGGGAGAGCGCGTGTTGCAGCTCATCGGTGTCGATCCCTTCGCGAGCGCTGCGCTCGATGCGGGAGTGGCGCACGGCGCGCCTGCGCTCGCGCTTCACGGCATGAGCGAAGTGCGCGAGTGGTTCACGCATCCGGGAGCAGTGGTGATGAGCGATGCGCTCGCGCGCGAGCTCGGCGTGCGAGGCGAGGGGCAATTCGAGCTCGCGGTCGGCGGCGTGCGTCACCAGGCGGTGCTCATTGCGCGCATCGCGGACGCCGATGCCGGCCCCGGATTCGATGCCCTGGTGCTCACCGACATCGCGCAGGCACAGGAGTGGCTCGGCGGCGCAGGACGGCTGACGCGCATCGACGTGCGAGCGCCCGCGGCAGTCCCGGCTGCGGAATTCCTCCGGCAGCTGCGCGAGCATCTGCCGCCTGAGCTCTCGGTGCGCGACACCCGTGCGCAGGCCCGCGAGACCTTCGCAATGACGGATGCCTTCACCATCAATCTCAAGGCCATGAGCCTGCTCGCCCTGCTCGTCGGCACGTTCCTCATCTACGGCGCGGTGAGCTTCGCGGTGGTGCAGCGGCGTTCGATCATCGGCGTGCTGCGCGCCCTCGGCGCCACACGCCGCGAGGTGCTCAGGGTCGTGCTGAGCGAGGCAGCGATGCTCGGGGTTGCCGGCGCCATCTGCGGCCTGCTGCTGGGATCTCTCATCGGACGGGGCCTCGTCGGCCTCGTCTCGCAGACCATCAACGACCTTTACTTCGTCCTGGCCGTCAATTCGGTGAGCGTGCCGGCGAGCACGCTCGTCAAGGCGTGCGCTGCGGCGCTCGCGACCGCACTTGCGGCGGCGCTGCTGCCCGCGCTCGAGGTCGTCACGAGCGCCCCGAGGCTGGCACTTGCGCGCTCGGTGCTCGAGCACCGAGCGCGCTACTCGGCGCGGATGCTGCTGATCGTGAGCCTGCTACTGGCTCTCGGCGCCGGAGTCGCCATCGCCACCTCGAGCAGGAGTCTGCTCGCTGGCTTCGCGGCCCTCTTCCTGCTGCTGCTGAGTGTGGCGGCCGCCACGCCGGCCGCTTTGCAGGCGCTCGCGGCTGCGGGTGCGTATCTCGCGACCGGTATCAGCCCGGCAGCGCGGCTCGCCTGTGCTGACATCGGTGCCTCCCTCAGCCGCACCGGTGTCGCGATCGCCGCGCTCGGCATGGCGCTTGCCGCCATGATCGGCGTCGCCATCATGGTCGAGAGTTTTCGCGAGTCCCTGCGCAACTGGCTGGTGCAGACCGTGCGCGCGGACATTTACGTGAGCGCTCCGGGAGTCGCCGACAGCCTGGAGCGGCGGCTCGACCGGCAGGTCATCGAAGCGCTGCTCGCGGTACCCGGCGTTGCCGCGCACAGCGAAGGGCGGCGGGTAACGGTCTCCTCCAGGCAGGGACCCCTGGACCTGAACGCGGTGCGACTCGTGCCGGTGAGCTACGCCGGCTTTCGTTTCACGCAGGGCGACCCCGCACGCGCATGGCCGCAGTTCCAGCAAGGCGCCATCCTCATCTCCGAGCCGCTCGCGTGGCGGCTATCGCTCGGCGTGCAGGACCCCCTGACGCTGGAGACCGCCTCCGGGCCACGAACGTTCAAAGTTGCGGGCGTCTACCGGGAATACGGCAATGATCGCGGTGAGGTGCTCATGGACCTCGGGCACTACCAGCGCTGGTGGCAGGACGAGGGTATCGCGGCGCTTGGGATCTATCTCTCCCCCGGCATCTCCACGGCGCAGGCGGTGAGTGCGCTGCGTGAGGCGGCACACGGGCGGCAGGCGTTGCTCATCCGCTCGAACGCCGATATCCGCGCATTGTCGATGCGCATCTTCGAGCGCACCTTCGTGATTACGCGCGTGCTGTACTGGCTCGCCGCGGGAGTTGCCGCGGTGGGCCTCCTGAGCGCGCTGCTCGCCTGGGAGCTCGAGCGCTCGCGCGAGCTGGCGCTGCTGCGCTCTCTCGGGCTCACTCCCGGCGCGAGCGCTGTCCTCATCATCTCCCAGACCACGTTCATGGGCCTCGTGGCTCTGCTCGCCGCTATCCCCGCCGGTGTACTCACCGCGCTCGTGCTGACCGATGTCATAAACCGTCGGGCATTCGGCTGGGAGATCGGGTTACACCTGCGCGCGGCGCAGTTCAGCCACGCGCTGCTGCTCGCCCTGTCGGCCGCACTTGCTGCCGCTCTTTATCCGGCATGGCGCAGCGCGCGCCTGCCGATTGCCGCCGGTCTGCGCGAGGAATGATGCGTCGGCGGCGCCCCTGGCGTGTGACACTGGTGCCGCTCGCCGCGGCCTGTGCCTGCGCGCAGAGCTCGAGCGCCGCGCCACCGGCCGTGCTGAGCTCACCGGCGAACCCGGGCACGCGGGCGTTCGCCGAGGCGCTCGAACCGCGATTATTCGAGTTCCCGCGCGATCACGGGCCACACCCGGCATTCCGGCAGGAGTGGTGGTACATCACCGGCAACCTCCACGCGACGGACGGGCAGCGCTTTGGCTTCGAGCTCACGTTCTTCCGCGTGGCGCTCGTGCCGGCGCCGGACGGACGCCTGGGGGCTTCCCCGGCAACGACCGCCGGTGAGTCCGCATCCGCGTGGCGCACTCGCGAGATCTACGTGGCGCACTTCGCTGTCACCGACGTCGACCGCAAGCGCTTCCGGTTCCAGCAGAAGTTGGCGCGTGAGGCGCTGGGACTCGCGGGCGCGCAGGCTGCGCCGCTGCGCGTGTGGCTCGATGGCTGGTCGCTCGAGGAGCCAGCGACCGGCAGTACCGGGCCGTGGAGGCTGCACGCCGCGCAGCCCGGCTACGCCATCGATCTCATGCTCGAGCCGCAGAGCGCGCCGGTGTTGAATGGAGCAGCGGGACTGTCACGCAAATCGGAGCAGGCTGGCGATGCGACCTACTATTACTCGATGCCGCGGCTTGCGGTGCGCGGCCGGTTGCTGCGTGATGGTCAACCGGTGGAGCTGCACGGACTCGCCTGGCTCGATCGCGAATGGGGCAGCGGTGGCTTGGGACCTCGGGAGGTGGGTTGGGATTGGTTTGCGCTGCAACTGGATGATGGCTCGGCCCTCATGTTTTACGCCTTGCGCGACAAGGACGGCGCGCGCGATGAGCACAGTGCCGGTACCTGGGTCGCGACCGACGGCAGCGTGCGGGCGCTGTCGAACGCGGACGTAAGCATCGCCGTCACCGGCAGCTGGGGTAACCGCTCCGGGGAACGCTATCCAGCGGCGTGGCGAATCCGCGTGCCCGCACTGGCACTCGATCTCAGCGTGCGCCCCGCTCTCGCGGACCAGGAGTTGCGGACAACACCGCCTTACTGGGAAGGCGCGGTCGATGTCGGCGGCCATCGGGGCGGCGAGACCTTGGGCGGCCGCGGCTATGTTGAGTTGGTGGGCTACGCGGAGGAACGGTAACCCGCCGCCCCCACTGGCGTCGGCACGCGCCTTGACTCAAGATGACGGACCCTAACATCAGTCCTGATGACGGAGAATGAACATGCGACGCGTCCTCGTGGCTGCTGTGACCACCGTGCTGGCCGCACTGCCCGCTTTTGCCGCCTTACCGAACGGAACCCGCGCGCCCGATATCAACACCCAGGCAACTCTGGCAGGCAAGGAGTTCAAGTTCTCCCTCGCCGATGCGCTGAAGAAGGGGCCGGTGGTGCTGTATTTCTACCCGGCCGCATTCACCCCTGGATGCACGACCGAGGCACACCTGTTCGCCGAAGCGACCTCCCAGTTCCAGGCGCTGGGCGCGACCGTCATCGGGGTATCACACGATCCGATCGAGAAACTCGACAAATTCTCGGTGAGCGAGTGCCGCAACAAGTTCGCGGTCGCTGCGGATGCGGACGGCAGCATCATGAAGGCTTATGACTCCGTTCTCGAAGCTCACCCGGAATACGCGAACCGCACCTCGTACGTGATCGCGCCGACCGGTGAGATCATCTACTCCTACACGGCGATGAGTCCCGACAAGCACGTGGATAACACCATGGCTGCGGTGAAGAAATGGCAGGACGAGCACAAGAAGAGCTGATCGGGACGCTACCAACGCATTTCTTGAGAAACGCAGAGTCAGCTGCTGGCGCGCTACGCCGATGGCTTACCGGGCTGAAAGGCTCAGGCCAGGTCCGCGAGCACCGCCGGCACGTGGCGGCGCAGCAGCAGGTTCCGCGCCTCCCACTGCTGCTGCGGGGGCAACTCGATGAGGAAGCTCACCTCGCCACCTGCCAGCAGCGCGACGGGGATACCGTCGCGGTACAGCAATCGATTGCCCGCCAGGGACGGCAAGCGCGCCCCGGGAGTGACAATCCCGGCGAGGTTCAGCGGGTCAGCGCCTGAAAGCGAAACGTAGTGCCCCTCGCGTGGCCGGCGGCGCGCCTCGCGCAGCAGCGCGATCGCTTCCGGGGCCGCATACTGCTCGCCACTGAAACCGGCGACGAAGCGGCCACCGCGGATTTCTCCGCGCGCCTCGAGTCGCCGACAGCACATCAGCAGATCGCGCCACGGCGGAAGCCACGCTGCCTCGCGTGCGAGCAGTCGCCAGAACAATACGC
This sequence comes from Steroidobacteraceae bacterium, assembly GCA_035566915.1. GTDB lineage: Bacteria > Pseudomonadota > Gammaproteobacteria > Steroidobacterales > Steroidobacteraceae > 13-2-20CM-66-19. The sequence continues at coordinate 27,406 of DATMPW010000044.1, forward strand.
CCCAGCGCCGCAGCAGCGTGCGTACCACGTGCTCGATGGTCTCCTCTGCCAGTGCGCGCCCGGCAGCGCTCGCAGCGCTGCCGCCCGTCTCGAGAGCGGTCGTGGGCCGCACGATCCTCGACCATCGTCCGGCGGCATCCATGCCGAACAGAGCGATCCGCCTGCGGCGGCGGCCGCCTGTGGCCGGCCGGCGCCTGTCGGCCGGCACCAGCAAGGCGCGCAGGCCGGCGAAGCTGTCGGAGTTGACCAGGCCGAGCGCCACGAGCTCACCCAGTGCTTCCTCGGCCTGCGCGGGCAGCAGCGCGCTGCCGGTGGTGATCTCATCGAAGAACGACGCACCGTACGTCGCCAGGCAGGCGATGACACGCTGCGCATTCGCCGAGACGTGCACCGGCTCCGTGGTGGTGGTCAGTGTCGACCAGAGGCGGAGGTTGCGACGCGCGAGCAGCACGATGGGAGTGGCGCGCACCGGCGCCGCGCCGCGCTCCGGATCGCTGCGCCGCGAGCTCAATCGTGTCCACAGGAAACGTCCCGCCAGGCATTGCTCATCGAGCCAGGCGGGCTCGTACTCGCTGATGCGGTTCGGCAGGATCTCGGTCTCCCAGGCACTCGCCGGCGCCTCGAACCCCTCGAGCTGGGCGAGGATCGCGCCAACGGCGTCCGGTCCCTCCATGCGTCCGGTCGGTGTGACTCGCTGCCACTCGAAGAGAAACCGCAGGAAGTCCCGCGCCTCGATGGGCTCGATCTCGGCGCGCAACCGCTTGACGGTGTAACGGTGAATGCGCGCCAGCAAGCGCCGCTCGCACCACTCGTTCGCCACGTTGCCAGGCGGCGTGAATGCTCCGCGCATGGCGAATCCCTCGGCCTGCAGCGCAGCGAGGGCAGCGTCGATGCGGGCGACCGGCACGCCGAGCGAGGCCGCGATCGCCGCTGCCGTCGTCGGGCCTGAGCCCTCGAGCCGTCCGCGCACGATCTCGATGAGGGCACTTTCGGCGCTCCACTCCTCGCGGTGCGCGGCCGGGGTCGTCACGACAGGCTCGCAGCGTGCTGCGGGGAAGAGCGCCTCGAAGAGCGGCAGCCGCTCCGCGGTGACCCACAGGTGCACGGCACCCGCATCGAGCTGCGTGACACGCCGCTGCGAGGCGAGCTGCATGAGCAGTTCGGGCCAGCCGGCACCGGCGGTGGCCTCGGCTTCGGTGAAGTAGTTGAGCCACAGCAGCGCATCGTGCAGCTCATCCGCGTTGCTCGCGTCCGGCCACGCTTCCGCGCGCACCCGGCGGATCGCTTCAGGGTCCAGCTGGCCGATGTCGGCAGCGCTCTGCGGATCGAGCCAGCGACGGCTCATCACCGCCTGCGTGCGGCGCTCCTCGAGCGGCGCATCATCGAGGTAGGCGTAAGGCCGCGCCGAGAGCACCTCGAGCGCGAGCGGCGAGGGCTCCGTGAGATCGCGCGCGATGACGCGGATACTGCCGGACTCGAGCGAACGCAGCAGCCGCTCGAGTCCGTCGGCGTCCATGGCGTCCTCCAGGCAATCGCGGATCGCTTGGCGCACGAGCGGATGGTCGGGGATCTCGATCTCTCCCGGAAGGTTCTCGGCACACGCCACCTGGTCTGGAAAGATGGCGGCGAGCAGATCTTCCGCCGCCATGCGCGCAAGTGGTGCCGGTACTTTCTTGCCGCCACGAAAGCGAGGCAGCGCGAGCGCGATGGTTGCCGTCCACCGCCAGCGCACCGGAAACATCGGCGCAGCACACAGCGCCTGCACCAGCAGCGCACGCACGCTGTTCGAGTGCAGGTAGCGGGCCACGTCCGCGAGCTCGAAGCTGTGCGCGGTGGTGAGCGACAGCACGATGGTGTCCTCGGTCGCCGCGGCCTGCAGCTCGAAGTTGAAGGAGCGGCAGAATCGCTTGCGCAGGGCGAGCCCCCAAGCGCGATTGATGCGGCTCCCGAAGGGCGAGTGGATCACGAGCTGCATTCCGCCGGCTTCATCGAAGAAGCGCTCGAACACCACGGTCTGCTGCGTCGGCACGGCGCCGAGAGCCGCGCGCGCTGCGGCGAGGTAATTGACCAGCTGCACGGCGGCGGCCGCGGCGATCCCGGCCTCGCGCGCGAGCCACGCGGTCGTGGCCTCGATCCCATGCTCGAGCTGCGTCTCGATGCCGGCACGCAGCCGCGACACGCTCGCCGAGAGCTCATCGCTCCGCCCCGGCGCCTCGCCGAGCCAGAACGGGATGGAAGGCGGCTCGCCGTGCGCATCCTCCACGCGGATGCGGCCCTGCTCGACCCGCAGAATGCGGTAGGACACGTTGCCGAGCTGGAAGATATCGCCCTGCAGACTCTCGACCGCGAAGTCCTCGTTCACCGTGCCGACGAACTGCGCCTGCGGCTCGAGGATCACCTGGTAGTCGGCGGTGTCGGGAATCGTGCCGCCGGAGGTGATGGCGGTGAGCCGGGCGCTGCGCCGGCCCTTGAGGCGCCCGTTGACCGCATCATGGTGGATCAGCGCACCGTGGCGACCGCGGCGTGTGGAGTAACCTTCGGCGAGCATGCGCACCAGCTCGTCAAACTCGGCGCGCGTCAGCTCACGATAGCTCCAGGCGCGACGCAGCAGCGCGTAGAGCGCATCGGTTTCCCACTCGTGCGCTGCAACCTCCGCGACGATCTGCTGTGCGAGCACATCGAGCGGCCTGGCGGGGAGGCGCAGGCGGTCGAGCTCTCCGCGGCGCACCGCCAGCAGCAGCGCGGTGCACTCGACGAGGTCGTCCCGCGACTGTGGGAAGAGCCGCCCCTTCGGCGTCCCCCCGACGCTGTGACCCGAGCGGCCGACGCGCTGCAGGAGTGCTGCGATCGAGCGGGGCGAGCCGAGCTGGCACACGAGATCCACCTCGCCGATGTCGATGCCAAGCTCGAGGGAGGCAGTAGCCACCAGCGCCCGCAGCTCGCCGCGCTTCAGCCGCCCCTCGGCATCGAGTCTCGACTCCTTCGCCATGCTGCCGTGATGCGCGGTGACCTGCCCGGCGGGCAGCCGCTCGGTGAGGTGTCGCGCGACGCGCTCGGCCTGGCGTCGGGTGTTGACGAAGACCAGCGTGGTGCGGTGCTCGGTCACGAGCTCCGCCAGGCGGTCGTACACCTCCGTCCACACCTCGCCCGACATCACCGCCTCGAGCGGCGCCGGCGGGATCTCGAGCTGCAGGTCGCGCTCGCGCACGTGACCGGTGTCGATGATGGTGCAGGCGGCGCTGCCATCGTCCCGGAGATTGCCGCTACCGACGAGAAAGCGCGCCACTTCCGCGATGGGCTTCTGGGTGGCAGACAGGCCGATGCGCGTGAGCCTCCGCCCGGTAAGCGCCTCGAGCCGCTCGAGCGTGACGGCCAGATGCGCGCCGCGCTTGGAAGCGACCATGGCGTGGATCTCATCCACGATCACCGTGCGTGTGCTCACGAGCATCCGCCGGCCGGACTCCGAGCCCATGAGGATGTAGAGCGACTCCGGGGTGGTCACCACGATGTGCGGCGGACGCCGGGCGCTCGCGGTGCGCTCGTGCTGCGGCGTGTCGCCAGTGCGTACGAAGGTGCGGATGTCGACCGCGGGCAAGGCGAGAGTGGCGAGCTCATCGCGAAGCCCCAAGAGCGGGGACTCGAGGTTGCGCTGGATGTCGTTGGAGAGCGCCTTCAGCGGCGACACGTACACAACGCGCGTCTCATCGGGCAGCAAGCCGTCGGCGGCCACGCCTTCACGCACCAGCTCATCGATCACCGCGAGGAAAGCGGCGAGCGTCTTGCCGGAGCCCGTGGGGGCGGCGATGAGCACGTGGCGCTGGGCGATGATCTCCGGCCACGCGGCACGCTGCGCCGGAGTCGGCGCATCGAAGGTGCGGTCGAACCAGTTGGCGACCGCGGGATGGAACTCGGCGGGCATGAGACGATTGAATCACAGCAGCAGCGTCGCGAGCAGCCGTCCGACGTCGAATTCATACTGCATACAGCGCAGGCCGCGCAGCGCGCCTGTATAGGCAGCGCCCTGGGGAGTAAAGTCAGCGCTTCGGCCCTGCAAAGGAGAGGACCGCGCGATGTGGGAAGAGGATCTCGAGGATGCGTCGCGTCGCAAGCTCATGTGGGTGGCCGGCGCCGTCGTGGCCGCTGCGATTGTCGCCGGCGGCTGGTACTGGTACTCGGGACGAGCGCACCCTGTTGCCGAAGCTCCGCCCATTCGCCCGGCAGCGCCGCCGCCGGCAGCCGACACCGCGCCCCCCATCTCGCACCCCATTCCGGGCGAGGCCTCGGCTTCCACGGCATTACCGGCGCTCAATGACAGCGACCCGGTGATGAGGGATTCGCTCGTGGGCGTGTTCGGCCGCGGTCCGGTCGAGCAGTTCCTGGTGCCGCAGAACGTCGTGCGTCACATCGTGGTGACGGTCGACAACATGCCGCGGCACAAGGTGGCCGTGGAGCTGCGCCCGGTGAAGGCGACGGGCGGGCAGACCCTGGTCTCGGGCCAGGCGGACACGACCACCTTGAGCGAGGCGAACTTCGACCGCTACGCGCCGCTCGCGCGCGTGGTGCAGGGGACCAATGTCAGGGCGCTCGCCGTGGTGTACCAGAGGCTGTACCCGTTGTTTCAGCAGGCCTACGAGGATCTCGGCTATCCCGGGAAGTACTTCAACGACCGGCTGGTGGAAGTGATCGACCACCTGCTGCAGACGCCGGAGGTGCCGGCACCGATTCCGCTGCTGCAGCCGAAGGTCTTCTGGGAGTACGCCGACCCCAGCCTCGAGAACCGCTCGGCGGGGCAGAAGCTGCTGATCCGCATGGGTCCGCAGAATGCGCGCATCATCAAGGCAAAGCTGCGCGAGTTCCGCGCCGAGATCGTCAACAAGAAGTGAGGCGCGCCACTGCGCGCACGGCGAAGGATCGACATGAACGACACACCGTCAATGGACGAGGCGGGACTCGAGCGGCCACTCGCGCAGCTGCGCTCGGTGTTGATCAACGGCGAGACCGTCGAGGCGTGGGCCATCCAGATGCGGTTGTTCGCGCTTGCGCACCGCAGACTCCTGATCGCGGCGACCAGCGGCCGTCTGATCGTGCTCAATCGCAGGCTCCTCGGCGGGTTCGAGGTCACCACCGTCCGCTGGCAGGATCTCGAGGAGGTCACGCTGCGCGTCGGCATGCTGAGCGCGGAGCTCGCGGTCCGCGCTGGCAAGGCAACCGACCTCGCTTCCCTCGGCGCCAGCGGCTCGCAGCAAGTCGGGTTCCGCGGATTGCGCCGCAGCCAGGGGCAGGCCTTGTATCGCATCTGTCAGAGCCAGGACCAGGCATGGCGCGAGAAGCGTCGTGTGCGCGAGCTGGAGGAGTTGCGGGCGCGCTCGGGCGGCATCCAGGTGACCTCCGCGCCCGCCGCACTCGGCGCTGCGGGTGAGAGCGATGCAGTGCGCCGGCTGCAGGAGGCGAAGCAGCTGCTCGATGCGCGCCTGATCACCGATTCGGAGTACGAGGCAATCAAGGCCAAGATCATCTCCTCCTGAAAGTTCGCGCCGCGCGCTGAACATTCGCGACGTGCGCGACCTTCATCGCGACGCAGCGTCGCTGTGCACAAGTAATCCACAAGCAATCCACAGCTGAGCTGCGTTAGGCTCACGTCATGGCTATCCGCTTCCGGCGGCGCCGTGAGGCGCACAACGAAGTCATAGGGACCTACAGTTTCACCAGCCGGACGGTGCAGGTGCTGCGGACGCAGGATGACCGCATTCTGTGGATCTGCGACTGCGAGAAATTTCTCCGGCAGAACGGTCACCGTGAGCCGCTCTGGTGCAAGCACATCGCAAAAGCCGCCGCGCGCCGCTCGCTCGAGCGCCTGACGCGCCGAGTGACCGTGGGCCGGGAACTCGCGGAGCGCTGAGCCCGTCGCGCATCCGTCGCCCGTCACGCCTCGATCAGTCCCAGCCGGATCGCAATCAGGGTCAGCTCTGCCTGATTCGAAACGCCGAGCTTCTGCTTGATGTTGTACAGGTGCGTGCCGACCGTGGAGGTCGACAACTTCAGGTCCTCGGCGATTCGCTGCACACTCGACCCGCCGGCCAGGCGCACGAACACTTCGAACTCGCGCTCCGACAGCTGCTCCACCGCAGACTTGCCGGCATGCTCCAGCTCCCCGAGCGCCAGCTTCTGCGCCAGGGTGACATCGAGATAGCGCTGCCCCGCCGCCACCGCAGTGATTGCCTCGAGCAAGGCTTCAGGCGCACTGCGCTTGGAGAGAAAGCCGCGCGCGCCTTCACGCAGCGCACGCCGCGCGTGCAGCGGATCGTCGTGAGCGGACAGTGCCAGCACTCGCGCCTGCGGATGGTGCGCGCGGATGCGCCGCAGTGCCTCCAGCCCACCCATGCCGGGCATGGCAAGATCCATGACTACGACATCCGGCGTCAGCTCCAGGTAGCGCTGACATGCGAGCTCCCCGGAGTCTGCCTCACCCACGACGGTGATGTCGGGATGAGCCTGCAGCAGCAGTCGAAAGCCGGTCCGCACCACGGCGTGATCGTCGACCAGCAGCAAGCGAATCATGTGCGCGGTGCCAGGGGAATTTCCGCCTTGAGACACGCCCCGCGTGGCTCGCAGTTGTACACCTGCAGGCTCCCACCGAGGCGCTCCACGCGCTCGGCAAGGCCGCGCAAGCCGAAGTGACCGGGGCGTGACCAGTTCTCCGGCAGACCGACGCCGTCATCGCTCACCGAGACGATCATGCGCCCGTCCGCGGAGCTCACCTCGATCACGACGTGCTGCGCATGTGCATGGCGGACAGCGTTCACCAACCCCTCCTGTACCACGCGGTATGCCGCCAGCGTGACACTGGTGCCGAGGTCCGACGGCACCTGATGCCGCAGCGAGAGCCGCGGGGAAGGATGACGCCGTTGCCAGTCGCGTACCAGGGTTTCGAGCGACTCGGCGAGTCCGAGCGTATCGAGCGACGGTGGAGCGAGGCGCGGTATCAGGCCGTGCATGGCGTCGTACAGGCGCGCCGCCTCATCCGAGATCAGGCGCGCGGTTTCACTCATGCCCGGCTCGCCGGACTGCGTCGCGATCGCCATGGCGAGACTGCGTATGGCGGTGACCGATTGACCGAACTCGTCGTGCAGCTCGTGCGCGATCAGATGCCGCTCCTCCTCCACGCTTTGTTCCACCAGCAGCGCGAGCTCGCGGCCCTCCTCGAGCCGTGTGCGCGCCTCGTGTGCCTCGCGCTCCGCCCGTACCTTGTCCTCCATCGCCTGCGCCATGCGATTGAAGGCCGCGCCGATCGCATGCGCCTCATATCCGCGCAGTGGCGGAAGGCGAAAGCCGAGCTCACCCTGCTGCAGCCGCTCGAGGCCGTCGGCGATCACCGGAAACGGCGCGAGCGCACGGTCCACCAGCCAGAACGCAAGTCCTCCAAGCGCGGCGATCATGACGGCGGCGATGGCGAGCAGCCGCGCAAGGTCGTCCCAGGCATCGAGTATGGCCCGTGATGGTTGTGCGGCGATCACCACCTGCGCGCCATCGCCGAGGGTGAACACCTGCCGCGCGGGAGCCGGTGCCAGCAGATGTGTGAACCACGCCGGCGCCTCGCGTCCCGCCTTGTAGACCGGAGGAGGAGAATAGTAGAGGAGCTTGCCGGACGCATCGCGCAGCGTGAGGTCGTTGGCGCGCACGTGGCCGAGTTGCTCCAGCATCGTTCGCACGGCCGGAGTGCCGCCGGCGGCGGCATAGGTGAGGATCAGGCTC
>DATMPW010000045.1:0-44468 GCA_035566915.1 Steroidobacteraceae bacterium
GCATAGCGCCCCATGAAGCGCTCGCCCTTGGAATTGGTGAGGTAGCCGCCCTCGCCGCGCGCCCCCTCCGTGATCAGGCAGCCCGCGCCGTAGATACCGGTCGGATGGAACTGCACGAACTCCATATCCTGCAGCGGCAGCCCCGCGCGCAGCACCATGGCGTTGCCATCGCCCGTGCACGAGTGCGCCGAGGTGCAGGAGAAATAGGTGCGCCCGTAGCCGCCGGTGGCGAGGATCGTCATGTGCGCGCGGAAGCGGTGCAGCGTGCCTTCCGCCAGATCGAGCGCCACCACGCCGCGGCAGACGCCCTGCTCCATCATCAGATCGATGGCGAAGTACTCGTTGAAGAAGGTTGCCGCGTGGCGGATCGACTGCTGGTAGAGCGTGTGCAGCATCGCATGCCCGGTGCGGTCGGCGGCGGCACAGGTGCGCTGCGCGATGCCCTTGCCGAAGTGCGTGGTCATCCCGCCGAAGGGACGCTGGTAGATGAGGCCCGACTCGGTGCGCGAGAACGGCACGCCGTAGTGCTCGAGCTCGATCACCGCCGCGGGTGCTTCCTTGCACATGAGCTCGATCGCATCCTGATCGCCGAGCCAGTCCGAGCCCTTGACGGTGTCGTACATGTGCCAGCGCCAGTCATCCTCACCCATGTTGCCGAGCGCGGCGGAGATGCCCCCCTGCGCAGCCACCGTATGACTGCGCGTTGGAAAGAGCTTGCTGATGCAGGCCGTCGACAGCCCGCTCGCGGCGAGACCGAGTGTCGCCCGCAGCCCCGCACCACCTGCCCCGACGACGATCACATCGTAGGTGTGGTCGATGTACTTGCCGAACGCGCTCATGGCGAGGCGCCGCAAGCCACCCGGAGCACTGCGAACACCCCGGCGGCCGCGAGCAGCACGTGCGTGAAGCCGATGAGCACGAGCGTGAGGGTACGCGCACCGGCGCCGGGCACGTAATCCTCCACCACGACGCGCACCCCGAGCTGCGAGTGCCAGGCGGCGACCAGCACGAGCAGGATGAGCGGCAGCGCGGTCGAGCTGTGGCTCATCCAGGCAACGAGCGTCGCGTACGAGAGCGAGGGCAGCGCGAGCAGCGAGACGACGAACCACGCCGTGAGCGGCACGAGCGCGAGCGAGGTGAGCCGCTGATGCCACCAGTGGCGCACACCGTCCTTGGCCGCGCCCTGACCGAGCACCCTGCCGAGCGGGCTGCGCAGGCTCATGGGGAGTGGCCCCCGATGAGCCAGAAGCGGCAGGCAATCAGCAGCATCAGCACGATGCTCACGGCGATCACCAGCCAGGCACTCTTCTGGGACTGCGCGCGCTCGAGGCCATGGCCGGTATCCCACACCAGGTGGCGCAGCCCCGCGACGAGGTGATAGCAGAACGAGACGATGAGCGCCGCGTAGATCAGCCGGGCGAGCGGCGATGTCAGCACGCGCGTGGCGCGCGCATAGCTCTGCGCGCCCCCCGCCACCGCCATGAGCCAGTACACGAGCAGCGGCAGCCCCGCCGACAACGCGACACCGGTAAAGCGGTTGGCAATGGAGGTCACGAGGGTGTACCGGGACATTCTGTACACCGACAGGTGCGGCGAGAGCGGTCGCGTCGGCATAAACGATAGGCTAGAAGTCGATGCAGCGGCCGTTCTTTTCCCAGTCGCCGAAGCGGGTCGGTTCCGGGCCGGCAGGCCCGCCGAGCTCGCGCGTTCGCACGGCTGTGGCTGCCGGCGGAGACGATGGTGAAGTGCCGGCTGCCGGCGAGACCGCGTCGCCGGCGGTTGGCACTGCTGCGTGCGGCGGTGAGCTTTTGCCCGCGGGCATCGACATACCCGGCAAGTCTGCCAGAATCTGCTGCAGCCAGCCACGCACGGGGCGCGAATCACCAACGGCCAACTGCAATGCGCAGCGATTACAGCACCGTATCCCTCGACCAACTCGGTGTGCTGCGCGCGCGCGGCCCGGACGTGGTGTCGTTCCTGCAGGGGCAGTTGTCGAATGACCTCACGCGTCTCGCCCCGGACCGTTCGCTGCTCGCCGGTTATCACAATCCGCAGGGCCGCGTGATCGCACTGCTGCGACTGCTGCAACTCGCCCCCGACGACCTGCTGGCGCTGCTGCCGCGTGAGCTCATTACGCAGGTGAGCGCCCGGCTCTCGAAGTTCATCCTGCGCGCGAAGGTGAAGCTCGCCGATGAGTCGCCGCAGTGGCGCATCACCGGCCTGCTGCCGCCCGAGGAGCCCGCCGGCAACATCACCCGCCATGATGCGACCGCCGCCGGGTTCGTTGCTGCGCTGCCCGCGGCTGCGGACGCTGCCGCGCGCATCGCGGCAACGGCTGTCGTGCGCCTCGCACAGGAGCCGGCTCGGTGGCTGATGGTGAGCCCGGCGTCAGAATCGCCCGTGCCCGGCATCCGCGCGGCCGCCGAGCCACTCGCCTGGCAGCGTCTCGCGGTCGCTGCGGGAGAGCCTCAGGTGTATGCGGCCACCTCGGAGCAGTTCATCGCCCAGATGCTCAATCTCGATTGTCTCGGCGTCATCGCCCTCGACAAGGGGTGTTACACCGGGCAGGAGATCATCGCCCGCGCCCACTACCGCGGTCGCGTGAAGCGCCGCATGCAGCGGTTCGTGACGCGCGGTGCGCACCAGCTCACGCCGGCCGATGCTGGCACGCTCACCGATGGCCGCGCTTTCAACGTGGTGGACGCGGTGCAGCTGGCGGACGGGCGCTGCGAATTTCTCGCGGTGACCTCGCTCCCGGGTGGCGCCGCAGCCGAAACGACCCCGCTCGCGCAGCCCGCTGCCGCTTCAGCTCTCGAGGCCGACCCGCTCGGCCTGCCTTATGCGCTGCCCGGGTGAGCCTCCGGACGCATGTGCGGGAACAGGATGACGTCGCGGATCGAGGGCGAGTCGGTGAAGAACATCACGAGACGGTCGATCCCCACGCCGAGACCTGCCGCAGGGGGCATCCCGTACTCGAGAGCGCGCACGTAGTCGGCGTCGAAGAACATCGCCTCCTCGTCCCCGCGCTCCTTGCGAGCTGCCTGGATGCGGAAGCGCGCGGCCTGCTCCTCCGGGTCATTGAGCTCGGAGAAGCCGTTGGCGATCTCGCGTCCGGCAAGGAAGAACTCGAAACGATCGGCGATGAATGGATCGGCGTCATTGGGTCTTGACAGCGGCGAGACCTCCACCGGGTAACCGTACACGAAGGTCGGATCGAGGAGCGCGCTCTCGGCTGTCCTCTCGAACAGCTCGATTTGCAGCTTGCCCGCGCCGTCGGCGGGCTCGAAATGGATGCCGAGCTGCTCGCAGCGCTTGCGCAGGTAGGTGACATCGCGCAGCGACAGCGGATCGATGCCGGCATTGTGCTCGATGATCGCCTGCTCCACCGTGAGCCGCCGAAAGGGCTTGGCGAGATCGTAAGCCCGGCCTTGATAGGTGATCTGCTGCGTGCCGTAGAGCGTATCGGCGAGCCCACGGGTCGCCTTCTCGATCCACTCCATCAGGTCGCGGTAGTCGGCGTACGCCAGGTACGCCTCGAGCATCGTGAATTCCGGGTTGTGCTGCGCCGAGAGTCCCTCGTTGCGGAAGTTGCGGTTGATCTCGTAGACGCGCTCGAGCCCGCCGACGATCAGCCGCTTCAGGTAGAGCTCCGGAGCGATGCGCAGATACATGTCCATCCCGAGCGCGTTGTGATGCGTCTTGAACGGCCGCGCCACCGCGCCGCCCGGAATCGGTTGCATCATCGGTGTCTCGACCTCGAGAAAATCGAGCGCGTCGAGGAAGTCGCGCAGGTAGCGCACGATGCGGCTGCGCGTGCGGAATACCTGCCGCGTCGACTCGCTCACGATCAGATCGACATAGCGCCGGCGGTAGCGTGTCTCCGTATCGGCGAGTCCGTGCCACTTGTCAGGAAGCGGCCGCAGCGATTTCGTGAGCAGCGTGAGTGCGTCCGCCCGCACCGAGAGCTCCCCGGTCTTGGTGCGGAACAGCACTCCGCAGGCACCGATGATGTCGCCGATATCCCAGCTCTTGAAGATGTCGTAGACGGCACCGAGCGCCTCCTGCTGCAGATACAGCTGGATCTGCCCGGTGCGATCGCCGATCTTCGCAAAGCTCGCCTTGCCCATCACGCGGCGGAACAGCAGCCGCCCGCCGACCTGCACGCGCGTCGGGTTGGCCTCGAGCCACTCGCCGCTGCGCTCGCCGAAGGAGGCGTGCAGCTGCCCGGCGAGCGCGTCGCGGCGGAAATCGTTGGGAAAGGCGCCGCCGGCCGCAGCCGCACCCACACCGCCCCCCCCGCCCTTGCGCAACGCCGCGAGCTTGGCCCGCCGTTCGGCGATCAGCTTGTTCTCATCGACGCCGTCGTCTGCGCCCCCGCCGGGCGTCGTGTCCGTGTCTTTCTTCATGCCGCTAAACGCCCGCCTTCAGCGAGGCCTCCAGAAACGGATCCAGATCTCCATCGAGCACTGCCGTCGTGTTGCCCACTTCCACGCCGGTGCGCAGGTCCTTGATGCGCGACTGATCGAGGACGTAGGAGCGGATCTGATTACCCCAGCTGACGTCCGATTTCGATTCCTCCAGCACTCGCGCGGCGGCATTGCGCTTGTTGACTTCCAGCTCGTACAGCTTCGCCCGCAGCATCTTCATCGCGGTCGAGCGGTTCTTGTGCTGGCTGCGCTCGTTCTGGCAGGCCACCACGATGCCACTCGGCAGATGGGTGATGCGCACGGCGGATTCGGTCTTGTTCACGTGCTGCCCGCCGGCGCCCGAGGAGCGGTACACGTCCACCTTGAGGTCGGCGGGGTTGATCTCGATCTCGATGTCATCGTCGATCTCCGGCGAGACGAACACCGAGGCGAACGAGGTATGGCGGCGATTGCCGGAATCGAACGGTGACTTGCGCACGAGACGATGCACACCGGTCTCCGTGCGCAGCCAGCCGTAGGCGTATTCGCCCTGTACTTCGATGGTCGCACTCTTGATGCCGGCGACTTCGCCGGAATTGGAATCGATCACCTCACAGGTGAACCCGTGCGCCGCGCCCCAGCGCAGGTACATGCGCAGTAGCATCTGCGCCCAGTCCTGCGCCTCGGTGCCGCCGGCCCCCGCCTGAATGTCGAGAAACGCACTGTGTGCGTCCATCTCGCCGCGAAACATGCGCTTGAGCTCGAGATGGCGCACTGCGGCCTCGAGGCGCTGTGTGTCACTCTCGATGTCGCGCGCCGCGGCCTCGTCCCCCTCGCTCGCGGCGAGCTCGAGCAGCTCGCCGGCATCGCCGATGCCCTTGGTGGTCCGCTCGATCTCGGCAACCTGCGCGCTCAGGCGGGCGCGTTCGCGCCCGAGGTCCTGCGCCCGCGCCGGATTCGACCACACCGCCGGATCCTCCAGCTCGCGGGCCACTTCCTCGAGGCGCTCCTGCTTGCGGTCGTACTCAAAGAAACCCCCGGAGGGCAGTGATGCGGTCAGAGAGATCCTTGAGCTGGCGTCTGAGCTGGTTGGCTTCCATACACTTTCCGATGGGACGTCGCGCGCGCATCTCGGCGGCGGCGGTGACGATGACGGCGTCGGATGCTAGCACCGGCGCGCGGGCTTTAGCGAGCGGCGCCCGGCAAAGACTCCGCGGGCAGCAGGTGATCGACGAGCAGCTGCAGACGTCGCTCGCCCTGGTACTCGTTCACCTCGAGCCGGTACACGAGCTTCAAGGGACCTGCAGGCGGCACGAACGGCGCGCCGTCCGCGAGATGGTTGAAGGCGATCGCATCGAAGCTGCGGCCGCTGCCCGGTGGCTCCACCCACATCTTCACGTGCCGGTCGCCGATCACCCGCGCGTTGCGCACGCTGAAGAGGCCGTCGAAGCACGGCTCGGGGAAGGCCTGGCCCCAGGGACCGCCAGCGCGCAGCGCCTCGGCCGTCGCAAGCGCGATCTCCTCGACCGTGAGCTCGCCGTCGGTCTCGACCGCATCCGTGGCGCCCGCGGCCGGCAAGCAGCGCGCCACTTCCTCGTCGAAGGCGCGCGCGAACTCATCGAGCCGCGCGCGCTCGAGGGTGAGCCCTGCGGCCATGGCGTGACCGCCGAAGCGGTGGATGAGCCCCGGGTGATGCGCGGCGATCGAGTCGAGCACATCGCGGATGTGAACGCCCTCGATGGAACGCGCTGAGCCGCGTAAGCTGGCCGCGTCTGCGCTCGCAAAGGCAATCACCGGGCGGCGCACGCGCTCCTTCACGCGGCTCGCGACCAGACCCACGACGCCCTGGTGCCAGCTCTCGTCGAACAGGCACACGCCGCTGCGCTGCACCGCACTGGCGACTGGCCCCGCGAGTACCCGCACTGCACCGAGAGCCTCCTGCTGCATGCGTGCCTCGATGGCGCGGCGCTCCTCGTTGAGCGCATCGAGCCGCAGCGCGAGCGCACCAGCGCTGGCCTCGTCATCGGCCAGCAGGCATTGCACGCCGATCGTCATGTCATCGATGCGCCCGGCGGCGTTGAGCCGCGGCGCGACACCAAACGCGAGATCCGCCGCGGTCAGATCCGCCGCAGCGCGTCCGGCCAGTGCGAGCAATGCGCGGATTCCGGGCACGCACCGCCCCGCGCGGATACGCCTCAGGCCCTGCGCGACCAGCACTCGATTGTTGGCATCAAGCGGTACCACATCGGCCACCGTGCCGAGCGCCACGAGGTCCAGGAGCTCCGCGACGCCCGGGGAAGCGCTGCCCGTGAAGCCTGCGCCGTCGAGGGCACGTCGCACCGCCGCCATCACGTAGAAGGCGACACCGACTCCAGCCAGGGAGCGGCTCCCGAAACGGCTGCCCACCAGATTGGGATTGACGATCACGCTCGCGTCCGGGAGCTGCGCGCCGGGCAGGTGATGATCGGTGATCAGCACATCGATGCCGCGCTCGCGCGCCGCGGCCACTCCGGCGTTGCTCGAGATGCCGTTGTCGACCGTCAGGATGAGCGAAGGAGTGCGCGCGGCGGCCAGAGCGACGATCTCGGGCGTGAGCCCGTAGCCGAACTCGAAGCGGTTGGGCACGAGGAAATCGACGGATGCGAAACCGCAAGCGCGCAGCGCCCGGACCACGAGCGCGCAGCTGGTCGCGCCGTCGGCATCGAAGTCGCCCACGACGAGCACGCGCCGCATCCGGTGCGCAAGCAGCAGCTCCACCGCCGCGGGGATGCCCTCGAGCGTGCCGACGGGCAGCAGGCGAACGAGCGAGTGGTCGAGCTCCGCCTCCGAGCGGACGCCGCGCGCGACGTAGACACGCTCGAGCACCGGATGAAGCCGCCCGCCCAGAGGGGGTGCACCGCGCGCGCGGCGGCGCACGATGCGCAGCGTCATGCGAACCCCGCGAGGCCGCTGCGGCCGCGACGCCAGAACCTGTACAGGCTCTCGCGACGAACCTGCACGCGGGTATCGTTGAGGACCACGCTCAAGCCATCGACGGCGCCGCGGCGCAGCGCCTGCAAGGCCGGAGAAATGAAGCGCTCATCGAGTCGGCTCAGTGCCTCGGCCACCGTGTCCTCGTCGCGACGCAATTGTCCTCCCACTCCGGTAAGCAGCACACTCGCGCCTGCACCTGCCGCGAGAACCTCCTCGAGGTGCTCCGGCGGTGCCCGGCACTCAGACCCCTGGATTCGACACAAGCCCGCGAGCCAGGCGTCCTCTCCGAAGGCGCGCGGTACCTCGGACTGTGCGCGGCGCTCGGGCCGCACTATCCGCCCGATGGCGCCCCATGGCCAGAGCCCCGTCACGGTCGGCTGACCGCGCCTCGAGCGTGCCTCATTCAGCGGCTGCGCATGTAGCCACATCTCGATCTCGGCGAGCAGACGACGCAGTGGAGCTGCTGCGACGCCCGCCGGCATCAGCTCATCGAGCTCGCCGCCGACGCAGCGTGCAGGCTCGTGCGTTGCGACCGCGGTGACTCCAGGGATGTTGAGCAGGAACTCACCCGCCGGCAACGGCGCGAGCGCTTGGTTGGATGAGCCAAAGGTGCGAGTGAAGTCAGCGGCGAGCTCCGCCTGCTCCTGCGGTGCGAGGTGCAGCAGTCCGCGATGGTCCAGGTGCACGCGCCTGACTCCGGCGTGCAGATGCACCGCCGTCGCGATCCAGCGCGCGCCCGGTTGGGCCTCGTGCCTGTCAGCTGAAGCGGCCGACGATGCGTCGAGGGTTGCGGCGGCGATGCACACCGGCGCCACGCCCTCGAGGTCCGCGCGGCCTGCGCTCCGGAGCAGCCACTCGCGCCATCCGTACGCCAACCTCGCACGCGCGCCAAAGCGCGCGACGCGCTCCAAGCCCTTCACGTTCGCAAAGGCCGCCGACTCGGAGCTTGCACCGCGCAGCTCACGCGGCAGGTACAGATCCGGAACGACAATGACGAGTTCGTGCACCGGCGCTATCGTATCGAAGGTGAAGTTCACCCTCGAACCGCCCTCGCGTGCCAACCTGATCCGCAGCTACTCGGACACCGAGCTGCGTATCGGCGATCAATGCGTGCAGCACAGTTGCCTCGTCACTGCGGAGCGTCTCATCACCGACTGGCCGCCCACGACGTTTGCCGATCTCGTGCCGGCCCACCTCGAGGCAATCTTTGCCCTCGCGCCGGAGCTGGTGCTGCTCGGCACCGGGCCGACGCAGCGCTTCGCCTCGGCCATGGTGCGGGCAGAATTTGCCCGGCGGCGTATCGGGCTCGAGGTGATGCAGCTCGGTGCTGCGTGCCGCACCTTCAATGTGCTCGTACAGGAGGAACGACCGGTGCTCGCCGCGCTGTTTCTGCGCTAGTGGAATCGCGTAAGGCGGGGCTCGGGAGGATGATCGGCAGAAGACACAAGGGGAGGGTCAACCAACCAAACAATCATTCGAAGCTGACAGACTCGAACAATTGCACTGTTCTTGTTCTTGTCATGAAATTATTGCTCTTGTCGCGACGCCCCTCCTCCCTGTGTCTTCTGCCGGTCACCCTCCGCGTGTCGTCGATTGCAGACAGGGGCAGCATGTTAAACGCGTCGCAGAAGGCCGCGCAACTGATTTAAGGAACAAAGACTTTTCTTTGCCCCCGCGCCCGCCGTTCGCCGATCTTGAAGGCCCTTCCGGACCTCGCCTGTGCGCACGCGATGCGTCTTTGCCACGGTTGTGCCAAAAAATCTGCTTATTTATCATAATGTTAAATTATTTTTGTCATACGGCTTCTCTTTTGCGATCTCTGGTCTTAGACCAGATCCCATGTCGAGCTGCATCCTTCAGCTGGTACCGCCGAGGAGTGGGACGAAAGCTACCGGTCCGAGAATCTCGCGCTCGTTGCGCTGCTCGCGCCGGGTGAAGCGCACGAGCTGCTGCTCGCCCTCGGGTCCGATCGGCACGATGAGGCGGCCCCCGACCTTGAGCTGCTTGAGTAGCGCCTCCGGAACCGCCAGCGGCGCGGCGGCGACCAGGATGCCATCGAAGGGCGCCTGCGTCCTCCAGCCGAGGGAGCCGTCGCCGTGGCGAAAGCGCACGTTGCGGATTCCAAGCTCCTTGAGCCGCTCGCGCGCGCGTGAGAGCAGCGGCTCGATACGCTCGATGGTGCTCACCCGCTTCACGAGCGGCGCGAGCACCGCGGTCTGGTAACCGCACCCGGTGCCCACCTCGAGCACGTTGTCGGCAGGTCCCGCCTCGAGCAGTGCCTCCGTCATGCGCGCCACGATGTAGGGCTGCGAGATGGTCTGCCCGAAACCGATCGGGAGCGCGGTGTCCTCGTAGGCGCGGCTGCCGAGAGCCTCGTCGACGAAAATATGGCGCGGCACGTTGCGAATGCGCTCGAGCACTGCGGCGTTGGTGATGCCCTGATCGCGCAAGCGCTGCACCAGGCGGTCGCGGGTGCGCGCGGAGGTCATGCCGATTCCCTCGAGGCGCAGATCAGCCATCGAGGCCATCCAGCCAGGTGGCCAGTGCGGGGAGCATCGCATGGCGCGTCAGATCGACCTGCAGCGGAGTCACCGAGACGAAGCCGCGCGCCACCGTGTCGAAGTCCGTTCCAGGGCCAGCCTCCTGCTCGGCACCCGCGGGTCCCACCCAGTAGACCGGTCGCCCGCGCGGATCCTGCGCTCGCATCACCGGCTCGGACCGGTGACGGTAGCCGAGACGGCTGGCGCGGAAGCCACGCAGCTCGGCGAAGGGCACGTTCGGCACGTTGACGTTGAGAATGAGTGAAGGCTCGAGCGGACGCTGCAGCAGCTGCGCGACGAGCAGCCGCGCGACCTCCGCTCCGGTCTCGAAGTGGCCACCGCCGGTACCGGCCGTGCACAGCGATATCGCGATCGTCGGCAGCCCGAGGAAGCGCCCCTCGACCGCCGCTGCCACCGTGCCCGAATACAGCACGTCATCGCCGAGGTTGGGACCGTCGTTCACTCCCGAGACCACCATGTCGTGCTCGAAGTCGAACAGGCCACTGATGGCGAGATGCACGCAGTCGGTGGGTGTGCCGGGGACGAAATACACCCCGGGCTCGGCTTCGAACACGCGCAGCGGCACATCGAGCGTCAGGGAGTTGCTCGCGCCGCTCTTGTTGCGGTCCGGCGCCACGACGGTCACCTCCGCGAGTGTGGCAAGTGCAGCGCGCAGGCGGCGGATGCCCTCGGCACGATAGCCGTCGTCATTACTGACCAGAATCTTCACTTGTCGCGGGTGCGAGTGCGCAACTCGAGAGCGGCTGACTATACTGGAAGCTGCCAGTGGTAGCGGAGCCAGGCGTGCCTGTCCTGCCGGACGAAGAGGACCGCGACGAGGACACCGAGGACGCCCGGCTGTTCCGGCAGGCGGTGCGCGGTGTCAGGCCGTTGCGCACGCACACACCCCCACCGCGGCCGCCCCGGGCGAGACCGCATGCACGGTTCGCGCGCGCCGATCGGGCTGCCGTGCTTCGGGAGAGCCTCGATCCGCACGGTGCGGACCCGGAGCAGCTGACCGGCGAAGCGCTGGCCTTTCATCGTCCGCAGATCCCGGCCGCAGTGCTGCGCAGGTTGCGGCGCGGCGACTACCGTGTGCAGCGTGAGATCGATCTGCACGGCATGACCGTTGCCGAGGCGAAAGTCGCGCTGCGCGAGTTTCTGGTCGACGCCCTCGAGCAGCATGTACGCTGCGTGCGCATCGTGCATGGGAAGGGACTGCGCTCGGGGCAGCGCGGCCCGGTGCTCAAGGCCGCGGTCAGCACGGTCCTGCGCCGCACGGGCGCGGTGCTGGCGTACGTCTCGGCGCGGCCGGTCGATGGCGGCACCGGCGCGCTCTACGTGCTGCTCTCCGGCGACTGACTCTCGATCAGCTCGGCGAGCACCGCGGTCGCGAAGCCGCCGCGCGTCAGGCGAAAATGGACGCGCACGGACCGCGGCTCGACCTCGCAGCGCAGCTCATGGACCGCAAGGCGCAGGCTGCGGCGCTCCTGCGCCATGCGTGCCGCAGTGCAGGCGGCGGCAGCGTCCGGGTAACGTGCGGCGATCGCGGTCTCGAGCTCGAGCACCTCACCGGCGCTCGGTGGAGTCCCCTCCCCCCACAGCGGCCCGGTCGGATGTATCTCGAGATGAAGGCCGCGCTCCGTCAGCGTGGTATCGACCGTCTCGATGGGGAAAATGCTGCCACGCCCATCGAGGTTGGCCACATCCCCCGCACGCAGGTGCTCCCAGGTTCCATCAGACACTCGTGCTGCGAGCACTGCATTGAAGATCACGCTGCGTGCCGCGGAGAGCGCAAAGGCGCGTTGCTGCGCGGGCAGGCGGTGGGGCGAGGGCTTGAGCCACTGCAGATTGCCGCCGTCGCGGCCGAAGCGCTGCTGGCCGAAATAGTTGGGCACTCCGCGGTGTCCGATCGCCACGAGACGCGGTGCGAGGCGGAAGGCGAGCTCTGCGCCATCCCCATCGCGCACGCCGATGCGTACCGCAAAGCGATTACCCGCAAGCGCGCCGCGCGGCAGCTTGCGTGTATGCGGGTGGGCCTCGAGTACCTCGAAGTCGGCGCCGCGCAGCCCGTGCCAGTCCACGCTCGCGCGCACTCGCGGCAGCGAAAACCACTGCACGGCCACTGCGCGGCGGTCCTTGAGCCCCGCATACCCAACCTCCGCTGCGCGACAGCCGGCGAGGCGCGCGAGCTCGCGAGCCACCCATTGGGTATTGGCATTGCGCTTGCGAACCTTCAGCAGGACATGTGCACCATCGCCTGCGGGTGCAAAACCGAGGTCCTCCTCGACCACGAAGTCCTCGGGATCGATACGCAGCCGCCCGCGCGCCGGTGGCGTGCCGTAGGCGCGCGGCGGAGAGAGGGCGGCTTCGCGCGCGCTCAGCTCCCGGGCCGCCACGCTGAGCTCCGCGAGAGCAGCACGACCGCCTGCGCGGCGATGCCCTCGGCACGCCCGAGGAAGCCGAGACCTTCGGTCGTGGTCGCCTTGATGTTGACGCAGTCTTCCTCCATGCCGAGCAGCTGGGCGATGGCCTGGCGCATCGCGTCGCGGTGTGGTCCCACCTTTGGAGATTCCGCCAGCACCGTGAGGTCGACGTTGGCGACCTCGAAGCCGCGCTGGTGCAGCTGTGTCAGCACGTCGGCGACGAAGCGCCGGCTGTCGGCCCCGCGCCAGCGAGGGTCCGTGTCCCTGAAATGCTGGCCGATGTCGCCGAGGCCTGCGGCACCGAGCAACGCATCGCAGAGCGCATGCAGGACCACATCTCCGTCGGAATGCGCGATGACCCCGCGCGAGTGTGGGATGCGCATTCCCCCGAGCATCACGAAGTCCCCGGGGCCGAAAGCGTGAACGTCGAAGCCCGATCCGATTCTCATGTGAGTGCCTTGCGTCCCGGTCGTGTGTCGTGACCGGAGTATCGCCGTTGCCAGCAACAGGTCCGTGGCGGTGGTGATCTTGAGGTTGCTCGCGGCTCCGGAAATAAGCAGTGGCTGCTCGCCCAGCCACTCGAGCGCCTGCGCCTCGTCGGTGGGAAAGCGCTGCGCGGCATGCGCCCCATCGAGCGCCGCACACAGCCTGCCGTAGCGGAACATCTGCGGCGTGAGTGCGCGCCACAGCGTGCTGCGGTCGACGGTTTCCGCCACGGGCGAGCTCGCGTCGACCCCTGCCGTCGACGCGTCGGAGGAGCGCTTCAGCGTGTCTGCGGCGGGCGTCGCGAGCAGGCCGCCGAGCGGATGCGAGGCGAGTCGATCGAGCAGCCGACCGAGATCCTCCTCCGCGAGGCACGGCCGTGCCGCATCGTGCACCAGCACCCAGTCCGCCACCGCGGCTCGCCCGGCAAGGGCCTCGAGCGCGTGCCGCACGGACAGGCTCCGGTGCTCACCACCCACCACCGCAGTCACGGGCCGCGACGCCACGCCGCCGGGCGCAGCGTGCGCCGCCAGCCGTGCAGCGATCCCTGACCACTCGTGATCCTCCGGCGGGAGCGCCACGACGATGCCGGCGCAGCGAGGGTCTCTCAGAAAGGGATCCAGTGCCCACTCGATCACGGTGCGTCCCTCGAGAGGGGCGTACTGCTTGGGCGATGCGGCACCGAAGCGCCGGCCGGAGCCGGCGGCCGGCATGATGAGCCAGTAGCGCATCGAGCGGTTCCGGGGTCAGTGTGCCGCTGCGGTTCGCGTGGGCGTGCGCGCAGGCTGCGCCTGCGTAGCGGGTACCACCTGGTAGAAGGTCTCGTTGCGGGCGATCATTCCGAGATCACTCCGCGCACGCTCCTCGAGCGCATCGAGTCCGGTCTTCAGATCACGGACCTCCGCGGCAAGCTGCCGGTTGCGCTCCTCGAGCTGGCCGTTGTCTGCGCGCTGCACGGCGACCGCCTGCTGCAGGCGAGCTACCTGACGCACTCCGTCGTCGGAGAACCACACCCGGTACTGCAGCAGAATGATGGCGACGGTGAGCGCGGCGGCGAGCCACTTCATGGATCCACAGCCTATCAGACCCTCCCGGCGTGCGCGAAGTCTGAAGTCGGCGCCTGGGCGGCGCGCTGCGCGGCGGCGAGACGCTCGGGCCATACGCGCTCGAAACGCTCGCGCACCGCGGCGACGATCTCCGGCGGCGCTGTCTCCGGACGGCCCGCATCGAAGGGAGGCTCGGGCGCGTACTCCATCGCGAGCTGCACTGCCTGCGCGTGTGCCGCGCCGGCGATCTCGGCGCAGAGGGTGAGCGCCATGTCGATGCCGGCGGTGACGCCGCCTCCGGAGAACACGTTGCCATCGCGTACGACTCGCGCGTCGTCGGGGATGGCGCCAAAGAGCGCGAGCAGCTCGCGAAACGCCCAGTGACAGGCGGCGCGCCGGCCCCGGAGAAGTCCGGCTGCACCGAGGAGCAGGGAGCCAGTGCACACCGAGGTGATATAGCGCGCCTGCGTGGCGAGCCGGCGCAGGCCGCGCAGATACTCGGGATCCTCCATCGCGGCGCTGCAGCCGAAGCCGCCCGGCACGCACAGGAGCGCACACTCGCCGACCTGCGCGAGCGGGCGGAGGTTGGCAAAGGTCATGCCGCTCGCCGTGAGCTCGCCACCTGTTGCCGAGGCCAGCACGATGCGTGCCTGCGGCAGCCGCGCGAGCACCTCCAGGGGACCGGTGAAATCGAGCTGCGTGACATCAGGATAGAGCGCAAAGACGACGGGAAAGTCACTGGCCATCGGGGCGTCCTCGGGTAGCTGCGCGGACATCATCGCGCGGTTATGCTGGTGGCAGAAATGACGTTTTAGCCTCATTTTCGGCCAACCCCATGCGACGCATTGCCTTCCTGATCTTTCCGCGTTTCCAGCTGCTCGATGCCGCAGGCCCGCTCGCGGCTTTCGAGATCGCCGGGCGCATGCGCCCGGAAACGTATTCGCTGCGGGTCATCGCACGAACCCCGGGGCCGGTTGCGAGCTCCTCCGGAGCGCCACTCGGAGCGGACGGGTTCGGCCGCGCCGGCGATATCGACACGCTCATCGTGGCCGGTGGTGAGGGCGTGCGCGATGCGCTCGCCTGTGCGCGCACGCTTGGTTTCATTCGCGCGTGCGCCGAGCGGGCGCGGCGCGTGACGAGCGTATGCTCGGGCTCGTTCCTCCTTGCCGCCGCGGGACTGCTCGATGGACGCACGGCGACCACACACTGGAGTTGCAGCGAGGAGTTTCGCGGACGCTTCCCGCAGGTGCACCTCGACCCGGACCGGATCTTCGTGCGCGCCGAGCGTTTCTGGACTTCCGCGGGTATCACGGCCGGCATCGACCTGGCACTCGCGCTGGTCGGCGAAGATCTCGGCGACAGTGTCGCGCGACGCGCCGCACAGCAGCTCGTCGTTTATCACCGCAGGCCCGGCGGTCAATCGCAGTTCTCGGCACTGCTCGAACTGGAAGGCACCGGTGGGCGCTTCGCTACGCTGCTCGAGTACATGCGCGCGCACTTGGGAGGCCAACTCGGTGTGGAGCAGCTCGCAGCGCGCGCCTGCATGAGCCCGCGCAATTTCGCCCGTGCCTTTCACCACCAAACGGGCGTGACGCCTGCCAAGGCGGTGGAGAGGCTGCGGGCCGACGCGGCGCGCGCGTTGCTCGATAGCGGCGCCAGGTCGATGCAGGAGATCGCGCAACATTGCGGATTCGGCGATCCCGAGCGCATGAGGCGCGCGTTCCTGCGGCTATTCGGCACGCCGCCCTCGGCGCTGAGGCGGCTGAGAAATGGTAGCTGAGCTAACGCGTTGGCCGCATCGGGCTCGCGACGCGGCGCGATTCCGTTCGTCATAACATCGACCGGAGCGTCGACAATCCTTACAAAACTGGAGCTTAACCTAATGTAGACATCAGCAATTCACTGTAATCCCGCCCAGTTCTGCCTCTGGCGCGAATCCTGCATTCATCAGTAAGACCCGCAGCGGACTCGCGTTACAGAACAACAAGGAAAACCCTCGCATGGCACCCAGACTGGCACCGGCGGCCGTCGGCATCATCGTGCTTGCATTCGCCGCTGGCGAAGCTTCGGCCACGGTCACTGAGTACACCAACCAGACGGCCTACAGCGCAGCGACCTCGAATTCGACGGCCTTCACCTTCGATGGCCTCACCCCGCCGGGTACCATAAGCTTCGGCAACGTCACGGTCGGCGGCCTCTCGTTCACTGGCGGCGGCCTCGACTTCCCCATAGTCGTTGGCAGTGGCTTCTCTTTTTTTGGCGGCAGCCCATTCTTCACCGCTGTGTCCCCGGCGCCCGGAATCGATGCATCCGAAGTGCTGTGCACCTTGTCGGGCTCGACGGCGATCGGTTTCATCTACGGTGATTTAGCCGAGGGCGGCGGACTGCCGTTCTCGGTGACTCTGAGCACCGGTGACCGGTTCGACCTGAGCACACCTCGCAATCCGGGATTCGATACCGGCTTCGTTGGCTTCGTTTCCGACATACCGATCACGAGCGTCACCTTCAGCGATGATGACAGCCAGGGCTTCGCCGTGCTTCAGGTTGACAAGTCCTCAGCGCGTACGGCCGGAGTGCCTGAGCCGGCCCCGTTGGCACTGCTCGCAACCGGTCTCCTCTGCCTGGCGGTGCTGGCTCGCCGCCGCACGGTGAAAGTCGAGCGCGTGATCCGGGTGCTGCAACGCGCAGCCCGCGCTAACCGCCAGTAAGAAGGCTCAGTACCGGAGGCTGAGGCTCGCGCGCACGCTGCGCGGCTCCATGGGGTGGAAATGCAGATCGTTCACCGCCGAGGTCTCAGTGCGCAGCCGCGAGGCATAGTCGTACTCGATGTCGTCATCGCGGCGGTCGAGCAGGTTGAAGAGGCTGACGGTGCCGCTGAGCGCCGCACTGAAGCGGTAGCCCGCTTCGGCATTGAGCTGCAGCGATGGATGCGAGCGCACCGCATTGTCCTGCGTGAGCGCAGTCGAGCCGAAATAGCGCAGGTGCGCGCCGCCGAACCAGCCCTCGGGACGGTTGATCTCCACACCGAGCGCCGCGACCTTCTCCGGAGCGTTGGGCAGGTACTGACCGGCAGGCGCGAAGTCGCTGAAACGCGCGTGCGTCCAGGCAACATCCAGATCGACGCGCATCCCGCTCTGCGGATGCCAGGCGGCGCTCAGCTCGAGGCCGTAGCGACGAGTAGCGCCGCTCGGCACGATCGCGCCGGTGTCGTTGTCTAGCACCAGCTCCGAATCGAGGCGCAGTGTCCAGAGCGCAGCGGCAAGCTCGAGATCTCCTGCGGGGTAGCTGCGCACGCCCGCTTCCGCCCCGGTTGCACGCACGAGCGGAGTCACCTTGCTCACCGGCGTCACCCCGTCGTTCGGGTCGACGCTGATGGTCGTACCGCGCGCATCGTTGCTGTGGAATCCCTGGCCGAAGTCGAGGAAATACTCCGTGCCGCGCCAGGGACCAAGAGCGAGGGTGAGCTTGGGGCTCACGAGCGAGGCACGCGCGGTGCCGGAGTTAGCCGGCAGGTTTGCGTCGACATCGAAGTGCTGGCGGTCGAGACGAGCCCCCAGTTGCATGCGCCACCAGGCCGCGGGGCGGATGTCCCACGCGGCATAGAGACCAGCGCTCATCAGCCCCGCCTTCGTCACGCTCACGGTTCTCCAGCGGATCTGGTCCGTCGTGTCGTAAAGGCCCACAGGCTCGATGCGATCGTCGCGGATCTGTACCCCGGTACGCAGAGTTCCCTCCTCGCCGAACAGCGCGAGCGGCAGCGCGTAGCCGACGCTCGCACCGCTGACGTGCCGGTTATCGTACTGCTCGATCTGGTCGCCGTGCGTGAGGTCGGTGAAGTAGGTGAAGTTCGAAAAGAGATCGAGGTGATAGTCGAGGAGATAGGCTCGCGCGCGCCAGATGCCTGCACCCGCTGTCCCCCACGCCTCGCCCGACACGCTCCAGCGATGCGTTCCACCGCCATCGCTCGGGTCCACGTTGCCGAACCGGGAGATGAGCCCCGCGCTCACCGCCCGCTGCGGAACCTGGTCGGTCGCTCGCCAGTGAGCGTCATAGCCCATCGCAGTCAGCGAGGTGCCGAGCGCCTCGTTCCCACTGCTGTACTTCATGAGTCCGCTGGCATGCTGGTAACCCTCGGGAAGCACCCACGGCCCATCAGTGAGACCGTACTCGCCAGCCAGCAGCAGCTCTCCACCCGCACGAGCCGTGGAGGTCGCGGCCACCAGGCGTCGATAGCCCTCTGCGCCCACCGCCGCCGTCACGAATGACCCATCGAGGCGGCTGCGATAGTGAATCTCCGCCGCGCCGGCGGCCGAGAAGTCACCTTGCTCGGCGTAGTACACCCCCTTGCGGTAGTCGATACGCTCGATGAGCTCGGGGATGAGGAAATTGAGATCGCTGTAGCCCTGCCCGTGGGCATGGGTCGGCATGTTGACCGGAACCCCTTCGACGAACGTCGCGAAGTCCGTGCCGTGGTCGAGGTTGAAACCGCGCGCGAAATACTGGTTGGCCTTGCCGTCTCCACTATGTTGGGTCACGACCAGTCCGGGGACCGCCTCGAGAGCCTCGGCCGGGCGCAGCAGCGGCCGGTTGACCAGCTCCTCCTCCGTGACCGTTCCCTCGCTCGCCGTGCGCGCGACCGTCACCGCGAGCTGGCGGGTCGCGGTGACGATCACTTCGTCCATGGGCCCAGTCTCCGCCAGGTCCGCGGGAAGCGCGGCCGGCACTCCGGCAATGCCGATCCCCGCCGCGAGCATCGCCGCCGCGCCTCTCATGACCACAGCTACGGCCGACGCACGCGGCCGGATGCAGTCGCGGAACGCCGTCCCCCCTCCCACCGGCGCTCATTAGTGCTCCCCGCTGCATCCGCCGGCCGCGCTGCCCCGTAGAGCAATGTGGAATTTCTCATCCATGCACTCAACCACCCGAGGGGATGCCAACCATGAACCGCCGTACTCTTTATCTATTGGCGTGCACCGCCGCAATCGTGCCGCTCGTGACGCTCGCCTCGAGCCACCGCGAAGCACCATTCATCGCGGGGCAGCCGAAGGTCGATGGCACCGACTTCTACATGTTCCGCAGCTACGAGCCGGGACGGGAGGAGTTCGTCACCTTCATCGCCAACTACAACCCGCTGCAGGATGCCTACGGCGGGCCCAACTACTTCACGCTCGATCCGAAGGCGCTCTACGAGATCCGCATCGACAACGATGGCGATGCCCGCCCCGATCTCACCTTCCAGTTCCGCTTCACCAATACCTTGAAGGACCTGACGGTCAATGCCGGCGGCCGCAACGTCGCCGTGCCGCTCATCAATATCGGTCCCGTGAACGCCGCCGGGGCCAACCTCAATGTCGTGCAGAGCTACAGCATCGAACTGGTGCGGGGCGATCCGCGCTACGGCGAGCGCGAGACGGTGACCAACGCGACTCTCGGCGGGCACCGTTTCTTCAAGCCGGTCGACAACATCGGCAACAAATCAATCGACGACTATCCGGCCTATGCGGCGAATTTCCAGTACAACGTCGCGATTCCCGGTTGCGCCACTCCGGGCCGCGTGTTCGTCGGCCAGCGCAAGGACGGCTTCGTCGTGAACCTGGGTGAGATCTTCGACCTGGTGAACCTCAACCCCGTGGGTGCGCGCAACGCCGCTCCGAACACCATAGCGGACAAGAACGTGACCTCGATCGCGCTCGAGGTGCCGATCCGTTGTCTCGTGCGCAAGGACCCGGTGATCGGCGCCTGGACGACAGCGAGCCTGCCTCAGGAGCAGCTGCTGAATCCCGAGCCCGAGCGCGGCGACACCGACGATGGCGTGCGGCTGCAGCGCGGTGCCTGGACCCAGGTGTCACGGCTTGGTATGCCACTCGTCAACGAGGTGGTCATCGGGCTGCCCGACAAGAACCGCTTCAACGGCAGCGAGCCGCGCCACGATGCGCAGTTCCTCACCTATGTCACCAACCCGACCCTGCCGGTGCTGCTGAATGCACTCTTCGGCGGTGCGGCGCTCCCGCCCGGCACGCCACGCAATGATCTGGTGAGCGTCTTCCTCACCGGCGTCAAAGGCCTCAACCAGCCGCTCGCGGTGACGCCCGCCGAAATGCTGCGACTCAACACCTCGATCGCACCGACCCCGCCCGCCCGTCAGAATGACCTTGGCGTGCTCGGCGGTGACCTCGCGGGCTTCCCGAACGGGCGGCGCCCCTACGATGACGTCGTGGACATCACCCTGCGCGCCGCCATGGGCGCGCTGTGCGGCGCGGTCGGGAACTGTGGCAACGAGACCCACGATCCGAACGGCGGCAAACCGTACACCGATGGGGCGCGCGCTGCGGGTCCGGATGCCGCTCACGCCCATGCGAGCGGTGCGGAGAGTCCCGATGACTTCTACCTCGATGGTTTCCCGTACCTGCTCGATCCGTTCCCGGGCTCCCCGAACGGCGCGGCATTCCTGCCGTGAGGGCGAAGCTCCAAGTCGCGAGCCGTTTGCGGCGGTCGTGCGCATCGATCATGCGCACGACCGCCGCGGGGCTGATCGCCCTGGTGGCTACCGCGGCGGCGGCCTCGCCCTACGTACCCGCCGATGACGCCACGGTCCTCGAGCGTGTGCCCGCGCGATCGGATCTCGAGCGCCTGGCGCCGCTGCGTGCCGCGCTGGCGAGCGCTCCCGGCGATGTGGCGGCCACTTTGGCTCTGGCAACCGGCTATATCGACCTCGGCCGCCGCAATAGCGATCCGCGCTTCATCGCCTACGCGCAGGCGACGCTGCTGCCGTGGCTCGCCCAGCCCCAGCCACCCGAGCAGGTACTCGTGCTGCAGGCGATCACCCTGCAGTACCTGCACCAGTTCGATCCCTCCCTCGCGCTGCTCGACCGCGCGCTCGCACTCGAGCCGCTCGATGCGCAGGCGTGGCTGACGCGCGCGTCGCTTCTCGAACTGCGCGGCGACTATGCGGCGGCACGTCGGGCCTGCGCGCGGCTCGCGCGCAGCGCCGATGCTTTCTCTGCTTTGACTTGCCTCGGTAGCGTTGCGGGTCGCAACGGACAGCTGACGGCGAGTTTTCGGGCATTGAATGCGCCCGCGGGTCTGGATCCGAGGCTCCCGGGACCGCTGCGCGCGTGGCGGCTCGCGGTGGTCGCGGAAATGGCCGAGCGGCTAGGCGATGATCGTGCAGCAGAAGCGCACCTGCGCGATGCGCTGCGAGCTTCGGAGGAGGATCCGTATCTGAAAGCAGCGTACGCCGATCTCCTGCTGCGCACGGGGCGCGCGCCCGAGGTGCTGCGGCTGCTGGCAGGGAGTGAAGCCCAGGATCCGCTGCTGCTGCGACTCGCCATCGCGGCTCACCGGCTCGCAACCGCCGAGGCGGCCCGCTGGATGCACGCTTACGAGGAACGCCTTCGCGCGGCCGAGCGCGATGGCGACGGCACTCATCAGCGCGAGCACGCCATGTATTTGCTCGATGTGCGCGAGGATGCCGTCGCAGCCGTCGAGCTCGCGCGGCGCAACTGGATCGCGCAGCGCGAGCCTGCGGACCTGCGCATCTATGCCCGCGCCGCCGTGAGCGCGCACTCCAGCGCCGACTGTGCGCAGCTCGCGGAGTGGCTCGAGAAGACGCACTATGAGGATCGCGTCCTCTCGGCGCGGCTCGAGTGTGGTGCCCGGCGGGGGTCGCCGTGACGCAGTTGCGGCGCGCATCGTTCGCACTGCTGCTCGCCGGCTGCGCCGCAGCGGCGTGGGCGCACAAGCCGAGCGACAGTTATCTCACCCTCACCATTCCCTCATCCGGCGAAGTCCTGTGGGGTCAATGGGACATCGCGCTGCGGGATCTGGACTTCGTGCTGGGTCTCGATGCCGACCACGACGGCGCGATCACCTGGGGCGAGCTCAGGTCGGCGCGCACGCGTATCGCTGACTACGCGTTCGGGCGACTCACGCTGCAAGCCGTCGGCCGTGGTGACCGCCACCCCTGCCTTCCAAAGCTCGTGGCGCTCGAGGTCGACGAGCATGTCGATGGCCGCTACGCGGTGCTGCGTTTCAGCGCCGATTGCGACTTGCGGCCTATCGAGCTCGCCGTGCACTACCGGCTGCTCTTCGAAGTGGACCCCACCCATCGGGGCCTGCTGCAGGTGATCGGCGGCGGCGCCGAGCAGGCTGCGGTGCTCAGCCGGGAAGCGCCCCGGGTGAGCCTCGACGTGACGGCGCCCGGTCGCCGGGCGCAGTTCGCTGCGTTCCTGAGCGAAGGCGTCTGGCACATTCTCAAGGGCTACGACCACATCCTGTTCCTGCTCACGCTGCTCTTCCCCGCAGTGGTGCGCCATGGCGCGGCGGGTTGGGCGCCGCGGGAGTCGCTGCGCGATACGGCGCTCGATGTGCTGCAGGTGGTCACCGCTTTCACGCTCGCTCACTCGCTGACGCTCTCGCTGGCGGTGCTGGGGCTCGTGCACCTTCCCGCGCGCTGGGTAGAGTGCGGCATTGCGCTCACGGTGCTGCTCGGAGCGCTCAATAACTTGAGGCCAGTCATCGTGCAGCGACGGTGGACGGTAGCCTTCGCCTTCGGTCTGGTACACGGCTTCGGTTTCGCCTCGGTACTGGCGGATCTCGGGCTGCGGGGCGCGAACCTCGTGTTGTCTTTGCTGGGTTTCAACGGCGGGGTGGAGCTCGGTCAACTGCTCATCGTGCTGGCGGTGCTGCCGCTCGCGTTTGTGGCGCGTCGCACCCTGCTCTATCGCCACGCTTTCATGCCGGCCGGGTCCGCGGCCATCGCGCTGCTTGCGGGATACTGGCTCGTGGCCCGCATGACGGGTGCGAGTCTCGGATGAGCTATATGATGACCTCATGAGCCGCGCAGGAGAGGGGCAGCCGACTCAGCCGGTGCATGAGCCGGACGCCGCGGAACTGGAAGCGCTGCTCGCCCGCTGCGCCGCGGGCGACCGCGCAGGGCTCGAGACGCTCTATGCGCGCGTCGCTCCGATACTCCTCGCGGTGTTGTTGCGCATGCTCAAGCGGCGCGATGCCGCCGAGGACGCGCTGCAGGACGTGTTCGTCAGCGTGTGGCAGCGCGCCCGCCAGTTCGACCCGATCCGCGGCCGTCCACTGGCGTGGCTGGTCTCCATGGCGCGTTACCGGGCGATCGACCTGCAGCGCGCTGCGCGCCCGGCGGTGGCCCTGACCGAGCTGAGTGCGCTCGAGGCGCAGCTGCAGTCGGAGGAACCACTCGATGGTGGTGAGATGCTGGGCACCGGCGCCTTGCTGTTGCGCTGCCTCGAGCAGATCGCCGCTCCCCAGCGGCGGTGTCTGATGCTCGCCTACCAGGAGGGGCTGACGCACAGCGAGATTGCGCGCGCGGTGAATGAGCCGCTCGGTACGGTGAAAAGCTGGGTGAGGCGTAGCCTGCTCGCGCTGCGACGGTGTCTCGAGTCATGAACTACGAGCAAACTGAGCTGCTGGATCGACTGGCCGGGGAGTACGCGCTCGGCACGCTGCGCGGCCCTGCCCGCCGGCGCTTCGAGCGCGTCTGCTCGCAGAGCGCCGCCGCACGCCGCGCGCTCTATCGGTGGGAAGACGACTGGTCGCTGCTGAGCCGCCGGCTGCCGCCGGTGCAGCCTTCTCCGAGAGTGTGGGCCAACGTGCGCCGCCAGCTCTTCGGCGAGCTCGCTCGTCCGCCGCGCACGCGCTGGCGCACCTGGCAACTCACCGTTGCCGCAGGCCTTGTGGCGGTCGCGCTCGTCGTGGGTCTCCTCGTGCGGGAGCTGGCGCCACCGCCGTTGCAGACACTCGTGGTGCTCGGCACGGACAGCGCGCATCCGGTATGGCGGCTCGAGCGGCGGTTGCCACTCAGCGCACTCACCATGGAAGTCGTCGGTGCGGTGCCGCCAGCTGCGGGCAAGTCCTACGAGTTGTGGGCGCTGCCGCGAGGCGGAGCGCCGGTTTCGCTCGGCCTGCTGCCCGCAGCGGGCAGTGCCGAGAGAAAGCTGAGTGAGATGCAACGGTCGGCGCTCCTTGCGGCCGACAAAGTCGCGGTCAGCGTCGAGCCGCTGGGTGGCTCACCCACCGGCAGCCCGACAGGCCCGATCGTGATCGTGACCAGCGTGCCCGCAGCAGGCTGAGTCCGCCGTGCGCGGGGATCCTGGGCGGGACTATCTCGCCCGCCGGGGCTTCGGCGGGGCAGCCGTCAGACCTTGACCGGAAACGCTTCGCGCCCCGCATAGGGCACCGAGCCGAGCTCGGCCTCGATACGCAGCAGCTGGTTGTATTTCGCGATGCGATCCGAGCGCGACAGCGACCCGGTCTTGATCTGCGTGGCGGCGGTGGCAACCGCAATGTCGGCGATGGTGCTGTCCTCGGTCTCGCCCGAGCGGTGCGAGACCACCGCGGCGTAGTGCGCCTTGTCGGCCAGGTCGATGCACTCGAGCGTCTCGGTGAGCGTGCCGATCTGGTTCGGCTTGATGAGGATGGCGTTCGCGATGTGACGCGCGATCGCTTCCTTCAGGATTTTCGTATTGGTGACGAAGACGTCATCGCCCACCAGCTGTACCGTCTTGCCGAGGGAGCCGGTGAGCTGCGCCCAGCCGTCCCAGTCCGCCTCGCTCATGCCATCCTCGATGCTGATGATGGGGTAGCGCGCAGCGAGATCGGCAAGATAATCAGTGAACTCCGCGGCGGAGAAGCTGCGCTTCTCGCCGGCGAGCTCATAGCGGCCGTTACGAAAGAACTCGGAGCTCGCCACGTCCAGCCCCAGGTACACGTCGCGCCCGGCGTGGAAGCCGGCGCGCTCGATGGCCTGCAGGATGAGCGCGAGCGCTGCCTCGTTGGATTCGAGGCTCGGCGCAAATCCACCCTCATCGCCAACCGCCGTCGACAGTCCACGGGCGGCGAGCAGCCCCCGCAACGCGTGGAACACCTCGGCGCCGTAGCGCAGCGCCTCACGGAAGCTCGGTGCGCCGACGGGGAGGATCATGAACTCCTGGATGTCGAGGCTGTTGTTGGCGTGGGCACCACCATTGACGATGTTCATCATCGGCACGGGCATCACCGGCTCGCGCTTGCCGCCCGCGAGCTGCGCCAGATAACGGTAGAGCGGAACGCGTGCATCGGCCGCGGCAGCGCGCGCGGTGGCGAGCGACACGCCGAGGATCGCGTTGGCGCCGAGGCGCGCCTTGTTCTCGCTGCCGTCGAGCTCGATCATCCGGCGATCGATCGCCGCCTGCGCGCGCGGATCCTGGCCGGTGAGGGCGGCCTTCAGAACCGTATTGACGTGCTCGACGGCTCGCAGCACGCCCTTGCCGCCATAGCGTGTCTTGTCGCCATCGCGCAGCTCGACCGCCTCGC
This sequence comes from Steroidobacteraceae bacterium, assembly GCA_035566915.1. Classification (GTDB taxonomy): domain Bacteria; phylum Pseudomonadota; class Gammaproteobacteria; order Steroidobacterales; family Steroidobacteraceae; genus 13-2-20CM-66-19. The sequence goes on from DATMPW010000045.1 coordinate 25,200, forward strand.
GCGTTCCGGTCGAGGCGCCGGATGGCACGGCGGCGCGACCGAGCGCGCCGGAATCGAGTAGCACATCGACCTCGACGGTCGGGTTGCCGCGCGAGTCGAGGATCTCGCTTCCGCGAATGTCAGCGATACGGCTCATCTGCGTGCGTCCTTCGCTCCGCCCCGCCCTGCAGCAGCGATTCTTCGAATGGAACCTTCTTCACCGCGCGATCGAGCTCGGCGAGCGTCGTGAGCAGCGGCTCCATGCGCGCGAGCGGCCACGCGTTCGGACCATCCGAGAGCGCCTCTTCAGGCCGCGGGTGCGTTTCCATGAAAAGTCCGGCGACGCCCGCAGCGACCGCCGCGCGCGCAAGCACCGGGATGAACTCGCGCTGTCCACCGGAAGCGGTCCCCCGGCCACCGGGAAGCTGCACGGAGTGCGTCGCGTCGAAGACCACCGGGCAGCCGGTCGTGCGCATGATCGAGAGCGAGCGCATGTCTGAGACGAGATTGTTGTAACCGAAGGAAAAGCCGCGCTCGCACACCATGATTCGCTCATTGCCGGTGGAGCGGGCCTTGTCGACCACGTTGTGCATTTCCCACGGCGAGAGGAACTGTCCCTTCTTGATGTTGACGGGCTTTCCCTGGGCAGCGGTGTTGACGATGAAATTTGTCTGCCGGCACAGGAATGCCGGTGTCTGCAGCACATCGACCACCGCGGCCACCTCGGCGAGCGGAGTGTCTTCGTGCACATCGGTGAGCACCGGCACGCCGATGGCGCGGCGCACGTCCGCGAGCACCTTGAGCCCCGACTCGATCCCGGGGCCGCGGAAGCTCTCGCGCGAGGAACGGTTCGCCTTGTCGTAGGAGGCCTTGAAGACGAACGGGATGCGCAGCCGCGCGGTGATCTCCTTCAGCCGCCCGGCAATCTCCTGCGTGAGCGCCGGACTCTCGATCACGCACGGGCCGGCGATGAGAAAGAACGGCTGACCCGCCCCGACCTCGTGTCCAGCGAGCTGCATGGCAGGCCTGTGCGCCGCGGGCTCGAGCGGCCGCGCCGCTCAGGCGCTGGCCGCCTGCGGCAGCTGTGACGCGCGCTGCGCGCGCGCGGCACGGATGAAGCCGGTGAACAGCGGGTGCCCGTCACGCGGCGTGGAAGTGAACTCGGGGTGGAACTGGGTCGCCACGAACCACGGGTGAGCGGTCAGCTCGACCACCTCCACCAGCCCATCGCGCGAGAAGCCCGAGAAGCGCATGCCGGCCTGGCGGTAGCGGTCGAGATAGTTGTTGTTGAACTCGTAGCGATGCCGGTGGCGCTCCATGATGACGTCGCGCCCGTAGATCTCGCGCGCCCGTGTGCCGGCCCCGAGCTGCACCTCCTGCGCACCGAGGCGCATGGTTGCGCCCTTGTCGGAACGCTCGTCGCGGGTCTGCGCACCGTGCATGTGGTCCTGCCACTCGGAGATGAGCGCGATCACCGCGTGCGGGGTGGCGCGGTTGAACTCGGTACTGTTGGCATCCGCGAGTCCCAGCACGTGGCGGCCGAACTCGACGATCGCCACCTGCATGCCGAGACAGATGCCGAGGTACGGCACTCCATGCTCACGCGCGTAGCGCACGGCCTGGATCTTGCCCTCGATGCCCCGCTCGCCGAAGCCGCCGGGCACGAGGATCGCGTCCACGTCCTTGAGCAGCTCGGTACCGTGCTGCTCGATGTCGGTCGACTCGAGGTAGCGGATGTTGACGCGTGTGCGGCTCTTGAGGCCCCCGTGCATCAGCGCCTCGTGCAGCGACAGGTAGGAGTCGCGGATCTGCACGTACTTGCCGACCATGGCGATGTCGACCTGACCTTCGGGGTTCGCCTTGCCGCTCGCCACGTGGCGCCACTCGGCGAGATCGGTCGGCGGCACCTCCAGGCGCAGCTTGTCGACCACGATGTCATCGAGACCCTGCTCGTGCAGCAGGATCGGGATGCGATAGATGTCGTCCGCATCGACTGCGGAGATCACCGCCCGCTCTTCCACGTTGGTGAACAGCGCGATCTTGCGGCGCTGCTCCTCCGGGAGCGGATGCTTGCAGCGGCAGAGCAGCACATCGGGCTGGATACCGATACCACGCAGCTCCTTTACCGAGTGCTGCGTCGGCTTGGTCTTGATCTCTCCCGAGCCGCCGACCACCGGCACCAGCGTGAGGTGCATGTAGACGCAGTTGTTGCGCCCGAGTTCCACGCCGAGCTGGCGGATCGCCTCGAGGAACGGCAGCGACTCGATGTCACCCACCGTGCCGCCGATCTCGACCATGCACACGTCCGCCCCATCGGCGCCGAGCTTGATGCAGCGCTTGATCTCGTCGGTGATGTGCGGGATCACCTGCACGGTCGCGCCGAGGTAGTCCCCGCGGCGTTCCTTGGCGATCACGCGCTCGTAGATCCGCCCGGTGGTGAAGTTGCTGTTGCGACCGGTGGTGGTGCGCACGAAGCGCTCGTAGTGCCCCAGATCGAGGTCGGTCTCGGTGCCGTCCTGGGTGACGAACACTTCACCGTGCTGGAAAGGGCTCATGGTGCCCGGATCGACGTTGATGTAGGGGTCGAGCTTCACCATAGCCATCCGCAGTCCGCGTGCCTCGAGGATCGCCGCGAGCGAGGCGGCGGCGATGCCTTTGCCCAAAGAGGACACGACGCCGCCGGTGACGAAGACAAAACGCGTCATATGAAGCCCGAGGAATTCCCGTCGTATGAGGCCGCTACCCGATTCCGCGGAGTGCGACGACGGGCCGGCAGGTTAGCACATCTCGCCCCCCGGTGCTTGTGGGGACCAAAGCGCACGCGTGGCATCTCACTCCGCAGCCCGCCAGAGCAGCCGCGCGCGCCGCCGGCTCGCGCCGTGGGCCTTTACCGACTCATCAAGCCACAGGTCGGCGACGCCGATCAGCCGCCCGCGGTCGAACAACAGCGGCAGCAGCGCTCGGCGTGCCACCGGCACGTGCGCTTCCTGCAGCAGCTGCTTGAGCGAGCGTCGCGGGCCGCCGCGCACCGGTCGCAGCCGCTCACCTCCGCGGCGTCCGCGCACCACCAGCGTGGGTCCGAGAGCCTCGAGGTCGAGCGGGCCGCGCGCATCGCTCTTGAGGACGAGCGTCCCGAAAGGCGACGGCAGCTCCTTGCGGCGCTTCGCCCGCCAGTGCCAGGTCAGATCCGGCATGCGCGGCGCGGAGGCAGGCCCGGTCCGGCCGGGGGCGCTGCCCTCTTGGCTCGCTGCCGCCGATCGCGCCCGTGCGGCCGATCGCAGCGCCGCGCCCGGTGCCGCCGGAACCTTGCGCAGCCTCAATAGATCGCCCTGCCGCTGCACTACTGCGCCCTCCCAAGAGACGAGTGGCTGGGCGTCCTCGCGCGCATCGAGGAGCGTACGCGCGATCTCATCGAGTCGCGTGGCCGGTGGGGTGAGCACCGCCGCAGCGCCGATCCAGAAGCGCAGTGCATTGCGCCGCCGCTCCAGGGACAGCCGCCGCAGCAACCTCGCCGACAGCATCTCTCCGCAACTCGCCCGGCCCGCATCCGCCTCGCCGAGCAGATCGAGCAGCCGCTGGGCCTCGGCCGCATGACGCGCGCTGCGCGACACCGTGGCGGCGGCGGAAGGCCAGCGCTCGCGGATCAGTGGGAGCACGCGCGCCCGCAGGTAGTTGCGGTCCGCTCGCAGCTGCGCATTGCTTTCGTCTTCCACCCAGGTGAGCCCCTGCGCACGCACCCACCCGCTGAGCGCGGCGCGCGTCACGGTAAGCAGCGGTCGCACCAGCACACCGTGCCCGAACGGCGCAACCGCCGGCATCGCCGCAAGCCCCGCCACGCCCGACCCGCGCAGGAGTTGCAGCAGCACCGTCTCGAGCTGATCGTCCTGGTGATGTGCGGTGAGCAGCGCCTCGCCGGGGCCAAGCGCCGCGGCGAGGAGGCGATAGCGCTGCGCGCGCGCGGCAGCCTCGAGCGACTCACCGCGCGCACGCGCGATGGTCGCGGTACGGACCGCGAGCGGCACCTTCAGCCGCCGGGCGACGCGTCGGCAGTGTGCGCTCCAGCGCCGCGAAGCGGGCAGCAGGCGATGGTCGATGTGCAGGGCGCGCAGCGCGCGCGGCGGCCGCGGCAGCTCACTCAGCGCCGCGAGCAGCGCGGTGGAGTCGGCGCCACCACTGAAGGCGACGCAGAGACTGACCTCCGGGAAGGCAGGGAGCAGCTCGCTCAGGCGTGACTGCAACCACGGCGGGCCGAAGCTCGATGGGCCGCCGCGCCGCGCGCCTGCCATGCGCGCTTTACGCGGCGTCTTCGGCAAACACGCCGAAGCCGGCGATCTTCTCCGCGCGCGCGGCGCGCAGCTGGTCGCGCGGCACCGCCTCGAGCTCATCCAGATGGCGGGTGACCGCCGCCTTGAGACTCGTGGCCGTGGCGGCGGGGTCGCGATGCGCGCCACCGAGAGGCTCCTCGATGAGCTCATCGACGAGACCGAGCTTCTGCAGGCGATCGGCGGTGAGGTTGAGCGCGTCGGCGGCCGCTTCCTTCTTGTCCTGGCTCTTCCACAGGATCGAGGCGCAGCCTTCGGGTGAGATCACCGAATAAGTGCTGTACTGGAGCATCAGCAGGCGATCGCACACGCCGATGCCGAGCGCACCGCCCGAGCCGCCTTCACCGGTGACCACGGTGACGATCGGAATGCGCAGCACCGACATCTCGAACAGGTTGCGGGCGATCGCCTCGCTCTGCCCGCGCTCCTCGGCGCCGACACCGGGGTAGGCTCCCTGGGTGTCAATGAGCGTCAGCAGCGGCAGCCCGAAACGCTCCGCGAGCCGCATCAGGCGCAGAGCCTTGCGATAGCCTTCGGGCTTCGGCATGCCGTAGTTACGGCGCACGCGCTCCTTCGTGTCGCGTCCCTTCTGATGACCGATGATCATGAGCGCCCGATCATCGATGCGCGCCAGGCCGCCGACGATGGCGCCGTCATCGGCGTACATGCGGTCGCCGTGCAGCTCGCTGAACTCGCTGCAGATGGCATTCACGTAATCGAGCGTGTAGGGGCGGTGCGGATGACGCGCGAGCTGAGTGATCTGCCAGGGAGTCAGGCTGGCGAAGATACTCATCGTCAACTGCCGGCTCTTGGCCTGCAGCCGCGCGATCTCGTCCTGGATGTTGACCTCGGAGTCGGAACTGACGTGCCGCAGCTCCTCGATCTTGGCTTCGAGCTCGGCGATCGGTTGTTCGAAATCGAGGAATGAGACGGCCATGGGACTAGATCGTAACCTAACTTGGCACCCCGCTGGACACTCAGGTCAGCGCACGTCGGCGGAGAAGGCGCCGCCGCCGGCCGCCGGCGGGGCCGCGTACAGCACTTGTACCGCGTCACCCCCGAGCAGCCCCTCGAGCTGCTCGAGCAGCTCGCGGCTGGCGCGCACCGACCACTCGGACCCGAGGTTGAGCGCGCCAGCGGCGGAGCTCCCCGCATACTCCACGGTGACAGGACAGGGTCCCGGGCGCCACGGCGCGAGGATGGACTCCAGGCGCTCGCACAACCTCCCGATATCTCCCTGCGTGCAGCGGATCACCAGGCGGCGCGCCTCCTGCTCGCGCAGCTTGTCGAGCTCGTTGACGCGCCGCGCGGCGAGCCGCCAGGCGTCGCTGAACTCATCGAACCGCAGCAGCCCCTCGACGACGACGAGCGCATCCTTGGCGATCAGATCGCGGTGCTTGTGCCAGGTCTCCTCGAACAGCATCGCCTCGATGCGTCCGGTGCGATCATCGAGCGTCAGGATCACGCGCGGTCCGCGCTTCTTCACCTCGTCGATGAGCCCGGCGACGGTCACGGGCTTCCCGCCGCCGAAGCGCCCGGGCTCGAAGCCAGCGAGCGGCCGGTCGCTCACAAGGTCGCCGATACGGTGCGAGACGAAGCGCGGGAGCGCCGACTCGAAGCGCGCGAGCGGATGACCGGTGAGGTACAGGCCAAGAGTCTCGCGCTCGCCGGCGAGGCGCACCGCTTCGCTCCACTCGGGCAACGGCGACGCGCGGCGCTCTTGCGGCTGCCCCGCGCGCTCCTCGCTCGCGAGTCCGAAGAGGTCGTTCTGGCCCGCCTCGTGGGCGCGGCTGTTCTGGTCGCCGAGCTGCATGGCAGCGGGAAGGCGGTCCATGAGCGTGGCGCGGTTGGCGTTGAGACCATCGAGGCTGCCCGAGCGCAGGAGCGCCTCGAGCACGCGGCGATTGACCTTCTGCAGGTCGAGCCGGCGGCAAAGATCCTCGAGACTCTGGTAGGTGCCGTGCCCCTCGCGCTCTGCGATCAGCGCCTCCACGGCGCCGCGGCCGACGCCGCGCACGGCGCCGAGCCCGTAGCGGATGCTGTGCTCGCCGCAGGCGGTGAACTCGTAGCGCGAGGCGTTCACATCGGGCGAGAGCACCGCGAGTCCCATGTCGCTGCACTCCTTGATGAGGGTCACGACTTTGTCGGTGTGGTCCATGTCCGCCGAGAGCACGGCGGCCATGAACTGCGCCGGGTAGTGCGCCTTGAGATACGCGGTCTGGTAGGAAAGCAGCGCGTAGGCCGCGGAATGTGACTTGTTGAAGCCGTAGCCGGCGAATTTCTCCATCAGGTCGAAGATATGCGCAGCAGAGTGCGGCGACACGCCCCGCTCGACTGCGCCGTTGACGAACACCGAGCGCTGCTGGGCCATCTCCTCGGGCTTTTTCTTGCCCATCGCCTTGCGCAACAGGTCGGCGCCGCCGAGGGTGTAGCCGGCGAGCACCTGCGCGATCTGCATCACCTGCTCCTGGTAGAGGATGACCCCGTAGGTGGGCTTGAGGATCGGCTCGAGGCTCGGGTGCAGGTAATCGATCGGTCCATCGGTGCGTCCGTGCTTGCGGTTGATGAAGTCATCGACCATGCCCGACTGCAGGGGCCCCGGGCGAAACAGCGCCACCAGCGCGACGATCTCCTCGAACCGATCGGGCTGCAGGCGGCGGATCAGGTCCTTCATGCCGCGGGACTCGAGCTGAAATACCGCGGTGGTGCGGCAGGAGCGCAGCAGCGCGTACGTGCCGGCATCGTCCATGGGCAGGGCGCTCACCTGAAGCGGCGCGGCTCCCGCCGCACGCTCGCGATTGATGAGCTGCGCGGCGCGATCGATGATCGTGAGGGTCCGCAGGCCGAGGAAGTCGAACTTCACGAGGCCCGCCGACTCGACGTCGTCTTTGTCGAACTGCGTGACGACGCTTCCGCCCGCGGCATCGCAGTAGAGCGGCGCGAAGTCGGTGAGAACCGAGGGAGCGATCACCACGCCACCGGCGTGCATGCCGGCGTTGCGGGTGAGGCCCTCGAGGGAGCGCGCGAGGTCGATCAGGTTGCGCACCTCATCCTCGTCCTGGTAGAGGCGCTTGAGCTCCGGCTCCTTCTCCAGTGCGGCATCGAGCGTGATGCCGAGCTCGAAGGGAATGAGCTTCGCGATGCGGTCGACGAAGCCGTAGGGCATGCCGAGCACGCGCCCGACATCGCGCACCACGGCCTTCGCCGCCATGGTGCCGTAGGTGATGATCTGCGATACGCGCTCGCGGCCGTACTTCCGCGCCACGTAGTCGATCACCCGGTCGCGCCCGTCCATGCAGAAATCGATGTCGAAGTCCGGCATCGAGACACGCTCGGGATTGAGAAAGCGCTCGAACAGCAGGTCATGGCGGATCGGATCGAGATCCGTGATCCGCAGGCTGTAGGCGACCAGCGATCCCGCTCCCGAGCCGCGCCCCGGTCCCACCGGCACGCCGTTATCGCGCGCCCAGCGGATGAAGTCGGCGACGATGAGGAAATAGCCGGCAAAGCCCATCTGGCAGATGACATCGAGCTCGCGCGCAAGGCGCTCGCGGTATGCGGCGGGTGCCGCGGAGGGCCCCGGGAATCGCTCCCCAAGTCCGCGCTCGCTCTCCTCACGCAGGAACTGCTCGGTGGAAACGCCCGCCGGCACCGGGTACTGCGGCAGCCGCGCCTCACCGAGGGTGAGCACCAGGCTGCAACGGCGCGCGATCTCGACCGAGTTGGCGAGCGCCTCGGGCACATCCGCAAAGAGCGCCGCCATCTCCTGCGGCGTGCGCAGGTACTGCTGTCGGGAGTAGCGTCGCACACGCCCGGCGTCCGCGAGCAGAGCGCCTTCCTGGATGCACACCCGCGCCTCGTGCGACTCGAATTCCGCAGCCTTGAGAAAGCGAACGTCGTTGGTGGCGACCACCGGCACAAGGCGCCTGGCAGCGAGCGACACGGCGCCGGCGATATAGCCTTCCTCGGAGGGTTTGCCGAGGCGCTGCAGCTCGAGATAGAAGCGCTCCGGAAAGAGGCTCTGCCAGGCATCGAGCGCCCGTTCGGCTTCATGCTCGCGCGCATTGATGAGCGCGCGGCCGATGTCGCCTTCCTGGGCTCCGGAGAGCGCGATCAGGCCCTCGAGCGTCGCCTGCGTGAGCCAGCGGCGCTCGATACGCGCAGTGCCGCGCTCCTGGCCTTCGAGGTACGCTCGCGTGAGGAGGCGCGCAAGGTTGCGGTAGCCGGCCTGCGACTGGCACAGGAGCGTCAGGCGCGAAGGTGCGGCGCGCTCACCCTCCTCCGCGACCCACAGGTCGACTCCCACGAGCGGCTTCACACCGTAGCGCAGCGCCTCGCGATAGAACTTCACCATCGCGAACAGGTTGTTCTGATCGGTGACCGCGACCGCCGGCATGCCGGCGGCGGCCACCGTCGTGACGAGCTCCGGCACCCGCACCACGCTGTCGCTGAGGGAGTATTCGGTGTGCAGCCGCAGATGGACGAATCCCTGAGACATGGGCTAAGCGTCCTCGTCCTCGAGTCCGAGCACACGTAGCACCGCCTCATCGTCGTCCTGCTCACCGGCGCAGCAGCGCACGGGACTGAAGGAGCGGCGGTGGAGCGGCGAGGGTGCACGGCCCTGCAACGCGTCCAGGTGCGCGCGGGTGCAGTAACCCTTGTGCGCTGCCAGCTCGAAGCCCGGGTAGCAGGTATCGAGCTGCTGCATCATTGCGTCGCGACAGGTCTTGGCGAGAATCGAGGCCGCGCTGATCGCCGCGACGCGCGCATCGCCGCCGACGATCGCTTCGAAGGTGCAGTCGAAGGGCAGATCGCTGAAGCAGGGGCAGCGATTGCCATCGACGCGCACGTGCGTCGGCGCGACCGGGAGCGCCAGCAGCGCCCGCCGCATGGCGAGCATGGTCGCCTGGAAGATATTCAGTGAGTCGATCTCGTCGCGGTCGGCCCAGCCGATGCCGAAGGCGAGTGCGCGGCTGCGGATGAGCGGCGCGAGCCGGGCCCGCTCCGCGGGGCTCAGCACTTTCGAGTCGGCGAGCCCGCGGATACGGCGGCGGCGATCGAGGATCACGGCCGCGGCGACCACGGGACCCGCAAGCGGCCCGCGTCCCGCCTCATCGACACCGGCGACGCGCGCGAGATCCCACCCTGACGCCGCCCGCATCATGCACCTGCAGCACGTTCGGCGAGCGTGGCGGTGGCGGTGCGCCGGCCGGCGCACTCGAGAATTGCCTCGGCCGCGCGCGCCGCGCCACCACGGCGCAGGCTGCGGTGCACGGCGGCGAATTCATCGAGCAGCTCACGCACGTGATTGCGGTCCTCGAGCTCCTTGAGCAGTGCATCGCCGAGCGCCGCGCCCTGTACCTGCTCCTGGAAGAACTCGGGTACCAGGTGGCGGCCGGCGAGCAGGTTCGGCTGAGAAAAGTATCGCACCTTGACGAGCTTCAGGGTCCGCAACAGGAAGGCCGTGGGCGCACTCACCCGGTAGGCCACCACCATGGGTCGCCCGGTAAGCAGCGTCTCGAGAGTGGCGGTGCCGGAAGCCACGAGCGCTCCGTCGCAGGCCGCGAGCACGCGCTGGGCCTCGCCCTCCTCGAGCTGAATGACCGGCGCGCCGGGCACTTGCGCGATTTCCCTCACGAAGGCTTCACGAGTCGCAGCCGAGGCCATCGGAGCCACGAACTGCCAGTTGGGGTGGCGCGCCGCGATCCGCGCGGCCGCCGCAGCGAAGGGGGCTGCGAGACGTGCGACTTCCCCGATGCGGCTGCCGGGGAGCAGCGCGATCACCGGCGTGAGCGGATCGAGCCGCAGGGCTCGCCGCGCGCCCTCGCGATCGACACTGAGCGGAATCTCATCCGCGAGTGGGTGCCCGACGAACACGGCCGGCACACCGTGCTGCTGGTAGAAGTCGGTCTCGAATGGCAGCAGGCACAGTACGAGATCGCAGGAGGCACCGATGGTGCGCACCCGCCCCCGCCGCCAGGCCCACACCTGCGGACTCACGTACTGCACGGTGCGCAGACGTGCGCGCTTCAGCCGCCGTGCGAGCGGCAGGTTGAATTCCGGCGCATCGATGCCGACGAACACATCGGGGCGTGCGGCGCTGAAGCGCCGCCACAACTCACCGCGCAGCCGCAGCAGTCGCGGCAGATGACGCAGCACCTCGGTGAGGCCCATGACGGCGAGCTCCTCGGAGGGGGCCCACGCCTCGCATCCTTCAGCGATCATCTTCGGCCCCGCCACTCCGAAGCACTGCACGCCAGGGACGCGCTCGCGCAGCGCCGCGATGAGGGCGGCGCCCAGCTGATCTCCGGAATGCTCACCCGCCACGATACCGACGCGCAGCGGCGCTGCCGCCGCGGCGGGCCGCTCGTCCGCCGCGCTCATCGCACCAGGCTGCGCGTGGAGCCGTGGATGAACTCGACGAAGGTGCGGATCTCGGGGCGCTCCTCCGCGAGCGGCGCGAGGCGCGCCAAAGCCTCGGCGAGCTTCAGATCCGAGCGGTACAGCACGCGGTAGGCCTCGCGAATGTGCCGGATCTGCTCATCGGTGAAGCCGCGCCTTCGCAGGCCTTCCGCATTGACGCCGTGGGGCACCGCCGGGTTGCCCGCCACCATGACGTAGGGGGGCACATCGCGCGAGAGAATGGCGCCGCCGCCGAGGAACGCATGTGCGCCGATCCTGGTGAACTGGTGCACGGCCACGAGACCCCCGAGGATCGCCCAGTCGCCCACCTCGACGTGACCGCCCATCGCAACGCTGTTGGCGAATATGGTGTTGTTGCCGATCAGGCAGTCGTGGGCGACGTGGGAGAACGCCATGAAGAGGTTGTCGTCGCCGATGCGCGTGACGCCCCTGTCATGGGTGGTGCCGCGGTTGATGGTGCAGCTCTCGCGGAACACGTTGCGGTCGCCGATGACGAGCTGCGTCGGTTCGCCGCGATATTTCTTGTCCTGCGGCGCATCGCCGATGGAGGCGAACTGGAAGATCCGGTTGTCCTCGCCGATGGTGGTCGGGCCATTGACGACCGCGTGCGGACCGATCACGGTGCGTGCGCCGATCTGTACCTGCGGGCCGATGATGCTGAAGGGGCCGACGGTCACATCGGCCGCGAGCCGCGCATCGGCAGAGACGATGGCGCGTGCGTCGATCACTTGCCGGCCTCCGGCGCCACCATCATGTCCGCGTGCGCGACTTCCTGATCGCCGACCATCGCCACGGTGGAGAAGCGCCAGATGCCCTTGAGCGAGCGCTCGAGCTGCGCCGTGAGCAGCAGCTGATCGCCGGGCAGCACCGGGCGGCGGAAGCGCGCCTTGTCGATGCCGACGAAGTAGAAGCGCGTATTGTGATCGGGGATCACATTCGCGGTGACGAAGCACAGTATGCCGGCGGCCTGCGCCAGAGCCTCGATGATCATGACACCGGGCATCACCGGGCGCCCCGGGAAGTGTCCGGGGAAGAACGGCTCGTTGTAGGTGACGTTCTTCAGTGCGCGGATGCTCTCGCCCGGACGGCACTCGAGCACCCGGTCCACCAGCAGGAAAGGATAGCGGTGCGGCAGGCGCTCGAGAATCGCCTGCATGTCGAGCTGGACCGCTTCAGTCATGATCCTCTTCTCGCGCGCCTTCCGGTGCGGCTTTCATTCCCGCGGCCCGCTCCAGGCGGCGCACGCGTTCTGCGAGCACGCCGCTGCGCTTGAAGCGCGCGACCAGGCGCCGCCAGGTGTGTGCCTCCTCGGTCGGAAGGGTGCTGGAGTATACGCCCGCGCTCGTGATCGAATGGCTCACCGACGACTTGGCGGTGATCATCACGTCGTCGGCGATGCTGAGGTGCCCGCCGATGCCGACGGCGCCGCCGATCATGCAGCGCTTGCCGATGCTGGTGCTGCCGGAGATCCCGGTGCAGGCCGCGATGGCCGTGTGCGCGCCGATGCGCACGTTGTGGGCGATCATGATGAGATTGTCGAGCTTGACGCCTTCTTCGATGACCGTGTCCTCGATGGCGCCGCGATCGATGGTAGTGTTGGCGCCGACCTCGACGTCTGCACCGACGCGCACGCTGCCGACCTGCGGCACCTTGAGCCAGGTGCCTTTTTCGGGAGCGAAGCCGAAACCGTCCGCGCCGATCACCACGCCCGGCTGCAGCACGCTGCGCACACCGATCTGCACACCGTGACCGAGGGTGACGCGCGCCACGAGCCGCACGTCGGCGGCGAGGCTCACTCCTTCAGCGAGATGGCAGTGCGGGCCGATGAAGGCACGCGGGCCGATGGTGACGCGCTCGGCGATGCTCGTATAGGCACTGACCTCGGCGCTCGGGTCGATGCGGGCACCTGTTGCGATGAGCGCGGTCGGGTGCACCCCTGGGGCGAGCGGCGGCGGCGGATGCAGCAGCGTGGCGATGCGCGCATAGGTTGCGTAAGGGTTGGCACACACCAGCAGTGCTGCGCGACACCCTGCGGCATCCCGCTTGTCCAACACCACCGCCGCGGCGCGCGACTCGGCGAGCTGCGTGCGGTAGCGCGGATTGGCGAGGAATGCGAGCGCGCGCTCATCCGCATTCGCGAGCGTCGCGACCCGCTCGACGCGAGTGTCGGGATCCCCGCGCAGCTCGCAGCCGAAGCGCACTGCGAGCTCCCCGAGCGACAGCGACATGGTCAGGCGGCCTCACCGCGCGCGGCCATGACGGTCGCTATTTCGTCGGTGGCTTGGCCGGGGGCGCCGCCGGCGGCTTGGCCGCCGCAGGGCTGCCACCACGCGCCTGCAGTGCCGAGAGGACCGCGGGTGTAATGTCGGAGGCGGAGGCGTTGTAGATCACCCCCTCCTGCGCGAGGATCAGGTCATAGCCCTGCGCCTTGCCGTAACTGCGCACTTCCTCGACGATGGTACGCTGCAGGCGCGATAGCTCCTCGTTGCGCCGCGCGTTCATGTCGTCCTGGAACTCACCCTTGGCACGCTCGAAATCACGCGCGCCATCGCGCAGCTCCTTCTCTGCCCGAACGCGCTGGTCCTCGGACATGGTTGCGCCATCCTTCTGCAGCTTGTCCTCCTTGGCCTTCACCGCCTGTCCCTGCGCCTGCAGTGTGCGCTCGCGCGGGGCGAATTCCGCTCGCATCGACTCCATCACCGCCTTCCCCTGCGGGGACTCGATGGCAAGCCGCTGAAAATCGACCACCCCAATCTTCGGTTCGGCCGCCACGGCTGGCAGCGCCGCCAGCGCGCCGACAGCCATCATCCACACCCCCACTCTGCTGTTGATCGCAAGATTCACAGAACCTACCCTCGTATGAAGACGCTTCGTTGCGGACGTGAGTCCCGTCCGGCCCAAACGCCTAGTATCGCGTAGAACGCGCACCAGCGCGATGCTCGAGGGGTTTTCCCGCCGGGGGCCCCGCGAAATTGCGCGCCTTGCTGGGCGATGAGCGCTCGCCCGTCGCGGCAGGCGCAATTTCGTGGGGTGGTTCAGAAGGCATTGCCGACGGAGAACTGGAAGCCCTCGGTCTCATCCCCCCAGGTGGTGATGCCATTGCCATGATGGGAGTTGAGCGGAATCGCGAAGCTGAAACGGAAGAGCCCGAGTGGGGCGAGCCACTGCACCGCGAGGCCCACCGAGCGTTTCAGGCTCGGCCAGCCGGTGAAGCGGTAGTCGATGGGGGACACGTTGTCGGGCCCGTAGAACCTGATGCTGCTCCCGGTGTAGTAGACGTTGCCCACGTCGAAGAAGGCACTGACGCGCGCGGTCTGCGCGTACTTGGCCGGCATGGGGAAGATCAGCTCGTTCTGGTTGGTGATGCGCAGGTTGCCGCCGTAGGGATTGCCGAACTGGTCCTTCGGTCCCAGGCGGCTCTCGCGAAAGCCGCGCACGTTGTCCGGGCCGCCGCCGAAGAACTGCCGGTAGGGCGGGATCGCGGTGGTAGCGCCGAGCGGCGCGCCGTAATCGACGCCCGCGAGGAACGAGAAGAAGAACCCGTACCTGATCGGCACGTACTTCACTAACTGATAGTTGGCGATCCAGTACCTGACCGTACTGAAGGGAAAGGTGATCGCCGCGGAAATCGATTGGCGCATGCCGCGGTCGGCGAACAGCGTGCGGTTGCGCGTGTCCCAGTCCCAGCCGATCACCGCCTCGGTGGTGGTGAAATCGGTCCCGTAGAAGACGTACTCGTTGTTGCTCGTGTCATCGTGCGCGAGACGCGTGAAGGAATGCCCGTTCTGCTGCACCCACTGCTGCGCCTGCTCGGCGCTGCTCAGGGAGTTGGTGAGCAGATGCGAGCTGTTGAAGGCGATACCCATGCGCATGTACATGAATTCGGTGATGGGATACGCCCAGGTGGGCCCGACGCTCAGTGTCTGCGAGGAGAAGGTCGAGGACGACGACACGAACTGCGTCACGTCGCTGTAGGTGACCGAGATGGTGCGCTGCAGGTTGTCGATGCTGGTGTACGGATTGGTGTGTTGGATGCTGTAGACCTTGCTGAAGGCGCCACCGTTCAGGTTGACGGCGACGCGCTGTCCGGTGCCGAGGAAGTCCGCGTCCGCGTAGCTGGCGTTCAGCATGAACTTGTAGGTCTCCGACCAGCCGATGCCGCCGGAGAGCTGGGACGCCGGGCCCTCCTCGATCTTGAAGTTCACGTCCTCCAGGTCCGGGGCGCCGGCCACTGGCGTGGTCTCGAAGTCGACGCTCTTCACGTACGGCAGGCGCTGGATGCGCTGCTTGGAGCGCTCGAGCGAGGTGTTGGACAGCCAGCCGCCTTCGAGCTGGCGCAGCTCGCGGCGCAGCACCTCGTCGTTGATGCGGTTGGCGCCGGAGAAGGTGATGTTGCGCACGTACACGCGGTTGCCCGGGTCGACGAAGAAGGTGAGCGACACGGTGTGGTTGATATTGTCGGCGGTGGGTACCGGCTCGACCTTGGCGAAGGCGTAGCCGTCGCGCCCCATGCGGTTCTGCATCAGCTCCTGGGAAGTGGTGATGCGCTTGCGGTTGAAGGTGTCGCCCGGTTGGATCACCAGCAGCTGCGCGAGCTCCGCCTTTGGCACCACGAAGGTACCGGCGAGCTTGATGTCCGCTATCTTGTAGACCTGGCCCTCCTCGATGTTGACCGTGATGAAGATGTCCTCTTTCTCGGGGGTGATCGCCACCTGCGTCGAGGCGAGGTTGAAGTTCGCGTAGCCGCGGTCCATGTAGTAGTTGCGGATCTTCTCCAGGTCGCCCTGCAGCGACTCACGCGCGTAGCGGTCGTCCTGTTTGTACCAGGAGAGCCAGTTGGGGGTCTTCAGCTCGAGCGTGTCGAGGATCGCCTTCTGCGGAAACTTGGTGGCGCCGACGATCTCGATCTGGCGGATCTTGGCGCGCGAGCCTTCCTTGATGTCGATCTTGATCTTGACGCGGTTGCCGGCCTCCTCCTCGACGGTGGAGTTGATCCTGACGCCGTACTTGCCGCGCGCGAAGTACTGGTCGGTGAGGTACTGCGTCACATCTTCCAGCACCGAGCGGTCGAAGGTCTTGCCGGTCGCGAGTCCCACGCCACGGAGCGATTTCTGCAGGTCCTCGGTCTTGATGTCCTTGTTGCCGGTGATCTCGAAGCTCTCGATCGAGGGACGCTCGAGCACCACCACGATGAGCGTGTTGCCGTCGCGGCGCACCTGCACGTCACGGAAGAAGCCGGTGGCGTAGAGCGCACGGATCGCCTCGCGCACGCGTTGCGGGGTGAGATGGTCGCCGATGTTGACCGGCAGGTAGTTGTAGACCGTGCCCTCGGAGACGCGCTGCAGCCCTTCGACCTTGATGTCGCTCACCGTGAAGTCAGCAGGCGCCGTGGGCGGCGTCGGCGCCTCGCGCGGCGTCGGCGCCTCGGGCGGCGTCGGCGCCTCGGGCGCCTGCGCGAGCACGAGTGCGCAGCGCACCAGAAGTGCCAGGCCGGCGAGCAGCGCCGCGGCTTTGTCGCAGCGGCGGGCGCGCACTGCCGCCGCGCCGCGCTCGATCGCAGCAACTCCCCCCGGGCCCCCTCTGACGCCAGCGCGATCCGGACTCGCGGCTGCGCGCCCCTTCATGTTCTGACCACCGTATCCCTTTCAACCAGCGCCCGCGGCGCGACTCATCTCATGTGTTGCATTAAGAACCGCAGACCGGCTGACCTGCAGAGCCTGCCGGGCCGCGCCCGGGGTCCCCGCGAAGTTGCGCCTCTTGGCGAGTGGTGCGAGCTAACCGCCACGTCGAGCGCAATTTCGTGGGATGCCCGCGCGGCCTGAAGACACGCTCAACCGAACTGGCGCGCAATATCGTTGTACAGCGCGACGCCCATCAGGACGATGAGCAGGGCGATGCCCACCTGCTGGCCGAGAGCCTGGGCACGCTCGGACAGCGGGCTGCCCTTCAGCCACTCGACGAGCTGGAAAACGATCTGTCCGCCATCGAGGATGGGGATCGGCAGCAGGTTGAGAAAACCGAGCGACAGGGAAATGAGGACCAGAAAGCTCATGAACGAGGCGACGCCCGCCTCGGCCGAATCACCGGCGAACTCGGCAATCGACAGTGGGCCGCTCAGGTTTTTCAGCGACACGCGCCCGAGCACCATGCGCCAGAACAGCCGCGCCTGCAGCATCGTCATGTTCCAGGCCTCTGCGCCCGCGCGCGCGAGCGCCGCTCCTGCGCCGAGCTCGGTTCGCAGCAGCATGTCCGGGGGGTAGGTGATCCCTGCGGGCTGCTGCACGCGGATGCGCCCGATGCGGCGCCCGCCCGCCTCCTCGCTCGCCACCACCACCTGCGCGCTGTGAGTTGCGGCACCGCGGCGGTAGTCGATGTTGACGCGCTCACCGGGTCGGGCGCTGATGTAGTCGACGATCTGACGGAAATCGCTCACCGGCACCCCGTCGATGGCGATGATGCGGTCCCCGGCGGCGAGTCCCGCGCGCGCTGCCGGACCATCGGGGGTTACGGGCCCCAGCACGGGCGGCACCGGCGGTGTCCAGAACTGGAAGCCGAGTCCGCGGAACAGCTCCGCGGGCTCGGTGAGACGGCGCCGCTCGCCGGGATCGTTCACGCTCAGGTTCGCCTGGCGCGTCTCCCCGCCGGCACCAAGCACGGTGAGCAGCGCTTGGCCCCGGGCGCTCATGGCATCGAGCAGGTCGAACACCACATCGCGCTGACCTGCGACCGGGGCACCGTTGATCGCGCGGATCTCGTCCCCGGACTTGAGCCCCGCGCGCGCGGCGATCGAGGCGGCAGTCACATCGCCGACCTTCGGCCGCACCTCGGTGATGCCGTTGACCCACAACATGCCCCACAGCACGAGTACCGCGAACAGGATGTTGAACCCGGGACCCGCGAGCAGCACCAGGATGCGCTGCCACGGTGGCCGGTGGGTGAAGGAGCGTGGCAGGTCGCGCGGCTCGACCGGCCCTTCACGCTCATCAAGAAGTTTCACGTAGCCGCCGAGCGGTACCGCGGCCACGACGTATTCCACGCGGTCGGCGCCGGCGACGCGTGTGAGGAGCGGACGCCCGAAGCCAATGGAGAAGCGCAGCACTTTGAAACCGAGCCGCCGCGCGACCCAGAAATGGCCAAACTCGTGCACCGTGACCAGAAGGCCGACGGCGACCACGAACCAGATCAGGTACCAGACGAAATTCATGCGTGAGCGCCTCTTGTGCCGGCATTGAATGTCAGGCGAACGATCCGCTCACGCGCGCGCATTCTGCTGTCCGCATCGGCCGCCAGCACATCCTCCAGCCCGCCGATTGCCCCCCCGGTGGCCCGCTCCATCACCGCTTCAATGACCGCAGCAATACCGGGAAAGTTCAATCGGCGCTCGAGGAACGCCTGCACGGCGACCTCGTTGGCGGCGTTCAGCACCACCGGCGACAGCCCGCCGGCGCACGCCGCGGCCTGCGCAAGCGCAAGACAACGGAATTTGTCGGTGTCGGGAGGCCGGAAGTCGAGCCGTCCCGCCTTGAGCAGGTCGAGGAATTCTACACCGGAGTCGATTCTCTCGGGCCAGCCGAGCGCGTGCGCAATGGGTGTGCGCATGTCGGGCGCGCCGAGCTGTGCGAGCACCGAGCCGTCGGCGTACTCGACCAGCGAGTGCACGATGCTCTGCGGATGCACGAGGATCTGCACCTGCGCAGGCGCAAGCCCGAACAGCAGGCACGCCTCGATGAGCTCGAGACCCTTGTTCATGAGAGTCGCCGAATCCACCGAGATCTTCCGTCCCATGACCCAGTTGGGATGCGCACACGCAGCCTCGGGTGTCACCTCACCGAGTGCTTCGGCGGGGGTGTCGCGGAAGGGTCCGCCGGAGGCGGTGAGCAGCACCCGCCGCAGCCCCGGCGGTGCCTGGCCGCTCACCGCGCCGGGCGGCAGGCACTGGAAGATCGCGTTGTGCTCACTGTCGATCGGCAACAGCGTCGCGCCCGAGGCATTCACGGCCGATATCAGCAGCGGCCCCGCCATCACCAGCGACTCCTTGTTGGCGAGCAACAGCCGCTTGCCGGCACGTGCCGCGGCCAGCGTCGAGCGGAGCCCCGCAGCACCGACGATCGCTGCCATGACGCAATGCACCTCGGGCAACAGCGCCAGCTCCTCGAGCGCCGCGGGACCGGCGAGCACGCGCGTGTCGTGCGCGCAGCCGTCGAGGAGCGCACGCAGCTCGCCGACGGCGTGCTCATCGGCGAGCGCCGCGTACGCCGGGCGCCAGGTGCGGATCTGGCGCGCGAGCTTCGCCGCGTTGGTGTTGGCTGCAATCGCGACGAGCCGAAAGCGCTCGGGATGCCGGCCCAGCACATCGAGTGTGCTCTCGCCGACCGACCCCGTAGAGCCGAGCACCGCTACTCCGATCATGGGATGACTCCGAGCAGTGAGAGTCCGAGCAGCAGCACCGGGGCAGCGCCCGTGAGGCTGTCGATGCGGTCCATGACGCCGCCGTGCCCCGGGAATACGCTGCCGCTGTCCTTTATCCCGGCGAAGCGCTTGAGCA
>DATMPW010000046.1:0-24242 GCA_035566915.1 Steroidobacteraceae bacterium
TAGACAGATAATCAATGACTTATAGACGCTTAGACAGGCTGCGGGACACCATGAAATGCTGGGCTGGTGCCTATTCCCGGCACCATAAATTCGATGACTCATCCGTTTGTGCCCACGCGCCCACTCGGGCTTCATCGGGCGCGCACCGCGACCAGACGACGGTGATACCACCAGTAGAGCAGCGCCAACAGGCTTCCACCCGGCAGTAGCAGTTCGATTGCGGCATAAGGACCGAGGCTGCGCGCCAGGACGACCATTCGACCGACAAAGGGACTGAACAGCGCTTTCATCAATCTATCTGTGCGCCGGGAGCGCCGTGGTAGCCTCGCCCCGATAGAGCGCCACACCGTGTCGCGCATCATGGTTAACGCCCAGGAACGCAGCCGCGGTTAACAGTAGGCCGACGGCCAGCGCAACGAAATTGGTGGTCTTCATGAGTTGGTTCCGTGTCTGATCCATGGAGCGCAGTGTTGCGCCACCACGCCGGACCAGCAAACGCGAGGTCTGAACGACGCGTAAGAAAAACTGAAGCGACCCGAGGCGCGAACTCGCTAAGCGACTGCCATTCGAATGCGAGACTTGCCCATGGCGGCAGGAGTCACGCGATCCATGTGATCGCAGGGTAGTCGCCGGTCGCGCGTTCCCGCCCCTGGCAACGCACACAATCGAAAGAAGCGGCGGATCCTTGATCAGCCCACCAAGTCAGACTGCTCAAGGAATCGCGCGAGCGTATGCCTCTCTTTCTTTGCTATCCCCGCGAAGGAGCCGCTAAACTGCGCCGCCCCGGCGTCACGGAGCGGCGCTGTCCCCTTGTGCCCCGCCTCGGCCCGTCGCCCACCGGCGTCTGCCCGGCGTTTTCGGCGATGGATCAGGGGCAAGGAGTCCTAAACTCCTGGCAAGGGGTCGCCCCGCGAGTGAGCGGCGGCATTTTTGTGGCCCAGTCCGAAGGAACACCGCGCGTGGGCACGAACCCGGAACACATCGCGAGTCCCCCGGAAAGCCGGGGCGAGCCGGTCACGTGGATCAGCCGCGATCGCACCGGGTCTGACCGGATCGTCTCCGACAGCCTCCTGCACCCGGCAGACTATGCTCCCGCGGCAGTCACCCCGGACGTCGCGAGCGCGGCGTTGCGCAAACGGCTGCTGCCCGTCGGGGTGGCCATCCTCGCACTGGCACTCGTGGCTGCGCTGCTCTGGCGCGTCATGCATCCGAAGGCACCGCCGGTACCCCTCGCCGAGCAGCAGAGCATCCCGCTCATCTCGGTGATGACCCCGGGCGTCAGGCCCGTGACCTCGATGGTCAGCTTCACCGGTGCCATCGCTGCCCGCTATGACATGCCGATCGGCAACGATGGCGACACGGGTCGCATCGTCGGCGTGTTTGTCGAGGCGGGCGATCACGTGGAACGAGGCCAGCTGCTCGCCAAGCTCAACGACTCCGTGCTGATCCCGCAGGTCAAACGTCTCGAGGCCGCGCTCGAGCAGGCGAAGGCACAGGCGGCCCTGTCTGCTGCGGAGTACCGCCGCGCACAGGGTGTCGAGGCCGCCGGCGCACTCTCGGCGGAGGACATCGAAAAGCGCCATGCCACCGCGATTACCGACGCGGCGAACGTCAAGGTCGTGGACGCTCAGCTCGCGGAGGCGCAGGCACGGCTCACGCGTACCCGTATCGTCGCCCCAATCGCCGGCACCGTGCTCACCCGCAGGGCCGAAGTTGGCCAGATTGCCAACCCTGGGGGCGATGCGCTGTTCCGTATCGCGAGTGGGGGTGAGGTCGAGATGCGCGGGCAGCTCGCCGAGCAGGATCTGGCGCAGGTGAAGGTGGGCGATCCGGCCACGGTGCGCATCACCGGGCTGCCGCAGCCTTTCGAAGGCCGCGTGCGGCTGCTCGGCGCAATCATCGATCCGCAGACCCGCCTGGGCGAAATCCGCATCAGCCTCAAGCCCGACCCGGCGCTGCGTCCCGGGGCCTTCGCACGTGGCACGGTGTCAGTCGGCAAGGCGATGCGGCCGGTGGTGCCGCAGACTGCGGTCCTGACCGACAGCAGCGGCAGTTACGTGTTCGTAGTCAATGCCCGAAGCCACGCCGAGCGTCGCGCGGTACGCATCGCGGACACTTCCGATCAGGGCGTCATCGTCGACTCGGGGCTGAGCGGCTCGGAGCGGGTCGTGACCACCGCGGCCGGCTTCCTGCGCGATGGTGAGGAAGTGAAGACCACCGAGGCTTCGCCGGCGCACCCGGCGTCCTGAAGCGGACCGCGGCTGTGAAGAACATCTCCGCGTGGGCAATCCGTCACCCACTGCCCCCGATCGTACTGTTCGTGGTGCTGCTGTTCATGGGAGTGGTGTCGTTCCTGCGGCTGCCGGTGACCGCAGATCCCGATGTCTCCTTCCCGGCCGTGTTCGTGATCATCGCTCAGCCTGGCGCGGCACCGCAGGAACTGGAAAAGCAGGTGATGCAGCAGGTCGAGGGTGCCGTCGCCGGCATCGGCAACATCGACAACATCACCTCCTGGGCGGTCGAAGGCCAGGCGAACATCATGGTGCAGTTCGAGATCGGCACCCCGATCGACCGCGCGGTCGCGGACGTGCGCGATGCGGTCGCCAAGGTTCGGGTGCAACTGCCCCAGGGCATCCAGGAGCCCGTCGTCCAGCGTGTCAATGTGGATGGCGGACCGATGGAGGCCTACGCGGTGAGCTCGAGCTCGCTCACGGATGAGGAGCTCTCCTGGTTCGTCGATAACACGCTCACCAAGCGCCTGCTCGGCGTCACCGGCGTCGCGCAGGTGCAGCGCGGCGGCGGCGTCAGTCGCGAGATCCGCGTCGAGCTGGACCCCGCGCGCATGCAGGCGCTCGGTATCACCGCCGCCGAGGTGAACGAGCAGCTGCGCTCGCTCAACCTCGACTCCCCGGGCGGACGGGTGCAGCTCGGTGGGGGCGAGCAGGCCATCCGCGTGCTCGGCGGTGCGCGCACGGCGGTCGCTCTGGGCCAGACGCAGATCATGTTGCACGGGGGCCGGTTCGCGCGGCTCTCGGATCTGGCGGACGTGCGCGACAGCGTGGGCGAGATCCGCTCGATCGCCCGCCTCAACGGGCGGCCCGCGACCACCTTCGGCGTGGTCAAGGCGAAGGGCTACTCGGACGTCAATGTCGATGCCGGAGTGCAGCAGGAGCTCGAGAAAATCCGCAAGGAGAATCCGCAGGTGAAGATGACGCCGGTCTTCACCACTGTCTCCTACACCAAGGAGACCTACCACTCCGCGCTGAGCGCGCTCATCGAGGGCTCGATACTCGCGGTGCTGGTCGTGTTCCTGTTCCTGCGCGACACGCGTGCGACGCTGATCGCCGCACTCGCCATTCCGCTCTCGGCGATCCCGGCGTTCGCCTTCATGCAGTGGATGGACTTCACACTGAACTCGATCAGCCTGCTCGCGCTGTCGCTGGTCGCAGGCGTGCTGGTCGACGATGCCATCGTCGAGATCGAGAACATCGTACGCCACATGCGCATGGGCAAAAGCGGCTACCAGGCGGCGCTCGATGCCGCCGATGAGATCGGACTCGCCGTGGTGGCAACCTCGGCGACCATCATCGCGGTGTTCCTCCCCGTGAGCTTCATGGGCGGCCTCACGGGGCAATACTTCAAGCAGTTCGGTCTCACGGTCGCCGCCGCGGTGTTCTTCTCGCTGCTCGTGGCACGCCTCATCACGCCCGTGATCGCCGCCTACACGCTCAAATCCGACCGCGTCGCCCAGCACACCGACGGCCCGATCATGGAGTGGTATCAGCGCACGCTGAGCTGGTGCACGCAGCACCGCTGGAAGACCGTACTGGCAGGGCTCGGTGTCTTCGTGCTCTCGATCATCGGCATGAAGTTCGTACCCGTGTCGTTCATTCCCGAGGCGGACATCGGCACATCCTTCCTGCAGGTGGAGCTACCCCCCGGAGTCCGCCTGGAAGACACCGTCCGGGCGGCCGCCGCAGCCTACCGCGTCATCGCGCGGCAGCCGGAAGTGAAGGATGTCGTGGAGCTGGTCGGCAACAACGACGAGGGCGTGCGCGAGGCCGAGCTCGACATCGCGCTCGTCCCCAAGAGCGAGCGCCAGGTGACGCAGCGTGAGTTCGAAGACCGCATGCTGCAGCAGTTGACGGCCATACCCGACGCGCAGCTGCACTTCCAGCGCAACGGCAACGGCCGCGATGTGAACATCTTCATCACCGGCGATGACCCGCAGCTCACCTACGCCACCGCGCGCAAAGTCGTCGAGGAGATGGCGACGCTGCCCTTCGTGCGCGATGCGCGCATCAACAACGATCTGCCGCGACCGGAGATCCTGATTCACCCGCATCTCGACCTCGCCTCGCAGCTCGGCGTGACGGTCGAGAGCATCAGCGAAACCATCCGCATCGCGACGCTCGGTGACCTCGACCAGAACAGCGCCAAGTTCTCGCTCTCCGACCGTCAGGTGCCGATTCGTGTGAGCCTCCTCGAGGAGAGTCGCAAGAGCCTCACCACGCTCGAGAACCTGCCCGTGCCCACCGCGAGCGGCAGCACGGTGCCGCTGAAGGCCGTGGCCGACATCAGCTTCGGCGAGGGGCCGACGCGCGTGCGCCGGTACAACCAGAGCCGGCGGCTGTTCATCGATGCGGACCTCAAGGGCGCCGAGCTCGGCCCGGCCATGAAGGCGATCTACGACCTGCCGACGCTCAAGAACCTTCCGCAGGGAGTCCACCGGGTGGAGATCGGCGATGCGAAGTACATGAATGAATTGATGGGCAACATGATCGTCGCCATGGGCACCGGCATCCTGATGGTGTTCGCGGTGTTGGTGCTGCTCTTCGCGCGCGTGCTGCAACCGATCACCATCCTCTGCGCGCTGCCGCTGTCATTCGGCGGCGTCGCGCTGGCGCTGCTCCTCACCGGTTTTTCCGCCTCGCTCGGGGTGTTCATCGGGCTACTGATGCTCATGGGCATCGTCGCCAAGAATTCGATCCTGCTGGTCGACTTTGCCATCGAGGAGATGCGCGCCGGCAAGGACCGCGTCACAGCGATCCTCGAGGCGGGCCACAAGCGCGCCCGCCCGATCGTGATGACGACCGTCGCCATGATTGCGGGGATGCTGCCGGTGGCCCTCGGGCTCGGCGGTGACACCGCATTCCGTCAGCCCATGGCCATCGCCGTGATCGGTGGCCTCATCACCTCGACCGCGCTCACCCTCGTGATCGTGCCAGCAGCCTTCACCTTCATCGATGACATCGAGCGCTGGCTCGCGCCGAAATTCGGCCGCGTACTCACCGCGCAGCCGCACGCCCCGGGAACGCCCCCGCATCCGCATCCGGTAAAATAGGGCGAATGCTTACCGAGGTCCGCGGCGACAAGAGCAGCAACGCCACCGCTACGCCCGAGCCCGCGCCCGGGCGCCCGGCTTGGTGGGCCCGAGTGCTCGCGCGCGTGCCGCTGCGTGCGTTGTATGGCCTCGCGAGCTTCCTCGGCTGGCTCACCTTCCGCTTCTTCCCGTACCGCAAGCATCTGGTGCACGAGAACCTGTCGAAGGCCTTCCCTTCCTTCAGCGAGCCGCAGCTGCGCGAGGTGATGCGCGGCTACTACCTCGGCTTCGCGCAGATGCTCATGGAGATCATCAAGTCCGCGCGCATGCCCGCCGCGGAGCTGCGCGAGCGCGTGCGCATCGTGAATGTCGAGGCGCCGCGCGCGCTCCTCGCACGAGGGCAGTCGGTGCTGCTGGTCGCGGCTCACCAGTGCAACTGGGAATGGATGCTGCTCGCCTTGTCGATCGAGCTCGGCTACCCGCTCGATGCCGCCTACAAGCCGCTCGTCAACCCCTGGGCCGAGCGCGAGATGAAGAAGCTGCGCACGCGCTTTGGCAGCCGCCTGGTGCCGGCCAAGGAGCTGCTACCGGACATCATCAAGCGTCGTGACGTGGTGCGTGCGGTGGCCATGGTCGCGGACCAGGAGCCGACCACGAGCGAGCACCAGTACTGGACCCACTTCCTCGGCCGCGACACCGCCTTCTACATGGGCCCCGAGGAGATCGCGCGGGTCACGCACTTTCCCGTGTTCTTCATCGCCATGCGCCGTACCGCCCGTGGCTACTACGAAATGGAGTTCCAGCCGCTCGCTGTATGTGGGGAGGTCGGACGCTCCGGTGAGCTCACCGAGCGCTACGCACGACTCGTCGAGCAGCAGATCCACGCCGCCCCTCCCGACTGGCCCTGGTCGCACAAACGTTGGAAGCTCAAGCGCTCGGTCTATCAGACTCGCCCGCGCCGGGCGACCGGCGCATAAAAAAAACCGGCCCGCTCATCCTGCAGCGGACCGGCGAGCGGGAGCCTCGTTGGCTCCCCAGGGGGTAGCGGAATTTCAGTGGGCGCCGGGCTCGATCTGGCCGCGGATCGCGCCCTGGGGATCCGCGGGGGTCAGCAGGTTGGTGTACCAGTGACTTGCCTCGAAAGCGGCCATGTCGGCGGCGCTTACCGCGACAAGCTGGGCCGACCAATGTCCGGGGTCTAGGTCGTCCTTGGTCAGCGCGGCCAGGCGCGCACCGGTGGCGCCGCGCGCACCCTCGGCTACCTCTCCAGCCATCGCGTCATCGAGCCCGGTCGCGTGCACGTGCACCGTCACCGTGCCGGCAACGCTGTCGACGGTGGTCGCGGTGCTGCCCGCAGCGTTGATCGTCACCGGCGGCACTTCCTGCGTGCCGCCCATGGCGGAGAAGACCACCTCGATGTTCGCGGGTGCGATCTGGCCGCGCAGCTCACCCCGCGGATTCGCGCTCGAGCTCGCGATCACATAGAGACCGCCCTGGAGGAGCGCAGTCGTCTGCTCCTCTGTGAGCAGCGCACCGGCGGGCACGTCCCATTCGGAAGGGCTGGCGCCGGGTTTCAGCGCAAGCAGGACCGCACCGCGATCGCCGGCAAAAGCTGCGTTCAGCGTCACCGCGATCGCGGTCACCCCAGTCAGCACGATGCTCCCGGTCAGCGCACCGCTCGCGAGATTGGCACTGAGGTGCGCGCTTCCCGAGGCCGCCGAGGCCGGTGTTGGAATGACCTGCGCCGGTGACAGCGTCACCGTGAATGCCGGGTGGTTGTCGACCTGGATGGCGACCGGACTCGCGCTGCTGGACTGTCCCACACCATCGCTGACGGTGGCGGTGAGCGCATGAGGTCCGTCGCTCACGGCGGTGCTATCCCAGCTCACGTTGAAGGGCTGGCCACTCGCCGAGCCGATGCGCGTACCATCGACCATGAAGTCGACGCGCGATACGACATCCCCATCCATCACCGTGACATGCGCACGCAGCATCACGGTGCGGCTCACCGTTCCGGCCGGCGCCATGAGCGCGATGCTCGGGGCCGGGCAGGACATGGTGCCGGACATGCCGCCCATGCTCATGCAGCTCGTGTCCATGGACCCGCCGTTCATGGATCCTGGCGATGCGACACTTGCACCCATGGAGGTCGCGGCCGATCCCATGCCTCCGCCCCCGCCGCAGGCTGCGAGCAGCACTGTGGCGACCCACAGCAGCGCTGGAGGCAGGGCTTGGTGTATGCGCAGCGCGGTCGACATGTGCGCGCCTCCCCGGTGTCGGGGAGTAAGTGTGCGCCGCGGGCGTGACGGTTTTACAGACTGAGGGATGCTGTGGCGCTGGTCGGCGTTCCCGTCAGCTGCCGCGTCCGGGGCCCTTTTCCAAGGCGCGGCGCAGCTCCCGCGGGAGCGCGAAGACCACCTGCTCTTCGCGGCCGGTCACCTCGCGCGGGCGATCCGCGCCCCAGCGCGCAAGCTGCTCGATCACCTGCTGAACGAGAAGCTCGGGCGCAGAAGCGCCGGCCGTCACCCCGACCGAACGCTTGCCGTCGAGCCATTCGCGGCGCAGGTCGGCGGGTCCATCAATGAGGTAGCCGGGGATGCCCGCCCGCTCGGCAAGCTCGCGCAGGCGGTTCGAGTTGGAGCTGGCGCGGGAGCCGACGACCAGCAGGACATCGCAATCCTCGAGGAGCTTCTTCACGGCATCCTGCCGGTTCTGCGTGGCATAGCAGATGTCCTCGCGGCGCGGCGTGGCGAGCTGCGGGAAGCGTGCCTTGAGCGCAGCCACGATCTCGGCCGTGTCATCCATCGACAGTGTGGTCTGCGTGACGAACGCGAGGTTGAGTGGATCCCGCACCGTTAGAGCGGCGACATCCTTGAGGTTCTGCACCAGGTGGATGCAGCCACCACACGAGGTGTCGAAGCGACCCATGGTGCCTTCGACTTCGGGATGGCCCGCGTGGCCGATGAGGATGACATCCCGCCCCTCGCGCGCGTAGCGCTGCACCTCCATGTGTACCTTGGTGACGAGCGGACAGGTGGCGTCGAACACCGTCAGCCCGCGCTGGCGGGCTTGCGCCTCGACCGCATGCGACACACCGTGGGCGGAGAAGATCACCGTGGCGCCGTGGGGCACTTCCTGCAGCTCCTCGACGAATATCGCTCCGCGGTCCCGCAGCCGGTCGACGACGTAACGGTTGTGGACGACCTCGTGACGCACGTAGATCGGCGAACCGAAGAGCTCGAGCGCACGCTCGACGATGTCGATCGCACGATCGACGCCGGCACAGAAGCCGCGCGGGTTGGCGAGCAGCACCTGCATCAGATTCGCAGCCTCCGCGCCCTGCGGCTCTCATCCCACGCATCGAGCAGCAGCAGCGCCGCGCCGATGGTGATGGCGGAGTCCGCGATGTTGAATGCCGGAAAGTAGTGCGCGCCCCAGTGCACGTGGATGAAGTCGACCACCCTTCCGGTCGCGACGCGGTCGATCATGTTGCCGAGCGCACCCCCGACGATGAGCGCGAGCCCGCAGGCAAGCGGCCCGTGGATGCGGGCATCGAGACGGCGCATCCAGACGACGAGTGCGGCACTGACCCCGAGAGCGAGCAGGACGAACACCCAGCGCTGCCAACCGGATGCATCGGCGAGGAAGCTGAACGCGGCGCCGGTGTTATAGGTGAGGATGATGTCGAGCACCTTCAGCACGTGCACCCGCTCGAGTGGCGCGAAGTGGTGGGTGATCCAGAGTTTGACGACACGATCCGCGACGATAACCGCAACCGAGAGCGGCAGCCAGCGCCAGCCGCTCGCAGCTGCGGGCAGCGTGCGCCTCTGCGCAGCTCCGGCACGCACCTCGGCGGCCGGCGGCACCGCGGCGCCTTCCCTCTCAGCCTCGTTCATACGTACTCTCTCTTCTCGCCCGGGCCTTCGATGTTACTCACGCAGCGCCTGCAGAGCTCCGGATGGCGCGCGTCGCTGCCGACATCGGGACGGCGCTGCCAGCAGCGCACGCATTTCGGGTCCTCGGTGGGCTGCGCCAGGATCCAGACCTCGCTTCGGCCGGTATTGCTGGCCGGCACCGCCCCGCCCGGCGGAGTGCGGACCGTGTGCACCTGCGCTTCGGATGTAATGAGGAAGAACCGCAGCTCGCTGCCGAGGGCGGCAAAGCGCGCGAGCTCCTCTTCACTTACATAGACGTCCACGCGCGCATCGAGAGGTGCGCCGATCAGCGCCGCATCGCGCAGCTTCTCGAGCTCACGGGTGACATCGCTCCGCAGCGCGATGAGCGACTCCCAGTCGACACCATCCGCCGCCACCTGCGGGAGCGCGTGCCAGGTCTCGTGGAACACCGACTCCAGATGCTCGCCGGGCAGATATCCCCACACCTCTTCCGCGGTGAAGGACAGGATTGGCGCGAGCCAGCGCACCATGCTCTCGGCGATGTGCCACATGGCGGTCTGCGCGGAGCGCCGTGCGGAACTCAAGGCGGCCATGGTGTACATGCGGTCCTTGATGACGTCCAGGTAGAAGCTGCCGAGATCGACGCTGCAGAAGTTGTGTACCTTCTGATAGATGAGGTGAAAGGCGTAGTTGCGGTAGGCCTCGAGGACCTCGGCCTGCAGGTCATGAGCGCGTGCAAGCACCCAGCGATCGAGCGCCAGCAGCTCAACCGGCCGCAGCGCATGCTTCACGGGATCGAATCCGTGCAGGTTCCCGAGCAGGAAGCGCATGGTGTTGCGAATGCGCCGGTACGAGTCCGCCATGCGCCTGAGGATCTCATCCGACACCGCGATCTCGTTGGCGTAGTCGGTGGCCGACACCCACAGCCGCAGTACGTCCGCCCCGAGCGTGCTCATCACCTTCTGCGGTGCAATCACGTTGCCGAGCGACTTCGACATCTTGCGGCCCTTCTCATCGACGGTGAAGCCGTGAGTGAGCACGCCGCGGTACGGCGGGCGCTCGTAGAGCGCCTCGGACATGAGCAGTGAGCTGTGGAACCAGCCGCGATGCTGGTCCGAGCCTTCGAGGTAGAGCTCGACCGGCGCCGACACCTCCGGCCGCTCGGCGCCGACGCACTCGAACGACAGACCCGAGTCCGCCCACACGTCCATGACGTCGGTCACCTTGTCGTAGTGCTCAGCTTCCTCGCCGAGCAGCTCCCGCGGCTCGAGCGCGAACCAGGCATCGATGCCGGCCTGCTCGACGCGGGCCGCAGCGGCGTCGATGAGCTCGAGCGTACGCGGGTGCAGCTCTCCGGTCTGTTTGTGTACGAACAGCGGGATCGGCACACCCCAGGTGCGCTGGCGCGAGATGCACCAGTCGGGACGGCTCTCGATCATGCCGGTGATGCGCTGCTCGCCCCACGCCGGCGTCCAGCGGACGCCCGGAATGTCGCGCAGCGTGTGCTCGCGCAACCCCGCCTGCTCCATGCTGATGAACCACTGGGGCGTCGCCCGGAAGATCACCGGGCTCTTGTGCCGCCAGCAGTGCGGATAGCTGTGGCGGAAAGGCTCCTCGTGCAAGAGTCTCCCGGCCTGGGCGAGCGCTGCGATGAGACCCGCGTTTGCCTCATCGACCCGAAGGCCCGCCACCAGTGGCGTGCCGGGAAGGAATCGTCCGTCATTGCCCACAGGATTCAGCACCGTGAGTCCGTACTGCTGGCCAATGGCGAAATCCTCCTGCCCGTGGCCGGGAGCGGTATGCACCGCGCCCGTGCCGGCATCGAGTGTCACGTGCTCACCGAGCACGACCGGCACCAGGCGCTCCTGGAACGGATGCTCGAGCTTCAGCCCCTCGAGAGCACGACCCTCGAACTCGGCCACTACGGTCGCATCCGACATGCCAAAGCGCGCGAGACAGGGCTCGAGAAGCTCCGCAGCGACGATCACACGGCGCCGCTCGCGGCCCTGGTGCGCTGCGGTGAGCACGTAGCGGAACTCCGCGCGCAGTGCCACGGCCTGGTTGGCCGGCAGCGTCCAGGGCGTCGTGGTCCAGATGACGACGTCCACCGGCTCATCCCCGAGCTCCGCACGACTCATTCCGATACGCCGCGCAAGCTCGGCGTTATCGCTCACGCGGAACGCCACATCGATCGCCGGCGACACCTTCTCCTCGTACTCCACCTCGGCTTCCGCAAGCGCCGAGCGGCAGTCGAGGCACCAGTGCACGGGCTTCGCGCCTTTATAAAGATGACCGTTCGCGATGATGCGGCCGAAGGCGCGCAGCTGCTGGGCCTCGTAGCGCTTCGACATGGTGAGGTAAGGGCGGTCCCAGTCGCCGAGAATGCCGAGCCGCTTGAAGTCGTGGCGCTGGAGCTCGATCTGCTCCTGCGCATAAGCGCGGCAGGCAGCGCGAAAGGCGTGCGCATCGAGCTTCTGTCCGGGCCGCCCGTGCTTCTTCTCCACCTGCAGCTCGATCGGCAATCCATGACAGTCCCAGCCGGGAATGTACGGCGAGTCAAAGCCATCGAGCGAGCGAGACTTGACGACGATGTCCTTCAGGATCTTGTTGACGCAGTGACCGATATGAATCGCCCCGTTCGCGTATGGCGGCCCATCGTGCAGCACGAAGCGGGGCCGTCCACTGGCGATCTCGCGCAGCTTCGCGTACGTACCGCGCTCTTCCCAGCGCCGCACCGCAGCCGGCTCGCGCTGGGCAAGGTCTGCCTTCATCGGGAAATCCGTCTGCGGCAGATTGATGGTGAGCTTGTAGTCGGTCATGTCCGCCATCAGGCATTCAGGATGCGGCGCGCCTCGGCCGCGTCGCGCTCGATCTGCTTGGAAAGCGCCTCGAGCGATGCGAAGCGCTCCTCGTCCCGCAGTCTCGCCACGAACTCCACCTCGATCTCCTCGCCGTAAAGATCACCCTCGAAATCGAACACGTGCGCTTCCAGCAACGCCTCGGTACCGCCGATGGTGGGCCGGGTACCGAGGCTCGCCACCCCGGTGCGCCCACGCTCGCCCACTCCACGCACCCGCACGGCGAATATCCCGGCGACCGGCGAACGGCGGCGCTCGAGCGGCACGTTGGCGGTGGGAAATCCCAGCTGCGCGCCGAGACTGCGCCCGGGCTGCACCCGGCCGCGCATCGACCAGGGGCGGCCGAGCCAGCGGCGCGCGCCCTCGAAATCGCTGCGCGCGAGCGCAGCCCGCACGCCGCTGCTGCTGATGCGCTCGCCATCGAGGGTCACCGCCGGCAGCACCTCGACCTCGAAACCGAGCCGCCGGCCTGCCTCAGCCAGGATGGGCGCGGTCGCCTCGCCGCGCCTGGCGAAGCGAAAATCATGCCCCACCACCACGATCCGCGGGGCGAGCTCGCGGACCAGCAGCTGCGCGAACCCTTCGGCGGAGAGGTTACGCAACGCCTCGCCAAAGCGCAGCAGCCAGAGGTAATCGAGGCCCAGCCCGCAGAGGATGCGCCAGCGCTCGCGCAGGCTCGTGAGGCGCGCCGGGGGATCGGACGGTGCGAGGTATTCGCGCGGAGTGGGCTCAAAGGTGAGCAGGACCGAGGCCGTCCCGAGCCGCGCGGCGTGCTCCCTGAGACGCGCAATGAGCGCCTGGTGGCCGAGGTGTATCCCATCGTAGGTGCCGATCGTGAGGGCGCAGCCCGCGCTTCCCCCGCGGAAGCCTTTGACTCCCCGGATCAGCTGCATGATGGAGCGCGCGACATGAGGTTTAAGCCATTGATCCTGTTGGTTTAATTTGAATGTAACTTAACGCCGTCAGCGTGAGGGTCGCCAGTTTATGTGAATGCGCCGAGCAGCGCGCGCCCGGGCGGTCGATCGCGTTGACAAGCCTCGGTGTCATGCGCAGACTAGCCCGCCCGCACCCGGGGACGTTGACGAGAAAACGGAGATTTCGTGGCCAATACCAAGTCCGCCGAGAAAGCTGCTCACCAGGCCGAGAAGCATCGCGCCCGCAACGTCGCGCTGCGCTCGCGCATGCGCACCGCCGTGCGCACGGTGACCACAGCGATCACAGGCGGTAACAAGGAGGCGGCCAGCACCAGCTACCAGAAGGCGGTGCCGGTGATCGACTCGCTGGTCAGCAAGCAGATCATCCACCGAAACAAGGCGGCGCGGCACAAGAGTCGGCTGGCGGCTCGTATCCGCGCGATGCAGTGAGGCCTGCAATGAAGGATGTTGTGATGAAAGACAAGGCGCGCATTCCCGTTCCCGTGATTCCGACTCCTCTCAAGTTGCGTCCGGCTGCTCGCCGGCAGCATCTGCTGGAGATGATGCGCGCTCGCGTGCCGCTCGATCGTGCTCCTCCAAAAACCTCATAGCAGCCTCGCACAGCAACCTGGTCCCCTCGCCCGTCGCCCCTGAGACCAGGAACCAAGGGCCGCGATAGCGCAGGCGCCGCACGATGCTGCGCGCCCGCTTCTCCGCGTCCGCAGGTGGCAGAAGGTCGCGCTTGTTGAGCACCAGCCAGCGCGGCTTCGCCGCGAGCTCGCGGCTGAACTTGCGCAGCTCGGCGACGATCGCGCGGGCATCGCGGACCGGATCGGCCTCGGGGTCGGGCGGCGCAATGTCGATGAGATGCAGCAGCAGCCGCGTGCGCTGCAGGTGGCGGAGGAAGCGAACGCCAAGTCCCACGCCCTCCGCCGCACCCTCGATGAGACCCGGGATGTCGGCCATCACGAAGCTGCGGTGCTCGGCGACCGCCACGACGCCGAGGTTCGGATGCAAGGTCGTGAACGGGTAATCCGCGACCTTCGGCCGCGCGGCGGAGACCGCGCGGATGAGGGTCGACTTGCCGGCGTTCGGCAGGCCGAGCAGCCCCACGTCCGCGATGACTTTGAGCTCGAGTGCGAGCGAGCGCTTCTCCCCGGGCAATCCGGGACCAAACTGGCGTGGTGAGCGGTTGGTGCTCGACTTGAAGCGCTGGTTTCCCCAGCCGCCCTTGCCGCCGCGGGCCACGAGGAGCTCCTCGCCCTCGCGCGTGAGATCTCCGAGCAGCTCCTGCGTGTCGGCATCACGCACCACCGTTCCGATTGGCACCGGGACGTAGAGATCCGCGCCGCTGCGCCCGGTGCAATCGTTGCCGCCGCCCGGCTCGCCGTGGGCGGCTTTGAAGGTGCGCTCGATGCGGAAATCGGCGAGCGTATTGATGCCGGAGGCCGCGCGCAGATAGACGCTGCCGCCATGGCCGCCATCGCCGCCATCCGGGCCACCGAAAGGCACGAACTTCTCGCGGCGGAAACTCGTGCTGCCGCGGCCGCCGCTTCCCGCCTGCACCCGCGCCCGCGCCTCATCGACGAACTTCATGAGAAGACTGTAGCGCATGGCGCCAGGCCGCGCGCACAGCGGGACAGCAGGCTCTGCGGGGTAGCCCGCACGGCGCTCCACACCGGAACGTGTGACCGTTGACGCTCGCCGGCGCTCGTCCTACAGTGCCACCACGTTGCCGATAAGAAGCTATCGATAATCGATGTGTCACGGGCAAGCGACCGCACCCATGCCCCGCCGGCCCGCGACGGCACGATCATCGGGGGGAGACACACCATGCGCCGAAACAGCGTTCGCAGATATCGTAACTGCCTGCGAAAATTCGCCTGCCTGTTAGCCACTGGGACCGTGCTCAGCGCATCCTGGCCGCAGCAGGCGCGCGCGGATGAGGCCGCGGTGCTCGAGGAGGTCACGGTCACCGCACAGCGCCGCACCGAGCGGCTGCAGGATGTGCCGGTCGCGGTCACTGCGCTCTCAGGGAGCGAGCTCATCGACCGCGGCGTACGCCAGGCGGGCGACATCGTGGATGCGGTTCCGAACCTGCTCCTCAACCTCCCCTACGGGCCGGAGGCGCAGCCGACCTTCACGCTCCGCGGAGTGACCACCCAGGATTTCAGCGAGAACCAGAGCAGCCCGATCGCCATGTACGTGGATGAGGTCTACAAGCCAGTCGGCGCTCTGCAGGCGTTGCAGATCTACGACCTCGACCGTGTCGAGGTGTTGCGTGGCCCCCAGGGGACGCTGTATGGCAAGAACGCGACCGGCGGGGCCGTGAATTTCTATTCACACAACCCGAGCCTCACGGACTACGACGGCTACGCGATCCTCACCGGTGGCAACTACAGTCTGTTCGAGGCGCAGGCCGCGGTCGGTGGGCCCATCATCGAAGACCGGCTCGGCTGGCGCGCGGCAATGCTCTACGAGAAGCGCGACGGCTGGGTTCACAGCATCGTCCCGGGCGTCGAGCCGCTCAATGGAGTGGATGCGGCGGCCGGCCGCCTCAGCTTCCTCGGCAAGCCGAGCGATGACCTCACCGTGTTGCTCAAGGTATTCGTGAGCAAGTCAGGCGGCACGCCGTACGGCGCGCACGCGCTCAACAATGATCCGATCGTCACGGGGTTCAACGGTGACATCGGCTGGTTCGACAACGGCGCCAAGTACGCCGTGCACAAGGAGATCCGCAACGACGGCGCCTCGCTCAAGATCGACTGGCAGCTCCCGCACGCGACCCTCACCTCCGTCACCGGCTTCGACTACGGACGCTGGTACGAGAAGAGCGACGATGGCGGTCTGCCCATTACCGCCCGCATCGACGACCCGAACACCTATTTCTCGAGCGTCAACGCTTTCTCACAGGAGTTGCGCCTCGCCTCCCGCGACAGCGGCCCCTTCGGCTGGCTGGGTGGGCTCTACTACGGGCGCGAGAGCACGCACGCGACCGTGCAATTCCACTTCTTCGATGGTTGCGGACCGCCCTACTGCAACTACTGGAATCCGCAACCGCCGACCTCAGCGAGCATTGCGTTGCCGCTGTACGGATTCGATGAGTACAACAATTTCGATCAGATCAAGGACAGCCGCGCGATATTCCTCAATCTGACCTACGACATCACCCCCCAGGTCACCCTGCGCGGCGGCGTGCGCTACACGAAGGACAAGGTGACGATCGAGAATTTCTACGCTCTCGAGGGCGGGCTGCCGAGTCCGGGCTCGGTGGGTATGAGCCCGAACATCGATGCGACGACCTGGTGGACGCAGACCATCGGCAATCCCGCGCTCTACCCGCCGCCACAACCCAATCAATCACCTACGGCATCGCGCAGCTACTTCCAGCAGGGACTTGCGGTGCAGGGACTCGGATTCGTCCCCACCTTCGAGAACGACACCAACAACGTCAGTGGTAAGGTCGGAGCCGACTGGAGAGTGAACGAGGAGGTGCTCACCTACCTGAGCATCAGCCAGGGCTACCGTGGCGTCGCCTTCAACGGCCAGGCGTACAACGACAACAGCGAGCTCACCTTCGCCGAGCCGGAAAAACTGACTTCCTACGAGATCGGCGCCAAGACAGAGTTCTGGAATCGTCGCGGCATCTTCAACGTCGCGGTCTTCCACTACGACTACAAGAATCAGCAGTTCCTCGATGCTTTCAATCTGCCGGGCGGCCTCGGCACCGGTTTCCGCACCGTCAATGCGCCGAAGTCGCGCGTCGATGGCGCTGAGTTCGAGTTCCAGGTCAGGGCGACGAATGATCTGCAGATCATGGCGAATCTCGGCCTGCTGCACAGCAAATACGTCGAGCTGACGCTGCACCAGGGCGAATTCGTGGATACCGCGCACACCATCCCGCGCGTCTGCTGTGTCGGCAACCAGCTGATCCAGGCGCCGGACTACAACGCGATGCTGGCCGTCGACTGGCGCTTCCTGCACCTCACAGCGGGCGACCTGCGGCTGTACGTCGATGGCAACTACTACGGTAAGCAGTATTTCGACGCCTTCAACACCGAGCGCGACGCACAGGGCGCCTATGGCGTGGCCAACGCCCGGCTGTCGTTCGAGAGCACCGGCAAGCGCGGTTGGGCGATCGCCGCGTGGATCAAGAACATCACCAACCGCCAGTACCTCGCCTACGCTCTCAATCAAAAAGACGCGGATACCGGCGCCCTGGGTTTCGACTATGCGCTGGTCGGCGAGCCGCGCACCTACGGCGCGGATCTGATGGTGCGCTTCTGAGTGAGGATGTCGCTGCCGGCGGCGCGGCGTTGCGGCTGAGCTCTCAGACGAAAAACCCCGGTCAGCGCCGGGGTCTTTTCGTTCGGGCCGCCTTGAGAGCCGTCGTTGGCCAGCCGCCGATCAGGCCTGATCGGGCAGCACGTTGACGTACAGGCGCTGCTCCGCGCCCTTCTTCTTGAACTGGATCTTCCCCGTGACCTTGGCGAAGAGCGTGTGGTCACTCCCCACCCCGACATTCGAGCCGGCGCGCACCTGCGTGCCGCGCTGGCGCACGATGATGTTGCCGGCGAGCACGTGCTCGCCACCGAAGCGCTTCACGCCGAGGCGTTTGGAGTGGGAGTCGCGGCCGTTCTTGGTACTGCCGCCTGCCTTTTTGTGTGCCATGAGTTATCGCTGCCTGAGGAATGTTGCCGTGCCGCTCAACCCGCGCTGATGTCGGTCACCTTCACCTCGGTGAACATCTGCCGGTGGTTCTTCTGCCGCAGGTAGTGCGCGCGGCGCTTGAACTTCACGACCGATATCTTGGGGCCCTTGCCGTGGCGTACCACGGTGGCCAGCACCTTGCCGCCCTGCAGGGTGGGCTTGCCCACCTTGACGTCCGCGCCCTCACCGACGAGCAGCACTTCACCGAACTCGACCGTGGCGCCGGGCTCGGCGTCGAGCTTCTCGACGCGCAGCACGCCGTCCTTCGTCACCCGATACTGCTTGCCGCCCGTGGCGATGACCGCGTACATAGTGGTTTAGGAGCAATGGAGCCAAGGTTGAAAGGCCGCGCATTCTACTGGCGCACCCCGTCCCGGTCAAACGGCCTTTTCTCCAGTATTGACCGGGACTTAGCGCATAAATTCGCCTCACCGGAGGGGGTCCGCCGTGCATTTCTCCAAAGCCGCCCGCGTCGGCTAGGATGCGGGGCCGCAACTTGCGCGGCAAACGATCAGCACGGGCCGAGCGAACGACATGACCCTGGACGAGATACGCACGCTGGCAGAGGGCGACCTGAGCGCCGTGGACGGGGTGATCCGGGCCCGGCTGAAGAGTGCCGTGCCGCTCGTCGACCAGGTCGCCGAGCACATCATCGCCGGCGGCGGCAAGCGGCTGCGGCCGCTGCTGGTGGTGTTGACCGCGCGTGCGTGTGGCTATTCGGGGAACGCGCATATCGAGGCGGCGGCGTTCATCGAATTCATCCACACCGCCACCCTGCTGCACGACGACGTGGTCGACGGCTCCGCCCTGCGCCGTGGTCGGCACACCGCCAACCGGGTTTTCGGAAACCCCGCGAGCGTGCTGGTCGGGGATTTCGTGTATTCGCGTGCCTTCCAGATGATGGCGGCACTCTCCAGCCAGCCCGTGATGGAGATCATGGCGGAGGCCACGAACGTGATCGCCGAGGGCGAAGTGCTGCAGCTCATGAACGCCCATGACCCGCACACCACCGAGCAGCGCTACCTCGAGGTGATCTATCGCAAGACGGCCAAGCTCTTCGAAGCAGGCGCCGAGGTCGCCGCGGTGCTCTCCGGGGCCACGCCGCGCGTGCGCCAGGAGCTCGCTGCCTACGGCCGCCATCTCGGCACCGCCTATCAGCTGGTGGATGACGTGCTCGACTATCGCTCCAACCCCGAGGAACGCGGCAAGAACCTCGGCGACGATCTCGCAGAAGGCAAGCCCACACTGCCGCTGATTCACGCGCTGCGGCATGGCAACGAACAGCAGCGCGCGATCATTCGCGAGGCCATTCAGCGCGGAGGTGTGACCCAGCTCGAGCCGGTCATTACGGCCATCGAAGCTACCGGCGGACTCGAATACGCCGCGCGCCTCGCGCGCGAGCACGCTGCGCGGGCCCAGACGGCACTTACTGCGTTGCCGGAGTCACACTGCCGGGATGGGCTCGCGGCCTTGGCGGCCTTCTCGGTCGAGCACACGACGTAATCGAATCGATGCGGAAGCACACATGACAACACGAACGCGCTCCCACATCGTAGTTCGCAGGCTTGACGCGGCCGCGATCCTGGCAACAGCCGCTGCGTTCTGCGCCAGCGGGGCACCCATCGCGTCTGCCGCAGAGGCAAGCGCTCCCCCCGAAGCCATCGTGCTGAAAGCAGCCCACCTGTTTGATTCCACTGGCACGGGGCTCAAGGACGGCGGCACCGTCGTCGTGCGCGGCGATCGCATCGTGTCGGTGGGAGGCGTGGCGCCCGCCGGCGCGCGCGCCATCGATCTCGGAGATGCGACGTTGTTGCCGGGCTTCATTGACGCCCACACGCATCTGACACTCGAGTTCGAGAAGGACTACTACCACTTCGTGTACAACCGCATCATGCGCTTCCCGGCCGAGCAGGCTCTCTACGGCGCGCAGTACGCACGGCGCACGCTCGAAGCGGGCTTCACCACCGTGCGCAACGTAGGGGCTTCGGATTTCGTCGACATCGGGCTGCGCAACGCCATCAATGCGGGAGTGGCGGTCGGACCGCACATGCTGACGGCGGCGCACGGCATCGGTTCGCCCGGCGGGCATTTCGACAACTACTCGTATCCGCCCGACCGTGTGAAGCCCTGGGGTCCGATCGAAGGAATCTGCAGTGGTCCGGAGGAGTGCCGCGAGGCAGTGCGCTACCAGATGAAGTGGGGCGCGGATGTCATCAAGATCGCCCCGAGCGGCGGAGTATTGTCCGAATCCGATCCGGTCGATGTCCCGCAGCTCACTCCGGAGGAGCTCTCCGCGATCGTCTCCGAAGCGCACAAGTGGAACCGCAAGGTGGCTGCGCACTGCCACGGAGACAACGCGGCGCGGCTCGCGATCGCTGCCGGCGTGGACTCGATCGAGCACGGCAGCTTTCTCACCGAGGACACCCTGAAGCTCATGAAGTCCAAGGGTGTGTACCTCGTGCCCACGCGCATGGCGGTGTACTGGACGGACAAGATGGCAGACACTTTTCCGCCAAACATTGCCGCCAAGGCGCGTGCTGCCGCCGCGGCCCACGGCAACATGTTCAAGGCGGCACTACGGATCGGTGTGCCGATCGCCTTCGGTACGGACGCGGGGGTCTATCCGCACGGCATGAATGGCATGGAATTCGGCCTCA
Source organism: Steroidobacteraceae bacterium (assembly GCA_035566915.1). GTDB lineage: Bacteria > Pseudomonadota > Gammaproteobacteria > Steroidobacterales > Steroidobacteraceae > 13-2-20CM-66-19. The sequence continues at coordinate 20,359 of DATMPW010000046.1, forward strand.
TGACGGATCTCGGCATGAGCCCGGCCGCCGCACTCCTTTCTGGAACGCGGGATGCCGCGAAGCTCCTCGGGGTACAAGCAGACGTCGGCACGCTCGAAGCCGGTAAGGCTGCCGACATCGTCGCGGTGCCGGGTAACGCGCTGAGCGACATCCGTTCCACCGAGCACCCGCTGTTCGTCATGCATCTTGGCCGCATCGTCGTGCAGAAGGCGGGCAGCTGACTCGCATTGAAGGCGGCGGGCCGGTTGAGTACACTGCGCGGCCCCGCCGTCCGGCAGCCTTCCGGTCCGCGGGTCCTGCCCGGGATTCGGGGTGTAGCTCAGCCTGGTAGAGCACTACGTTCGGGACGTAGGAGTCGCTGGTTCAAATCCAGTCACCCCGACCAGTAAAATCAACAAGCTACGCCTCTCGTTGTCCATGAGCTCACCACGACTCGAGCTCTCTATGTATCACCTATGTATCAGCGGACGGCGAAGATAGAGTCACGCCGAGGGCGGTCATGGGGGCGCCAAGAAGGCTTTCGTAGCGCTCCCGCGTGGGGACTCGAGGTGCAACTTGCCAGCGGTCCGAGCTCTTGCCAGTCATGAATAGGCTAAACGCCACGCAGGCTAGGTGCTCCGTGTCGCAGCGAAGTGCGAGTCGACAGCCCTCGCACGGACACGGATCCAGCGCATTGAGTTCGGACCGAGCGATCGGCACGGCGGCCGATTCTACCCTTGGACTCGACCAGGTCACGGCGGTATAGCGTCCCGCAAGTACGCAAGCCATCCGTTCAGTATTTTTCACTAATTTAGTGACGGCCGCCCCAAGGCGGGGAGACTAATCACCGCAGCCAGCCATTCGGCGGAGCGAATCAGCAAAATTCCTCGCACGGCGGTGGCGCCGCGGAGACGCGGGCGCTCAGTCGCCCGAAGGCGTGGCAAGACGCCCTGGGCGTTCAGGCCCGCTCAGAGAAGCTTGCTGCTCCGCCTCGGCTGCTTCTATCTGCCAAGCGGCGTGACACAAGAAGTGCAGAGGCCCAAAGCTCGGCCCTCGCGCTTCGGGGGAAATCATGTACCGCGCCTCGCCAGGCATGAACTCCGTGGACTCCATGAGCTTGTCGCATAGGCGACAATGCTCGTGCCTGGTGACGCAATCGCCAATCGTTTGGTACGGCTTAGTCGTCGCAGGCAACTTGCCCGCGTCGATGAGCTTGCGTGCGCTCGCGCGCAGCTTCTTGAGCAACTCCTCGAGGTCAGGTTGCGGCATGGGGCTCGGCCTCTCGCGCCGCTGCGCTGTGCGGCAGGGAGAGCCAGCGTACACCTGCTCGCAGTCCGAAGGACCGCCGCGCTGCATGCTGCTCCGACCTCACCGCCCTCGAACTGGAAACCGCCGCGCCCGCGCGCCGCTGCAGGCTGTAGCTGTATGCGCTCTCGCATGCTGGGACCGACACGGTCGCGTTCTAGCCTCACTCCAGACTGATCTCATCGAAGCAGCAGAATCTGATAGCCGGTGCAGCGTCCGCGAGTCCACGCTTTCGCTACCGCGTTATCCGGCCCGCAGAGTCGTGAGGCCATCTCGCGGTAGTCGGCATCGGTCATGGTGGTCGACGTCCCTGTGAGCCTGACAGGCAAAGTGTAGCTGCCACGCAATCCTCGCCTGTCAGTAATTTCCATGCGTGTTGTCGGAGGAACTCACACACGATTCGCATCCGAAGCTGGGTAATTCCCCCTAGTAAGGCTGCTCTGTCGTCAACAACCAACATACCGACAGATTGCACATTAGGAAAAAAAGGCTTCTACTCGCGCGCTGTCAACACACTGGCAGTGAACGCGATGCTTCGGTCCGCTCGCGGCACTGACCTTTGCGCAGTGATGCTTCCGCAGGTGCTACGTGCCGGCGGCCGGGAAAGTTGCGGCTGTTCTGTGCGGCTAACCGAACGGAGGGGTTATGAAGTCTCTGTTTGTGTTGTCTTTTCTTCTGTCCTCTTCAGCCCTCGCGAGCGAGGTTAAGCTGCAGCCTTACTTCCCCTCCCCGTTTCCCGGTTTGCCGTTCGCCCTCGCGCCGCAATGCTTCCTGCACGGCGTGAGCAGCGACGGTGAGTGGCACGGCATGTGCCACTACTACGGCGGCAACCCCAGGAACCCCGGCGCGTACGCGCTCGTTGAGTGGGACACCACGGGCACCGCGCTGTCGGCCACGCAGTGTTACCTCTACTCGTTCCAGGGCGCGCCCGTGTGCCCCGCGAAAGTGTACGGGCCGTTTGAGACGATTGACGGCGTGCGCGGTTGGGTGCAGGGCATCGACGCCGCCGGCAATACCGGCCTGGAAGTTGATGGTACCGGAACTAACATCCCGGTGCTGCTGATGCCATGAGGTGGACCGTGAAAACCGTGCCGACTTTCTCGCTGGCCGATGGCGATCTATACCACGAGGGTAGCGGGTTGGGCCGATAAAAGGTACTGGGAATTCAACAGCCCCGAGAAACCGGTCTATGCCAAGTGCAAAGCGGTGAGGATTGCGGATTGAACCCTCAATTCACGAAATGAAGGTAATTCAACCGGAGAAATCATGAAAACTCTTGCTTTGCTTTTTCTTTTTGTCGCGACACTGGCACAAGCCGGTGAGATAAGCCTGCCTACCCCGCATACAGTTAATCTCACGCCCCCGGTAACACTTTTCCGTTGTGGTGCTTGGACGGCAACAGTCTCAGCGTACAAAACTATAGCGACGGGATTCAGTGCTGATGGAAACTATGTTCTCGGCCAAGTACAGGGGACATTTGTCTGCGGCAGCAGCGGTCGTGGGGGTGGGCTTTATTACTACAAGGTCTGCGTGCAGTTCCAATGGGATCTCACCGGGACACTCGTGAATACTACTGCGACTCCGGGACGTGGAAGCAATGGGTATCCCATAAGCGTGTATTGTCCTACCGCCGATCCAACTGAGACATACACAAACTCTGGCGGATATGTCGCCGAGACGATCATCACGCAGGCGTGTGGAAGCGTCGCTTGCTATGCGACCTATTACACGCCAACTTTGGTGACTCCATAAAGCCCGTGAAAATTGCACCCCTGTTGACACTTATCCCCGCGTTGGCCCTCGCGCAGTCGATCAACCATGAACTGCCGACGGGCTATCAGGTCACGGGACACGCCTGCGGGGCATCGCCCGAGCGGTACGCCGTGACGGGCTTCGATGCCACCACCTCGACCTATACGGGACTCGTTTACGCCTACACGAGTTGCGCCACAGGCGGCCGTGGCGGCGGCGGGAGTCCATATATCTACACCGGATGCGCGGCAACGGTCTGGGATACCGTCGGGGATCTCGTGTCCTACTCTATCGAGTGGCGCGCGACTGGACGCGGATCGGCTCCGCCGGCCTCGGCTTGCCTGGGGTAGGTATGAGGGACTTCTGGAAGAAGGTTAAGCGGGGCGCTGAGAGTGAGTGCTGGCCGTGGTTGCGATTCAAAAAGAAGTCCGGCTCTGGGCTGACCAGCCAAAAAATTTCAGCCGCGGCTCGAGGAACCAGAAACACAGCAACAAGCGTCAGCGGCGTCCTTTAGAGCCTTCACCTTGAGATGCGGCAAGAGAGGCGCCGAGGTCGTGGCAGCGGCGAGGCCCGGGCCGCGCGGCCTCAATCGATGACCATCGTCAACTGTGGTGGTGTGAGCGGCGACGCAGCTCCGCAAGCAGCCGCAACAACCTCGCCAAGCTCGACTCGTTTTTGAAGGCTGACAGTCCAGAATTCGCAGCAAAACGCGCAGTATGCTTCGACGGGATAGCCGACATAGAGCAATCTCATCAGATCGGCGACCGTAAAGCCGTCCTGCAGCTGCTCGCGCTTGCACTGCGGGCATGTCGCTGCGAAGGCAATCGCTTGACTCACAGCTTGTGGAA
>DATMPW010000047.1:0-77671 GCA_035566915.1 Steroidobacteraceae bacterium
TGTTGCCTTCCTGGATGAGGTCGAGGAACTGCAGCCCACGGTTGGTGTACTTCTTGGCTATGGAGATCACCAGGCGCAGGTTCGCCTCGACCATCTCCTTCTTGGCGCGGCGCGCCTTGGCCTCGCCGATCGACACCTCGCGGTTCACTTCCTTGATGTCGTTGATGCTGAGGTGATACTGGCCCTCGAGCTGCTCGAGCTTCTTCTGCCGCCGCTCGATCTCGTCCTTGAACTTCGCGAGCGGTGCCGAGTACTTCTTGCCGCTCTTGACGTGCTTGCCGAGCCAGCGGGGATTGGTCTCATTCTTCGGGAAGGACGCGATGAAGTCCTTGCGCGGCATGCCGGCATCGCGCACGGCGATGACCATGATCTCCTTCTCGAGCTGGCGAAGTTCTGAGACGTGCGTGCGCAGGTTGAGGATCAGCGCATCGAACATGCGCGGCGAGAGGCGCAGCTCCATGAACTCATCGGCGAGCTTCTTGCGCTGGCGCAGGGTCTTCGGATCACGGGCACCGAGCTTCGCGATCGAGGCCAGCGCCTGGGCCTGGAGCTTCGCGATCGACGCGAAGCGCGCTGCGGCCTCGATCGGATCGGGACCAGTGTCGACGGCCTCCTCTTCCTCGCTGTCGCCGTTCTCCTCGGCCTCATCGTCATCGTCCAGCTTCTCCTCCGCGGCAACCACTTCCACCTTGGTGGGATTCTGTGGCTGCGCGATGACGTCCGGCGCATTCGGATCGATGAAGCCGACGATCAGATCTACCAGGCGCCCCTGACCCGCCTTCACGGGCTCGTAGGCCCTCAGCAGAAAATCTTGGGTCGGTGGATACATGGCAAGCGCACTGCGTACCGCGTCGAGCCCCTCCTCGATGCGCTTGGCGATGCGGATCTCGCCCTCACGCGTGAGCAGCTCCACGGTGCCCATCTCGCGCATGTACATGCGCACCGGGTCGGTGGTGCGACCGAGCTCGGCGTCGAGCGCGGCGAGCGCCGCTGCCGCCTCCTCGATCGCCTCTTCATCGGCGGGCGCCGAGGGCTCGGTGGCGAGCAACGACTCGGTGTCCGGTGCCTTCTCGTACACCGGAATGCCCATGTCGTTGATGGTGTTGACGATGTCCTCGATCTGCTCCGGATCGACGATCTCGGAGGGCAGGTGATCGTTCACCTGCGCGTAGGTGAGATAGCCCTGCTCCTTGCCGCGCGCGATGAGCAGCTTCAGCTGCGACTGGCGGTCTTCGGGCATCACGGGCACGCGCCGCTCGAGTCCGAGGGGACGCTTGTCGGCGTTGAGCTTGCCACCGGGAGTCTTCGCATCCGCGGGACGGGCAGCGTCAGTCATTCGGGCATTCGGGACCGCAACGCGCGCACCCATCCCGGCGGCAGCCTTGCGAGCGATGACTGCCGCATGCTTGCCGCGATCCTTGTCACGCAGACCGGCCACCGCCACGACGGCTTTGTCGGTGGCCGGCGTCTTGAGCGGCTTGCTGTTCTGCGCCGAGGGTCGCTTCTTGTGCGAATTCTGGGGCTTGTGCTTACGTGTCATGTGTAGCGGCGGGGATTACGGCCTGGTTTCCCCTATGTGCTGCCCGGAGGGGGCTAGCTCAAGGGGGCTAAAGACAAAGCCCACAAGTTTATTTCACGCCCGCCGAAATCACCAAATTCATTTAACCTCCGCGCGCGTCGCGGTGACTCAGTCTCTCAATAAGGCTCTGAAATTCAACGAGTTCCTCAGCCGCGAGACTCCCGGTCCGGCTCTTGGCCTCGAGCGCCTGTAGGCGCTTTCCTGCAGCCTGATCCGCGAGCTTCGTCAGTGCGGCCCGCAGCTCCTGAGCGGCCGCGGCCGCCCCGGTAATGACCTCCTCGCGCCCGAGGAGTTTCTGCAGCGTCTCACCGTCCTTGTGGCCCATCCATCGCTGGATCACCTGTGCAGGAATCTGCGCTGGCTGCTCGCGCAGGTCATCGAGCAGCTCACGCAACAGCGGCACACCCGGCTCTTCGCTCGCATCGAGCCCGGCGCGCTCACTGCCAGTGACCTCGAGTGCGATGATCGGGTAATGCAGCAGCCGGATGATGGCCTGCCGCACGAGGCCGCCGCGGCCGGCTGCGCGGGCCGGACGCGCCGTTGCCGGGCGGCGTGCCGGGGACGGCGATGGCGTTGATGGTGCAGCCATCTTCCCGCCCGTCCACAGCGCCTCGAGACGCGCCGGAGTGAGGCCAACCACCTGCGCCAGCCGCGCGAGCAGCAGCTCGCGGTACACGCCCTCCGGAACCCGGACAAAGAGCGGTCGTGCGTGCTCCGCAAAACGCGCACGTCCGTCCGCCGAGGCGAGCTCGCTCTGCTCAGAGAGCTCCCGCACCATGTATTCCGACAGGGGCACGGCCGCCGCGAGTCGCTGCTCGAACGCCTCGCGGCCTTCAGCCGCAATGAGCGTGTCCGGATCGTGCCCCTGGGGCAGGAACAGAAAGCGGATCTCGCGTCCCTCGCGCGCCTCGGGCAGGGCCTGCTGCAGAGCGCGCCACGCTGCGGCGCGCCCGGCGCGATCGCCGTCGAAGGCAAACACCACGGTCGGCACGAGGCGGAAGATGCGCCTGAAATGCTCTGCGGTCGTCGCGGTGCCGAGGGTTGCCACCGCGTAGTCGATGCCCGACTGGTGCAGGCTCACCGTGTCCATGTAGCCCTCGACGACCACCAGTCTCTCTAGACTGCGGCGCGCGCGGCGCGTCTCGTAAAGGCCGTACAGCTCGCGACCCTTGTGAAACAGCACCGTCTCGGGCGAGTTGAGATACTTCGGCTCGCCAGCATCGATAATGCGTCCACCAAAGGCGATGACCCGCCCGCGGGCATCGCGGATGGGAAACATCACGCGATCGCGAAAGCGATCGTAGTAGCGCTCACCCTCGCGGCCGCCACCACGCTCGCGCTCGATGATGAGGCCGGCCTCTGCGAGGCGTTTGCGCTCGGCGACGCCTGCGCCGAAACTGCGCAGGAGCTCGCTCCACGAGTTCGGCGCGTAACCGATCGCGAAGCGCTCCAGGCTGGCGTCCGTGAGGCCACGCTTCGCGAGGTAATCTCGCGCCCGCGGCTCGCGCGCGAGCTGCTCGCTGTAGAAGCGCGCGACGCGTGCCATCAGCTCATAGAGCGGCTCATCGGCGCGCGCCGTGATGCGCTCGGCACCGCCTTCCTGCGGGACCTCGAGTCCCAGGCGGGTCGCGAGCTCCTCCACGGCCTCCGGAAAGGCCATGTGATCGTGATCCATGAGGAAGCCGAGCGCAGTGCCGTGCTTGCCGCAGCCAAAGCAGTGATAGAACTGCTTGTCGGGACTCACCCAGAAGGAGGGGGTCTTCTCGGCGTGGAATGGGCAGCAGGCCTTGTACTCGCGGCCGGATTTCTTCAACGGCACGCGTGCGCCGATGAGCTCCACGATATCGGTGCGCGCGATGAGCTCGTCGATGAAGTGCTGGGGGATGCGTCCCAAGTGCCGCGTACCGCGGAGGGCGTCAGCCGAGTTTCTGCTTGATCCGCGCGCTGAGCGCGCCCATGTCGGTGCGGCCCTGAGCCTTCGGCTTCACGAAGCCCATCACCTTGCCCATGTCTTTGATCGACGCGGCTCCGGTCGCGGCGATCGCCTCGGCGATGAGAGTCTCGACCTCGGACGGTGTCAGCTGTGCAGGCAGATATGCCTGCAGCACGCCAATCTCGGCGTTCTCCTTCGCGACCAGGTCGCTGCGGCCACCGATCTCGAACTGGCTGATGGATTCGCGGCGCTGCTTGATCATCTTTTCGATGACCGCGAGGATCTGACCGTCATCGAGGGTGATGCGCTCGTCCACTTCGCGCTGCTTGATTGCCGCGAGCAGCAGACGGACCGTGGCGAGCCGCTCCTTGTCACCGGCTCGCATCGCCGTCTTCATGTCCTCGGTGACGCGGTCCTTGAGCGCCATGGCGCTTTGGTGCAGTCCCTTACCGGGAGCTGCGCATACCGTCGCGGGAGACGCGCTTCATGTGGCGCTTGATGGCCGCCGCCTTCTTGCGCTTACGCTCCTGCGTGGGCTTCTCGTAGAACTCGCGGCGGCGCAGCTCGGTGAGAATGCCGGCCTTCTCGCAGGCGCGTTTGAAACGCCGCAGGGCGGCATCGAAGTACTCATTCTCACGGACGCGAACGCTCGGCATCAAAACCTCAAATCATTGATGGACAAGGGAATCTGAAGCTTGCAGCCCAACGCAGCACGGGAGTGCCGGCCACTCGGGGGCGGGGGATTCTAAAGGAGCCCCGGTGCAAAGGCAAAAGCGGCCCGGGACCGTCCATCGTCTCAGTGACACGTGCAGACGGCGGTCCTCAGGCACGAGGGACCACCGCTCGGCCATTCCTCACCAGGTGTACAAGAGGCCGATTTATCACCACAGCTCACGGAGCAGCCGCCGCAACTGCCTCGCGGCGAGGAGGCCGGGGCACTGCAGGAGTTGCTGTCGGTGGCGAGGTCGGAACCCGCTGGGCCGGAGGCGGCAGTGCGCGGAGGGCCGGTCTCGCTGGAGGAGCCGCTCTCGCTCTTTCCGCTGGTCGCGCAGCCAGCGCAGCACAGCAGTGCCGCCACCAAAGCGGCGCTGATCGGTGAGCGGCACAGCGCCATCGAAAGAGTCCTCATGCGGAGCGTGAACGCCAGATTCATCGGCATGTTACGCCTGTCGCGCACGCCCGCCCTCCGTGGTCCTGTCAGGGAGTGATGCCGTATCCGGCAGCGCGCTCGGCGAGCTTCGGCTGCAGAGCGGATGCGGCCGCGATGTCCGCCTGTCCCTCGGCCGTCAACCCCTTGTGGAGCTTGGCCAGCCCGCGACCATAGAGGGACCACGCAATCTTCGGCTCAAGGTGCAGCGCTGCGTCGTAGTCGGCGATGGCCTTGTCGTAGTTGTTCTGCCGCAGGTGGACGAGCCCCCGGCTGTCGAGGAAGTCCGCGGTGTTGGGTTTCATCCTGAGGGCCGCGTTGCAGTCGCTGAGCGCCTGCTCCAGCTCCTTCGCGGCGAGCGCGCGGCTCCAGCAGCGGGAGTTGAGTGCGCCCGCCATGAGCAGGTTGTCGCGCGGATGCGAGTCGATCCACTTCGAGTACTCGCTCACGGCGGCGGCCGGCTGGCCGACGGAGTCGTACAGGCTGCCGATTTGCAGGTGCATCTCGGCCTGCTTCGGCAGTGCACTCACAGCAGCTTCGAGATCCCGGGTTACCTCGGCCGCAGGCGCCTTGCGGCTCGCGCGCAGGCTGGCACGCCCGATGAGAGCCTCGGCATTGTCGGGTTTGAGCTTGATCGCCTGGTCGAAATCGGCCAGGGCCGCATCCGCATCTCCCGTGTGCCAGTGCGCCATGCCGCGTTGATAGAAGTGGCTGGACTCGGTGGGCGCAAGCTCACAGGCACGGGTGAGATCGGCGATGGCGGCCTCGTAATCGTGCCGGGCGTCAGACGCGGCGCCGCGCCGCGCGAAGCCCGCCGCATCGGTGGGCTGGTCGAGCCGGCTGGCCGCATCGGGCGCCACCGGTTCCGCCGCAGTCTCTGGCCCGGCTTCCGCGCCGGCCGCCTCGGCCGGTGCGCGGGCGGCCGAAAGATCGAATACCGGACCGCCGTTGTAAGTAAAGTAAACGCGATTCTGGCTGCTGGCGACGTAGACGCGATGCGACAGGAAGAAGTCGGCGCCGATCAGCATGTCGGCGTTGAGAAGCTCGACGTCGCCGAAGCGCAGCTCGGCATGCCGAATTTCCTCATCCCCGATCTTGAAGCTCGAGAAGCGCGTTATCCAGGTCCTGGTCATCCTGTGTCCCAGACCGTAGGAGTCGCCGCCGTCGGTCACTCCATCGCTGCTCGGTGTGATTCCGGCATGCTTGGCGGCGCCGAGTGTCAGTAACGACTGCGCCGCGCCGGTGTCGAAGATCACGCGGATCTTGACCCCATTGAGGTAGGCCACCGACTTGGTATGGGGCTGCCCGGTCGTGGCGGACTCGATGTCGATCACCGAATAGGGCTTCCCGGCAGCGTCTGCCCAATAGGCGAGAGAAGTCCGCTTGCAATCCCCCTTGGGCCGCACGAGCCGGATCACGCCGTTCGCCAGGTCGTACTCGACATCTGCGATGCGGAACACGTTCTGCCCGAGAAGCCCGACCGCTTCGCCCCCGAAGCGGCTGCCGGCGACGACGAACTCGACGTCATCCCAGGTATTGCCGATCAGGGTGAATTTCCTCACCCTGACGACCCGCGCGGCTTCGTGACCCCCGACGCCCTCTACCCACAGTCCCGGAAATGGCACCGACGGCAGCTGGAATTGCTGAGCCGCCGCCGGCGTGAGGGTGCTGAAGAATGCACCGCTGTCGGCAACCAGCAGGGCGTCCTGACCGTTGATCTGCGCGTGCACCATCGGCGTCAGTCCGCGCATGGTCACCGGGATGTCCGGCGTGCGGGCGATCCTGCAGGGCTCGGGGTAAGCGGCGGTCGAGGCGAGAGCCGCCGACGCGAGCCACGCGAGAGCGGGGAGCAGAGCTTTTTGGTCACGCGGGTTGAAGCGCACACGCGCCATGTTCTTGGAACGCCTTCTTGAGCTCGGACTATACCTCTCCAGTGGCTGCGTGGGGCCGGAACACCGCATGTGTCAACTGCGCTAGAGTTATTTCATGAGAGTGTTGGCGATCGAATCCTCCTGTGATGAGAGCGCTGCCGCGGTGCTCGATGCGCGCGCGGGGCTGCTCGCGCACGAGCTCTTCAGCCAGGTCGAGCTGCACCGCGCCTATGGCGGTGTGGTGCCGGAGCTTGCCTCGCGCGATCACGTGCGGCGACTGCTGCCGCTCATCGAGCGCGCGCTGGAGCGGGCCGACACCGATGCCCGCGAGCTGCACGGTGTGGCCTACACCGCCGGCCCCGGGTTGATCGGCGCGCTGCTCACGGGTGCCTCGCTCGCCCGCAGCCTGGCCTACGCCTGGGGGCTGCCCGCGATCGGGGTGCATCATCTGGAGGGACATCTGCTCGCACCGTTGCTCGAGCCCGAGCCACCGCCTTTCCCGCACCTCGCGCTGCTGGTCTCCGGGGGACACACGCTCCTCATCGAGGTCGCCGGCATCGGCCGCTACCGCGTGTTGGGGACGAGTCGCGACGATGCGGCGGGCGAGGCGTTCGACAAGACCGCGAAGCTCCTCGGGCTGCCCTACCCTGGCGGTCCGCAGCTCGCGCAAATCGCCGCTGAGGGTAGACCCGGTGCCTTCAGCTTTCCGCGGCCGATGCTCGATCGGGCGGGCCTCGAGTTCAGCTTCTCTGGGCTCAAGACCTCCGTGCGCCATGCGCTCCACGGGCGTGAGCTCACGGCAGAACTGCGCGCCGATGTGGCGCGCGCGGTGCAGGAAGCGATCGTCGAGACTCTGGTGGCCAAGTCGCTGCGCGCGCTCGAGTACACCGGGCTCACCGCGCTCGTCGTGTCTGGCGGGGTGAGCGCGAATCTCCTGCTGCGCGAGCGCCTGAGCGCTGCCGCGGTACGCGGCGGCGCGCGCGTGTACTATCCGCGGATAGAATTCTCCACCGACAACGCCGCGATGATTGCCGTCGCCGGCCTCAAGCGCCTCGAGGCGGGCCAGCACGGTGACCTCGCCATCGAGGCTCGCGCGCAGTGGCCGCTCGAGTCGCTGCTCCCGGTGAGCGCATGAGCCACGGCCAACACTCGGGCGACCGCATCTTCCTGCATGGGCTCACGGCCGAGTGCGTCATCGGCTTCATCGACTGGGAGCGCCGGGTGAAACAGACGGTGGTGCTCGACCTCGAGCTGCCGGTGGACTGCCGTCACGCTTCACTCGCCGACGAAGTGGCCGACACGCTCGACTACAAGAAGGTGGCGAAGCGCGTGCTGGCGTTCGTCGCGGCCTCCGAGTTCAAGCTGGTCGAGACGCTCGCGCACAATGTCGCGCTGCTGATTCTCGAGGAGTTCGGGGTGGAGTGGGTGCGCGTTGCGCTCAACAAGCCCGGTGCGATCCGCAGCTCCCGCGACGTCGGCGTGCTCATCGAGCGCAGCCGTGCCGACCTGCCTGCCTCGGCCGCGGCGCGCGCCGGGCTCGCTGGCGGCGGCAGCTGAAACCGTGCCCGCGGTCTACGTCGGCGCCGGCAGCAACGTGGCGCCCGAGCGCAACCTGGCGCGCGCGGTGGAGGAGCTCGGGCGCGAGTTCCCCGCAGCGCGCTTCTCGCCGTGGTATCGCAACCGTGCGGTCGGGTTCGAGGGGGAGGACTTCATCAACCTCGCCGCCGGCTTCGACACCGCATTGCCGGTGAGCGCGGTGCTGTCCAGGCTCCATGCAATCGAGATGCACTGTGGCCGGCCGCGCGCTGCCCGGCGGTGGGCGCCGCGCTCGATGGATCTCGATGTGCTGCTGTATGGCGATCTGGTCTGTGATGAGCCGGGACTGAAGCTGCCGCGGCCCGATCTGCTCAAGCGGGCGTACATGCTGGGCCCGCTCGCGGCGCTCGCACCGGATGTGATCCATCCCACGGCACGCCTCACAATAGGCGAGCTATGGCGGCGCTTCGACCAGGCTGCGCATCCGCTCGAGCAGCTGCACCCGGCGACTCCCCAGCGGCCCTGATGTCGCCGCGGCATATCAATCCTTCGGTCACCAGCCGATGCTGCGACCTCCGTCCACGGCGAGGACCTGCCCCGTGACGTACGGCGCGCCGGTCGCGAAGAACAGGCAGGCCCGGGCCACATCCTCGGCCGACCCTGGGCGTTTCAGCGCGGTGCGCTGGGTGATTTTTTCCTGCAGCGCGGAATCGAGCCCGTCTTCCGGCCACATGACCGGCCCGGGAGCCACCGCGTTCACGCGCACGTGCGGCCCGAGCTCGCGCGCGAGCGAGCGGGTCAGCATGATCAGTCCCGCCTTGGCGATGCTGTACACGGGATAACGACGCAGCGGCTTCATTCCATGGATATCCGCGAGATTCACGATGAGGCCGTGCGCCTCGTGCAGGCGCGACGCTGCGGCCTGTGCGAGAAACAGCGGCGCTTTCAGGTTGGTACCGATGAGATCGTCCCAATCCATCTCGGTGATGTCTCCGAGTGGGGTGGGATAGAAGGTCGAGGCATTGTTCACCAGGATGTCGAGGCCGCCGAACTCTTTCACCGCTATTTCGATGAGCGCGGGCAGGCGCGCGGTTTCCAGCAAGTCGCATTCGGCGAGCGCGGCGGAAGCGGGCCGCAGCGTGTTGAGCTCCTGGGCGAGCGCCGTCGCGTCGTCGGCCGAGCTGCGATAGTGCAGCACGAGGTTAGCCCCGGCTGCATGCAGCGTACGTGCGATGACCGCGCCCACGCGGCGCGCAGCGCCGGTCACCAGCACCGTCTTGCCGAGCAGGCTGGGCGGCACTCCTGCCCCGGCCGCCTCAAGTATCTCATGCGCCATGGGTCCCGATTATGACGGCATCGGCGCCGCGCTCAATCCTGCCGCCACTCAGCGTGGCAGAGCAGGAGCACAGTCGGCGGCTGGCCGAGCTCATGCAGCAGGAGCTCGTGGCTGCCGGCGGCTGGCTGCCGTTCGAGCGCTTCATGGAGCTCGCGCTGTACGCGCCTGGGCTCGGCTATTACAGCGCCGGAAGCGCGAAGCTCGGGGCAGGTGGCGACTTCGTCACCGCACCCGAGGTCTCCGACCTCTTTTCCCGCTGCATCGCGCGGCAGTGCGCGGAGGTGCTCGCGCACGCGGGCGGAGAGATTCTCGAGCTCGGGGCGGGTACCGGGCGCATGGCAGGGGCCGTGCTCACCGAGCTCGCTGCCCAGAACCTGCTGCCCGAGCGTTACGCGATTCTCGAAGTGAGCGCCGATCTCGCCGAGCGCCAGCGCGAGCGTCTCATGCGGCTGCCAGGGGCGCTGCGTGAGCGCCTGGTATGGCTCGAGCGGCTGCCGCAACGTCCCTTGCACGGTGTGATGCTCGCCAACGAGGTTGCGGACGCGCTGCCGTTCCGGCGCTTCAGGTTCGGCGCAGGAGGTGTCGCGGAGCTTGGCGTGGTCCTCGATGCTTCCTCCGGTCCGTCCGCTGCGCGAACCACCGTGCCGATCAGTTTCACCGAGGCTGAAGCCGCGGCCGACGCGAGCCTGACCCGCGCCTGCGATGAAATCCTGATGAGCCTGCCCGAGCCCCTGCCGGCCGGCTACACCTCGGAGGTGTGTGTGCGCGTCGCGCCGTGGATCGCCTCACTCGGTGCGTGCCTCGCCCGCGGGCTGCTGCTGCTCTGCGACTACGGGCTTCCGCGCCGCCATTACTATCATCAACAGCGGGGGAGCGGCACGCTGCGTTGTCACTATAAACAGCTGGCACACGACGACCCCTATATCAACCTCGGCGTGCAGGACATCACGGCCTGGGTGGACTTCACGCGCGCAGCGGACGCGGCGCTGGCCGCAGGTCTGGAGGTCAAGGGGTTTGCGACACAGGCTGCTTTTCTCCTCGGCTGCAGGATCGAGCAGCTCGTGGCGCAGGCCGGGGAGGGCATCGAGCGGGCCCGCCTCGCGGGCGAGGCGCGCCGCCTCATCATGCCGGGGGAGATGGGCGAGGCTTTCAAGATGATGGCGCTCACGCGCGGCCTGGACATTCCGCTCGCCGGCTTCGCGCTGCAGGATCTGCGTCACCTGCTGTAGGCGTGTGGCCGTGACACGCCACCTACTCTTGGCGAATGCCGCCACACAGGCCGGTTAAGATGTCGGCTCTTCAACCACAGGGCCTCAGCCAGTGTCCGATAACCTGAACACCGTGATCCTCGGCATCGTCGAAGGCATAACCGAGTTCCTCCCGATCTCGAGCACCGGTCATCTGCTCATCGCAGAGCGCTGGCTCGGCGGGCGTTCGGAGCTGTTCAACGTCGCTATCCAGGCCGGTGCGATCCTGGCGATCGTGCTCATCTACTGGCGGCGGTTGTGGACCCTGCTGACGCGGTTCAACGAGCCCGATAACCGCGACTATCTCGCCAAGCTGATCGTGGCTTTCCTCATTACCGCGAGCTGCGGCTTCATCGCGACGCGACTCGGTTGGAAACTACCGGAGAGCATCCTGCCGATCGCACTCGCCACGCTCATCGGCGGCGTCCTGATTCTCATCATCGAGGCCATCGTGGCTCGCCGGCCGCAGCTCTCCGTGGTCAGCTGGAACGTCGCCTTCTGGGTCGGTGCGTGTCAGATTCTCGCGGCCGTGTTTCCGGGGACGTCCAGGTCGGCCTCGACCATCTTTGCCGCGATGCTGGCCGGCCTCACCCTGCGTCCCGCGGCCACCGAATTCGCGTTCCTGGTCGGCATTCCAACGATGTTTGCCGCGACGGGTTACGAACTGCTGAAAGTGCGCGGCCAGGCGGCCGGCGAGGACTGGAATGCGCTCGCGCTCGGCTTCGCGGTCTCGCTGATCGTCGCGTTCATCGCGGTAAAGTGGCTGCTGCGCTACGTACAGTCGCACCGCTTCACGATCTTTGCCTGGTACCGCATCGCGCTGGGATCGGTGCTCCTCGTGTTGATCGGCTCGGGGATGATGCGCTGAAGCGGCGCTAAACGGCTAACCCGTTGCGTCCCTTTTCAGACTGCTGATGGCTGAGAGCCGACGGCGGCGCAGCTCCGCGCCGATTTCCGCTCCTTCGAGGCCTCGCCGCTCGCTCTCGGCGAGCGTCACGGCGGCGGCCGCAGCCAGCGCCTCCCTGAGATATCCAACCTGTGGATAAGGTGCGTCCTCACGGCCGCTACGTCCGCGGGCATCGGCCTCGCAGGCGAGCAACAGCTCGGCGAAGCGCTCGGGACGACGCAGAGCGTCGCAGTTCTCCAGCAGCGTGAGCACGGTTGCGGGTCTCAGCTCGAGTGCGCGATGTACCAACGTGTGGTGGCGCGCGGCGAGGATCGCCAGCTCGCGGTGGGCGTTGGGCACCTTGAGGCGGTCGCAGAGCTCGTTGATGAGCGGCACGCCCAACTCCTCGTGGCCGTGATGACGCGGCCATTCGGACTTCGGAGTCTGCGCCTTGCCAAGGTCGTGCGTCAGCACTGCAAAACGCACCCCAACCGGTGTGCCCTGGGCGGCGGCGTATCTCAGTGCCAGCATCACGTGGACCCCGGTGTCGATCTCCGGATGCCAGCGCGGCGGCTGCGGCACACCAAAGAGCGCATCGATCTCCGGATAGATCACGGCGAGCGCGCCGCAGGCACGCAGGGTGTCGAAGAACACCTCGGGATGCGCCTCGGCCAGCGCGCGTTCGGTCTCCTGCCAGACGCGCTCGGGGACCAGCGTGCGGGCTTCGCCCGAATCGGTGATGCGACGCATGAGCGCCAGTGTTTCCTCGGCGACGCGGAATCCCAGCGGCGCCAGCCGTGCGGCGAAGCGCGCCACGCGCAGGATGCGCACCGGATCCTCGACGAACGCTTCCGACACGTGCCGCAACAACCGTGCGGCGAGATCTGCCTGCCCACCGTAAGGATCGATGAGCGCGCCATTCTCATCCTCCGCCATCGCGTTGATGGTGAGATCGCGGCGCCTGAGGTCCTCCTCGAGTGTCACCGTCGGCGCGAACTGCGTCGTGAAGCCGCGATAGCCCGGGCCGACTTTGCGCTCCTGGCGAGCGAGCGCGTACTCCTCGTGATTCGTTGGATGCAGGAACACCGGGAACTCGCGTCCGACCGGTTCGTAACCGCGTCGTACCAGCTCCTCGGGTGTCGCGCCGACCACTACCCAGTCGCGCTCGCGGACGGGGAGACCGAGCAAGCGGTCCCGAACCGCGCCGCCGACCAAGTAGACTCGCATGATGTGCATGTTAACCGAGCCGTCGGCGCGCAGCGCGGCGAGCGCGGCAGCTGGCGCGCGGAGCTCGAGCCGCCGGCGCCTGCTGACACTGGCAGCGGGCTGCGCACTGCTCTGCGGCTGCGGCACGACGTACCTCATGCAGGCGGCAAGCGGCGAGTACCACGTGCTGCACGAGCGCGTGCCCATCGATACGGTGATCGCCGATCCGCACACCACGCCGGCCGTGCGCGCGCACCTCGAGCAGGTGCGCGCCGCGCGCGAGTTCGCCGCGCGCGAGCTCGGGCTGCCCGACAACGATAGCTTCCGGAGCTACGCGGATATCGGACGGCCGTTCGTGGTGTGGAATGTCGTGGCGGTGCCCGAGCTCTCGGTCGTGCCGAAGCACTGGTGCTTCCCGGTGGCGGGGTGTGTCGCGTACCGCGGTTACTTTCACGAGCAGTCGGCGCGCGAGTTCGCGCTCGGGCTGGAGGCGCAGGGGTTCGACGTCGCGCTCGATGGAGTCCCTGCGTACTCGACACTCGGCAAGTTCGCCGACCCGGTACTCTCGAGCATGCTGCGCTACGGTGACGACGATCTGGCGGCGACCATCTTCCACGAGCTGGCACATCAGCTGCTGTACGTGCGGGATGACTCCGAGTTCAACGAGGCTTTCGCCACCACCGTCGAGGATGTCGGGCTCGAGCGGTGGCTCGCGCGCCAGGGAGCGGCCGCGCGCATGCAGGCATTTCGCGACGCACAACAGCGCGAGCAGGAGCTGGTGAGCCTGCTGATATCGACCCGTGCGCGGCTGAAGCAGCTGTACACCTCCGCGCTGCCACGCAACCAGATGGTGCTGAAGAAGACGGAGGTGTTCATGGACCTCACGGCCGACATGCGCGCGCTCGAGCGGCGCGAGGGCGTGAGCGTGCCGCTCTACGAGGAGTGGATCGCGCAGGGATTGAACAACGCCCGCCTCGCCTCCCTGGCGACCTATTTCGAGTGCATGCCGGGGTTCATGCGGCTGCTGCACGAGCAGGACGATGACCTGCCGCGCTTCTACGCCGCGGCCCGCAAGCTCGCCGAGCAGCCGCGCGCCGAGCGGCACGCCCGACTGTGCGCGCGGTAACCGGCCGCGGGCGACCGCCGTGACTTCGGGTCAGGCCGGTACGAGGCTCGGGCCGAGGTACAGCGGCAGCTGCGCGAGCAGGGGACGGGGAACGATGCCGAGCGCGGCGCAGCCGTCCTCGTGACACACGCTGTCGATGGTGAGCGAGCGGAAGTTGTCGAGCGAGAAGGGCTTGCCGGGCAGCAGCCCCATCACCGCTCCCTGGAGTCGCGCCAGCACATCCGGGAGAGGCACGATGTGGCAGGGCAAACCCGCGACGCGCGCGGTGAGACGCACGATCTCCTCGAGTGTCAGCACCTCGGGGCCGCACAGCTCGTAGGTCGCCGCGGCGCTCGCCGCGCGAGTGAGTGCGCGCATGAACGCCTCCACGACGTCGAGAACGCTGATCGGTGCGAAGCGCGCCCTGGCGCGCGCCAGCGGCAGCACTCCAAGGCTCGTCCGCAGCAGGCTGGCGAACCGATTGGTGAGTGAGTCGCCCGCCCCGAAGATCACCGACGGGCGGAAGACCGTCACCACCGGATGCGGCTGCTCCGGGTGAGGCACGGCGCGCACCGCAGCCTCGGCGGCTGCCTTGGAGCGCAGGTAGCGGCTCGGCGCATGCTCGGCCGCACCGAGCGAGCTCATGTGCAGGACGCGGCGCACGCCAGCCCCGCGTGCCGCGTTCATCACCTTGGCGGCGAGTGCGGCGTGCACCGTCTCGAAGGTGGCACGGCCGCGCTCGTTGAGGATGCCGACGAGGTTGATTACGACCTCGCAGTTGTCGAACAACTGACTGAGAACCCGCGGGTCGTGCACGTTCGCCACGCGTAGCTCCGCGGTGTCGAGCACCCGCAACCGCTCGGCATGGCCGAGACTGCGCGTCGGGACGCGCACCCAGTGCCCCGCGTACACCAGCCGCGTCACCAGCTCCGTGCCGACGAAACCGCTGCCTCCGAGCACACAGATGTTCACGACGCTTCCTTTCCGCCATGGAGCCGGGCCGGCATGCCGGGCGCTGCTGTACGGCAACCTTCCGTCAGCGCAGCGGCACGAGCAACACGGTCGCGCCGCGCCGCACCTCGAGCACGAGCACCGCGGCTCCGTGGGCGCGGTCGCGCAGGTCACGCACGCTGCTCACCCGGCTGCGATTCGCGCCAACGATGACGTCCTCCGCCCGCAACCCAGCCTGCGCCGCGGCGCTGCCAGGCTCGATGCTGCGCACCAGCGCACCGCCGGCGTCGGGAGCGTCGGCCAGCACCGCGCCTTCGAAGCTCTTGTGGATGCTTGCCGGTCCCCCGGCGAGCTCGGGGCTGGTGTCGGCGATCACTGCCGTGACGCGCAGCGGCTTGCCGTCACGCAGCAAGCCGATCTCGACCTTGTCGCCGACCCGCAGCAGGCCAATGGTGTTGCGCAGCTCGCTATTGGATTTTACCGGCTGACCGTTCACCGAGGTGATCACATCGCCGGTGCGGATACCGGCATGATCGGCGGGCGAGCCGTCCACCACCTGCGACACGAGCGCGCCGACGACGCTCGGCAGGCCGAGCGAGTGCGCGATGTCGGGTGTCACGGTGTACATGCTCACGCCGAGCTGCCCGCGCTTGACGGAGCCGTAGCGGATGAGCTGCTCCATGACGCTGTGCGCCATGTTCACCGGTATGGCGAAGCCGATGCCGATGTTGCCGCCGCTGCGCGAGAGGATGGCAGTGTTGATGCCGATCAGCTCACCGCGCAGGTTGACCAGGGCGCCCCCGGAGTTACCCGGATTGATGGAAGCGTCGGTCTGGATGAAATCTTCGTAGCCATCGGGATTGATGCCGGAGCGCGACAGGCCGCTGATGATCCCCGAGGTCACTGTGTGCTGCAGGCCGAAGGGATTGCCAATGGCTACCACGAAATCACCGACCTCCACCCTGGCAGAGTCACCGAGGGGGATCTGCGTGAGGCCATCGGGCTTTACCCGCAGCACGGCGACATCCGAAGGCGTATCGCTGCCGATGATGTCGGCTTTCAAGTCCCGGCCATCCTGCAGGGTGACGGTGATCTCGCTGGCGTTCTCGACCACGTGCGCGTTGGTGACGATGTAGCCACTGCGCGCATCGAAGATGACGCCGGAGCCCGCGCTCTGGAACGGACGGGCGCGCGGGCCGGTGTCCGGTGGCACATCGAAGAAGCGGCGGAAGAAGGGATCATCGAGCAGCGGGTTCTGCGCGCCGCGCTCCCGGATGGTGCCGCGCGTCGCGATGTTGACCACCGCGGGCGAGACCTTGCGGATCATGGGCGCGAGCGTCGGCAGCCCCGACTCGCTCACCACCGGTGGCATCGCCGCCGGCAGCGGCGCAGCGGCGGCCACAATGAGTACACACAGGGCAAGCGCGCGGCTCATGATGCTGGAATTCTAGCTCCAAGAAGCTGCGCTCGGCCCGCGCCGCGCGCGGAATGTCCGCTGCGCGGTAAAAAGGTGGCCGGCAGCGCGCCGTGGCGCTGCCGGCTCACGGGAGGAACGCTCAGGCCGCCTGTACGGTGATGCGCCGCGGCTGCTCGGTCGGGCGCTTCGGAATGCTGATCTCGAGCACCCCGTTGACGTGCGCAGCCTTGATTGCCTCGGCATCCACACTCTCGGGCAGCGTGAAGCGGCGCAGGAAGGTGCCAGTGGCGCGCTCGACGCTCTCGTACCCGTCCTTGGACGCCTTGTTCTCCGAGCGGCGCTCGCCCTTGATCGTGAGCACGCCCTTCTCGGCCGTGATCTCGATGTCCTTACCCTCGACGCCCGGCAGGTCGGCAGCCACGACGAAGCGCTCGGCTTCCTCGCGAACATCGACGTGTGGGATCCAGCTGACGGTCGCGCCGTTGGCGACCTCGCCCAGGGCGCGATCGAGCTGCCGGTGCAGGCGGCTCACGAGCGTCCAGGGCTCGTAGCGAACGATGGTCATGCGAAAACTCCTCTTGAATAAGGTCAATACTGAAACCAAAAACTGGGTGCGCAATGAGCGGATGCCCAGTGCGCCTATGCACCGGATGTGCGGTTGGGTGTTTGGATTTCAAGAGCACGGCCCTCCGCGACGCGCTGTCTGCCTGTTGGATTCGAATTGGCGCCAGGACGCGATGGCACCCACTTTTGCGGCTCGGCTGACCGAGTTTGAGTGCGACCTTCCGGGTCGATGCGCACGAGGCATGCGCATGCCTTATGCGCATGACTCATGCGCATGACTCATGCGCAGGCCCCCAGAAGGTTGATGCTCAGCCCCTCACCGGCGGTGGCGCTCAAGGTCACAAAGCTTGGACTGTGCCCGGGTCAGGAACGGTCACGCCCATGAGCGCGCTTCTGGGCAACGGCCAAAGCAGCGCTCCAGGTGCTCTTTTTTGTGGGCAGCCTGTGAAGAACCTGTGCTTCACCTGAGCACAATATATGGGGTGATCCCGGTTTGTGACTCAGGCCGCATTTCTCCAAAATTATGTCGTGAAAGTTGCAGCCGATATCTCCATAACTTACTGAAAAATAAATGTAAAAATGACATTACAAAATGCGGTTTTAAACCTTGACGCACCCGTGGGTCGTCATTAGTCTTTTGACCCCGACACAAGATCTTGTGTTCGTGCAAAGCGAACATGGGCACGCGGTCGGGGGAGGTTCCAGGGACCTGACTGTCAGTAAAGACGGCAGGTGCCAGTCAGGCTCGCGGGGCAAAGAGGTCCCTTCAGTTGGCTCTGACTGACATTCCCTGCAATCCGATAAAGGCGTCAAAAATCTTCGGAGCGCCGCGGATTACATGAACACTGTCGTGAAGATCGACCCCAAGGACATCGATGCCATTCCTTTCCAGGAGGCATCGCTGGATATCTGGGACAAGAAGTATCGCCTCACCGCGAAGGACGGTACGCCCATCGATAAGACGATGGACGATACCTACAAGCGTGTGGCGCGCTCGCTCGCGGACGTCGAGGCCGAGGATGTGCGTGAGCAGTGGTACGAGCGTTTCCTGTGGGCGCTGCGTCGCGGAGCGATACCCGCGGGACGAGTGACCTCCAACGCGGGCGCGCTCGAACACAAGCCTTCGACCTCGACGATCAACTGCACGGTGTCGGGGACGATCCACGATTCGATGGAGGACATCCTCAAGAAGGTCTACGAGGCGGGGCTTACGCTGCGCGCGGGCTGCGGAATCGGGTATGAGCACTCGACGCTGCGTCCGCGCGGCGCATACGTGTCGGGCGCAGGCGCTCATACGTCGGGCCCGCTGTCCTTTATGGATATCTTCGACAAGATGTGCTTCACGATCTCCTCCGCAGGCGGCCGCCGCGGCGCGCAGATGGGTACTTTCGATGTTGGCCATCCGGATGTGATGGAGTTCATCCGCGCGAAGCGTGAGACCGGGCGCCTTCGGCAGTTCAATCTCTCACTACTCATCACCGACGAGTTCATGCAGGCGGTGCGTGAGGACCGCGAGTGGAAGCTCGCCTTCCCGCTGTCGCAGCGGGAGTACGAGGCGGAGAAACCGGATCTCAAGGATCCGGCGAAGTTCGTCTGGCGCGACTGGCCTGTGCACGAAGGTTATGTTGTTAAAGACGAAGGCTTGGTCGCCTGCAAGATCTACAAGACTCTTCCGGCGCGCCGCATGTGGGACGTGATCATGGCGTCCACTTACGACTTCGCCGAGCCGGGCTTCATTCTTATCGATCGCGTCAATGAGATGAACAACAACTGGTGGTGCGAGGACATCCGCGCCACTAACCCGTGCGTCACCGCCGATACCCGTCTTGCGACGCGTTACGGTCTGGTGCGCATGGGTGATCTCTACGACGCACGTGTCGATATCCAGGCAACGGTTGACAAGCGTGCCCTTGGCGAGGGTGTGGGTGTTGACGTGCGTGAGGCGGTTCCGGTCTTCATGACCTCTCCGTCGGCGGACATCTATCGTGTTGTCACAGAGGATGGTTATGAGATTAAGGCAACCGAATGGCATGACTTCTACACCACGCGGGGCAAGATCAAGCTGAAGGATCTCAAGCCCGGCGATGAGCTCCTCGTGCAGTCGGGAAAAGGCCAGTTTGGCGGCTGTGGAAGCGAGGAGCTCGGCGCACTACTGGGTCTTATCACCGGCGATGGGCACTTCACTAACCGTGGCAAAGGCAAGAACGCAGCAGTCGTGAACCTCTGGGGCGAAGATCGAGACTACGCCGGGGAAGTGGTCGATTACATCAATTCGACGATTGCTGGATGGCAGAGAGCGCCGCGCGGCTATCGAGTGAGCGCGGTAGCGGTACCGGAGCGCAATCTTGTCATGATTCGCTCGGTGATCCTTGCGCGTGTGCTCGAGTACTACGGCTTTACCGCCAAAGCGAAGACGCAGGTACCGGAGATCGTGTGGCGCGGCAATGAGGACTGCGTACGCGGCTACCTGCGCGGCCTATTTCAGAGCGATGGCACGGTGCAGCGCGATGACAAGAACGCCTACTGCACGGTCCGCCTGGCCTCCAGCCACCAATCGCTTCTCAAGGACGTGCAGACGCTGCTTTCCAACTTCGGCATTTTCTGCCGGGTGCTCAAGCGGCGTGCTGCAGGACAGCGCCTGTTGCCGGATGGCAAGGGTGGGTGGAAGTTGTACGACTGCAAAGCAGACTACGAGCTGATCATTGGCTCGGGGTCTCGTGATCGATTCATGGAGGAGATCGGCTTCATTACAGAGGCCAAGAACGACAAGTACCGCGGCTGGAAAGAGAAGCACAGAGCAACTAACAGTGAGAAATTTGTCAGCGCGATCGCGAGCATCGAGCATGTTGGCAAGGAGGCCGTGTTCGATACTACGCAGCCTGACAAGAACAACCTGATCTTCAATGGGCTGGTAACGGGGAACTGCGGCGAGCAGCCGCTCCCGCCCTACGGTTCGTGTCTTCTCGGCTCGGTGAACCTGACTCGCTTCGTCAAACACCCCTTCACCGACTTCGCCGAATTCGACTGGCAAGAGTACCGCGAAGTGGTGAAGGTGTTCACCCGCATGCTCGACAACGTGGTCGAGGTCAATGGACTCCCGCTCGAGAAGCAGCGCGAGGAGATCCTGCGCAAGCGCCGTCATGGCATGGGGTTCCTCGGACTCGGCAGCACCCTGGCTCTGCTTCGATTGAAGTACGGCTCGCCGGAATCGGTGCAGTTCACCGAGGAAGTTTCGCGCGAGATGGCGGTGGCGGGCTGGGAGGCAGCGCTCGAGATCTCGCGCGAGAAGGGTCCGGCACCGATCATGAACGAGGAGTTCACGGTCACCAAGGAGATGCTGCGCAAGCGGCCGGAGATGGCCCGCGATGGCTGGAAGCCCGGCGCGAAGATCGCCGGCCGGCTGCTGCACGCGAAGTACAGCCGTTACATGCAGCGCGTCGCGCAGGTCGCGCCGCAGCTGGTGCACGAGCTCGCGGAGACCGGGGCACGCTTCACTCACCACAGCTCGATTGCGCCGACCGGCACCATCTCGCTGTCACTCGCCAACAATGCGTCCAACGGCATCGAGCCGTCGTTCGCACATCACTATTTCCGCAACGTCATCCGGGAGGGCAAGAAATCAAAGGAGAAGATCGACGTCTATTCCTTCGAGTTGCTGGCCTATCGCGAGCTGGTCAACCCGAACGCTAAACCTGGAGCCACCAATGATGCCGAGAGACTGCCGGACTACTTCATCGCGTCCGATGACATCACGCCCAAGGAGCATGTTGAAGTGCAGGCTGCGGCCCAGAAGTGGGTCGATTCATCGATTTCTAAGACAGCGAACGTGCCTACGAATTTCCCCTACGAGAAGTTCAAGGACATCTATCTGTACGCACATGAGCAGGGCCTGAAGGGCTGCACCACCTTCCGCTTCAACCCGGAGGCATTCCAGGGCGTTCTGGTCAAGGAGCAGGACCTGAAGAACACCACTTACAAGTTCACTCTCGAGGACGGGACGGTGGTCGAGTTACGCGGTGATGAAGAGGTCGAATACGACGGCGAGATGCACACCGCCGCCAACCTCTACGATAGTTTGAAGGAGGGGTACTTCGGCAAGTTCTGACAGTGCCCGACAGGATAGACATCATGACCAAGATCGATCGAAAAATCGTCAAGTACTCGGTGCAGAAGCCCGAGAACAAGCCGGCCACCGACAAAGTGGCGGAGGCCAAAGTGAGCGCGCAGTCGGGCGAGCCCGAGCTGGTGCGCGACAAGAACGGCCGCACCGCCAAAGTCATCCGCATGCACGAGCGGCTCGAGCGTCCGGAAGTGCTGGTCGGCTCGACCTACAAGATCAAGACGCCGATCTCCGATCACGCGATGTACGTGACCATCAACGACATCGTGCTGAACGAGGGCACCGAGTACGAGCAGCGCCGGCCGTTCGAGATCTTCATCAACTCGAAGAACCTCGATCACTTCCAGTGGATCGTGGCGCTCACGCGCATCATCTCTGCGGTGTTCAGGAAGGGTGGCGATGTGACCTTCCTGGTGGATGAGCTGAAGGCGGTGTTCGATCCGCGCGGTGGCTACTGGCAGCCGGGCGGCAAGTTCATGCCCTCGATCATTGCCGAGCTCGGCTACGTGATCGAGAAGCATCTGCAGGCCATCGGTCTGATGCGCAGACGGGAGCTCGACGCTCACCAGCAGAAGCTGGTCGATGAAAAGCGCGCCGAGTTCGAGGCGCGTGCCAGACAGGCCGATGCCTTCGCCAAGCCGCACTTCCCGCAAGGCGCGCAGCTGTGCACCCGCTGCAGCACTGCGGCGGTCGTCATGATGGACGGCTGCATGACCTGCCTGAACTGCGGCGACTCGAAGTGCGGCTGAGCCCCGCGACCCGTTGATTGCGATGACCAACTACGACTGACAGAACCGCTGCGATTTGCGAGGCGGTCCGCAAGGCTGCCTCGCCCTCTTTCCGGTCGGTCTCCTGAGCCCGCCTGCGGTCGCTCTCTGCCTGCTGCAGCCTCGAGCATCCCCGGGGCATATCCGCCCGCGCCTACCCAAAAAAAACCCCGCTTTCGCGGGGTGTCGGTCGCTTGCTTGTGTGTGGAGGAGTGTCGTTCTCGTTGTTATCCGGTGTGCGCGGTACGCGGTGAGCCGGGAGGCTCGTGCGCGATCCGCGCTTTTTTTCAGTTATCCCTTGGCGTCGTGTCCTTCCCCGGGTTTGCCGGTGATGGTTGAAAGAAAAGCAACACTCGTGCCAACTGCCTCCGCCGGCTCTACAGGTCCCTTCGAACCCGCCAGGGGGTCGTACAAATGTGACGCAGTGCACGTTGTGGATGCGCCGCATCTGGGATGGTCGGCCCCCGTGCCCTCTGCTGCGTAGGTTATGTCGGCGTTCTAGACAGACAAGTGTCAAAATACTCGACACATTTGCAGGCGTATTGTCAGGTTTCGCCAGGATGCGCTCTGAAGCAAGTGTTTGAATCTACAATGAAAATCCGCTTTTTCCGGGGGTGTAAATGAACTCGACAGGGAGGATGGTGGGCTCACAGAGGCGCATCAGCATACCGCTGCTGGGTCTCGCAACGTGCCTGCTCGCTCTTGCCGCGGCACTCACGTGTTCTCGTGCGCGGGCGGCCGACGAGCCCATGCCGCGCCCGCCGCAGCTCGAGCGAGACGTGCAATTCTGGATCCGCGTCTACACGCAGATCGACACCAACGCCGGTTTCCTGCACGACCAATCCAACCTCGGCGTGGTGTACGACACGTTGCATTTCGCGCCCGACTCGCCACCCTCCGAGCGGCAGCACCTCGTCGACCAGGCGCGTGATCGCATTGCCTCGGCGCTGCGCCGGATCGCAGCCAGCGGCGACGGCTCTCTGTCCACGGAAGACCAGCACATCCGCGATCTCTGGGGTACCGAGGGCACACCCACGCGCCTGCACGCGGCGGTCGATGACATCCGTTTTCAGCTCGGGCAAGCGGACCGCTTCAGGAGCGGCCTGATCCGCTCGGGCGCGTGGGAGACGCACATCGCGGAGACGCTGGCCAACCTCGGGCTGCCCGCCGAGCTTGCGGTGTTGCCACATGTCGAGTCCTCTTTCAATCCGAGCGCCTATTCCAAGGTTGGCGCCGCGGGCCTGTGGCAGTTCATGCGCTCGACCGGGCGGCGCTACATGCGCATCGATGGCGCGGTGGACGACCGGCTCGACCCGTTCCGCTCGACCGAGGCCGCGGCTCAGCTGCTCGCCTACAACTACCGTGTGCTCGGCACCTGGCCGCTGGCACTGACTGCGTACAACCACGGCACCGCCGGGGTGCGGCGCGCCAAGGAGACCCTCGACACCGATGACATCGGACGCATCGTGCGCAGCTACAGCAGCCGCACCTTCGGGTTCGCTTCGCGCAACTTCTACGTATCGTTCCTCGCCGCGCTCGAAATCGACCGCAACCCGGAGAAGTACTTCGGTCCGCTGCAGAAGGAGAGTGAGGCGCATTTCCAGGAGATCGAGCTGCCGGCGTACGTCTCCGCCAGCTCGCTCGAGCATGCTTTGAAGATCGACGCCGCGAAGCTGCGCGCGCTGAATCCCGCGCTCCTGCCAGCGGTCTGGAGTGGCGCGCAGCGCGTACCGAAAGCCTATCGACTGCGGCTGCCGGCTGATGCCGCCCAGTGGAGCAGTCAGCTGCTCGCCCAGCGTCTGTCGCCCACAGACATGTTCAGCGGCCAACGCGCTCCGCCGCACTACCGTGTGCAGCGCGGCGACACGCTGGCGGCTCTCGCCACGCGTTACGGCGTGCCGATCGAGTCGCTGGCGGAGCTGAACCATCTGCGCACCAGCGCGCACCTGCGTCCGGGTCGCGTGCTGACGGTGCCGGAGACGACCTCGATCAGCCTCGCGGCGGCCACCTCGCCCGCCTCGGTACCATCGCCCGTACCGCCGCCCGCATCGACACCGCTGGCACCCGCACCAGCGACCGTGCCCGCGCCCAAGGCGGCCACCGCGCCGCCATCTGCGCCTCCTTCCCCGCCTTCACGTGCCTCATCGCCCGTGCTCGCCTCGCGGGCGCCCGCGCAGCCGGTGGAGCCCTCGGCGCCCGCCGCCGAGGCCGTGGCGCCCCCCTCTCCGGGAGGCGCGGTCTCGCCCGAAGTCGCCGTGCGCGAGAGTGCCGAGGATGCCGCAGCGGCCGCGGCCGTCGAGGCCGCCAGCGCGAAGCCGCACGCCGCGTCGGCTGCGCAACCGTTGTCCGCGGCGCAGGCCGAAGCGCTCGGCCCCGCGCTCGGCCCGGCAGCGGACGCCGAGCAGAGCGCCGACCCCTTCGATTACAGCGTGGCCCAGGATGGCACCATCCGCGTCGCCGCCGAGGAGACCCTCGGTCACTATGCCGACTGGCTCGGTGTGACCTCCGCTCGCCTCCGCGAGCTCAATCACATGAAGTTTCGCAGCCCGGTCCTGGTCGGGCAGCGCATACGGCTCGACTTCTCGCGCGTGACCCCCGCGGTATTCGAGACACTGCGCCACGAGTACCACCGCGAGCTCCAGGCTGCCTACTTCGCAGGGCACCGCATCGTCGGGACCGAGATTCGCATCGCGCGGCCCGGCGACTCGGTGTGGACTCTGTCCCAGCACCGGGCGCAGCTGCCGCTGTGGTTGCTGCAGCAGTACAACCCGGACCTCGATCTGACGGCGCTGCGTGCCGGTACGCAGATCGTCATGCCGCGCGTTGAGGAAGTCGGCAGTGGCGGCTGAGCCGCTTTGTAGGAGCTTACGTACAGGGCGTGTGACGGGGCGCACATGCGGGTGATCATTCGCTGCGCCTATAATCCCGCCCAAGGCTCAGGTGTGAATCGGAAGGTAATGAATTTCAGAAGCTTAGGCGCGCTGTGCTTGCTGCTCGGGTGCGTGGCAGGTGTCGCTCTTGCGGACGGCCTGCCGCAGGCGCAGCCGGTGATGCTGCCGCAGCAGGCGCTGAATACGCTTCCGCTCGTCGATCGCGTTGTGGTCCACAAGGCCGAGCGGCGGCTGGTGCTCATGCACGGCGGCAACATCGTGCGCTCCTACCACGTGGCACTCGGGCTCAACCCCATTGGTCAGAAGGAGCGCTCGGGCGACTTCCGCACTCCGGAGGGGACCTATCGTCTCGAGCGCCGCAACGCACGCAGCGACTATTTCCTCTCCATCAAGGTGTCGTACCCGAACGACCTGGATCTGAAGCGCGCACACTCGCGGCACTGGGATACTGGCGGCTCGATCATGATCCACGGGCTGCCGAACTACCTGAAGCACGAGCCGGAGTACTACCTGGCTCACGACTGGACCGACGGCTGCATCGCGGTGTCGAACGCCGATATGACCGAGATCTGGATGCTCACTCCGGACGACGTGCCGATCGACATCCTTCCCTGACGCTCACGTGAGCAGCGATTTCTCAGAGTTCGTCGACGCGCGCGTCGGTCCGCGCGGCAGTCTCGAGAATCTGTCGCAGAGCGAGATCGCCAAGCTCCTCGACAGCGGCCAGGGGGGCCTGTATCCGCTCTTCCGGCGCTGCGCACTCGCGGTGCTCAACTCCGGGGCGCCCACCGACAACTCCAAGGAGATCTTCGACCGCCACCGCGACTTCGAGATCCGCATCGTGCGCCACCCCTGGGGGGTCAAGCTCGAGATGCAGAACGCTCCGGCGGCGGCTTTCGTCGACGGCCAGATGATCCGCGGCATCAAGGAGCACCTGTTCGCCGTGCTGCGCGATGTGGTGTTCATCTCCAACGAGATCATCGAGAGTGGCCGCTTCGACCTCGGCGATTCCGCTTCGATCACCAACGCCGTCTTCCACGTGCTGCGCAACGCGCGGCTGCTCGACTACAAGGCGCGGCCGAACCTCGTGGTGTGCTGGGGCGGTCACTCGATCTCGACGGAGGAGTACCAGTACACCAAGAAGGTCGGCTACGAGCTCGGGCTGCGCGGGCTCGACGTCTGCACCGGCTGTGGCCCCGGGGCGATGAAGGGCCCCATGAAGGGCGCCACCATCGGCCACGCCAAGCAGCGCATCGAGCACAGCCGCTACATCGGTATCACCGAGCCGGGGATCATCGCCGCCGAGCCGCCGAACCCGATCGTCACCCAGCTCGCGATCATGCCGGACATCGAGAAGCGCCTCGAGGCGTTCGTGCGCGTAGCGCACGGGATCGTGGTGTTCCCCGGCGGGGCCGGCACGGCCGAGGAGATCCTCTATCTCGCCGGCATTCTGCTCGATCCCGTAAATCGCGAGCAGCCGTTTCCGGTGGTGCTCACCGGACCGCGCGACAGCGAGGAGTATTTCGAGCACATCGGCCGCTTCATCGGCGGAACGCTGGGGGTGGAAGCCACCCGGCGTTTCACCATCATCATCGGCGATCCGGCCGAGGTGGCGCGGCGCATGGTGCGCGGCATGCACGACGTGCGCGAGTTCCGGCGCAAGCACAGCGACTCCTACAACTTCAACTGGCTGCTGTCGATTCAGCCGGTATTCCAGCAGCCCTTCGAGGTCAGTCACGCCGCCATGCGCGCCCTCGACCTGAGCCGCGCGCAGCCGGCGCACGAGCTGGCCGCGACCCTGCGGCGTGCGTTTTCCGGCATCGTCACCGGCAACGTGAAAGAGGTCGGCATCCAGGCGATCGAGCGTGAGGGACCCTACGAGCTCGCCGGCGACCCCGCGGTGATGCGGCTCCTCGATGAGCTGCTTGCCGCGTTCGTGTCGCAGCGGCGCATGCGTCTGCCCGGCAGCGCTTACCGCCCGGTGTATCGGCTGGTCGCGTGATGGCGAGACACGCGCGCCCCGGTGCCGGCACCAGCGCTGCGCGACGCCGTTACATAACGCTCTGCGCGCCGCACATTATCTGACGGGGGTGCGAGAGCTGTGTCCCACCGTATGCGACCGGCGACATGCCTGTGAACCAGTTCCTGCGACCTGCGCGCGAACGCCGTACGCTGAGGCTCACGATCTTCAGGAGCTTCTCATGAGCTCGAACGACAGGGGGCGGGACAACCCGCCAGGCACGCAGCGCGAACCGGCACCCGCCGGCAGCCCGACGAGTGGCGCAGACGCCTACGCCAACTGGCTGGATCGTATGCAGCGTGCGCGCGCCCGGCAGGCCGCCATCACCCGCAACCTCTACACCTGGACGAACTACAAGAACTGGGCCGACCAGGTGCGCGATTCCTGGTCCAACACGGACAACACCGCCGGAAGCGGCGCCGCCAAGTCGAAGAAATAAGCGCTCGCCCGCGACGCGGTACACCCGTACCCGCCGCGGCGGAAAACTGCCTCAGCCGATCGCCACTGCCACAGGCGGTGGCAGCTCCACTGCTCCAGGGGATTCTCCGGCCGCAGAGGGCTCGAATCCGTTGCCCGCGGGCTGCGTACCGCCACCAGCGGCGGCGCCCGCGGCGCCCTGCTGTGGAGCGCTCCCGGGGGGAGCCTGCTGTCCCCGCGGCCGCGCCAGCCACTCCACCAGCGGTGTCCACTGCTCGATGTCATCGTGCGCCACGTAGCTCTTCATCTCGTGAACGCCGACGCCGAGCTCCGCAGCACGCACGTAGTTCTGCGAGTCACGAATGGTGGCGACGATCGGGATGCCGAGAGTGTGCAGGAAGCGGATCAGCGACTGGTAGGTGAGGGTATTGCGGCGGACGCGGTTGGCGATGACACCGATACGGTCATCCTCGCGGCGGATCTTGCCGACCAGCAGCAGATCCCGGATGCAGCGCGAGCAGGTGTGGATGTCGATGTCCGAGGGCAGCACGGGCACGAGCACCTTGTCGGCATCGCGGGTCATCTCCGGTAGCTGGCGCGCTTCGAGCGCCGCCGGGGTGTCGATGATGACGTGCGTGGTCACTTCCGGAACGCGCAACTGGAAGGCACGCGTGGTGCGGGTGTCTTTCTCGAATGCCGCGATGACGTGGATCGGCGGCTGGCTGGGCTTACGCTTCTTGACCCAGCGGACCGAGGATCCCTGCGGATCGAAGTCCATCAGGACGGGTGCATGCCCCTGGGAGGCGAGATAGCTCGCCAGGTTGATCGCGATGGTCGTCTTGCCCGACCCGCCTTTGGGGTTCAGGACGACGATACGCTGCATGATGTCCTTATGTTCTATCGTGTCCGCGTGACGCGGGTCGCAGCCAAGCCTACGCACGGCCCGGTGCGGCTGCAACCGCAACGTAGGTAAGCGCGAGTGTGAGCGCGCGCACGTCTGCCCACCCGATGCTCCCGTACAGTGGCCACGCGATGGAAGAATTCTTTCTGCATCTGTGGGACGAGATTGATGACGTCATCGGCGTCTGTCGCCACGTGGCGACCGTGACGGCCGCGGAGGTCGTCGCGGCGTCCGCACCGGTGATTGCCGCCACCTCGGGTGCAATCCTCGCCGGAGCGGCGACTCTGCTGCTCTCTCCTCGCCGGCTCTTCGACCTCCTCGCCTGAGATCCTCCCGTCCGCCCGCTGGGCCCGCCCGCTGCGGCAAGCCCAGGCCCATCAGGCCCCGCGAACGCGTGCGCTAGCCCCGCCCCCGCCAGGACGGCGCTTGAAAATCGCCCCGTGCTTCCCCAGATCGGCGAAGCTTCACCCTGCGCGGACGAAAGCAGCATGCAACCATCTGAACAGCCCCGGGACGCCGAGCCCGGGCAGGCGAGTGACCCCGGCACCCAGCGGCAGACCCACGGCTTTCAGGCCGAGGTGCGCGAGCTGCTGAGGCTCATGATCCACTCCCTGTACAGCCACCGGGACATCTTCCTGCGTGAGCTGATCTCCAACGCCTCCGACGCCTGCGACCGGCTGCGTTTCGCCGCCATCGCCAACAGCTCGCTGCTCGCCGAGGACCCCGAGCTCGGCATCCGAGTCGACGCCGACCCCGCCGCGGGCACCGTCACCATCACCGACAACGGCATCGGCATGACGCGCGAGGAGGCGATCGCCAACCTCGGAACCATTGCACGCTCGGGTACGGCGGAGTTCTTTCGCGGGCTTTCGGGGGATGAGCAGAAAGCGTCGCAGCTCATCGGGCAGTTCGGGGTTGGCTTTTATTCCGCCTTCATCGTCGCCGAGCGCGTCGAGGTGCGCTCCCGCAAGGCCGGCGAGCCGTCCACCGCCGGGGTGCGCTGGGAGTCGGCGGCGGACGGGGAGTTCACGGTCGAGAGTGTCACGCTGCCCGCCCGCGGCACCGCCGTGACCTTGCACCTGAAGTCCGATGCCCGCGAGTTCGCCGACCCATTCCGCCTGCGCGGCCTGATCCGCCGCTATTCCGACCACATCGGCTCCCCGGTGCGCATGCGCAAGGAAGGCGAGGCCTCGCTCGAGTACGAAGTGGTCAACCAGGCCAAGGCGTTGTGGACGCTGCCGCGCAGCGAGATCACCGACGATGAGTACCGGCAGTTCTACCAGTACGTCGCCCACGATTTCACCGACCCGCTCGCCTGGAGCCACAACAAGGTGGAGGGCAAGCGCGAATACATCAGCCTGCTGTACGTGCCGGGACGCGCGCCCTTCGATCTGTGGCAGCGCGAGGGCGCGCGGGGGCTGAAGCTCTATGTGCGCCGCGTGTTCATCATGGACGACGCCGAGCAGTTCCTGCCGCTGTATCTGCGCTTCATCAAGGGCGTGGTGGATTCGAGCGACCTGCCGCTGAACGTCTCGCGCGAGCTCCTGCAGCAGGATCCGGAAGTCGAGGCTATCCGCGGCGGCCTCACCAGGCGGGTACTCGACCTGCTGGCGCGCCTCGCGAAGGAAGAGCCGGAGAAATACGCCATCTTCTGGAAGGAGTTCGGCGCCGTACTGAAGGAAGGCATCGCGCAGGATCACGCCAACCAGGGCGCGATCCTGCCGTTGCTGCGTTTTGCCAGCACATTCAGGGAAGATGACACCCCGACGGGGAGTCTCGCCGACTACGTCGGCCGGATGAAGCCCGGCCAGGAGCGCATTTACTTCGTCATCGCCGAGAGTATTGCCGCGGCACGCGCCAGCCCCGCGATCGAGCGCCTGAAGGAGCGTGGTATCGAAGTACTGCTGCTCGCCGACCGTATCGACGAATGGGTCATGGGGCACATCGAGAGCTACGAGGGCAAGCGCTTCAAGGACGCCACGCGCGGCGACCTCGAGCTCGGTGGGCTCGCGAGCGACGCCGACCGCAAGCAGCACGATGAGGAGCTCAAGGAGAGCAAGGGGCTGCTGAAGCGCATCAAGGATGCGCTAGGGGAGCGCGTGAGCGAGGCGCGTATCAGCGGGCGCCTCAGGGAATCCCCCGCGGTGCTGGTGCTCGGCGAGCACGACCTGTCCGAGCCGATGCGGCGCATCCTGGCTGCCGCTGGGCAGAAAGTGCCGGAGTCAAAGCCGGTGCTCGAGGTGAATGTTGCCCACCCGTTGGTGCAGTACCTCGCGGGGCGCACGGACACGGGCGAGTTCAGCGAGCTCGCGCAGCTCCTTTACGATCAGGCGGCGCTCGCCGAAGGCGCGCCGCTCGCCAACGCGCCCGAGTACGTGCAGCGCCTCAATCGCCTGCTGGTGCGACTCGCAGCGACGCCGGGTGCAGCGCCCTGACGCCTGCCACCGTGACGAAGCCTCCCCAAGCCGAGCGGCTCGTGCTGGCGGGCCCCGCTGGGTCTCTCGAAGCGCTCATCGAGACTCCGGCGGCAGAGCAAGCGGTCCCACCGCCCGCCTTCGGCGTGATCTGCCATCCGCATCCGCTCTACGGCGGCGCACTGGACAACAAGGTCGTGTGGACGCTGGCGCGCGCCTTTCAGCAACTCGGCACACCGACCATCCGCTTCAACTTTCGCGGTGTCGGCGCGAGCGAGGGCACTCACGACGACGGTCGGGGCGAGGTCGGCGATGCGCTCGCCGTCATCGCCCATGGACGTGAGCGCTGGCCGCACGCGGCTCTGTGGCTCGCGGGGTTCTCGTTTGGTGGTGTGGTTGCGCTGCGCGCGGCCACAACCGCGCAGCCCGCGTGTCTCGTCACCGTCGCTCCCGGCATCACCAAGAGCGATGTCAGTGATGTGCCGCGCCCCGACTGTCCCTGGCTCATCGTCCAGGGCGATGCTGACGATGTAGTCCCGCAGCAGGTGGTGAGCGCCTGGGCACTCACCCTCTCTCCTGCCCCTGAGCTGCTCGTGATGCCCGGCGCCGGGCACTACTTTCACGGCCGCATCAACGAGCTGCGCGACGCGATCGTGGACTTCATGCGGCGCGTGACCGGGGTCGCCTGACAGCAAAAAGCCCGGCAGGGAAGCATTCCCGGCCGGGCTTCTGTCCGCAATCGCGGAGCGAGTCTTTACGAGTTGACCATGCCCTTGAGGCTCTTCAGGGGCATGACGCGAACCTTCTTGCTCGCGGGCTTGGCCTTGAACATCATCTTCTCGCCGGTGAAGGGATTCACTCCTTCGCGGGCCTTGGTGGCCGCCTTCTTGACGACCTTCATCTTCAACAGGCCGGGCAGCGTGAACAGGCCGCTTCCGCGCAGGCTCTTCTTGATCACGCCGGACATCGAATCGAACACGCTTGCAACTTGCTTGCGGGAGAGCCCCGTATCTTTGCAGATGTGTGCCAGGACTTCCGACTTGGTCGGTGCGCCACCCTTTTTCGCCATATTGCGCTACTCCTCAGGATAATTATCGTTGCGAGACGCGGTGCGCGTGCAGCCGCTTGATGAGAATCGGCGCGGAAAATAGCACATGCGTGCCCTTTGGCAAGCGCTTTTTCTCCCCGGGCTGTCGCGAAAATGGCTTTTTTTCAGGGTTTCCCGCTCGGCACCCGGCATTCCGGACCACCGCGCGACCCAAGGCCTACGCTCAAGCGGGCCTTGCGGATGCTGCGATTCTCGTTGCGAAGTCGGCGCTAAGCGCGTGTTCCGTCAGA
The DNA here is from genome assembly GCA_035566915.1 of Steroidobacteraceae bacterium. Taxonomy (GTDB): domain Bacteria; phylum Pseudomonadota; class Gammaproteobacteria; order Steroidobacterales; family Steroidobacteraceae; genus 13-2-20CM-66-19. The sequence goes on from DATMPW010000047.1 coordinate 31,647, forward strand.
GTCCGGCGACTGCCGCGGCCCGCTGTGAGGGCGCGCGGTGGCGCGCCTGCGCCGCGCGCGCCGTCTCACACCGCGCGAATGAGGATGAGTATGGCGTAGATCGCAATGATGGCCCACATGGGCGAAAGGTCGAGCCCGGCGACCGCCGGTATCAGGCGGCGGATCGGTCGCAGCACCGGCTCGCACAGCGTCGACAGCAGCGACTGGAGCGGCGAATAGCCGCCCGGAGCGATGAGAGTGAGGATCGCATAGAGGAAAATGGCGTACAGGTAGGTCCACAGCAGCGTACGCGCGATCTCCGTCAGCACCACGCGTATCCATGCAATCGGTCCCGGAATCCCGATTCCATGCAGCGCGAAGATGCAGGCGACGTCCACCGTCGCCACCAGCAGCACCGCAACCACCGAGGCCGTGTCGAGCTTGCCGATCGGGGGCAGCACACGCCGCAGCGGGAGAATGAGGGGATTGGTGATGCGCACGACCGCCTGACAGAGAGGATTGCGGAAGTCGGCACGCGTCCACTGCAGCAGCAGCCGCGCCATGACTACGAACAGGGCGAGCGACAGCAGCGTCTCGATGATGAAGGTGAACGCGGCGCTCATGCGGTCTGATCAGCCCGCGCGCATTGCCGCGAGCTCACGCCCGCGCTGCGTGGCGGCGGCGAGGGCCGCGCGCACCGTGGCGCGCAGGTCCGCGGCCTCGAGCGTCCGCAAAGCCGCTTCGGTCGTGCCGCCGGTGGAAGTTACCTCCCGTCGCAGCCTGGCGAGATCGCCATCGCCGCTGCGCGCGAGCAGCCCCGAGCCGTAGAGTGTTGCAGCCGCCAGCCGATGCGCCATGGCGCTCTCGAGCCCGAGCTGCGTACCGGCCTCGGCCATGAGCTCGGCGAGCAGGAAGAAATATGCCGGCCCGCTGCCGGAGAGCGCGGTCACCACATCGAGCAACTCTTCGGCCTCGACCCAGAACACTTCACCTAACGCCTGCAGCACGCGCTCGGCGGCCGCGCGCTGTTCCTGGCCGACCGCGGGCGGCGCGTAAACGCCCGTGGCGCCTGCGCCGACCCGCGCCGGCCGGTTGGGCATGGCGCGCATCACCGGCACACCCGCGCCGCACCAGGACTCGAGCGCCGCGACACGCACGCCGGCAGCCACCGAGATGAGCAGCGGCCGGTTTGCGGCGAACACATCGGCGAGCGGCTGCAGCACGGCCGCAACGTCCTGCGGCTTCACCGCCAGCACGACGATCGAGGCGCCGGCCACCGCGGTCCGGTTGTCGTCCGTGGCGCTCACACCGAAGTCTTGCAGCACCGCCGCGCGGGTGGCAGCCTCGCTTTCACCGGCGCTCAGCTGTTCCGGGCGCATGCCGGAGCGCAACAGTCCGCCGATGAGTGCGCGGCCCATGTTACCGGCTCCGAGGATGCACAGACGCCTGTTGGTCATCGCGTGAGCGATTGTAGGCTACGGCGGCCGTGCACCAAACAGTATCGTGCCGAGCCGCACGATGGTCGCGCCTTCCTGGATCGCGGCCTCGAAGTCTGCGCTCATACCCATGGAGAGTGTATCGAGTGAGTGCCCGGCGGCGTTGAGCTCGTCCCTGAGGACGCGCAGTCGCCCGAACCAGGCGCGCTGGCGTGCGGGCTCGGTCTCTTCGGGCGGGATGCACATGAGGCCGCGCAGCGCCAGATGCGGCAGGCTTGCCACCGCCGCGGCGAGCGCGGGCAGCCCGGCCGGCGTAACACCGCCCTTGGTCGCTTCGGCGGCGATGTTCACCTGCAGGCACACGTTGAGGGGCGGCGCGTAGTGCGGGCGCTGCGCGGCGAGCCGCTCCGCCACCTTCAGCCGATCGAGCGCGTGCACCCAGGTAAAGGTTTCCGCGATGGGACCCGTCTTGTTGGACTGGATGCGGCCGATGAAGTGCCAGGTGAGCGCGTGGCTTCGCAGTGCCGCAATCTTCGCGAGCGCCTCCTGCAGGTAACTCTCGCCAAAATCCGTGACACCGCACTCGGCGGCGGCGGCCAGCAGCTCCGGCTTCTGCGCCTTGCCGGCCGCCAGAAGTGTGACCGACTGCGCACTCCGGCCGGCGACGGCCGCGGCCCGCGCCATGCGCGCGCGTAGCTCGTGCAGCACCGCGGGCAAATTCTGCGGATTCATTAACATATTGAACGTGTGACCCCTCCGCTATACTGCCTGAGTGCTTGAGGCGCAGGCTTGCACGTCGCTCTTTCTGCGCCCGCAGGCTCAGGTCCTGGGAGCATCAATGGCCGTCGATATCGCGCAACTCCTGGCATTCGCCGTCAAGAACAATGCCTCGGACCTGCATCTGTCATCAGGGGTGCCGCCGATGATCCGCGTCGACGGCGACATGAAGCGCATCAACATGCCGGCGCTGTCGCACAAGGAAGTGCACTCCATGGTGTACGACATCATGAACGACAAGCAGCGCAAGGCGTACGAGGAGTTCTTCGAGACCGACTTCTCCTTCGAGATCCCGAAGCTGGCGCGCTTCCGCGTCAACGCCTTCAACCAGAATCGCGGTGCAGGTGCGGTGTTCCGCAACATCCCCTCCACCATCCTTTCGCTCGATGATCTGAACGCACCGAAGATCTTCCGCGACCTGTGCATGCTGCCGCGCGGACTGGTGCTGGTCACCGGCCCCACGGGTTCCGGCAAGTCGACGACACTCGCCGGAATGGTCAACCACTGCAACGACAACCGTCCCGATCACATCATCACCATCGAGGACCCGATCGAGTTCGTGCACGAGTCCAAGCGCTGCCTCGTCAACCAGCGCGAGGTGCACCGCGACACGCTCGGCTTCTCGGAGGCGCTGCGCTCGGCGCTGCGCGAGGATCCGGACGTCATCCTGGTCGGCGAAATGCGCGACCTGGAGACGATCCGCCTGGCGCTCACCGCCGCCGAGACCGGCCACCTGGTGTTCGGCACGCTGCACACCTCCTCGGCCGCCAAGACCATCGACCGCATCGTCGACGTGTTCCCCGGCGAGGAGAAGGACATGGTGCGCTCGATGCTGTCGGAGTCGCTGCGCGCGGTGATCTCGCAGACGCTGATGAAGAAGAACGGCGGCGGCCGCGTCGCGGCGCACGAGATCATGATCGGCACTCCCGCGATCCGTAACCTCATCCGCGAGGGCAAGATCGCGCAGATGTATTCTTCCATCCAGACCGGCGGCGCACAGGGCATGCAGACCCTCGACCAGTGCCTCACGGAGCTGGTGGCCAAGGGCCAGGTCAGCAAGGAAGAGGCGCGCTACAAGGCGCAGAACAAGGACGCGTTGTAGAGAACCGTTGGGGGCGTAGCACATGGATCGCGACCAGGCCATCAAGCTGATGCAGGACCTGCTGCGGCGGGTCACCGAGAAGAAGGCCTCTGACCTGTTCATCACCGCGGGCTTTCCGCCGGCGATCAAGATCGACGGCGAGATCCGCCCGCAGTCCGAGCGCGCGCTCACCGCCGAGCAGTCGGCGATCCTGGTGCGCGCCATCATGAACGATCGCCAGACCAAGGAATTCGACGCCACCAAGGAGTGCAACTTCGCCATCGCGCCGCCCGGCATCGGCCGCTTCCGTGTCAGCGCGTTCGTGCAGCAGGCGGCGATCGGCTGCGTCATCCGCCTGATCAACGCCAAGATCCCGACCTTCGAGGAGCTCGAGCTGCCGCCGATCCTCAAGGAGGTCGTGCTGTCGAAGCGCGGACTGGTGATCATCGTCGGCGGCACCGGCTCCGGTAAGTCGACGACGCTCGCCGCCATGGTGGGCTACCGCAACGAGAAGACCCGCGGCCACATCGTCACCATCGAGGACCCGGTCGAGTACGTGCATACTCACAAGGGCTGCGTCATCACGCACCGCGAGGTCGGCGTGGACACCGAGTCCTGGGCAGCGGCGCTCAAGAACACGCTGCGCCAGGCGCCGGATGTGATCCTCATCGGCGAGATCCGCGATCGCGACACCATGGAGTACGGCATCCAGTTTTCCGAGACCGGCCACCTGGTGCTCGCCACGCTGCACGCCAACAGCGCCAACCAGGCGCTCGACCGCATCATCAACTTTTTCCCGGACGAGCGGCGCGATCAGCTGCTCATGGACCTGTCGCTGAACATCCGCGCACTCATCTCGCAACGGCTCATTCCGCGCGAGTCCGGCGCCGGCCGTATCGCGGCGATGGAGATCATGCTCGCTTCGCCCCTGATCCAGGACCTGATCTTCAAGGGCGACGTGGCGAAGATCAAGGAAGTCATGTCACGCTCGACGCGCCTCGGCATGAAGACCTTCGACCAGGCGCTGTTCGAGCTGTACGAGACCGGCTTCATCTCCTACGAGGATGCACTGCGCAACGCCGACTCGAAGAACGAGCTGCGGTTGCGCATCAAGCTCGACAGCAAACGTGAGGCGAAGAACATCGACGACGGTGGCGCACTGAAGATAGTCGAGGAAGAGCAAGGCCGCACATTGTGAAGCCGGCGCCGGAGATGAAGGGACGCGCGGATCTCGAGACCACCGGTCCGAATCCCGCACTGTCGGACGCGGTGACCGCGGCGGTGACCTCGCGCCACCCGACGCTCAACACCAAGCCGCTGTTCAAGCTGATGGTGGAGAAGAAGGCCTCGGACCTGTTCTTCACCTCCAACGCACCCATCAAGATCAAGATCGAGGGGCAGATCCTGCCGGTGAACAAGCAGGTCCTGAGTCCCGAGACCGTGCGCCAAACCGCCTTCGCGCTCATGTCGGCGGAGCAGCGCGAGCACTTCGTCAACGAGTGGGAGCTCGACTTCGCGGTCTCGGAGCCGGGCCTCGGGCGTTTCCGCGTCAACGTCTTCATGCAGCGCGGCTTCCCGGCCATGGTGATGCGCTACATCACCGCCGACATGCCGCGCATCGACTCCCTCGGCCTCCCGCAGATCGTCAGCGAGCTCACGCTGCTCAAGCGCGGGCTGCTGCTCATGGTGGGCGCGACCGGCTCGGGCAAGTCGACCACGCTCGCGGCGATGATCAATTACCGCAACGAGAATTCCTCGGACCACATCGTGACCATCGAGGATCCGATCGAGTTCCTGCACACCAACAAGCGCTCGCTCGTCAACCAGCGCGAGGTGGGCCTCGACACCAAGAGCTATGCGCGCGCGCTGCGCGGGGTGGTGCGCGCGGCGCCGGATGTCATCCTCATCGGTGAGATCCGCGACAAGGAGGGCATGGAGGCGGCGATCAACCTCGCCGGCACCGGCCACCTGGTGCTTGCCACGCTCCACGCCAACAACTGCGCCGAGTCGCTCGATCGCATCATCAACATGTTTCCGCGCGAGCAGCACAACCAGATCTTTCTCGACCTGTCGCAGTACCTGCGCGCCATCATGGCGCAGCGCCTGGTGATGGGTAAGGACAACCGCCGCGTGGCGGCGGTGGAGATCATGATCAACACCCCGCACATCGCCACCCTCATCAAGAAGGGCGACGTGGTGTCGATCAAGGAAGCCATCAACTCCTCGAGCGACCAGAGCATCCAGAGCTTCGACACCTCGCTCCACGAGCTCTACAAGCAGGGCCGCATCGGCCTCGAGGAAGCCCTCATCAACGCCGACTCGCGCGCCAACCTCGAAGCCAAGATCAATTTCGGCTGAGCGCCGCGTCAGGGTCCGGACCCTGCTGGTGACGGCTGCCGAGCGCTCTCGGAAGCAACATTCCACGCGTCGATGAGCTTCCAGATCTGCGCGTCGATCTCGCGCCACTGCGGCAGGTTGTGCGCATGCGTGCGCCAGGCGATGCGTACCCCGCCGTAACGCCGGGAGAAATAGTTGGCCTTCAGGGCCTGGAAGGTGCTCTGCGACGCCTCGGGTACGGGAACGTACAGCAGGATGTCTTCGCGGGCCGTTGCATCGCGCACGCCGTAACAGGTGAGCCGATCGGTGAGGACGCGCCCTCGGTAGCACCTCAGCTCATACATGTCCTTGTAGGCGTGCGGGTCGAGCTGGTCCTGCAGCATGCGCTTCAGCATGTTGGGCGGGTACTCGCCCGGTGCGTCTTGGTCGGTCTCGTGCGGATCGCCGGCGTGCAGGTAGATGACCTCGACCTTGTTCTCAGCGAGATCGTTGCGGTAGTTCTGCAGCGTGTAGCCGCTGAAATCCGGCAGGAAGAAATCGAACCGCGCCTCGGTGCGGCCGGAGACACCGGGGAAAGGGGAACGCGGCGCATGTGCGTCCCCGATCGCGGAGCGCTCGTACTGCAGCGGAATCGCGAGCACCAGAGTGTCGGTGATCTTCAGCGGCGCGGTGCGGCCCTCGGGCCAGGCGGTGAGCGGAGGCGTGACCGGGCCCGGTGTCGCGGGCGCACTCTGTCTGCGCGCACAGCCGGCCGCGCTGATGAGGCTCACCGCCAGTACCGCCGCGAATCGCAGCAGCATTTCAGAACACGGTGTAGGCGTCGAACACCGGCCCGTCGACGCACACGCGTTTCATCGCGGGTCCCTCCGGCGTACGCACCTGCACCGTGCAGCCGGCGCAGCCGCCGACCGCGCACGCCATGAACTCCTCGAGCGACACCTGGCAGGGCACAGCGTAGCGCCGCGCCAGCGCCGCGCTCGCCTCGAGCATCGGCGTCGGTCCGCAGGAGAAGATTTCGACCTCGGCGAGCTCGGCGCTGCCGAGCGAGGCGAGCCACACGTCGGCAAGCTCCGTCACGAAGCCCGCGAAGCACCCGGCAAAGTCGTTGCAGCTCGCGAGGCGACACGGGACGCCCCACTCCTCGAGCAGCGGCATGCAGGCGAGCGTACCCATCGGCATGCCGGAAAGGATGATCTTCGAGGGACGGGTGCGAAACGGGAAGGGCACCTCCGACCCCATGAGCACGAGCGGTTTCCAGGCGCCCTGGAGCGCGGCGCCGCCACCGCGGAGTCCGCGATGGTGCGCGCTGAGACGCTCGGCGAGGAACACCATCGGCGGGATTCCTACGCCACCACCGAGCAGCAGCGTCCGCGGCCGCTCCGCATGAGGAACGAACGGCCGCCCGATCGGGCCCAGCACGCTCAGCTCATCGCCCGTCTTGCGGGCAGCGAGGGCGTGGAGCCCGGCACCCACCACCTTGTAGAGCAGCTCGATCCAGCCGGCGCCGGCATGCGCGCGCATGATGGAAAGGGGCCGGCGCATCGGGATCGAGCTGTCGCAGGTGATGTGCACGAAGCTGCCGGGCTCGGCATGCGCGGCGCACTTCGGCGCTGCCAGGCGCAGCACGAACTGCTCGGCGTCGTAGGCGAGCTGCGAGAGCACGCGTGCCTGCTCGATGAAGATGGTGCCCCGTGCCGGGCTCATGTGGCGCGCGCTCCCAAGCTCAGCTCGTGCGTGCGCCCAGCACTTCCGCCAGCACCGCCATGCGCACGGCGACACCGTTGCGCACCTGATCGCGAATGACCGACTGCGGACCGTCCGCGACGTCGGAGGCGATCTCGATGCCGCGATTCATCGGCTGCGGATGCATGACGATGGCATCGGGCCGCGCGAGCGCCAGGCGCTCGCGCGTCAGTCCCCAGGCGGCGAAGTATTGCTCGCCCTCGGGCAGAGCGGCAGCGCCCATGCGCTCTTTCTGGATACGCAGCATCATCACCACATCCGCGCCGGTGAGCGCAGTCTCGAGCTGTGTGTGGCGACTGCACCCGGCGAACTCCTCGCGCTCGGGCATCAGGGCCTGCGGGGCCGCGAGCCGCACATCGCTCACGCCGAGCTTCGCGAACGCGTGCCAGGCGGAGCGTGCGACGCGCGAGTGACGTATGTCGCCCACGACGGCCACGGCGAGTCCGGCGAAGCGCTGCTTGCGCTGATACACGGTGAGGGCATCGAGCAGCCCCTGCGTCGGGTGCGACACGTGCGCTTCACCGCCCGACAGCACGCTCACGTGCGGCGCGACGTGGGCGGCCACCAGCCCCGGCACGCCGGGCTCCGCGTCGCGAATGACCAGTGCGTCCACGTGCAGCGACTGCAGCGTGTACACCGTGTCGAGCATGCTCTCACCCTTGACCCGCGAGGAGAGCTGCACCTCGAGGTTCACGACCGTGGCGCCGAGGCGCCTGGCGGCGAGCTCGAAGCTCACGCGCGTGCGCGTCGAGGGCTCGGTGAAGAGATTGGCGACCGTCATACCGTCGAGCGCGGTGCCTCGGGGCGGCGGCTCGCCGAGCGGGCGCACGAAGCTTTGCGAGCGCTCGAGCAGGTCCTCGATCTGGCTGCGCGTGAGCGTCTCGAGCGTCAGCAGGTGGCGGAGGGACCCGTCGGGGCGCAGCTGCTCGGTCATCGGTTCATGTTCCTTCGCCCTCACCCTGAAACCAGCGCCCGAGGATCACCGCCGCAGCTGCACTGTCGATGTCTTCGCGTGCGACCCGCCGGCGCCGTTCGCCGCTCGCGCGGCGTTGCTTGAGCGCCTCGCTCGCCTCGAGTGAGGAGAAGCGCTCATCGATGAGCTGCACGGGTAGGGCAAAGCGGCGTTCGAGCTCTGCGGCGAAGCGCCGCGCGGCAATGAGCAGCGTCCCCTCGCTGCCCCCGGCATGATACGGGGCTCCCACCACCAGCACTGCCGGGGCGAGCGTGCATACTTCCCGCGCGATCGCGTCCCAGTCGGGACCACCGCGCAGCACCGTCGCCGCCGGGCGCGGAGCGGCCTGCCGCGTGACGGTGTCGCCGCAGGCGATGCCGATGCGTTTGAGTCCGAAGTCGAAGGCGAGGACGGTGTGCGGGCGAGTCATGCCCTGCCGGCGCGGCTACGCATGGCCGGCCTCGGGGCTGAGCCGATCGACATCCACGCCGATCAGCCGCCAGGCCCCTGCCCAGCGCTCCTCGAACGGAAGCTCGAATACCACGCGCGGATCGACCGGCATCGCCGCCCAGGCGTTGTCCTTCATCTCGCGCTCGAGCTGCCCGGACTCCCAGCCCGCGTAGCCGAGCGCGATGAAGGCGTCCGACGGCCCCTCGCCGCGCGCCATGGCGGCGAGCACATCGCGCGAGGTGGTGACCTGGATGGCATCGGACACCCGATGAGTGTGATCCCACTGTCCGCCGGGTCGATGCAGCACGAACCCACGGTCGGTGTGCACCGGCCCGCCGCGCAGCACCGGCTGTGCCGCGATGTCCGCGCTGGTCGGCTCGAGCTTCATCTGGGAGAGCACGTCCGAGAGTTTCATCGGCAGCGGCTTGTTGAGCACGATGCCGAGTGCGCCCTTGTCGGTGTGCTCGCAGATGATCGCGACGGTCTGGGCGAAGTTCGGATCCAGGAGCTGCGGCATCGCGATCAGCAGGTGGTTGGTGAGACTGCCGCCCTGGGAATCGGCGAAGCGCGGCGCGGTCGAAGTCACCTCGCCGCTCGCGGAGCTGTGCTTGCCGGCCATGGCTGCAGTATGGGCATGGAGCCCCCGAGTCTCAAGGAAGTGTTGACAGTGTGCCGGGCCCGGCGCGGCCGCCGGTGAACTGCCATTCGTAGGCAAAGTGCAACACGTGGTACTGGGCGGCGAGTTCGGGCGGGAACGGGTCGAAGGGGCTCGCCAGCTTCAGCGTAGCGAGCGCCGCCTGGTCGAGTTCCGCGTCGCCACTGCTGCGCCGGATGACGGCCGACTGGATCTTACCGTCCGCAGCAATCGCCACAGCCACGAGCGGGCTGGTGCCCGCGCTGGTGGTGCGCGCCACCGTCGGAAAGTTGAGCGTGCCGATCCGTTCGACCTTGCGCCGCCAGGCATCGAGGTAGGGTGCGAGCAGCGCCATGCGCGTATCGGGAGTGATCCACAGCTCATCGCGATTCGGACCGCGCAGTTCCGGCGGCCCCGGATCATCCTGCGGCCCCGGCTGAGTCGTCTGCGGCGCATCAAGGAGCAGCGGCCGCTCACTCATGCTGCCTTCGGTACCGAGATCGGCGAGATAGCGCACGCGGGTGCTCCAGCCGGTCGTTGCGAGCACACGCTCTTCGGCATTCCCCGCCTGGTCTGCGCTCGATGTGATCGAGTTGCCCTGGGTGGTGCCCGGGTGGTGGATCGCCGGCAGCACGGAGGCCCGATTGTGGGGCTTGACCGGCTTGCGGGTATTTCCGGAGCCGGTCTGAGTGCGCTGGGCGAGATAGGTGGCAGTCGGATTCCGCTCGGCTTCGGGGACCTCGTCGGACACGAGCAGCACCTCGAGGCCGGGGGCGCTGTCCCTGTCGCTGGCGGCGGCGTTGAAAGTCAGCCCGAGAATGATGAGTCCGTGGAGGAGCCCGGCGAGGAATAGCATGGTGAGCAGCCGCTCCCACACCGGGGCCTTGCCCTCCCGAAGCATGAGCGCCCGGCGCGTCATCCGGCGCTCCCCTCAGCCAGCCGAGCCGGCGGGCGCGGCGCCGCCGCCGGTACGCTGCGAGCGCGGCGCCGCGGCGAGGCGCCGCTCGATGGTGGCCATGAGCTCATCGCCGATCGAGGTGCCGCACTGCTTGTCGATCTCGCGGATGCCGGTCGGGCTCGTCACGTTGATCTCGGTGACGAAGCCACCGATCACATCGAGGCCCACGAACAGCATCCCCCTCGCCGCAAGCGTCGGGCCGATCTGGCCCGCGAGCCAGCGGTCACGGTCGTTGAGAGGCCGGGCGACCCCGCGCGCTCCCGCGGCGAGGTTGCCGCGGTGGTCCCCGCCCGAGGGGATGCGCGCGAGCGCGTACGGTACCGGCTCTCCATCGACCAGCAGCACCCGTGAGTCGCCGGTTTGCACGATATCGGGAATGTAGCGTTGCGCGATGGCGAAGCGCTCACCGTACTCGGTGAGGGTCTCGAACACCACGCGCGCGTTAGGGTCGCCGAGGCTCAGCACGAAAATCGAACGCCCACCCATGGTGTGCAGGGGCTTCACGACGATCTTGCCGTGCTCGCTCAGGAAGGCAGCCATCGCTCCCATGTCGCGGGTGACCAGGGTCGGGGCGCAGCACTGCGGGAAGGCCGCCGTGTAGACCTTCTCGTTCATGTCGCGCAGGCCCTGGGGACGATTCACCACCAGCAGGCCGGCCGCTTCGGCACGCTCGAGAATGTAGGTGGTGTAGATGTATTCGGTGTCGAAGGGCGGGTCCTTGCGCATCAGCACACAGTCGAGACTGGTGAGCGGGGCGAGGGCGGGCTCACCGAGCGTGAACCAGCCGCTTGGGTCCGCCCGCACCGTGAGCGCGCGCAGCCTGCCCAGCGCCACACCATCGCGCAGCAGCAGGTCGCGCTGCTCGAGGTAGGCGAGCTCGAAACCGCGCGCCTGTGCGGCGAGCAGCAGCGCGAGCGTCGAATCCTTCGCGTAGCCGATGGCACCGATCGGATCCATCACCACGCCCAGTCTTTTCGGGGCGGTCATCGGGCGCGATTATGCTCGTCGCCGGCGCGAATATGTCTGCCGGCGGTGCGCGCGGCGAACGCCCGTGCAGCGACCTTCGAAAAACGTGACGTGCATGGCATAGCAGGGGGTGTACCGATATGTTAAAACCGCGCTGCGCTTGCCGGTGGGCAGGGGGCCCCTGAGACTACGCAGGTTGTGTGGAGCGCGCGCCGACCCCGGTGCGCTATTGCGTTGTTTCGCGAAGCCCGATCCGTCCGCCGCGCAGTACGCGTGGCAACGCGGCAGCCCTACGGCTGCACACGCCGCTGAGGCTTGAAGGAAGGAGTCCCCTGACCGTGAACGGCAGCAACGCGAAGCTCCAGGGCCTGAAGGTACTCGTCATCGACGACAGCAAGACCATCCGCCGCACCGCCGAGACGCTGCTCGCGAAGGAGGGGTGCGAAGTCTTCACCGCGATCGATGGCTTCGACGCACTCGCCAAGATCGCCGACCACCAGCCCGACATCGTATTCGTCGACATCATGATGCCGCGTCTCGATGGCTACCAGACCTGCTCGCTCATCAAGCACAACAAGGTGTTCCGCTCCATCCCGGTGATCATGCTTTCGTCCAAGGACGGCCTGTTCGACCGGGCGCGCGGCCGCATCGTCGGCTCCGAGCACTATCTCACCAAGCCCTTCACCAAGGACGAGCTGCTCTCTGCGATCGAGACCCATATCGGGAGATGATGGTCATGCCCCTGATCCTGATCGTTGACGATTCGCCCACCGAGCTGCACGTGATGCAGAAGGCGCTCGAGAAGCACGGCTACCGCACGGCGGCCGCGGCTGACGGTGCCGAGGGCGTGCGCCTCGCGCGCGAGATGAGCCCAGATCTCATCTTCATGGACATCGTCATGCCCGGAATGAACGGTTACCAGGCGACGCGTGCGCTCGCCAACGATCCGCGCACCCGCACCATTCCGATCGTCATGGTCACCTCCAAGGGACAGGAGACCGACAAGATCTGGGGGCTGCGGCAGGGGGCCATCGATTACATGGTGAAACCGGTCTCGCCCGATCAACTGGTCGCCAAGGCGCAGGCGACCCTGTCCGCGTGAGATCCGCCCCCTTGTCGCGGTTGTGTACACCGAGGCCATGAGCGAGCCATCCGCAGCACTTGAAGTCGACCTGAAGTCACTGCGCGACCGCCCGTTCGAGCTGCTCGCGGAGCTCGAGCGCCGTGGGCGCGCGGTGTCGGCCCAGCTCAGCGAGCAGGCGGATGCCGGGCGGGAGTGGGTAGGCGTCGCGCTGCGCATGGCGGGGGATCTGTACCTGGTGGCGCGCGAAGAGACCCGCGAGGTGCTCGGCGTGCCGGCGAGCAGCACGCGGGTGCCGGGCGCCAAGCCCTGGATCAAGGGCCTCGCCAACGTGCGCGGACAACTGCTGCCGATCATCGACCTGCGCCACTTCCTCGGCAGTGGCATCACGCCGATCACGCGCAATACCCGCATCGTGGTGGTGCATCACCGCGAGATACCCGCGGGGCTGCTGGTGGATGAGGTGCTCGGCTTCCGTCGCTTTGCCGAAAATGAGTTCACCAGCGAAGCTCCGCCGACCGTGGCGCGCTGCGAGCGCTACCTCGCGGGCGCCTTCCGCCGCGGTCAGGAGCAGTGGCCGGTGCTTTCCCTGCGCGCGGTGCTCGAGAGTCCGGCGTTCGCGGAGGCGGCTGCATGAGCGCCGAGAGCTCGCCCGGGCGGCTGACGCTGCTACTCTCGCTCGCCGCGCTGCTCCTCTCAGGCAGCGGCGCCGCTTATTACCTGCTGCAGGCGAAGACTGCGCCCGCCGTGCATGCGCTGCCCGTCGGGCCGCTCTACGAAACCGCTCTCGACGCCAACGCGGCGGCGGCAGGCGAGCCGCAGGCGCTCGCGCGCTTCCAGCAGAGCCAGAAGACTCTCGAGGATGCGGCTGCGCACGATGCCAACGCGCCCTTTGCGAGCGATGCGCGCTTCACACGGCTGATGAACAACGCCACCGCCGTGCTGCGCGCGCGCGCCGCGCTCACCGACGCAGCCGCCGCGGCGCGCGATACTGCGACGCTGGTGCCGCGTCTTACCGCCGAGGCGCGCGCGCTCGCGGCGAGCCTGCCGCCCCCCGCAGCGACCGCGGCCGCCGGCACATTCGAGCGGTTCGAGACGCGCGCGCAGCGTCTGCAGCTGGATGTGACCGCACTTACGCAGGGCAGCACCGACCCCGCGCAGGCCGCGCAACGCATCGCCGAAAGCTCCGAGTACCTCGGCCAGGTGATCTCCGGCTTCGCCGGCGGCTCCTCGGCTCTCGCGCTGCCGCGCGTCACCACGCCCGAGTCCGCCAAGCACCTGAAGAATCTCGACTCGATCTACAGCGATCTCGCCGCGGCCGTGAAGCGCGCGGTCGCCGCCGCACCGGCACTGCCCGCCGCGCAGACGGCCGCGCACGCCATGGTCGCGGATGCGCGCGATCTTGCCGGGAGCGCCGCCCCGCCGGCGGCTCCCGCAGCCTCCGCACGTATGCTGCAGTGGCTGCCACTCGCGTTGCTCGTTGCGGGCCTCGCACTGCTCGTCGCGGGACTCTTCGCCGCGCTACGCGTGCATCGCACGCTCGAGCGGCAACGCAGCTCGGCCGAAACGCAGCGCAGGGAGAGCGACCGCAACCAGCAGGCGATCCTGCGCCTGCTCGATGAGCTCTCGAGCCTCGCCGACGGCGATCTCACCGTGCAGGCCACCGTCACCGAGGACATCACCGGCGCGATCGCCGACTCGATAAATTACGCGGTCGATGCCCTGCGGGGACTCGTCACCACCATCAACGCTTCGGCGATCCAGCTCGATTCCGCCACCCGCCAGACGCAGGCTCTCTCCCAGCACCTCGCCAAGGCCTCCGGCGCGCAGTCGAAGCAGATCGCCTCCGCCACCGAGTCCGCCGCCAGCATGGCCGGCTCGGTCGAGGAAGTCTCGGGCAACGCAGAACGCGCGGCCGATGTCGCGCGTCATTCGGTGGAAGTGGCGCACAAGGGCGGCGATGCCGTGCGCCGTACCATCGATGGCATGAACACCATCCGCGAGACGATCCAGGAGACCAGCAAGCGCATCAAGCGCCTCGGTGAGAGCTCCCAGGAGATCGGCAACATCGTCGAGCTGATCAACGACATCGCCGAGCAGACCAACATCCTGGCGCTGAACGCCTCGATCCAGTCCTCGATGGCCGGTGATGCCGGCCGCGGCTTCGCGGTGGTGGCGGATGAGGTGCAGCGCCTCGCCGAGCGCGCGGCGAACGCCACCAAGCAGATCGAGGTGCTGGTGCGCACCATCCAGACCGACACCAACGAGGCGGTGGTATCGATGGAGCGCAGCACCACGGATGTGGTCGGTGGCGCGCTGCTCGCCGAGAATGCCGGCGCCGCGCTCGGGGAGATCGAGCAGGTCTCCAACCAGATCGCGAGTCTGGTGCAGAACATCTCCGGCAGTGCGCGCCAGCAGACGGGCGGCGCGCAGAACATTGCCCGCAACATGAAGGTGCTCAAGGAGATCAGTGCCCAGACCGCCGAATCCACCCAGGCCACCTCGATCGCCATCGCCAAGCTCGCCGAGCTCTCGGCCGGGCTGCGCAAATCCGCGGCCGGCTTCCGACTGCCGGGCGGTGCCGCCGCGGATCGCGCCGGCCAGAGCGGCATGGTGCGCCGCCTCGAGGACGCCACGCTCACCACCGCCAAGGTGCGGCAGATCGCCTCCCTGGGCGGCTCCTAAGCTCGCAGCGAAAGCACTGCATGCCTGAAGTCGCTTCCCAGACATTCGAGCTCGTTGGCCGTGAGGTCAACGTCACGCTAGCCGCGGCCCGCGGCGCGCTCGAGAGTTACGTCGAGCAGCCCGACAACGACGCCCTCCTCGAACAGTGCGCGCAGGACCTGCACCAGGTGCAGGGAGTGCTGCGACTGCTGGAGATCTACGGCGCAGCGCTGCTCGCCGAGGAGATGGAGCACGTCGCGCAGTACCTGCTCGCGACGCACTCGGAGCGCAAGAGTCAGGCGGAGAGCCTCGATGCGCTGATGCGCGCCATGGTGCAGCTGCCCTCCTATCTCGAGCGGGTGCTGGCCGGTGGGCGCGATCTCGCGCTGGTGCTGCTGCCGCTGCTGAACGATCTGCGCGCGGTGCGCGGACATGCCCTCCTCAGCGAAGGGACGCTCCTGCTGCTGAACCTGAAATCGGACCAGCAGGCCCAGCCCATCGCGGCCACAGCCGGCGAGCCGCCGCTGACCGTCGAACAGTGGGCGAGGCGGCTGCGCGCGCGTTACCAGACCGGGCTGATCGGCTGGATCCGCGGCGAGCGTATCGAGCGGAACCTCGAGATCCTCTCGGCCGTGGCGCGCAAGCTCGAGCAGATCGCCACCCGCCAGCCGGTGTTTCAGCTGTGGTGGGTGGTCGGCGCGGCCATCGAGGCGCTGCGCGAGAACGGGCTCGAGAGCGGCCAGTCCGTGAAGCGGCTGCTTGGCCTCGCCGATCGCGAGATCCGCCGTCTCTACGAGCAGGGCGAGGCGCGCTACGCACAGGCACCGCCGGTGGAGCTGCTCAACAATCTTCTCTATTACGTCGGCCGCTCCGAGTCCACCGGCGGGCGCGTGAGCGCGGTGCGCAGCTCGTTCCGCCTGGCGGAGCTGCTGCCGGTCGATGAGAGCATCGAGCAGGAGCGTGAGAATCTCTCGGCGCCCTCCGTGAAGCTCATGCAGACGGTCGCCGCCGCGATCCGCGAGGATCTCGGCAAGGTCAAGGACGTGCTCGATATCTTCGTGCGCCGCGGTGCCGGGCAGCCGCAGGAGCTCGCCTCGCAGGTGGAGCTGCTGCGCAAGATCGGCGACACGCTCGGTGTGCTCGGCCTCGGTGAGCTGCGCGCGCAGGTGCAGTCGGAGACCGAGCGGCTGGGCAAGATCGTGGCCGGAACGCTGCGCGCCGATGAGGGGACGCTGGTGGAGATCGCCGCGACCCTCATCGGAGTGGAGGACAAGCTGGATGACCGCCTGGTCGGCTTGATCCTGCCGCCAAGGGACGCCGAGCTGCCGCAGGGGGAGACCGACACCGAGTTCCAGCAGGTGCAGGCCGCGGTGCTGCGTGAATGCATAGTCAATCTGCAGCGCATCAAGGAGGCGGTCGTGCAGAGCGTCGGTGGCACGCTCGATGCCGCCGGCCTCGACAGCTGGCAGGACCTGATGCGCGGCATGAAGGCGGGACTGCTGCTGCTCGGCAAGGCGCGCGCGGTGGACATCATCGAGGCGATCACCAACCAGCTGCGGCGTGTCATGCAGCCAGGTGTGCACGTACTGCCACCGGGCTTCGTCGATCGCCTGGCGGATGCCATCGTGAGCGTCGAGTACTACATGGAGACGCTGCAGGCCGGGCGCGCCGACCCCTGGTACATGCTCGACAATGCGCAGGCGTGCGTGCAGGCGCTCGAGCAGCAGCCGACGCCCACCCCGCCCACGGTCCCGCCGCTCGAGCCGAGCGCCTACGCAAAGACAGTCCAGATCCCGAGCGTCGCGGCGGCCGCGGGCGGCGCGCAGCCCGATGCGCGCGCGGTCGGCGTGGCGGCACCCACGCTCGCCGCTTCACCTCCGAAGGCGCCCGTCGAGCTGGCCGATCCCGAGCTGATGAAGCTGTTCATCGAGGAAGCCCACGAGGAGCTCAGCAAGATCCGCCACGGCTTTCCGGTATGGGACCAGAACCCGCTCGAGCGCGATTCGCTCATCACCGTGCGCCGCTCGTTCCACACTCTCAAGGGCAGCGGCCGCATGGTCGGGGCGCGCGAGCTCGGTGAGTTCGCCTGGTCGATCGAGAACCTCCTCAACCGCCTGCTCGATAACACGCTGACGCGCTCACCTGCGATTCTCGAGGCGCTGCGCGCTGCGGTGACGGCGCTGCCCGAGCTCATTACACAGCTGCAGAGTGGCACGCCGGTTCGCTCGGACATCGCTGCCATCTGCGCGCGTGCGCACGCTCTCGCCGCAGGCCGCGGCACCACGCGTGCGGCTGAGGCGGAGGAAGAGGGGGCGGGTGAGGGAGCGCCGGCCGCGACTTACACGCTCTCCGGGAGCACGGTGGGGCGCCTCGCCAAGCCAGCGGCGAATGGGTCCGCGGCGCGCGCCGGCACGACAGCTGCCGGGGAGCCCGCGCAGCGCGCAGCGCAAGCGCCGGGCGCCGCTGCGGCAAGAGCTGCAGGCGCGGCTGCCATGCCTTCCGCCGACCCGGGGGCACGCTCGCTGCCGGATGAGACGCTGCGCGACATCTACGCACGCGAGACTGCGGCGCACGTCGCGACGGTGCAGGCTTTCCTCAAACGCGAGGTGAGCTTGCCCGAGCCGCATCTTCTTCCCGAGGAGGTCTACCGCGCCTGTCACACCCTTTCGGGCAGCTCGAAGATGGCTCAGGCACGCCACGGCATCCGTCTCGCCGAGCCGCTCGATCACTGGCTGCGCCGCGCTTTCGCGAGCGGTGCGGGCCTCGGGGGGGAGGAGCTGACGCTGCTGCAGGATTGCATGGCGGCAATGGAGTCCGTGGCGACGCACCTGGATGAGCCCACGGGCTACTTCGTCAATCACTGGCAGCTGCTCGAGCGCATCGAGCGCGCCGACAAGAACCTCGAGCAGCGCATCGCGGCCGCGGCCGCGCAACTTGCACCCGGTGGAGCGGCGGCCGGTGATCCGGCAGGGGCAAGCGAGCTCGCCGATGAGGCTGTCGACTTCGATCCGGAAGTCGCCGGCATATTCACCGACGAGGCGACCGAGCTCATCGATGCCTCCGAGCATGCGCTCTCGGACTGGCGCTCACAGCCCGAGAGCGCCGAGTATCGGCTCGCACTGAAGCGCCCGCTGCACACGCTCAAAGGCGGTGCACGCATGGCGGGCATCACTCCCATGGGCGACCTGAGCCACGAGCTCGAGTCGCTCGTGATGCTGGTCGACACCGGCAAGCTCGGCGCCGACGGTGCGCTCTTCGATGCCATCCAGGCGAGCCTCGATGAGCTCGCGCGCATGCGCGAGCAGGTCGCGACGGGCCAGCGCGTGGCGCCGGCGCGCGCCGTCATCGCGCGCCTGCAGAGCCTGGCGCAACCGTGCGGCGGCCCTGTTGCGACTCCCGAGGCCGCGGCTCCTGGGGCCGCGCCACGCGAGCCCGCTCTGCCACCGCCGAGGCCAGCGCCGCCGTCTGCGGCAACCGCCGCCGCGCCGCAGGTTTCTGCAGCCCCCTCCGGCGAGAGCGAGCTCGAATTGTCAGAATCCTTTGGCACGGGCACCGATACGGCACTTGCGAAGCTCAATGCGGAGCTGCTGCTCGCGAGCGAGGGTGGTTCGGACACGCCTGCGCCCGCTGCGGCGGCACCGGCGCCCACCGCAGCCACGAGTGCGAGGAGCGACGCAGGGGCTTCGCCTTCTGCCGCGCCAGCCCGCGGCTCCGCCGCTACGACGGCTGTCACGTCCTTACCGGCCGCGACTCCGCGCGCCGCGCCGGCGGCTCCTGCCCCGACGCCCGCCGCAGTGCCGGCGCGCATCGTTCCGGAATCGGCCTGGACTTCAGCTGCCGCGCTCGCGAGTGCTTCGCCACTCGCTCGCGCGCGCGCTGAGCCGCAGTCCGAAGAAGGGCTCGCCGCACCACAGCCGGTGCCTCCGGGACGCGAGCCGGCAAGTGGCGGTGAGCGCCAGGAAATGGCGCGCGTCGATGCGGAGCTTCTCGATCAGCTGCTGAACATATCGGGCGAGGCCAGCATTGCACGCGCGCGCCTCGAGCAGCAGCTCGGATCCTTTGACTTCAACCTCGGGGAGCTTTCTCGCACGGTGACGCGTCTCAAGGAGCAGCTGCGCAGCCTCGAGATCGAGACCGAGGCGCAGATCCTGCACAAGCACGAGGACGAGGGCGCTCACCGCAGCGAGTTCGATCCGCTCGAGCTCGACCGCTATTCCTCCATTCAGCAGTACTCGCGCGCGCTCGCCGAAACTGCCAACGACGTCGCGAGCATCCAGCAGCTGCTCGAGAACCTCGCCAAGGACACGCAGAACCTGCTGCAGCAGCAGGCGCGCACCATCACCGAGCTGCAGAACGGCCTGATGCGTACGCGCATGGTGCCGTTCCAGCGCCACGTGCAGCGCCTGGCACGCATCGTGCGCCAGGCGGCTGCCGACACCGGCAAGCGGGCCGAGCTCACGGTCGAAGGTGCCTCGGGCGAGCTCGATCGGCAGGTGCTCGAGCGCATGCTGCCGCCCTTCGAACACATGCTGCGCAACGCCGTGGTGCACGGCATCGAAAAGCCCGAGGAGCGCATCAAGCGCGGCAAGCCGGATACCGGCCGCATCGTGCTCGAGCTACATCGCGAAGGCGCGGAGGTCATGGTGCGCCTCACCGACGATGGCGGCGGCATGAACCTCAAGGCGATCCGCGACAAGGCGCAGGCACTCGGGCTCATCGGTGAAGGGCAGGCGCTGAGCGATGAGGAAGCGATGCAGCTCATTCTCGAGCCGGGCTTCTCCACCGCGGGCGCGATCACGCAGCAGGCCGGGCGCGGCGTGGGCATGGACGTGGTGGCGACCGAGATCAAGCGGCTCGGCGGTGCGCTGCACATGGAGACCAAGGCCGGCGAGGGCACGGTGTTCACCATTCGCCTGCCGCTCACGCTCGCGATCAGCCACGCGCTCGTCGTGCGCACGGGGGAGGAGTATTACGCGCTGCCGCTGCCGACCGTCGAGGGCGTGCTGCGTCTCTCCAAGGCGGAAGTCGCCGCGCATCTCGGCCGCGAGGCGGGTGCCTTCGACTACGCGGGCCAGAAGTACCGCTTCCAGCATCTCGCGTCCTTCGTCGGGCTCACCCCGTCCGAGCTTCCGGGACAGGACGTCACCATCCCGGTCGTGCTGGTGCGCGCGGGCGAACATTCCACCGGCATCGTGGCCGATGAGCTGGTCGGCAGCCGCGAGATTGTGGTGAAGTCGGTCGGCCCGCAGATCTCCGGAATCCGCGGCATTTCCGGCGCGACCATTCTCGGCGATGGCCGCATCGTCATCATTCTCGACATCGGCGCACTGGTGCGCGCCGAGTGGCGCACGCGCGCCCAAGCGGCGCCCGTGCCGAAGGACCGCGGCGATCGCCGCGTCTTCGCGATGGTCGTGGACGATTCGATCACCGTCCGCCGCGTGACGCAGCGGCTGCTCGAGCGGAACGGCATGCGCGTGCTGACGGCGCGCGATGGCATGGACGCCGTGGCGCTGCTGCAGGACAACGTGCCGGATGTGATCCTGCTCGATATCGAGATGCCGCGCATGGACGGCTACGAGGTCGCTGCGCACGTGCGCAACGACCCACGCCTCAAGGAGGTGCCGATCATCATGGTCACCTCGCGCGTCGGCGAGAAGCATCGCGCGCGTGCCATCGAGCTCGGCGTCGATGACTACCTCGGCAAGCCCTACCAGGAAGCGCAGCTCCTCGATGCGATCGCTCCGCTCGTCGAGCGGCGCCGCGCCGCGACGCGCAGCCAGGCGTACGGGAGCTGAGCCGTGGCCGAGCGCGTCGCCGAGATCTATAGCCTGCTCGTGCCGCTCACCGAGGGACGCCTGATCATCCCGCGCTCGTGTGTCGCGGAGGTGATCGGCTTCCAGACCCCCTCAGAGATGACGGGGGCGCCCCCCTGGTACATCGGCACGGTGCCGTGGAACGGCAAGGCCGTACCGCTGGTGTCCTTCGAGGGCGCCTGCGGGCAGTCGATCCCGCCGGCGAGCGGGCGCACGCGCATCGTCATTCTGCATGCACTCGGCACGCGTGTAGAGGGCGGCAACTTCGCGCTCATCTCGCAGGGCTTCCCGCAGCTGGTGCGCGTGAGCTCGGATGTGGTGCGGCCCGACAACTCGCGTGTGTTCCCCGAGCGCATGCCGGTCATCTGCCAGATCCGCATGGTGAATGAGACGCCGCTCGTACCGGACCTCGAGCGCCTCGAGGAGATGATCGCGGACGAGACCAGTATCGCGACCGCCTAGCGCGGTGCCCGGAGCTACCCATGCCCATAGCTGTCACGCTGCTCCTGTTGCTGTTCTGGCTGGTGCTCGCGTATCGCCAGTACCAGCGCGGCGACATGCTTCTCGCAGGAATTTTCCTGGCGGTGGGCATCGTGCTCACGGTCTACCGGATACGGCAGGCGCAGAGCCGCGGTCAGGGACTCACTGCGAACAGCCAGGATTCCAACCCGCAGAGTCCAGGCGGCAAATAACCGCGCTTTCTGTGGCGTACGCGCGTGCGCGGCCGGGGCGCTCACGTTTAGACCCCGTTCTGCCGATAGTTTGGTAAACACCTAACCATTACCAAGAAACCTCTCGCTTCCGCGGATCATCACAAACGCGGATGATTGCCTTCCGCCGTGGGCGCCGATTTCACGCGTTTGCCACGGTTGCTCCGAGTGCGCGCGCCAGCCCGGAATCCCGACTGCGGGCGCTTCGCGAGGACGGCCTTCATGTAGCGGATCAGGCGCCAGACGGTAAGCCCCCGAACCGCTCCCGATAGGCGCCCGGCGAAACACCGAAGTGGCGCTCGAATGCGCGGCGAAAGACGTGGCTGCTGCGATAGCCGAGCGAAATCGCGACGCGCTTGATGCTGGCTTCGGACACCACGAGGCGGCGCTGTGCCTCCTTCATCCGCAGGCTCTCGACGAAGTCGGCGGGCGTCGTCCCGAACGTCGCCCTGAAGCGCCGCGAGACCTGTCTCGGACCGAGGCTCGCCCGGCGCGCGAGCGCATCCAGGGTGATCCTCCGGTGGAGGTTGGTCACTATCCAGCGGCTGAGCTCCGCAAGGCGATCGATCGATCTGGCTTCGAATTCGAGCGGCTCGGAATACTGTGCCTGGCCCCCGGCACGTCGCAGGTACACGACCAGCTCGCGCGCGACCTGAAGCGATACAGCTCGCCCGCAATCTTCTTCGATCAGGGCCAGCGCGAGGTCAATACCGGAGGTAATTCCGGCTGAGGTATAGAAGCGTCCGTCCTTGAGGTAGAGCGCGTTGGCGTCCACCTGCAGTTCGGGGTACCGCGCCGCCAAATCCTGGGCGTAGCGCCAGTGCGTGGTTACGCGCCGATTGCGCAGCAGCCCGGTGGCCGCGAGGCCGAACGTCCCCGTGCAGATCGCGGCAACGCGCCGCGTGCGTGCGGCCTGGCGCGCGATCCAGGGCGCGAGCTTGCGGGACACACGTGGATCGCGTATCCCGCATCCGCCCGGGATCAGCAACGTATCCATTTCGGGGCAGGAATCGAAGGTGTGACGCGGCTTCAAAGCCACACCGGATTCCGATACGACCACCTTGTTGGAGGCCGCCACGGTAAAGACTTCGTACGAGGGCACGCGCCTGCCGCCGGCTGCGGCGCTGGCAGCCGCCGCGAAGGCGTCCGTCGGCCCGACCACATCGAGCGCCTGCACGTTCCGAAAGAGCAACACTCCGATACGCCTTGGCACGACTGATACCTCCCGTGAAGCTGCCAATCTAGTTCGGGCGCCTATGTCTATCAAGACATCCGGAGGATGTTTTCGGACATCGGGCCCGGAATCCATGGACAGCGGCGCGCGCACAGCGCCAGAATTTTCCATGCCTCGTTGGCTGACACCTCACGCTTCGCTCGTGCTGCTGTGCGCAGGCTGCGCGCTCGCGACGTCGGCAAAAGGAGCGCTGCGACCGGGCAGCGTGTTTCGCGATTGCGCGGTCGTCTGTCCCGAGATGGTGGTGGTGCCGCCCGGCAGCTACCTGATGGGATCACCGCCCGAGGATCCACATCAGGGCAAGGACGGGGAAGAGCAGCCGCAACATCGTGTCGACATCGGCTACGCGTTCGCCGTAGGCCGCTTCGAGGTCACGCGCGACGAATATGCCGCATTCGTCCGCGCTGCCGGGCTTGCCGATCCGGACGGTTGCAACGTGCACGAGCCGCCGCGCTGGCCCACCATCATGGGCCTCAACTGGCACAACAGCGGATTTCCCCAGAGCGGACGGGATCCGGTCGTGTGTGTCAGCTGGCTGGAAGCGGCGGCCTACACGCGCTGGCTCAGCCAGAAGACCGGACACCGCTACCGGCTGTTGAGCGAAGCCGAGTGGGAGTATGCGGACCGTGCAGGCACGCAGAGCCAGGCCTACTGGGGCGATGACCCGAATGAAACCTGCGCGTACGCCAACGGCGTCGATGCAACGCTCACCGAGCGATTCCCGAGAGCAAGATGGGAAGACCGGGTGCCGTGTCACGACGGCCACATCTTCACTGCGCCGGTCGGCAGCTACCGGCCGAACGCGTTCGGCCTCTACGACATGGAGGGCAACGCCTTCGAGTGGGTGGAGGATTGCTGGGCCGACAACTACCAGGGAGCGCCCGCCGATGGCTCCGCGCGGACCGCTGGCGCCGACTGCGCCAACCGCGTCAATCGCGGGGGCTCCTGGACCTCGATACCGACCGGCCTGCGCTGTGCGCACCGGGGCCTGGACACCTTCGAGAACACCCGCGTGGTCGATCTCGGATTTCGAGTCGCCCGTAGCTTATGACGCTCGCTGCCTGCATCACGGCAGTCGGCGTGAGGCAACATCCATGAACAGACGGCAACTGCTCCTGAGCTCCACAGCCTTCGGTCTTTCACCACTCGCCGCGACACTCGAGTCCGGCACCGCGGCACTCGCCTCCGACGCCAGCCCGCCCGGCGCGGCACTTCCGGTTCCGGCCACGGGCTCGATACCGGTGGCGTTCCTGCTCTCCGACGGTGCCGTGGTCATCGATTTCTGCGGGCCCTGGGAAGTGTTCGAGTCGGTGAGCGTGATCGGCCGGCGCGATGCCGCATTCCACCTCTATACGGTCGCGGATACGACCGCGCCGATCACGGCGAGCAGCGGCATGAAGATCGTGCCCAACTTCACATTCAAGAGTGCGCCGGCGCCGAAGGTGGTGGTCATTCCCGCGCAGAGTGGCGCCGCGGAGGCCGCGCTCGAATGGATCCGCCAGGTCACGCACCATACCGATGTCACGATGTCGGTCTGCACCGGCGCGTACGTGTTGGCGCGAACCGGGTTACTGAGCGGCCAGTCCGCCACGACTCATCACAGCTCCTACTCCGACTTCGCCATGCAGTTCCCGGATGTGCGCATGGTCCGCGGCGCACGCTTCGTCGAGGCGGGCAATCTCGCCACGGCCGGTGGCCTCTCGAGCGGCATCGATCTGTCGCTACGGGTGGTGGAGCGTTATTTCGGCCGTGATGTCGCGGCGCAAACCGCGTACTACATGGAGTATCAGGGCCAGGGCTGGCTGGATCCGAACTCGAATCACGCCTATCGCACGCGACGCGCATCGGGCACTGCACATCCGGTGTGTCCCGTGTGCGACATGGAGGTCGATCCCGACACCGCGCCGCGCTCGGTCTATCACGACAAGACCTATTTTTTCTGCATGCCGATACACAAGGTCGTATTCGACAAGGCGCCGGAGCAATTCCTGGGCAGCAACGACGGGTAGCCCGCGGAACGCGATCAGCACGCCTGCTCGTGTCGAAAACGCCGCGTGGAGGTTTAAGATCCTCCGGCGCTCATACCGCGCAACAGGAGGTCATATGCTCAAGTACGCGCTGTGGGTCCGCCTCGAAGCCAAGCCAGGCAAGGAGAAGGCGGTTGCGGATTTCCTCAACTCCGGATTGCAGCTCGCGATGCAGGAGACACGCACGCCGGTATGGTTCGCGCTGAAACTGGGACCGAGCACTTTCGGTGTGTTCGATGCTTTTGCCGACGAGGCGGGGCGGCAGGCCCACCTCAGCGGCCCGATCGCACAAGCGCTGATGGCGAAGGCTTCCGAGCTGCTCGCCAAACCGCCGGCGATCGAGTCGGTCGATGTGCTGGGAGCCAAGGTCAGCGCCTGAGCGCTGACCGCTGAGCGGGCCCCCTCGAATTTTCGCGGGGTGCTTTAGAGATCGCCGAATTCCCGCTGCAGGAGCGTGAGCGCCGCGATCGCAGCGGTCTCCGTACGCAACACCCGGGGACCGAGGTTCACCGCCGTGAACCCGGCCGCCTGTGCGTCGGCCTGTTCCTCATCTGAGAGTCCGCCCTCGGGGCCGATGAGGACCGTGACGCTGCTCGCCGGGCGCGGCACATCCTCGATGCGCCGCGTGGCGGACAGCGAGAGCAGCAGTCGCACGCTCTCTCCCGGCGGCTGCCGGAGGAACTCGCGCAGCCGCGCGGGCAGTGCGACCTCGGGCAGCCGGTTGCGCCCACACTGCTCGCAGGCGGCGATCGCGATTGCGCGCCAGTGACTCGACTTGCGATCGGACTGCTCCTCGTCGAGCCGCACGATGCTGCGCTCGGTGATCACCGGGACGAGGCGCGACACGCCGAGCTCGGTCGCCTTCTGCACCACAAGGTCCATGCGCTCTCCACGGGAGATCCCCTGCGCCAGGGTGAGCGGAAACGGAGACTCGCGCTCGATCGCCCGATGCTCGCCGAGCGCGACTGTGACTTCGCTGCGGCGCACCCGCTCGATGGTCGCGGAGTATTCGCCCCCCCGTCCGTTGAACACTGTCACGGCGGCGCCGGTCCTCAGCCGCAGCACCCGTGTGATATGCCCCGCCGCGGTGCCTGACACGCCAACGAGCGTTCCCGGCTCGAGCGTCGCGTCGACATAGACTCGTGTCAGTCGCATGTGGCGCGCTCGATCCCCTCGAGGGCGACTTCCACCATGAGGTCGATTTCCTCAGGGGTAACGACGTACGGCGGCATGAAGTACACGACGTTGCCGATCGGCCGCAGCAGCACGCCGCGCGTGAGCGCATGACGGTATACGGTGAGACCGCGGCGCTCCTGCCAGGGGTAAGGCGTGCGTTGAGCCTTGTCGGCAGCTAGCTCCGCCGCCACGATCATCCCCCGCTGGCGGACTTCAGCCACGTGCGGGTGCGCTTCGAGCTCGCGCGCGCGCGCACCGAGGTGCGCGGCGAGAAGCCGGTTGCGCTCGAGGGTGCGATCTTCACGGAAGATGGCGAGCGTCGCCAGCGCCGCAGCGCAGGCGAGCGGGTTGCCGGTGAAACTGTGCGAGTGCAGGAAGGCCGTGAGCTTCGTGTACTCGTCGTAGAACGCGGCGTATACGGCTTCCGTGGTCATGACGGTCGATAACGGCAGATAGCCGCCCGTCAGTCCTTTGGACAGACACATGAAGTCCGGCAGTATGCCGGCCTGCTCGCAGGCGAAGAGCGTGCCGGTGCGGCCGAAGCCCACGGCGATCTCGTCCGCGATCAGATGCACGCGGTGGGCATCGCAGGCCTGCCGCAGCAGCGCGAGGTACACCGGATCGTACATGCGCATGCCTCCGGCGCACTGCACGAGAGGCTCAACGATCACTGCACAGGTTTCGTGGGCGTGCTGCGCCAGCAACACCTCCATATCGGCGAAGCGCCGGCGCGAATGCTCCGCCCAGCTCTCGCCCGGTGCGCGTTCGTAGCAGTCGGGCGAGGGTGCAGTGATGACGTCCATGAGCAGCGGGCGGTAGATCTCCTTGTAAAGCTCGACGTTACCCACCGCGAGCGCACCGAGTGTCTCGCCGTGATAGCTGTTGGCGAGTGTGATGAACCGCCGCTTGGCGCCGTGGCCGGTGTTGCGCCAGTAGTGGAAGCTCATCTTCACCGCCACCTCGACGGCGGATGAGCCGTTGTCGGCGTAGAAACAGCGCGTGAGCCCGGGCGGCGCCAGTCCCGTCAGCGCCTCCGAGAGGGCGATGACCGGCTCGTGGGTGAAGCCGGCGAGAATGACGTGCTCGAGACTCTCGAGCTGGGAGCGCACGGCTGCATTGATGCGCGGGTTGGCGTGGCCGAACAGATTCACCCACCAGGAGCTGATGGCATCGAGATAGCGCCGCCCTTCGTAGTCCTCGAGCCACGCTCCCATGCCGCGCCGGATGGGGATCGGCGGCAACGCCTCGTGGTCCTTCATCTGTGTGCACGGATGCCACACGTGCGCGAGATCGCGCGCGATGAAAGGGGAGTTGGCGGCTGTCATGCGGTCGATTGTGGCATGATCGGCGCGGTGAAGATCGATCGCGCCACGGGACTCCTTGCCGGCGTGCGCCAGGTGTTGTCGCCTCATTTCGACGCGCGTCCCGCGGGGGTGCTTCCGCAGCTGCTGGTGGTGCACGGCATCAGCCTGCCACCGGGGGAGTTCGGTGGTCCCTGGATCGACAGGCTGTTCACCGGCACCCTGCCGGCGGATGCACATCCTTATTTCCGCGACATCGCCGCGCAACGCGTGTCGGCGCACGCACTCATCCGGCGCGACGGCGAGGTCGTGCAGTACGTGCCCTTCGGCGAGCGGGCCTGGCATGCCGGGCAGTCGAGCTACCGCGGCCGCAGCGCCTGCAACGATTTCTCGATCGGTGTTGAGCTCGAAGGCACGGACGACACGCCTTACACCGACACGCAGTACGCCGCGCTCGCCGCGCTCACCGCGGCACTGCTCGCGGCCTATCCCTCACTTTCCGCACAGGCCATCGCCGCCCACAGCGAGATTGCGCCCGGACGCAAGACGGACCCCGGCCCGTCATTCGATTGGATGCTTCTGCGGGGACTGCTCGAGCAGACGCTGCGAGCTTCCGCGCGCAGCTGAGCTGCGATCGCGGGCATTCGCGGGATCTATGATGGCCCCTTACCCCGGTCGTGACGCCACAGCACCTCGACGCCTCGCTCGCGGCGTGCCAACACCCGTGCCAGCACGAACAGCAGATCGGAGAGGCGGTTGAGATAACTGGTGACCTCGGGGCTCACGCTCTCCGCTCTTGCGAGCGTCCATACACGACGCTCGGCGCGGCGCGCGATGGCCCGGGCCAAATGGCAGGCCGCCGCGGCGGGGCCTCCGCCGGGGAGGATGAACTCCTTGAGCGGCGGCAGGCTGTCGTTGAAATCGTCGAGCGAGCTCTCCAGGCGAGTCACGTGCTCAGCCGTGATGGCTCGATGGCCGGGGATGCAAAGCTCACCGCCGAGGTCGAAGAGCTCATGCTGCACCTCGGTAAGGCAGGCGGCTATTGCCGGTGGGAGCTCGGGCGTGGCGAGAAGCACGCCGATGGCACTGTTGAGCTCATCGACGGTACCGAAGGCTTCCACCCTCGGGCTGTCCTTGGGGACGCGGCTGCCGTCGCCGAGACCGGTGGAGCCATCATCGCCGGTGCGCGTGTAGATCCTGCTCAGGCGATTGCCCATGGACGTATCCTAAGCGATATGGCCTCGAAAGAACTGACTGCGGCGCTCTCGGCCGCACGCGCCGCGGCGGAAGTCATCCATGCGTACTATCGGCACAGCCCCAGCGTGCGTCTCAAGTCCGATCAGTCGCCGGTCACCGAAGCGGACGTGCGCGCCGAGGAAGTCATCCGCAGCACGCTCGCGCGGAAGTTTCCGGGCTACGGCTTCTACGGCGAGGAGACTGGCCAGCATGACATGAGAGCCGAGAGCATCTGGCTGGTCGATCCGATCGATGGCACCAAGTCGTTCGTGCGGGAGGCGCCGTTCTTCTCGACGCAGATTGCGCTCATGCGCGCCGGGGAGCTGGTGCTCGGCGTCTCGAATGCGCCAGCGTACGATGAGCTCGCCTGGGCGGAGCGAGGCGGCGGGGCGTACCTCAACGAGCAGCGCGTCCGGGTGAGCGCGGTATCGCGCCTGGAGCAGGCGTTCCTCTCAATCGGCAACTTCAAGAGCCTGACGCGGCCGCCGCACTGGGCGCGCCTGGGCGAGCTTTTCGGCCGTGTCGAGCGGGTCCGCGGGTACGGCGACTTCGTGCACTACCACCTCCTGGCGCGCGGCTCGCTGGATGTCGTCATCGAGTCCGACGTCAACATTCTCGACATCGCGGCGCTCGTCGTGCTGGTGCGCGAGGCCGGCGGCACCTTCACCGATCTCGGCGGCGCGCCGGTGGGGCTAGGCACGACGAGCGTGCTCGCCACCAACGGCGTGCTGCACGCAAGCGTACTCAGCGCGCTCACGCCGTGACGAAAACGCGCCGGCCGTCCCGGCCGAGCTCGATCATCGGCGCAACGTACAGCTCGGAGAGACTCGCGGCCGTGAGCGTCGTGCCGACTGGCCCGAGCGACCAGCGGCCATCGCCGAAGAGCAACAGAACCCGATCGGCGAAGCGTGCCGCGAGCGTCGGATCGTGCAGGGTCGTGATGACGGTGCGCCCGCAGTCCGCCAGGCCGCGAAACAGCGTGAGGACCGCGAGCTGGTGGTGCGGATCGAGATGATTGGTCGGCTCATCGAGTAGGTAGATCGCCGGCTGCTGTGCGAGCAGTGCCGCCACCGCCACGCGGCGCTGCTCCCCTCCGGAGAGGGTGTCGGAGCGGCGCAGCGCAAATTCCTCCATGTCCACCGCGCGCAGCGCTTCGCGGGCGATGCGCTCGTCCTGCGCGCTTTCCCACTGCCACAGCGAGAGGTGCGGGTGACGCCCGATCAACACCGTCTCGATGGCGGTGCTGACGAAGGCGTCCTCGAGGTCCTGCGGCAGGAGGCCGAGCCGCAACGCCAGCGCACGCCGGCGCATCTGCGGCATCGCCACGCCATCGAGCCATATCACGCCCTCGGCCGGTTCGCGCAGGCCCGCGAGCGTGTGCAGCGTGAGCGTCTTGCCCGAGCCGTTGCGACCGAGAATGGCGATGACCTCGCCGGCGTTGAACCCGGCCGAGAGCCCGTGCACCAGCTCGCGAGCACCTGCGCGCACGCTGACGGCGCTCGCGGCGAGCAGCGGAGCGGCCGGCACGGCGCTTTTCTTGCTCACTGCGTCCACCGGATCTCCAGCGCCGTCTCCGGCCCCACCACTACGCCCGCGAGCGAGTGCGGCATGTCCCACTGGTAGGCGGAGAGCGCGCGTTGGCCGGCCATGATCTCGGCCCGCTCCTGCGGGTAAAGCGGATCCTGGTCGCGGTCGGCGTAGCCGGTGGGGAAGAGCGGTGTGCCGCTGCCGAGGTCGTACTTGTCGCTGGCGCCGACCGTGTGCAGCAGCTCGTGCGCGATCACGATGTTGTTTCGTCCCGCCATGGTGGAATCGGCGAACAGGTGCACCACACCGACCAGTCCTTTCTGCAGGCCGTGCGAATCGGGAGCGCGCTCGAGCGTCGCGGGATCATGGTAGAGGAGAAACAGACGTACCCTTGGCGGCGCACGCCCGGGCACCTCGGTCGACCGAGCAGCGAACCAGCGCAGCTTGAGGCTCCACCAGGCAATCCCGAGGGGTCCGGCCGCTGCATCGAGCGTGGGAGGAAGCTTCGATCCCTGCGGGTACAGCTCCAGGTGCACGGGCTGCTCGAGCTTCAGCCCGTAGCGCTTGCCTTCGCGGGCAAAGAAAGCCTCGATCGCGCCGAAGTCCTTCGCGCGCAGAGATGCGAGGTACTGCCCGGTCGACGCGTTGCCATCGCCGTCGAGCGGAAACAGTCCGACCCACAACGGCTCCCGCCAGCTCTGCGTCGCGCGCGCGTCGAGCCAGGCATGGAGCGCCACTGCGAGCAGCACCAGGAGGAGCAGGAAGATCCGGATGCTCTTCCACACGGTGAGGAGCTTTCAGCGCCGCACCGGCGGCGTGCCGGGCGCGCGCTTCACGGCTGCAGGCGCGTCGCCACCCAGGCGTCGGCCTTGAAGGATCCTCTGGCCGCCGTACGCAGGTGCCGTTGCCAGCGTGCGCGATCGTGGATACGCGCCGCGCCTTCCACCCAAAGCTCCACTGTCTCGGCCCACAGCCGGTAGCCGCCCCAGTGCGGCGGCCGCGGGATGTTGATCTTCAGCGAGTCACTCGCTCCCGGGGAACCGGGGGTCGCCGCGCCAAAGCGGCGCGCGGCGTCCTGCACGGCCTGCAGCAGCAGCGCGCGCGAAGCGATCGGCTCGCTCTGCTCGCTCGCCCAGGCGCCGACCCGACTCTGCCAGGCGCGCTTGGCGAAATAGACCTCGCTGTCTTTCTCGGGCGCGGCGACGACCGGGCCCTCGATGCGCACCTGGCGGTGGAGCGCATCCCAGTGCATGACCGCGGCGGCACGCGGATTGTCCTTGAGTTGCCGGCCCTTGGCGGAGAGATAGTTGGTGTAGAACACGATATAGCCGGGCTGCGGCACGATGTCCTTGCACAGAACGACACGCGCGCTCGGACGACCGTCGCGGCTGCTCGTGGCGAGCACCATCGAATTGGGATTCGGCTGGATGTGGGCCGCCTGCGCCTGAGCGAGCCACTCGCGGACCACGGTGAGCGGGTCTGCGGGCAGCGGCTCGGCAAGCGTCTCGGTGTGCTCGGCCATGGGCCAATGTTAACCGCGGCCCTTCCGGCCCGTCACGGCTGTATGCTCGATGCGCCAGGCGTTTTTCCACGGGCGGAGAGTGGACGTGCTGCAAGCTGCGCAGGCGCTCACGCGGTCTTTGAGATGGCTCGGCATCGGCCTGCTCGCGCTGACGGGCCTCGCCGGTGTGCTGTTCGTCGTTGCCGTGCTCGTGAATCTGCGCGATGAGCCACTCGCAGCCGAGGCTCGCGCGCTGCTCGCTCCCCCGGCAAACCCGTATGAGGCCAGCGACAACATCTACGTCGCGCTGCAGGGCCTCGATGCGCCCCTGGCCGAGTCGGTCATCGCCGCCGGTGAGGCGCGCATCGAGCACTACAACCGCAGCGTCGATGCGGCGTTACGCGATCCCTCTGCGGCGAATCTCGACAGCCTGAGCCTCAAGGATGCGCATCGCCTCGCCTTCAGAGGCGATGTCAGTTTCATCCGGCCGCTCGAGTCTTCCGTTTGGACCGAGGCTCCGCAGCACGAGCGAGAGATCAGGACGCTCCTCGCGGACAACCACGAGCTCATGGAGCGCTATCTGGGCATGATGCTGCTGCGCGGCTACTACGAAACCGCGCGTCCGAGCGCGCTCGCTCCGTCCCCGGGGGCACCGAGTGAGGTGCGCCGCCTCTTTCTCGCGCAGCTCGCACTGCAGATGCGCGCCAGCAGCCACTTCGAGCGGGTGCTCGGGCTCGCCGAGCTCGAGAGCGACATCCGACTGTGGGAGCGCGTGCTCGACGGTGAAGGCACGCTCCTGTGGAAGATGCTGGCGATAGCCTTTCTGCAGTCGGACTACCTGCTGCTCGCCGACCTGATTGCCGACCGGGACGTCGATCTTGCGCCGAGCGAGACCTACGCCGAGTCCCTCGTGCCGCTGTTCGATGCCACGGAGTTCGATCTCGGCAAGGCTTTCGCCGCCGAGTTTCGCGTCCAGGCGGCGACACTCAGGGTGCCGGAGGCCGAAATGCGTCGCGGCGTGCGCTGGCTCGAGCGAGCGGGCAGTCGCCTGACCGATCACTTCCTCAAGGCGAACGCCACCGAAAACCTGCTCGCGAAAGACACCCTGCGGTGGATGGCTGTCGCAGCGGACCCAGTTAAGTTCCACGGCCTGGCCGGGTCATCGGCGGGCTGGGCAACTGAAGGTGACGGCATTTGGCTGCTGCCGGTGAGCTACAACCCGCTCGGCAAGGTGCTCGCCTCGGCGCTGACACAACCCTATCGGCGCTATCCGCCGCGCGCCTGGGACGAGGCAGCCCTGCAGCGTCTGGTCAGGGCGGGATACGAGATCCGCCAGCGGCGTGTCGCACCCGCGGACCTGCCGGGGTTCCTGCGGGCTCACCCGCAATGGTCCACCCATCCGGGCGACGGGCGTCCCTTTCTCTGGGATGCGGTAACCGGTGAGCTGCGCGTGCAGACGGTGTCGCAGCATCCTCCCGGTTGGCGCTTCAGCATCCGCATCTGGCAGGCAGCGCCTGCGGGCTGAGTCCGTTCTCCAGCTTTCACCGCTCGCCGCCCTTGCAGCCCCCGCCGCAGCCCGATAGAAAGGAGTGGGGACTTTCAGGAGGCCCTCTCCCATGACGCGCGATACCGTGACGCTGGAGGATCTGCGCCAGCGAGTGAACGATCTCGACCGACAGCTCGTCGGGGTGGTGGCCGAGCGAAAGGCGGTGAGCGAGGAGGTGGCGCGCGTCAAGCGCGCTACCGGCAAACCCACGCGCGACTACGAACGCGAGCGCGAAGTCATCATGAGCGTACGCGCCATGGCCACCGAGCGCGGGGTATCGCCGGAGCTCGCCGAGCAGCTGTTGCGGTTGCTCATTCGCTCATCGCTCACCACCCAGGAGCAGGCGAGCGTCGTCGCGCACGGAGCGGGCAGCGGCCGCCGTGCCCTCGTCGTCGGCGGCGCAGGCAAGATGGGTGGCTGGTTCGTGAGCTTTCTGCTCTCGCAAGGCTTCGCCGTCGAAGTCGCGGACCCCGCGGCCGCCTCTCCCGGCGTCGTGCGCGTGGAAGACTGGCGTCACACCGATCTGAAGCACGACTTCATCGTGCTCGCCACACCGCTCGGCATCACCGATGCGATCCTGCGCGATCTTGCGCTGCGCCGCCCGCCGGGGGTGATCTTCGATGTGGGCTCGCTCAAGTCGCCGCTGCGTGCGGGGCTGCTCGCCCTGAAGTCGCACGGCTGCAAGGTGACCTCGGTGCACCCCATGTTCGGGCCAGACACCGAGCTCCTCTCCGGAAGGCACGTGGTGTTCGTGGATCTCGGCAATGCCGCGGCGCTCGCCGCGGCGCGCGAGCTGTTCGCCGCCACCATGGCAGAGCAGGTGGTGATGAGCCTCGACGATCACGACCGGCTCATCGCCTACGTGCTCGGTCTCTCGCACGCGCTCAACATCGCGTTCTTCACCGCGCTCACCGAGAGCGGTGAAGCGGCGCCAAAGCTCGCGCGCATGTCGAGCACGACCTTCGACGCGCAACTGGATGTCGCGACGCGCGTCGCCCAGGACAGCCCGGAGCTGTATTATGAAATACAGAGTCTCAACGACTACGGCGCCGAATCGCTCGAGGCTCTCGCGCAGGCCGTGGAACGCGTGCGTACCGCGGTACTGTCGCAGGATCACGACGCATTCGTTGCTTTGATGCGCCGCGGGCGCGATTATCTCCAGGACCGGCGCAGCGTGACGGAGCGGCGCGCCTAGAGAGAGGATGCTCGCGCGATGCGCCGACCTCAGACCGAGCCGAACGCAGCGTCTGCCGCGCACCGTGACGTGCCCGAGTCGGAAGTCGCCCGGCTCGAGCGCGAAAACCGCCGCCTGCAGGCGTGCCTCGCCGCGCTCACCGAGGAGGTCGGGCGCAACGACTCGTTGCTGCGCAAGACGCAGGAGCGCGAACTGGAATTGCTGCGCGCCGGCTCGCTCACGCAGCTGTTCGAGCGGCTCATCGTGGGGCTGCGCAGCTCGTACCAGCTCGATGAGGTGGCGCTGATCCTGCACGATCCGCACCACGAGATCCGTCATCTGCTCTCGGGCGATGGCGTCACGGCGGGCGAGCCGCCCGGGGTGTGTTTCGTTGATGCCCTGGTGAGCATCGCTCCGCAGCTCGCCAATCTCGAGCGGCCCTGGCTCGGGCCCTACCGCAGGGCCGACCACGAGCTGCTGGTGCCGGGGATCGCCGCCCCTCCCGGAAGCCTGGCGCTCATCCCCATGCGCCGCAGCGAGCCGCTCGATGGCGTACTCGTATTCTCGAGCACCGACCCGCAGCGCTTCACGCCGGAGCTCGCGAGCGATTTCCTCGCGCACCTGGGGCTCGTCGCCGCAATCTGCGTGGAGAATGCAGTGAATCGGGCACGGCTGCTGCGCAGCGGGCTCACCGACTTTCTCACCGGCTTCCACAACCGGCGCTATCTGCACGCGCGGCTGCGCGAGGAGCTCTCGCGGGCGCAGCGCGCCAAGCATTCACTCATTTGTCTGATGATCGATGTCGATCACTTCAAGCGCATCAACGACCACTATGGCCACCTTGCCGGTGACGCCGTGCTGCGCGAAGTGGCCCAGCGCATTGACGCCGAGATGCGCCTGAGCGACACCGGCGCGCGCTTCGGCGGGGATGAGTTCGCCATGGTGCTCTCGCACGCCACCATGGGCGACGGCGAGAAAGTCGCCGCACGCGTGCTGCATGCCGTGCGCGCGGAGCCGATCGCCGTCGGCAAAGGTGTCACCGAGACCGTGACGCTCTCGATCGGCGTCGCCGCCGCCAAGCCCGGCCCGGGGCAGCGCGACTACAAGGTGCTGGCCGAGCGTCTGATCGCCGAGGCCGACGCGGCGCTCTATCGCGCCAAGAGCGCCGGCCGTAACCGCATCGCGATCTCGCCGAATGTGGTTGCCTGACTAGGGCAGTCAGCTAGCGCGTTCGTCCTCGCAGCAGCGCCATGAACAGAGGAGCGCCGACCAGCGCCATGATGGCGCCGACCGGCAGCTGGCGGGGACTCGCGACGGTGCGCGCGACGAGGTCCGCACCCGCGAGCAGCATCCCACCGGCGAGCGCTGCGGCCGGGGCGACGATGCGATGATCGCTGCTGCCGAAGCTCAGGCGCACCGCGTGCGGAGTGATGAGACCGACGAAGCCGACGGTGCCCGCGCTCACCACCGCAAGCGCGGTGAGCGAGGCGCAGGCGACGAACAGCGCCGTGCGCCACGCCTCGAGCGCGAGTCCCACGGTACGGGCCCGCAGCTCGCCGGCCGCGAGCACGTTCAACGGCCGCGCCACGACCAGCGCCAGCGCCAGGGCGAGAAGCGCCGCCCCCGCGCTAAGCCAGGGGTTCACCGCCCACTCGAGGTCGCCGGCCAGCCAGAAGACCATGCCGCGCACGCGCGAGGAATCGGCGAGCGCCAATAGCACGCTCACCAGCGCCCCACAGGCGCTCGCCAGCACGACTCCGGTGAGCAGGAGCCGAGGCGTGCCGCCGCCACGGGCGAGGAGGTACACGACTGCGACCGCCCCGAGCGCGCCCACGACGGCTGCGGATTGCACGATGAGGGCGGCGGCGCCGGCGATCATCGCAAGCAGCGCTCCTACCGCGGCGCCACCGGAGACACCGAGCACGTACGGATCGGCGAGCGGGTTGCGGAACAGCGCCTGCAGTAACACTCCCGAGAGTGCCAGGAGACTCCCGACACCAAAGCCCGCGAGTACGCGTGGCAGCCGTACTGCGAGCAGCACGGTGCGCGTCGCCTCATCGCCGCGGCCGGCCAGTGCGGCGAGCGCCCTGGTGAGGCTGATGCCGGAGCTGCCGATGAGCAACGCCGAGAGAAACACCGCCACCGCGAGCAGCAGGAGCAGCGTGAGTCCCCACAGGGGCGCGAGCGGCCCGGGCCTCGATGCCGGCACTGAGGAAGCGTTTGCACCTGGGGTTGACACGGGCGGGTAGCGTCACGGAATTTGTTGGAAAACGCCATCCCTCGCGGGCATGCACCGTGCGCATGCCGCGAGTCTCGCCGCGGCGGCGCTTGTGGCAGACTGTCAGCTGCCAGATGAGCGACCTTATCGACGCCGACGGGTTCCGGGCTAACGTGGGCATCATCCTGATGCACCACGATGAGGTGTTTCTCGGTCGCCGTACCGGCGGGCGGGGTTGGCAGTTTCCGCAGGGCGGGGTGCGCCGCGGCGAGTCGCTCGAACACGCGCTCTACCGCGAGCTCGAGGAGGAGATCGGGGTCGCCAAGGTAGATGTGTCGCTACTCGGGCAGACTGACCGCTGGTTGCGCTACCGGCTCCCGGCGCGCTACGTGCGGCGCAACCAGCAGCCGCTCTGCATCGGCCAGAAGCAGCGCTGGTTCCTCCTGCGCCTGGAACAACGGGGCGACGCCAGGTTCGACTTCACGCGTACTGCCGAACCTGAATTCGATGAGTTTCGGTGGACGCCGTACTGGGAGCCGGTCAAGGAAGTGATCTATTTCAAGCGCGCCGTGTACGCAAGAGCACTCACCGAGCTGGCAGATATCGCCTTCCCCAGGGGCAGGCACCCGCCGCACCCGCAGTGGTGGGAGCATATGACGGCGCGCCGGCGCCGCGCCGCGCCCGCGCCAGCCGACTGAAGGACGGTTGGGACCACTCGGCTCCATGCTGGGCAAAGACGGTGCGCCGCTGGTGGTGCGCCAGCGCGCGCCGGCGCTGCGTACGGCACTTCTGGTCGCGGCGATACTGGTGGGGCTGTTTGCGCTCTACGTGGTCTATGAGCTCGGCCGCTACGACGCCGGCTACGATCGCCAGGCCGCGGCACTGCAGCGCACGGCGCTCGAGGTGCGCATCGAGCATCTGGAGAAGGACAATCGCGAGCTGCGCACCCGCCTCGCCGAAGCCGATACCATCCGCGCCGGGCGCGCACGCGAGCAGGCAGAGGTGGCGCGTGCCATGGGCGAGCTGCAGGCGCAGGTGGACCGCCAGTCGCAGGAGCTGGCGTTCTATCGCGGCGTGGTAGCGCAGAGCGCCAACACTCTCGGGGTGAAGATCGAGCAGCTGCGCATCACGGCCGGAAAGCAACCCGCGACGTTCACCGTGCACATGTCACTGGTGCGCTCGGGCCGTGCGGACAGCGCTGCTTCGGGGACGGTGCACCTGAGCCTCGATGGCACCTACGACGGCAGGGCCCGCTCGCTGGACCTTGCCGCGTTGAGCGGCGGGCAGGCCCGCGAATTGCGATATAACTTCCGTTATCTGCAGAGCTTCGACCAGGACCTTTCGGTGCCACTCGCTTTCAAGCCGCAGCAGCTCGTGGTCGAAGTGCAGTCGAGCCGCCACGACGTGGCGCCGCTCTCACAGACGTTCCTGTGGACCGTCGAGGCATCGCCGTAGACCGCCCGTCAAAATCATTTGGAGCCAAGCAATGTTCACCCGCGACCCCCGGCAAGCCCGCATCGACACACTGATCGGCAAGGCCGCCAGAGTGCGCGGCGATATCGATTTCCAGGGGGGCCTGCATCTCGATGGCCACGTGAGCGGTGCCGTGCGCTCGGACGAGTCGCGCGACTCCACGCTGTCGGTCAGCGAGACCGGCTCCATCGAAGGAGCGGTGCACGTACCGAACGTGGTACTGAACGGCACCATCCACGGTGACATCCACGCCATCGAGCGTGTAGTGCTCGGCGCCACGGCGCGCGTGGAAGGGAACGTGTACTACGGCATCATTGAAATGACACTCGGCGCCCAGATTATCGGGAAGCTGGTGCGGCTCGAGCCGGAAACGCCCCCTGCGGCTCCCGCGGCGGGGCCGGCAGCCTGATTTCCGGGGGTGTGACCGCTTTGCTTTGACCGGGCCACGGCTGCCTCTTAGACTCATCTATATGGATGCCAGACTTATGACCGAAGCGCTGCAGGAGGCTCCTGCGCTCAAGTTCACCGACGCCGCGGCCCGCAAGGTCGGCGACCTCATCCGCGGTGAGGGCAACCCGAAGCTCATGCTGCGCGTGTTCGTCCAGGGCGGCGGGTGCTCCGGGCTGCAGTACGGCTTCGAGTTCGATGAGACCATCCAGGAGGGCGACACCTGCGTCGAGAATCTCGGGGTGAAGCTGCTCGTCGACCCGATGAGCGTGCAGTACCTGAGCGGCGCCGAGATCGATTACCGGGAAGGTCTCGAAGGCGCGCAGTTCGTCATCCGCAAC
The DNA here is from genome assembly GCA_035566915.1 of Steroidobacteraceae bacterium. Taxonomy (GTDB): domain Bacteria; phylum Pseudomonadota; class Gammaproteobacteria; order Steroidobacterales; family Steroidobacteraceae; genus 13-2-20CM-66-19. The sequence goes on from DATMPW010000047.1 coordinate 70,429, forward strand.
CCGAACGCAGTGACGACCTGCGGTTGCGGCTCGTCTTTCACCGCCGCCTGAGTCTGTCGGCCGCGCGTGCCGCAGGTCACCGCCACCGCCCGATCCGCAGAAAACCGAGCCGCTCCCCGCAACGCCCCACGGCCCGTGCCCGACGTCTTCGCCGCGGTGGATCTCGGATCCAACAGCTTCCACATGGTGGTGGCGCGCCACTCGCACGGCCAGCTCGTCATCATCGACCGCTTGCGCGAGATGGTCCGCCTCGCCGCCGGTGTCGCCGAGAACGGCCGCATCGACAAGGACGTCGCCGCGCGCGCCCTCGCCTGCCTGCAGCGCTTCGGGCAGCGCCTGCACGACATGCACGCGGACAGCGTCCGCGTCGTCGGCACCAACGCCCTGCGCCTGGCACACAAGAAGCAGGCGTTTCTCGAGCGCGCCCGCGAGGCGCTCGGCCACCCGATCGAGATTATCGCCGGAATGGAGGAGGCGCGGCTCATTTACGCGGGCGTCGCGCACACCATGCCGAGCGAGCCAGGCAAGCGCCTGGTGGCCGACATCGGCGGTGGCAGCACCGAGCTCATCATCGGCGAGGGGTTGAATCCGCTCGAGCTCGAGAGCCTGCAGATGGGCTGCGTATCCTGGAGCGAGCGCTTCTTCCGCGACGGCAAGATATCCGCCAAGCGCTTCGAGCGTGCGCGCCTCGCGGCGCGCCTCGAGCTCGAGCCGGTACAGGCGGAGTTCCGTCGTCTCGGCTGGGACAACTGCGCGGGCAGCTCGGGCACCGTGCGTGCGATCGGCGAGGTGATCCGCGCGCTCGAGCCAAGCGCGCTGGTCATTACCCCCGCGGGCATCATGCGCGCGATCGAATACTGCGTGGATGCCGGCCACACGCGCGAGCTCACGCTCGAGCCCATTACCGAGGACCGGCGGCCGGTCTTCCCGGGGGGACTCGCGATCCTCGCGGAGATCTTCAGCGTGCTCGACATCAGGGAGATGCGAATCGCCGAAGGCGCCATGCGTGAGGGCCTGCTGTACGACATGCTCGGCCGCTACAAGCGCGAGGATGCACGCGATCGCACCGTGCGCGCGATGCAGCAGCGCTACCACGTGGACATCGCCCAGGCGGAGCGGGTCGAAGCGACGGCGCGCAACTTCCTCGAGCAGACGCGTGAGGCCTGGAAACTCGAGGAGCCTCTCGCACACCTGGCTCTCAAGTGGGCGGTGCGACTGCATGAGATCGGGCTCGATGTCTCGCACAGCGGTTACCACCGCCACGGCGCCTATCTGCTCGAGAACGGCGACATGCCCGGGTTCCCGCGCGAAGAGCAGCGGCTTCTGGCACGCCTCGTCGGTGCCCATCGCCGCAAGCTGGGGCTGGAAGGTGTCGAGGAGCTCGTGCCGCCCTGGGACCGCAGCGCCGTGTATCTGATCGTGCTGCTGCGCCTCGCAGTGCTCCTGCACCGCGGCCGAAGCTCCACCGCCCTTCCGCCGCTCGAGCTGTCCGCCACGCCGCGCTCGCTCGAGATGCGTTTCCCTTCCGGCTGGCTGCGGGATCACCCGCTCACCTCCGCCGACCTTCTGCAGGAGGTGGATTACCTGCGCCTGAGCGGCTTCAGGTTGCGGGTGTTCAGCGGGCGCTAGCTCGGAGCGCGTGTGGCCTTACTGATCAGATCGCTATGGTCGGACCCGCGGCGTAGGCTGCGAGCAGCTCCGCCTGAGCGTTGACCGCACGCTCTTTGCCGCGCTCGATGCGCTGGTAGTGGCCATCGGGCTGCAGCAGCCAAGCCTGGCAGTTGTCCTTGAGACATATCTCGAGGTCTCGCAGGATGCGCGCGCGGTGCTCGGGTCGGCGAATGGGAAAGGCCACCTCGACGCGGCGGAAGAAGTTGCGCTCCATCCAATCGGCGCTTGCGCACGACATGTCCGGCTCGCCGCCATTCTCGAAGTAGAACGCCCGCGAGTGCTCGAGAAAGCGACCGACGATCGAGCGCACCGTGATGTTCTCCGACACCCCGGGCACTCCCGGCCGCAGTGCGCACACCCCACGCACGATCAGCTCGATCTGCACCCCGGCACGTGAGGCACGGTAGAGCGCTTCGATCGCCTGAGGGTCCACCAGCGCGTTCATCTTGGCGATCACCCGCGCCGGGCGTCCCGCACGAGCATACTCGGCCTCGCGGGCGATTTTTTCCAGCACCATGTCGTGCAAGCCGAAGGGCGACTGCGTGAGGCGGTGGAGCTTCGGTGTCTGCGTGAGGCTCGTCAGCTGCAGAAACAGCTCGTGAACGTCCTGGCCGACGTCGTCGTCGCAGGTGAAGAGTCCGTAGTCGGTGTATTGGCGCGCGGTGCGCGGGTGATAGTTACCCGTGCCGAGGTGACAGTAGCGGCGGATGCCGCTCGCCTCGCGCCGCACGACGAGTGCGAGCTTGGCGTGGGTCTTGTATCCGACCACGCCATACATGACGTGCGCGCCGGCCTCCTGCAGGCGGTTGGAGAGCTCGATATTCGCCTCCTCATCGAAGCGCGCCCGCAGCTCGACGATCACCGTGACGTCCTTGCCGGCATTCGCTGCGGCCACCAGCGCATCGACCAGCGGCGAATCGTGACCCGCGCGGTACAGCGTCTGCTTGATGGCGAGCACCTGTGGATCCGCCGCCGCCTGGCGCAGGAAGTCCATCACCGGCGCAAAGCTCTGATAGGGATGGTGCAGCAGGATGTCCTTCTGGCGAATGCAGGCGAAGAGATCCGTGCTGCCCACCAGGCGCTTCGGCATTCCCGGGGTGAAGATCGGGTACTTCAGGTCCGACCGCTGCACCAGGTCGTATACCGCGGACAGCCGGTTCAGGTTCACCGGCCCCGCGACCGGATAGGTATCGAGGCCGTTCGAGGCGAACTGCGCCTGGAGGAATTTGATCATGTCCTCGGGGCAGTCATCGGAAGTCTCGAGCCGCACCGCAGCCCCGTAGCGGCGATGCGCGAGCTCGCCCTCGAGCGCCCGGCGCAGGTCATCGATTTCCTCGTCGTCGACGAACAGGTCGCTGTTGCGCGTGACGCGGAACTGGTAGCAGCCCATCACCCTGATGCCGGTGAAGAGCTTGTGGACGAAGGCCTGCATGATGGTGGAGAGGAGCACGCAGGCACGGGTGGCTCCGGCACCCGGGAGCGGCACGACGCGCGGGAGCGAGCGTGGCGCCTGCACGATGGCGAGCTCGCTGTCACGGTTGAACGCGTCCTTTCCCTCGAGCCGCACGATGAAGTTGAGGCTCTTGTTCTGGATGCGCGGAAAGGGGCGCGCAGGATCGAGCCCGAGCGGCGAGAGCACCGGCTCGATCTCCCGCTCGAAGTACTGCTCGAGCCACTCGCTGTGCTCGGAGCTCCAGTCGGAGCGGCCGAGGAGCGGCACACCCTCCGCGGCGAGCTTCGGCAACAGCAGCTCATTGAGGCAGCGGTATTGATCGGCCACCAGGCGAGTGGTGCGGTCATGGATCGCGGTGAGCTGCTCGGGGATCGACATCGCATCGGCGGTAAGCTGGCCCCCGCCGAGCTCCTGCAACTGCTTAAGGCCCGCCACGCGGATCTCGAAGAACTCATCGAGATTGCTGCAGGAGATGCACAGGAACCTCAGACGCTCGAGCAGCGGCACGGACTCGTCGAATGCCTGGTCGAGCACCCGCTGATTGAACTCGAGGAACGAGAGCTCGCGGTTGATGTAGTGCTGAGGTGCCTTTAAATCCGGCGCATCCATGAGAGCGGTGACCCGTCGCCGCCGCGCGGCGGCGGCTTTTTTCAAGGATACCAGCGCAAGGCGACGCCGCCGTTAAGAAGCTTCAAGAGCTCCGATGATGCCCGAGCTCATGGCAGGCGTGCGCGCTGGCGCTTATGGTGTGGGCGCAAATGGCTCGGCAGTCGGTCGGGTCAGCGCGAGACCAGCATCGGGCCCGGGGCGGGGTCAAGGGTTGCCAGGAGCTGAGCGGAGCGCGCGAGAAAGTCCTCTCGCCAGCCCGCATCGATCGGCGCGGCGGCCGGCAGGGCGACGGTCTGGGGATTCTTGAATACCCCGTTCACCCGATACTCATAATGCAGGTGGGGTCCGGTTGCGAGCCCGGTCATACCCACATAGGCAATGACCGTTCCCTGCGCCACGTGTGCTCCCGCACGGGTACCGCGGGCGAACCGCGAAAGGTGCCCGTAGACCGTGACGATGCTGCGCGAGTGCTCGATCTCGACGCAGTTACCGTAGCCGCCGCGTTGGCCGGCGAAGCGGATACGTCCATCACCCGCTGCATGCACCGGGGTACCGATCGGGGCGGCGTAATCCACGCCCTTGTGGGCGCGGATCAGGTTGAGGATGGGGTGGTGGCGCGCCGAGTTGAAACGCGAGCTCACACGCGTGAATTCCACGGGCGCACGCAGGAAAGCCTTGTGGAGGTTCCGCCCGTCGGGCGTGTAGTAGTGGGGGTGACCTTCCGGATCGGTGTAGCGCACCGCGCGGAAGGTGTGGCCCTGGTTGACGAACTCGGCCGCTTCGATCGGCCCGTCGTGCAGGTACGTCCCCTCCCGCCAGATCTCTTCATAGGTGACCACGAAGGTGTCCCCGGGCCGCACGTCCAGCACGAAGTCGATGTCCCAGCCGAAGATGTCCGCGAGCTCCACGGCAGTCGGATCGTGCGCACCGGCCGCCTCGACGGCCTCGAACAGCGAGCTGTCGATGGCGCCGCGAATGGTGCGTGCGCGCATCTCGATCGGGTTCTGCAGGACATCGGCCTTGAGGGCCGCGCCATCGCGCGACACCTTGAGCGTCTGCGTCTCGTTGAGCCGGCGCTCGAGACCGAACAGCTCCCCGTCATGGTGTGTGAAATGCAGCGACTCCCCAGGGCGCAGACTGTCGAGTGCGCTGCGAATGCCGGGGAGGCTTCGCAGCGAGGCGAGATCGGACAGGTTCAGCTTCAGCCGTCGGAAGATCCGGTCGAGCGTGTCGTTGCGGGTGACGATGACATCGATCTTCGCGAGAGCGAGTTTCGCTTCCTCGAGCGAAGGAGGGCCGGCGAGCTGAGGGGAGGAAGCAGCGGCAGTGGGCCGGGCGGGGGTGGCGGCCGAGTGAGATCCCGCGGTGTCGCCGCCACCCACACCGGCAGCGCCGGGGGACCCGTTGGGCCCTTCGGCCGAGGTGGCCGGCTGCCCGGAGGGGATGATGCTGATTCCGCTGTGCAGCAGCGACCAGCCGACGATGGCACAGGCGCCTGCCTGCAGCCAGAAAGACGCCGAGAAGAGGCGTTTTACAGAGGATCTTGCGGCGAGCTTGAAGTCGAATGACATCGACAATTGTTATGCAGCTGATTTTATAGGCCGGACCCTACCGGAGGCACGAGCTTTGCGTCAATGTATGTTAAGTACTCGCCTTCAGCTCCTGCTTACCGGCGGGTTAGGTTACAACGCCAGCTGATGCCACTGCGGTACGCGCTTCACGAGAATCTCATGAATTTCGACGAACAGATAGCAGAGCTCGAGCGTGGCGCGCATGAGGTGCTGACCGGCGCGGACCTCAGGAAAAAGCTCGGTCGCGGCGTACCGCTGCGGGTCAAGGCGGGCTTCGATCCCACCGCCCCCGATCTGCACCTCGGGCACACCGTGCTGCTCAACAAAATGCGGCAATTCCAGCAGCTCGGACATGAGGTGACCTTCCTCATCGGCGACTTCACCGGAATGATCGGAGATCCGACCGGGCGCAACGCCACACGTCCTCCGCTCACGCCGCAGGAGATCCAGGAGAACGCCCGCACTTACGAGAGTCAGGTGTTCAGGATCCTCGACCGCGAGCGCACGCGCATCGACTTCAATTCCCGCTGGCTCTCGAAACTCACATCGACCGAGCTGGTGAAGCTCGCGGCGCACTACACCGTCGCGCGCATGCTCGAGCGGGACGACTTCGCCAAGCGCTACAAGGCCGGGCAGCCGATCTCGATCCACGAGTTCCTCTATCCGCTCGCGCAGGGCTACGACTCGGTGGCAATGCGTGCGGACGTCGAGCTCGGCGGCACGGACCAGAAGTTCAATCTCCTCGTCGGACGCACGCTCCAGGAGGCCTACGGCCAGGAGCCGCAGGTGGTGCTCACCACACCACTGCTGGAGGGGACCGATGGGGTCAACAAGATGTCGAAGTCACTCGGCAACTACATTGGCATTACCGAGGATCCCGACAGCATGTTCGGCAAGCTCATGTCGATCTCGGATGAGCTCATGTGGCGCTACTTCGAGCTGCTGTCCTTCCGTCCGCTCAGCGACCTCGCGGCACTGCGCGGGCAGGTTGCGAGCGGCCGCAACCCCCGCGACGTCAAGTTCGAGCTCGCACGGGAGATCGTGGCGCGCTTTCACGATGCCGCGGCTGCCGAGCGCGCGCAGCGCAACTTCACCGCCCGCGTGAGCGACAAGGCGGTGCCGCAGGATCTGCCACTGAAGGTGGTGCCGGTGGAGGCGACGGGGCTTCGCCTCGCGAATCTCCTCAAGGAGGCGGGACTGGCGGGCAGCACCTCCGAGGCGAATCGAAAGATCGAGGAGGGGGCGGTCCGCATCGATGGGACTCGCGTCTCCGATCGAGGGCTTACCCTCAAAGCTGGTGCCGAGCACGTGCTGCAGGTGGGGGCCAAGCGTTTCGCCAGGGTCAGGCTCGAGCCGAGTGCTTAGCCTGGGCACCGGGCCTTAGGTCCGGTCGAGGGCTGGTGTCGTCCACGCGCCCCGGCGGCAAGCGCTGTCCGCGGCCTGGAAAAAGGCGGTTCCAGGCCTCATGTCAGAGGCCGGAGCTCCAACAGGAACAAGGCCTTGGCTCCACATCCAGGTGGATGAAGAGCTTGGCCGCAGCAACGCATCGAGGGCCCGAACGGCAGGCCAGACACCCCGCTTCCGGCGGCGGATGACAGTACGTTGACAAGCCCCCAATCGGGGCTATACTGCGCGCCCCCTGCAGCCCCGGCCGCAATGCGGCTCGGGCCGTAGGTTCGTGCGTAATGCCCTTCCCCCAGCCACCGCCGCTGCGGGGTGCTTTTTAAAAGTTCGGATAGGTAATTTGTGTGGGGACTCGCGTCTCAAAGCCTTTGGCGCTTAAGACCGAGTGACCAAAATGTCCAGCAGTAAGTTGGAGCCATTTTGGATTTACTCTTTTTGATGATGTTCAAAATCTTCAAGTGAAGAGTTTGATCCTGGCTCAGATTGAACGCTGGCGGCGTGCCTAACACATGCAAGTCGAGCGGTAACAGGTGTA
>DATMPW010000048.1:0-43825 GCA_035566915.1 Steroidobacteraceae bacterium
GAAGAGTTTAGCGCTGCCGCCGACACAGGCCCCGCTCAGTGCCAACCTCACCGCAGACGTCCCTTCGTTCTCCGTCAAGCAGCTTTGAGAATTTCGTAGTACCGCTCAATCTCACGCTCGTCCCCGGTTCGGCGAGCAAGATCGTGCGCATAGGCCATCATCATCTGGTACATGCGCAAGAGATTCCGGTTGGTTTCGTTCCCCTCGGGGTCGACGATGACATCCGGCTTCACGATCCAACCGTGCCACTCCACCGTCAACACACGGCGATCGCGGTGGAGTTCAAACAACGTCACTACCGACTTCCCTGGCTTCTTCAGGCCGCACTTGTAGGCTCGAGCGGTCGACGGTGTTACGCCTGTCCACTGCGCAATGAGCGCGGCCGAGTAACCATAGAACAGTGCGGGGGTTGGATGCTTGCGCGGGCGGCCCTTACGGAGCCGTCGTACTTTCGGGAAACCGCGCCAAGCGGATGGGTCTAGCGTTGCGGACACGAGTCACCTCAGCTGGTGACCCAAGGCCCGGGTACGCGTACCCGATACGTACGGCGTCTATCGTAGAGACGCCCTGGGCGAACACGTGTGAGTATACCAAGCTGGTGGCGTGCGCACTGTTCCGCGCTGCTCACAGTGCGCCCGTGTCCAGTGCGGTCAACCGATCCGGGTAACCGTAGTGTCTGGCCAGTTGATCGGCGCAGCGATTCAACTTAAGCGCGGTTACCGTCCTGATGGACAGGCGTCTGGCGTTCCAACGGGTCTGCCAGTAGAGCGTCCAGAATCTCGTGCGACGACGCATCGCGAAGCTCCAAGGCAGACCTATCCCATCAAGTACCGGTCGAGTCCCCGGTCCTCGATCTGCCAGCTACCGTTTACTGCGGGCCTTACCTCGCAGAACTTCGGCGGTTTCCCGCCTCGCCAACCTTCCTGATGTTCAGGAGAGTGCCGGACTGTCGCGCCGGCCGACGGAGGTCGAGCTTCACCGTGCGGGGGCGTATGGAGATTCAACCCGCCCGATGTACCTCGGGTCTTAGTATCCTACTTCGCATAATGTATATTATGTTAAAATCCAGAGATACCGTAGTCCAGGCCCAGAGCGTAGTCCGCAGGCCCAGAGCGCGCTGCGGGACTCTTATATGCCGCGAACCCCCTTCACCTCCGACCGATCCTCCGCCTGAGGCCCACTCTGAAAAGGACGTGTGCGGCGCCCGGCGCCGGCGGCGCCGGGCCACCGCTGATTACCCCCTCAGCTCAGCCAGGTGTCATCGGCGTCGCGGGCCCACTGATCGACCTGCTTGTGCGCGGCATCCTTGGCGATGCCATAGCGCTCCTGCACCTTGCCCGCGAGCTCCTCGCGGCGCCCCGCGGCGGCCGTGAGATCATCGTCGGTGAGCTTGCCCCACTGCTGTTTGGCCCGGCCCTTGAGCTGCTTCCAGTTACCTTCGACGCGATTCCAGTCCATCTCTAACCTCCTCGTCGTGACAATCCGTCCATCGGTGGTTTGACAATAGCGCCACTCGGGGCGGTGTTAGAAGTTGCGGGGCACGGCTTAAGGTGTCGGAACATGCCTACAGCGGCGGCTCATCGTGCACAGGACTTGAAAGGACTCGGGTGAGGCGACACCCGCCTCTCAGCCGCCGCGGCTTTGGACGCCTCTTGGGTGGTTGCGCGCTTGCGTCATTCTCTTGCGCAGGCTCAGGGGCTGCGCTCGCGGGTGTTTCACGACAGCGCGGCCTCAGCACGGCGGCGGAGACCGAGTCCCTGAAAATGCGCGCGGGCCGTGCGATCGAAATTCTCGAGCGCCACATCGAAACCGGCTACCTGGTCGGTGCCGTGGCGCTCATCGGCCGCGGCGCAGAGGCCCAGGTCGTCGCGGTCGGCGATCAGTCCTTCGAAGCCTCACGCCTCATGCAACGTGACAGCCTCTTTCGCATCACCTCAATGACGAAGCCCATCACTGCCGCGCTCACTTTGATGTTGGTGGACGAGGGCAAGCTGCACCTTGCTGAGCGCGTCGACCATTGGCTCCCCGAGCTCGCGCGCCGCCGCGTGCTGCGCCACCCCGATGCTCCCCTCGAGGACACCGTGCCCGCGAGGCGACCGATCACGGTGGAGGACCTGCTGACTTTCCGCTGCGGGCTGGGGTTCCTGCCGAATGCCGGGGAAGACTCCCCGCTGCAACGTCGGATTGCGGAATTGAAACTCCTCGGATTCGGCCCTCCCGATCCCGCATCGCCCTTGGGTCCGGATGAGTGGATGCGGCGGCTCGGAACACTGCCACTGATGGCGCAGCCGGGCGAAACGTGGCTGTACAACACCGGCTCCTACATCCTCGGCGTGCTCATCTCACGGGTGACGCGCAAAGCTCTGCCGCAGGTGCTCGAGGAGCGCATCTTCGGGCCGCTCGGTATGAAGGACACCGCCTTTGTGGTTCCTGCCGGCCGGCGCGAGCGCTTCGTGAACGCCTATCGTGTCGAGTCAGGTCATCTGCAGCTTCACGATGCGGCCGCGACGAGCGCCTGGACGAGCCCCCCCGCGTTCCCCGATGCGGCAGCGGGACTCATCTCCACTGCAGATGATTTCTTTGCGTTCTCCCATTTCCTTTTGAGCGAGGGACATCTCCGCAGTCATCGTCTGCTCGCGCGCGAGGCGGTCGCCGATATGACGCGCGATCACCTCACCACCGCTCAGCGTGCCGCGGCGGCGCCGCTCATCGGCAATCGCCGCGGCTGGGGTTTCGGCGTGGCGGTGGTGACCGAGACCACTCCACAGGGGATTCCGCCGGGCGCCTATGGTTGGAATGGAGGTTTCGGCACGAGTTGGGTCGCTGATCCGCGCTCGGCCACGACTGCCATCCTGCTCACCCAGACGCTGTTCACTTCGCCCATGCCGCCGGCGGTCCACCAGGAGTTCTGGTCGGCGGTGTTCTCACCCCCCGTGCTGTAGCCCCGATCGGCTGGCCGTAGGGCCTCGCCTACACCGTAAGAGCAGCGCACCGAAACGCGACCCACATCACGGACCATTGCCACAGCTCCGACGCCAGTGCGACCCAGTTCGCTGCCGCGCGGCAGCGCATCATGTTGGAATTCGCTGGTTTTCTGTCAAGTTGAGTGCAGCGGGAGATACGAGCCGCCCCCTACGAGCGCTCGCAAAATGAGTACGGTGTCACACTCGCAGCGCGCGCGTTCGAGCCGCCGGGCGCGCCAATGAATACCGCCAGCGCCACGGGCGTCGCGGACGATACTGCCGTTGTCGCACTCCTGGAAACTCCCCTGCCCGGGGAAAACCTGTTCCGCAACACCCTCGAGCATGCGCCGGTCGGCATCGCCTTCGCCAACCGCGACGGGAGCTACCGGCATTGCAACCGTGCCTTCTGCGCGATGCTTGGCTACGAGCTCACCGAGCTCACCACGCGATCGGTGGCGAGCATCACTGCGGCGGACGATCTCCCCGCGACGGCCGAAGGACTCGGACGGCTGTGGCGAGGCGAGATCCCCTACCTCGACATCGAGAAGCGCTACCTACGCAAGGACGGCACCACGCTCTGGGCGCGCGTCTCGACCTCGCTCGTGAGCGGCGGCCCCTCGCCCGAGTGCACGGTGGAATTCTTGCGCGACATCTCGGTGCGCAAGCGCATCGCCGCCGAGCTGCTGCAGAACCAGACACTGCTCGCCACGGTGATCGCCGAGCTACCTCTCGCGCTCCTCGCCTGTGACATCGACGGCCGGGTCACTCATTACAATCGTGCTGCGGTGGAATTGTTCGGCATTCACACCGAGTCGACCGGCGCGGCCCGCCCCGCCTACCCGATCACCTCTCAGGTTTTCCGCCTGGATGGCAAGACGCCCGTGCCGCGCGAGCAGCGGCCGCTCGCGTGCGCACTGCGAGGTGAAGACGCCACCGACATCGAGTACCTCATCGTGACCCCCGCGGGAGCATCGCGCACCGTGCTCTCCAGTGCGCGGCGGCTCATCGGTCCAGGCGGCGAGGCGCTCGGTGCCGTGGCGGTGGTGCAGGACATCACCGAGCGGCGGCGCGCCGAGGGGGAGCTGGAAGAAGTGCACAAGCAGCTGCTCGTCGCCTCGCGTCAGGCGGGCATGGCGGAAGTCGCCACGAACGTGCTGCACAACGTCGGCAATGTCCTGAACAGCGTCAACGTCTCGGCGAGTCTGGTGGCCGAGCGCATCAAGAAGTCCAAGTGCGCGGGCCTTGCGCGCCTGGCGGAGCTGCTTGCGACGCAGACCGACCTGGCGGCATTCATGGCGGGCGCGCAGGGCCGGCATCTGTCGGCCTATCTGCAGGAGCTCGCCGATGAGCTGCAGGGCGAGCGTGACGCTTCGGTCGCGGAGCTTTCTGCGCTGCGCGCCAACGTCGAGCACATCAAGGAAATCGTCGCCACGCAGCAGGGCTATGCCAAGCGCGGCGGTATTACCGACACGCTCGACATGCGCCTGCTCGTCGAGGACGGCCTGCGCATGAACGAGGGTGCCTTCAGCCGCCACGGCGTGACGATCGTGCGCGACTTCGCGGAGGTGCCCCTCATCCAGGTCGACAAGCACAAGGTGCTGCAGATCCTCGTGAACGTGATCCGCAATGCCAAGTACGCCTGCGCCGAGAGGACAGGGGGCGAGAAGCGCGTCACCGTGCGCATTCGCGCGACGCCCTCCTCCATCATCGTCGAGGTCATCGACACCGGCATCGGCATTGCGCCGGAGAATCTCGAGCGCATCTTCAACCACGGCTTCACTACGCGCGCCGACGGCCACGGCTTTGGCTTGCACAGCAGCGCACTCGCCGCCAGGGAAATCGGTGGATCGTTGTTCGCGAGGAGTGCCGGGGTCGGTCGCGGCGCAACCTTCACGCTGACGCTGCCGCTGCCGCTCACCCATGCGGAGAGTCGCCATGGCAACTGAGGCGGACCTGCTGATCCACCGTCTGCTCATGATCGATGACAATCCGCGCATCCACGAGGACTATCGCAAGATTCTCGCCGGGCGCGATCACGGCAAGGTCTCGGGCGCCGAGGCGGCGCTCTTCGGTGAGCAAACCACCCAGGAAGGCCCGACCTTCGATGTGGATTCCGCCATGCAGGGGCGCGACGGCGTCGAGCGTGCCCGGCGGGCGCTCGATGAGGGCCGGCCCTATTCGGTGGCGTTCGTCGACATGCGCATGCCCCCCGGCTGGGACGGGCTCGAGACGATCGAGCAGCTCTGGAAGATCGACTCCGAGGTGCAGGTGGTGGTCTGCTCGGCCTACACCGACTACGACTGGCTCGAGCTCTTGGCGAGGCTCGGTCACTCGGACAAGCTCATCGTCATCAAAAAGCCCTTCGAGCCCATTGAGATCCTGCAGTCAGCGAGCGCGCTCAGCCGCAAGTGGCAGAACGCCCGCGCTCTCAAGCACCACATCGAGAGTCTCGAGCGCGCGGTCACCGACCGCACCCGCGGGCTCGAGGCTGCCAACCGGCAGCTGCATCACCTCGCCTCGCACGATGCACTCACCGGGCTTCCGAACCGCCTGCTGCTCGATGACCGCGTCGCGCAGGCCATTGCCCAGGCGAATCGGCAGGGCCATGAGTTCGCACTGCTCGTGGTCGACCTCGACCGCTTCAAGCTCATCAATGACTCACTCGGCCATCGCGCCGGCGATGATCTGCTGCGCGAGGTCGCGCAGCGCCTCAAGAGCGCGGTGCGCGCGGTCGACACCACCGCGCGCCTCGGAGGCGATGAATTCGTGATCCTGGTCGATGGACCGGTGACGCGCGTCGAGGCGGTCGCCATCGGCAGGCGCGCGACCGATGTGATGCGCCCCGCGATGCGGCTGCTCGGGATCGATGTGCACATCTCCCCGAGCATCGGCATCGCCTTCTACCCGGGCGATGGCGCGACGGTCGATGCGCTGCTGGCACGCGCCGATGCGGCCATGTACAGCGCCAAGGAACGCGGCCGCAACAATGTGCAGTGCTATGCCGAAGGCATGACCACGGCGACCCAGGACCGCGTGCGACTCGAGAGCGAGCTGCACGAGGCGTTGCGCAGCGGACAGTTCGAGCTGCACTACCAGCCCAAGGTCGACACCACGAGCAGCCGCATCAACAGCGCCGAGGCACTGATCCGCTGGCGCCATCCGCAACGGGGACTCGTGTCGCCGAAGGATTTCATCCCGGTCGCGGAGGAATGCGGCCTGCTGGATGCCATTGGCGAGTGGGTGCTGTTCGAGGCCTGCCGGCAGGGAAAGGCCTGGCAGCAGGAGGGGCTCCGTCCGATGCGCGTCGCGGTGAACCTCGCGCCCTCGCAATTCCGCCTGGCGAACCTGGTGGAGCAGATCCGCAGAGCGCTCGAGGCGGCGCAGCTCGATCCCCAGTACCTCGAGGTCGAGCTCACCGAGAGCGCGGTCATGAGTGATGCGCAGGAGTCGATCGTCATCCTCGAATCGATCAGCCGCATGGGGGTGCTGGTGTCCGTCGATGACTTCGGCACCGGCTATTCCAGCATGAGCTACCTGCGGCGTTTCCCGATCGACAAACTGAAGATCGACCGCTGCTTCGTCACCGAGATGACCCGCCGTCCGGAGGACGCCTCGATCGTCCGCGCCATCATTTCACTCGCGCACAGCCTGCACCTGAAGGTGGTTGCCGAGGGCGTCGAGACCCCCGAGCAGCTCGCCCTCCTCACCGAGCTCGGCTGCGACCAGTACCAGGGTTTTTACTTCAGCCCCGCGCTGCTGCCCGCTCAGTTCGCCGATCTCGTCAAGAAGTCAGGTGTCCAAAGCCCCACCCTCACCGAGGAAGAAGCGGCTCAGACTCACAGCAAACTCGCCGGGCTTTGAAGTCCCGCCTCCGGCGGTCGGTCCTCGACCGCGGCGTCATCAGAGCGCAAGCACGTCCTGCGCCGTTGTTTGTCGTGGAAGCCGATGTTCGCAGCCTCGCCCAGGCTGTCATACAACCGTCATCCAACTCATCCAAGCTTCACATTCGGTCGTCCGGAACGCTCCGGGCTTGGGTTCCGCAGCACAACAATCTGTTGTAATTCGGACACAAGGTTCGGGACCTTTGTGTTATTGGCGTTGCGTGTGGAATACTGTCTCCCTTCGGTCAGCGGCATAAAAACGATAATCACAACCGGCACAGGAGCATATCCCGTGGCTACGACCAATCTGCCGATGTACGATTCAAGGATCGACCGCGCGCATCGCCGTGTCATTTTCGCGTCAAGTCTGGGAACGGTCTTCGAATGGTACGACTTCTATCTCTACGGATCGCTCGCCGCGATCATCTCGAAGCAGTTTTTCTCCGGCGTGAACGAGGCCACCGGATTCATCTTCGCGCTGCTCGCTTTCGCCGCCGGTTTTGCCGTGCGTCCCTTCGGCGCACTGCTGTTCGGACGCCTGGGCGATCTGGTCGGCCGCAAATACACCTTTCTGATCACCATCATCATCATGGGCACATCGACCGCACTGGTCGGCCTGCTGCCGAGTTATGCGCAGGTGGGCGTCATCGCCCCGGTGATCCTCATTGCACTGCGTCTGCTGCAGGGCCTCGCGCTCGGGGGTGAGTACGGTGGCGCCGCCACCTACGTCGCCGAGCATGCGCCGCCGGGCAAACGCGGCCTGTACACCAGCTGGATCCAGACGACGGCGACCCTCGGCCTGTTCCTGAGCCTGATCGTCATTCTCCTTAGCCGCTCGTTCCTGGGTGATCAGTTCGACACGTGGGGCTGGCGCATCCCGTTCCTCCTCTCCGTCGTGCTGCTTGGGATCTCGGTGTACATCCGTCTGCAGCTCGCCGAGTCCCCGGTATTCCTCGAGATGAAAGAGTCAGGCACGCGCTCGAAGGCGCCGCTCACCGAATCGTTCGCGCGCTGGGAAAACCTGCGCATTGTCATATTGGCGCTGCTGGGAGCGACCGCCGGACAGGCGGTGGTCTGGTACGGCGGACAGTTCTACGCCCTCTTCTTCCTCACGCAGGTGCTGAAAGTCGCCGCGCAGCCGGCGAACCTGCTTATCGCGGCGGCGCTCGTGATCGCCACACCTTTCTTCGTCGTCTTCGGTCGTCTCTCCGACCGCATCGGACGCAAGAAGATCGTGCTGCTCGGATGTCTGCTCGCCGCGATCACCTACGTGCCGATCTTCAAGGGCATCACTCACTTTGCGAATCCCGCGATCGAGAGCGCCGCCGCGCACTCTCCGGTCACGGTGGTGGCGGACCCGAACGCGTGCACGTTCCAGTTCGACCCGGTGGGCAAGAAGAAGTACGTGCAGTCCTGTGACATCGCCAAGGCGGCACTGGCCAAGGCCGGTGTGCCTTACCGCAACGAAGCGGCCCCCGTCGGCACCCTGGCGCTCGTGCGCATCGGGGAAACGCAGGTGCCGTCGATCGAAGGCGGCCCGATGTCCGCGGGCGAGTTCAAGACCGCGACCGGCGATTTTTCCAAGGCGCTCGGGGCCAAGCTGAAGGAGGCTGGCTACCCGGCGAGCGCCGATCCCGGGCAGATCAACTACCCGATGGTGCTGGTGCTGCTCGTGATCCTCGTGATCTACGTCACCATGGTGTACGGGCCGATCGCCGCGTGGCTGGTCGAGCTCTTCCCCGCGCGCATCCGCTATACCTCGATGTCGCTGCCCTATCACATCGGCAACGGCTGGTTTGGAGGGTTTCTGCCCCCGATATCGTTCGCGCTCGTCGCGATGACCGGCGACATGTACTACGGACTGCGTTACCCGATCATCGTGGCGCTGATGACAGTCGTCATCGGCGCCCTGTTCCTGCCGGAAACCAAAGACCGGCCCATCAACTGACTTCAGACAACTACGACTCGATTCGGAGGATCTCCAGTGAGTAAGCAAGCGTCCTGGAACTTGGGTAGCTGCGGTGCGCGCGGCATAGCGCGTATCGGAGCGCTGTTGGCTCTGACGTTCGTGGCAGCGGGGGTGGCGCAGGCGCAGCAGAGCCCCTCCGGCGGCACGCCCTCGGGCGGCACGCCCTCAGGCGGCGGCGACGCCATTACCTGGAAGGGGATCACGCTCTATGGCGTTGTGGACATCGGTGCGCAGTACCAGACCCACGGTGTCCCAACGAGTGACTACTTCCAGTCCGGCACCGAGACGGTCATCCAGAAGAACAGCCAGGGCTCGGTCACCGCGGTGACCTCGAGCAACCTGCAGCAATCGCGTATCGGCGTCACCGGCAACGAGCCGCTGATCGGCGACTGGGCGGGTGTGTTTCGCCTGGAAATGGTCTTCAACCCGGCATCGGGCAATATATCCGATGCGTTGAAGTCCCAGGTACTCAACAATGGCCGCCCGATCACCCAGCAGACCACCAACGTCGACAGCAGCTACGCCGGGGAGTTCTTCGGTGGCGCGGCCTACCTGGGTCTTGCCTCCGCAAAGGTTGGTTCCTTCACCTTTGGCCGTCATGTGACGACGCTCGCGGACGGAATCGCCAAGTACGATCCGATGTCTGCGTCGCTGGCTTTCTCGCTGATTGGCTTCTCCGGCACGCCTGCGGGCGGGGGTGATACCGAGGACCGCCGCCTGGATAACTCCCTGAAGTACAGCGGTAAGTACGGTCCGGTGCACACCGGAGCGCTGTACCAGTTCAGCAATTCCAGCGGCAGTCAGAACAGTGCCTTCCAGGCGTCACTGGGCTTTGATTACGCGGGGTTCTCGATCGATGGCTACTACGCGAAGAAATACAACGCCTTCGCGACCTCGCCGCTGAGCGCAGCGCAGGTCCAAGATCTGCAGAATGGACAGTGCGAGACACCCCCGGTGACCGTGCCGCCGACTCCAAAGCGGTGCTGGTCGCCCTCCAATTCGCTCGCGGCGACGATCTCGGACAACAAGAGCTATGCTGCGATGGCCTTGTATGATATGGGCACGCTCAAGTTCTACGGTGGCTACGAGCGCATCACCTTCGACAACCCCAATACCGAGACCACGCCCGGCTCGCTCACGATCGGCGGCTATGTGCTCGCCTTCACCAACAACGCGGCTTATGGCTGCGCGCCCGGCAAGACGACGGATTGTCCCGGCCAGCGGGTGCTGCAGGTGTACTGGGGTGGCGTCAAGTGGACGGTCACGCCTCCCTTCGACATCGTTGTCGCGGGCTACGGCTTGCATCAGAACAGCTTCGCCGCCGGAGCGAACGCGGGTTGCAACAGCCGGGCGAGCAACGGATGCAGCGGCACGGAGGAGGTCTACTCGATCCTGGGCGACTATCGCCTGAGCAAGCGTTTTGACGTGTACCTCGGCACCATGTATTCGGCGGTGCACGACGGACTCGCGTCACCGGCGCCCCCGAATGGCTTCTTCAACACGAACACGCTCACCACCACGGCCGGGATTCGTTTCAAGTTCTGACGAGCCCGGCCCATGCGGGTCCTTCCGGGTCTGACTTCGGTCAGCCCGGAGGCCCGCGGTACCCGAGGTCGCCGCCTCGCCGTGGCGACCCCGCGTCGAGCTCGCGCTCTTCCGCAGACGCCACGCGCTGGCTGGGCCTGTGCCGGCTTCGCTGCGATCGTCTTCGCAACGCCGCTGGCCGCCCCGGTCGCTACGGCCCTCAGGCCGCGAAGCCGTCTTGCGCAACGGCGCGCGCGCCCGCTACCACCTGCGCGAGGCACTGGGCAAGATCGGTGGTGCCGAGTGGCTTCATGAGGACGGCGTGCGCTCCGGCTGCAGCGGCTGCGGCGTTGAGATCCGGCCCGCCATAACCGCTTACGAGTATGACCGGCATCTCCGGTCGCACCCGCCGCAGCTCGCCGAGCAGCTCGAGACCGGACATCCCCGGCATGATGGCATCGGTGAGCACCGCATCGAAACGCTGCGGGGCGGCCCGGAACACGCGCAGCGCCTGTTGCGCGCCGACGCAACCCACCGGTTCGTAACCGAGTGACGCCAGCACTTCTTCCGCGAGCAGCACCAGGCTCTCTTCGTCATCGACCACCAGGACGGTCTCCCCGTTGCCACGCGGGGCGGCGAGCGGGGCCGGCTCCTGCGCGGGCTCGCCGTCGATGAGCGGCAGGTACACCGCGAAAGTCGTACCGCTGCCCGGACGGCTGCTCACCTCGAGCGCTGCACTGTGATCGAGCACGATCCCGTGTACCAGCGAGAGGCCCAGTCCCGTGCCGGCGCCCACAGGTTTGGTGGTGAAGAACGGCTCGAAGATGCGCTCGACCTGCTCCGCGCTCATGCCGGCGCCCGTGTCGCTCACCTCGATGCAGGCATAGCGCCCCGGCTGCAGCCGTCCGACCGTGCAATCGCGCGGCGCGCTCACCTCGAGAGCGAGGGCGCGCACGCGCACCTCGCCGCCTGCGCCCACGGCCTGCACCGCGTTGGTGACGAGATTCGCGAGCATCTGATGCAGTTGCGACGCATCGCCCGCCACGACGAGTGGAGCCTGCGACACCTCCATCGCAACCGTCACGCCCGGGGGCAACGCTGCGCAGGTGAGGCTGTGAACCTCGCTCAAGATCTTCTGCAGCGACACCGGCCGTGCGCTGCCGACACCCGGCCGGCTGAAAGCGAGGATGCGCGCCACCAGCTCGCGCGCACGATTCGCTGCCACGACGATATTGTCGATGTAGCGCCGCTGCACGCTGCCCGGTCCACTCTGCTGGCCCGCGAGCTCTGCGTAGCCGAGCACTGCGCCGAGCACGTTGTTGAAGTCGTGGGCGATGCCGCCCGCGAGCGTGCCGAGGGCTTCGAGCTTCTGCGACTGGTGGAGCTGTGTGGTGACCCGCTCGTGGCGCTCGAGCTGCCGCAGGAAGGCAATCAGCAGCACCGCGGCGAGCGCGCTGATGATGAGGGTGCGGCCCACGTTCTTCCACGCTTTGCTGCGCCACACCCCGAGGATCTCCCGCTCGCTGCGGCCGACGAGCACCACCGCAGGGTATCCCGGTACCCTGCGCAGGCTGACCTGCGTGCGCCCGAGCTGCGGGTGCTCGACGCTGGTGTGCAGCGCCTCGGCGGCGCCCAGTGCCTCGAGCGCGTTGCTCCAGGCCGAGGGCTGCGTGCTCACCTCAGGATGCTCGCGGCTGACGAGCGTCATCCCATCGGCGCGCAGCAGCTCGATGGCGCTCCCCGCCCCGAGGTCGAGGGCCTGGTAGAAGCGGCGGATGTAGGTCACATCCACCGCGGCGCCCGCGATCCCCCGGAATGCGGGACCCGGAAGACGCCGGCTGAGCACGAAGGTCGGCTCCCCGGTCGCACGGCTGACGAAGGGCTCGCTGACGAACAGGCCGAGATCCGGCTGCGCGCGCTGGGCCAGATAGTAGGAGCGATCGCTGATGTCACTCCTCGCGCCCGTAGGCGCGGTGCTCAGGTGGAGTTGCCGCGCAGGATCGAACAGGAACAGGTTCCGCACCTGCGGCACACCGCTCATGTGCCGGCTCAGCAGGTCGGGAATGCTTGCGCGGTCGGCCGTGGAGCCCATCGCGTCCGGGTCGAGCAGCATCGCCTGCCGCAGGATGAGGTCGGTGGCCTGCAGAGCGCGCGCTGCCTGCTCGGCGAGGGCGCCAGCGACGTTGTCGTGCTGCCGCTCGGCGAGTGCGAGCGTCTCCTCGCGATCGTGCAGCGTATCGAAGAAGGTCGACAGCGATACCGCGGCACACACGGCCGCCACGATCAGCACGAGGCGCAGCCGCAACGCGCGGCGGCGGATACCCTCCCGGCGCGTGGCCTCCGCGGTGGCCGCCAGCGCGGGGGTCAGTGCGGGGTCAGGCCGAGAGCTGCCCATAGGTCAGTGCGCGTGAAGGGCTTCGCCAGTATGCGCGTCGCTCCAAGTCGCAGCGCCATGGCATCATTTGCCATGTCTCCCGGGGAGAAACGGCCGGAGGCCAGCACGATCGCCGCCTGCGGATAGGCGCGCCGCCAGGGCAAGAGGACCTCATGAGCGTGCTGCTGACACGCCACGTCGACCAGTATCGCATCGATGTCCGTCATGGGCTGCGCTCCGGGGGAGACCGCCTGTGCACCGGCCGCGGCGAGCCACTCACCGATCAGCTCACGATGAAGCCTATCATGCTCGACGACCAGCACGCGCTTCACGGATGGCTCCCGCAGTGAGCAGCGTGCTGCGGCCGCATGTGCTGGTCGTTGACGACGAGGAGTCGGTGCGGCGTCTCGTCGATGACTATCTCGTGCAGAACGATTTCCGCGTGTCGGCCGCGGCGAGTGGCTCCGGGCTGATGAGCGCACTCGGCGCCGAAGTGATCGACCTCGTGCTGCTCGATCTGCGGCTGCGGGGCGAGGATGGGATGCAGCTGCTCCGCCAGGTCCGGGCGCAGTCGCAGATTCCGGTGATCATCCTCACCGGACGCACCGAGGAAGCCGACCGGGTCATGGGACTGGAGCTCGGCGCGGACGACTACCTCACCAAGCCCTTCAGTCCGCGTGAGCTCCTCGCGCGCATCCGCACCGTCCTGCGGCGCGCCCACGCGGGGCAGGAGGTGCACGGCGCACCGGTATGCCGCGCCTACCGTATCCCGGGCTGGGAGCTGAACCTGCGCACCCGGCGGCTGACGGGAGAAAATGGCGTGCAGGTCGCGCTCAGCAACGGCGAGTTCAACCTGCTGGCGGCGCTCCTTTCCACCGCCAACCGCGTGGTGACGCGCGATCAACTGATCGAGATGAGCCGCCGTTACGACAACGAGGTGTATGACCGCGCGGTGGATGTGCAGATCCTGCGCCTGCGGCGCAAGCTCGAACGCAATCCCGCCGAGCCGGAGATCATCGTCACCGAGCGCGGCGCCGGATATCGCATCGCCGTTCCCGTGGAAGCAGTCTACTGAAGCTGGTTCGATCATCCTGAGGCCGTGAGTCTGGCCGTGCACCCGAGTCGCCGCTGACGGGCGGCGCCGCAGGGACAGTCTCGGTGCCTCCTGTCGCACGGCTCTTGCAGGGCCCATTTCACCTGTAACACGACTGTGCCCGGGCGTAATCGGCTGCGCACGCGCCTGCCCTACCCTAGGGCGCGCCATGTGGATCGTCCGACTCGCGCTACGGCGCCCCTACACCTTCCTGGTACTCGCGATCGTCATCACGCTGCTGGGCGTGTTCTCGATCCTGCGCACCCCGACCGATATCTTTCCGAACATCAAGATTCCCGTGGTGGCCACGATCTGGCGTTACACCGGCCTGTCGCCCGATGAGATGGCGACCCGCATCGTCCTCGGGACCGAGCGCAACGCCCAGACCACCGTCAACGACGTCGAGCACACCGAATCGCAGAACGTCACCGGCACCTCGGTGGTGAAGTACTTCTTCCAGCCAAGCGTGAACGAGGAGCTCGCCTACGCGCAGATCACCGGCGTCTCACAGACCAACCTGCGCTCCGCACCCCCGGGCACCACTCCGCCCTTCGTGCTCGCCTACAACGCCTCCTCGGTCCCCATCCTGCAGCTCGCGCTCTCGAGCGAAAAACTCTCGGAAGCCCAGCTGTTCGACCTCGGCAACAACATCATTCGCGTGGGCCTCGGCACCGTGCAGGGCGCCTCCATGCCCTGCCCCTACGGCGGACTGCAGCGCCAGGTGCAGGCGGATCTTGATCCGAACGCGCTGCGCGCGACCGGCCTCTCCGGCAACGACGTCACCGCCGCGATCGCTGCGCAGAACTCGATTCTGCCCGCCGGCACGCAGAAGATCGGCGAGCGCGAGTATTTCGTCACCGTCAACGCCAATCCACGCACCGTGGCGGAGCTCAACGATCTGCCGATCGCCAATCGCAACGGCAGCGTCATCTACGTGCGTGACGTGGCGCACGTGCGCGACGGTTATCCGCCGCAGACCAATGTCGTACGCCGTGACGGCCATCGCGGCGTGCTGATGAGTGTCCTCAAGACCGGCGGCGCCTCGACCCTCGATATCATCAAGGACATCAAGCAGCGGCTGCCCTCGATCCGTGATCAGCTGCCGCCGGGCTTCAACGTCGATCTGGTGGGCGATCAGTCGCTGTTCGTGCGCGCCGCCATCGAGGGGGTGGTGCGCGAGGCGGTGATCGCCGCGGCGCTCACCGCGCTCATGATCCTGCTGTTCCTCGGCAGCTGGAAGAGCACCCTGATCATCGCGGTGTCCATTCCGCTCTCGATCCTGACCTCGATCATCTGCCTTTCCGCGCTCGGGGAGACCATCAACATCATGACCCTCGGCGGTCTCGCACTCGCCGTCGGCATTCTGGTCGATGATGCGACGGTGACCATCGAGAACATCAACATGCATCTCGAGCAGGGACAGCAGGTCGAGGAGGCGATTCTCAACGGTGCACACGAGATCGCACTTCCGGCACTGGTATCGACGCTCGCCATCTGCATCGTGTTCGTGCCGATGTTCATGCTGGCGGGGATCGCGCGTTACCTGTTCGTGCCGCTCGCCGAGGCGGTGGTGTTTGCGATGCTGGCCTCCTACGTGCTCTCCCGCACGCTCGTGCCGACGCTCGCCAAGTACTGGTTGCAGCTGCACGAGGGACACGCGCGTCCCCCACGTCACGCGGCCCAGCGCCTGCAGCGGCGCTTCGAGGAGTGGTTCCTGCGCACGCGCGAGCGCTACCACGTCCTGCTCGAACGTGCGCTCACCGCCGGCCCCCGTTTCGCGCTCCCGTTCCTCGGCGCCATGGCGGCGACCGCTCTGCTCGCCTTCCCGCTCGGGCGCTTCATGCCCGGACTCGGGCAGGACTTCTTCCCAAGCGTCGATGCCGGGCAAATCAAGCTGCACCTGCGCGCGCCGACCGGTGTGCGCATCGAGAACACCGCGGCGTTGTGCGACCGTGTCGAGGCGACCATCCGCGGCGTGATCCCCGCGCGCGAGATCTCGACCATCGTCGACAACATCGGCTTGCCCTACAGCGGCATCAACCTCGCATATTCCACTTCCGCCCCGGTCGGCCCCGGTGACGCCGATATCCTCATCAACCTGGCTCCCCACCATCGCCCGACCGAGCGTTACGTGCACGCGCTGCGCGAGAAGCTGAACGCGCTCTACCCCGGAACCACCTTCGCCTTCCAGCCGGCGGACATCGTCAGTCAGATTCTCAACTTCGGGCTCCCCTCGCCCGTGGACGTCCAGGTATCGGGCTTCGACACGACCGCGACCCGCAAGTACGCCAACGAGATCCTCACACGCATGCGCAGGATTCCGGGTCTGGTCGACGCCCGCATCCAGCAGCAGTACGACTACCCGACGCTCAACGTGGACGTCGACCGCACCAGGGCTTCGCTCCTCGGCCTGACCGAGACGGACGTGGCCTCGGACCTGCTCGTGTCGCTCTCGGGCAGCTCGCAGACGACGCTCTCCTTCTGGATCGACCCGAAGACCGGCACGCAATACCCGGTGGTCGCGCAGACGCCGCAGTTCCGCCTCACCTCGCTCACGGATCTGGCCACCACACCGGTTACCTCCGGCGGCGCCAGGGATGCCAACACGGGCGATAGCGGGGGCAGCAATCCCAACGCCCCACCGAGCAGTGCCGCCGGCGGCGGCGTTCAGCTGCTGGCGAATCTCGCGACTTTCCGGCGCAGCGAGTCCCCTGCGGTCGTGAGTCATTACAACGCCGCCCCCGTCATCGACATCTATGCCGGCGTCGAGCGCTCCGATCTCGGCTTCATCGCCACGCAGATCGGGCGGATCGTCAGCGCCACACACTCGCTGCGGCCGCGCGGCGCGCAGGTCACGGTCCGCGGACAGGTGACGACGATGACCGAGTCCTTCACGGGACTCCTCATCGGTCTTGCCGGGGCGGTGGTACTCGTCTACCTGCTGATCGTCGTCAACTTCCAGTCCTGGCGCGATCCGTTCATCATCATCACCGCGCTCCCGGCGGCGCTCTCCGGTATCGTGTGGATGCTGTTTCTCACGCACACACCGGTAAGCGTGCCCGCGCTCACGGGCGCAATCATGTGCATGGGCGTCGCCACCGCCAACAGCGTGCTCGTCATCAGCTTCGCGCGCCAGCGCATGGATGCCGGCGATGATGCAGCACATGCCGCGCTGCAGGCGGGTACCACGCGCTTCCGTCCGGTACTCATGACGGCGCTGGCCATGATCATCGGGATGCTGCCGATGGCGCTCGGGCTCGGCGAAGGCGGTGAGCAGAATGCCCCGCTCGGGCGGGCCGTCATCGGTGGCCTGGTGTTTGCGACGGTGGCAACACTCTTCTTCGTACCGACCGTCTTCAGCATCATCCATGGACGCCGGAGTGCCCGATGAATGATGTTTCGGCAAGCGCTCACCCGGCAGCCGTGGCTGCGCCCTACCGGCGTTACCTCTGGGTGGCGATCGCACTCGTGCTGCTGCTCGCGGTCTGGGGAATTCTCAGCCGGTTGATGGCCCGCAGTGCACTCGCGCGCGAGGCGCACGCGGTCGCCACACCTACGGTGCTCACCACCAAGCCTCACCGCGGGCCAGCGGCCGACACGCTGGTGCTGCCCGGGAGCGTACAGGCCTACTACGAGGCGCCGATCTACGCGCGCACCAGCGGCTATCTCAAGGCCTGGCACACCGACATAGGCGCCCCGGTGAAGAAGGGCGAGCTGCTCGCCGAGATCGAGACGCCGGAGGTCGACCAGCAGTTGCGGCAGGCGGAGGCGGATCTCGGCACCGCACGCGCCAACTATGAGCTCGCACGAACCACCAACGAGCGCTGGATGGGCCTGCTCGCGACCGAGTCGGTCTCGCAGCAGGATGCGGATCAACGCGCCGGCGATGCAGCGGCCAAGGCTGCCGCTCAGGCGTCCGCCGCCGCGAACCTGGCCCGGCTGCGCGAGCTCGAGGGCTTCAAGCGCGTCGTGGCGCCCTTCGAGGGTGTCGTCACCCAGCGCAACACCGACGTCGGTGCGCTGATCAACGCGGGGCAGACGTCCGGCAGCGCCCTGTTCCGCGTAGCCGACACACATCGTTTGCGCATCTACGTGCAGGTGCCGCAGGCCTACGCCGCCGAGGTGCGGACCGGAATGAACGCGTCGCTGGAGTTCACCGATCATCCCGGGCAGCACTATGCAGCCACCGTGACCTCGACGGCGCATGCGCTGGATGCAACCTCGCGCACACTGCAGGTTGAGCTGCAGATCGACAATACCGGCGGTGAGCTGCTCCCGGGCGCCTATGCGCAGGTGACCTTTTCCCTCACCCCGAGCGCCGGCAATCTGCGCGTGCCGGTGAACGCGGTGATCTTTCGCGGCAAGTCGCCACAGGTAGCCACCGTCGATGATGCTCATCGCGTGCGACTGCGCGACATTGCCGCGGGACGCGACTTCGGCACGGAGGTCGAGGTGCTCGCGGGGATCGGGCCGAACGACACGGTGATACTGAACCCGCCTGATTCCATCGCCGATGGGTCAGAAGTGCGCATCCAGCCACCTCAGCCGCAACCGGGCTCTGGCGGAGCCCCGGCGGAGCATTCGTGAAACCCCGGCACGGGCTCGCCGCCGGCGCGATCCTCGCCGCTGCGCTCGCCGGGTGTTCACTTGCCCCGCACTACGCGCGCCCCTCCACGCAACAGCCGCCCCCGACTTACAAGGAGGCGGACGACTGGAAAGTCTCCTCACCCGCCGACACCAGTGCCCGCGGACGCTGGTGGACGAAGTTCGGGGATCCCGACCTCGATGCGCTCGAAGCCGAAGTCACCAACGCCAACCAGAGTCTCAAATCGGCCCTGGCAAGCCTCGAACAGGCACGTGCGCAGACCCGCATCGCCGGCTCCGAGTGGTTTCCGACACTCACCGCCCAGGCTACCGCCACCCGTGGCGAAGTTTCGGTCTACTCGCAGGGCTATACGCCTGGAAGGACGCGTACCGGGAACTCGTTCGTGCTGAGCGGCGACCTCTCCTATGAGATCGACGTCTTCGGCCGTGTGCGCAACACCGTCGCCAACGCGCGCGCGAACGAGCAGGCGACCGCCGGCGATGTGGCCTCGCTCGATCTGTCGCTGCACGCCGAGCTCGCCACCGATTACTTCCTGCTGCGCGGCCTGGACATCGAGCAACGCTTTCTCGATCAGACGGTCGCCGACTATGAACGGGCGCTGCAGCTCACGGAGAACCTCTTCAAAGGCGGCGCGGCAGCGATCTCCGATGTGCAGCAGGCGCGGGCGCAGCTCGAATTGGCGCGCACCCAGGCGGAGGACACGCGTCTCCACCGTGCGCAGACCGAGCACGCGATCGCCGTCCTCATCGGGCAACAGCCGTCCGGCTTCGCGCTCAGTGCGCGCGCCGAGGACGGCCTGCCGACCATGCCCGCAATCGACACCGGGCTCCCCTCGCAACTGCTCGAGCGTCGTCCGGACGTCGCGGCGGGCGAGCGACGCGTCGCCGCCGCCAACGCCAACATCGGCGTGGCGCGTGCCGCGTATTTTCCGGTGTTCGATCTCATCGCGCAGGCCGGCTCGCAGGCGGGCACCGCGGCCAACTGGCTCACCGCGCCCTCCCAGTTCTGGTCGATCGGGCCGCAGGCGCTGCTCACCATATTCGATGGCGGCCTGCACCGCGCGCAGTCCGCCGCGGCGCACGCGGTCTACGACCAGCAAGTGGCCAACTACCGCAACACCGTCCTCACCGCCTATCAGGACGTCGAGGACAACCTGGCCGCGTTGCGGCAGCTGCAGCGCGAGAGCATCAGCCAGGCGGCCGCAGTGAAAGCGACACAGGGAGCGCTCGATCAGGCCAATCTGCGCTACAAGGGCGGTATCGTCACATATCTCGAGGTGGTGGCCACGCAGAACGCGGCACTGTCGGCGCGCCTCACGGCGGTTGACATTGACATCCGCCGGGCGACCGCCACGGTGCAGCTGGTGAAAGCCCTCGGCGGCGACTGGAGCGCCGCAACGGCGCAGTGAGCCCCGCGTCTTACCTCAGATACGCATGCACGATGTCGATGAGGTGCTTGGCGCCCCGGGCCCGCCCGCGATGGCGGTCGCGCGCAGGATCGGAGACGTGCACGCGAATGTGATCCTCCAGCAGCTCCGCCATCAGGCTGTTGGCCGCGCCGCGCGCTGATACCGTAAGCTGCATCACCCGGGCGCAATCGGCATCCCTCTCCAGGGCACGCTCGATGGCGTCCACCTGTCCACGCAGCCGCCGCACGCGCTGCAGCAAGCGCGTCTTGTCCTCGATGATATGTGCCAAGCTGGTGTCCTCGAAAGCTCTTATAGGGTGGGGGGTACAGTATAGACGTGTCGGGCTCGCTCAACGCACGCGTGCGAAGTCAATGAAGCCACGCTGTACGTCGGTGTGGGTCAGCTGCACACGTACCGTGTCGCCCACATCGAGTCCCTCGAAGCCCTTCACCACGCGGCCTTCCGCGAGCGGGCGCGGGATGCGCACCCATGTCCCCTTGTCGGAGGCTCCGGTGACCAGCCCATCGAACTGCTCGCCGACGTGCGCCTGCAGCAACATCGCCGCGGCCGACTTGCGCACCTGCCGCTCCACTTTGGCCGCGTTGCGTTCCTGCACGGTGCAATGCTCTCCGAGGGCGCGCAACTCTTCATCGTTGTAAGGCGCCGCAGCACCTGCGAGCGCAGCTTTGATGAGACGTTGCGTGATCACATCGGGAAAGCGGCGATTGGGAGCGGTCGCGTGCGCGTAGTCATTGAGCGCGAGTCCGAAATGTCCCGTGCAGGGTTGACCTGGGCGCTTGAGCACGTACTCGCCGGCGCCGAGAAGCTTGACGACGGCGAGTGACAGGTCGGGGAACTGCGCCGGAGCGGCCTGCTGGCGCTTGAGCAGGAAGGCGCTCAGCGCACGCGCATCGGCTGCGGCGGGCAGCGTCTCGCCGCAGCTGCGTGCCAATGCCACGATGCGATCCCAGCGCTCGGGTTCGGGCAGCGCGCGCCGGAGCGACGAGCGGCCGCGGCTTTCGAGGAAGCGAGCCACCACGGCGTTGGCCGAGATCATGAAGAACTCGATGAGCTCCTTGGCGCGATTGCTCTCGTCGGGCTTCAGGTCGATGAGTGCCGTGCCCTGGTACACCGCCTGCGCCTCGAGCGTGGTGAGCGTCAGCGACCCCTGGGCGCGGCGTACCCGTTTGAGCAGCTGAGCCACCGCATCCTGGTTCCGCAGCTGCCCATCCATGCCGGCGACCGCCGCGACGCGCGGCGGTGGCGGCCCGCGGCCATCGAGCCAGGTCGCGACGCTGTCGTAGGCGAGCTTGGCTCGATTCACGACCACCGCGCGGTAGATGTCCGCAGGGCCGAGGCTGCCATCGGCCGGCACGGTCATGTCGATCACCACGCTGAGGCGTTCCTGGCCCTCCGCGAGGCATGTCAGGTCGGTCGACAGCCGCTCGGGAAACATCGGGAAGATCTGTGCAGCAGTGTACACCGAGGTGGTGTTGGCGCTGGCGTGCGCATCGAGCGGTGAGCCACGTGCGATCGACGCATCGACGTCGGCGATGGCGATGAGGATCTGTACCGCGCCGTCCGCGAGCGGCTGCGCCACGGACAACTGGTCGAGGTCGCGGGAGTCGTCGTTGTCGATCGAGCACCAGAGCAGCGAGCGCTGATCGCGGATCTGCGCGCCCCGGTCCATGGCGGGAGCTGCGATCGCGCGCAGCTGCGCCGCAGCGGCGGGTGGCAGGTCGGGTTCGAGACCGTGCTCCAGCATGGCGTGGCGCGCGATGCTCTTGAGATCACCAGGTGGCGCAGAGGCCTGTGGCATCCCGGCATGATACGTGAGTAGCCCGCGGCACGGTCGCGCGTGACCCGCTGGAGACGACGCTGGCCAATATGGAGGGCGTCGCAGCTCTCCCTGTGGCGCCCTCCTTCCCGAGCCGAGGCGTTACGCGGGCGGCTTGCGCGCTCAGTCGTCCTGCTGCAGCAGCTGTGTGACGTGCTGCTTGGCGCGCTCGCAGGCAACAGTGAGATCGAGTCCTGCCGCAAGTCCAGCCGCGATGGCCGAAGAAAGCGCACAACCGGTGCCGCGCCGTACGGCGTTGATGCGCGGTGCACGCAGCCACCGTGGCGCGGCAGCAGGCATCAGCAGGAGATCGGTGGCCTCGGTTCCCTCGCCGTGCCCGCCCTTGAGCAGCACGGCCGCGGGTCCTAGCGCGAGCAGCGCCGCGGCCTGGCGCAGCAGGTCCTCATCGCAGACGGCAAAGTCACTGCCAAGGATTGCCGCGGCTTCCGGGAGGTTGGGAGTGAGCAGCGTCACGCGTGGCAGCAGCGCGCTGCACAACGCCTCGCGCCCGGCGCTATCGAGCAGGTCGCTGCCGGAGGAGGACGCCAGCACCGGATCGAGTACGACTGGCGGCGCTTGCGGTGGCAAGCTCGCGGCAACCGCCAGCACCGTGGCGCGTGTCGCGAGCATGCCGATCTTGATGGCCTGCACCGGGGCCGTGGCGAAAGCGGCGGCGATCTGCGCCCGCACCAGCTCCGGCGGCACCACGTGCACCGCGAAGACTCGCGCATCCGACTGCGCCGTCACGGCGGTCACGACACACAGTGCGCGGGTCCCGAGCCGTGTCAGCGTGCGCACATCGCGCGCCAGGCCCGCTCCGCCGCTGGAATCGGAGCCGGCGATGAGAAGAACCGCGGTCACTCGCCCATCGCGATCAACGCGAGCTTGTCATGTCCCTGGCTGCGGAGCGCGCGAGCGGCGCGCCAGGCGCGCAATCCGCTGCGGCAGCAAAGTACGACGCGCGACCCGGCGGGAACTTGCAGCTGCGCGTGCTCGAGCGCGTCGACCTCGATGCGCAGCGCGGCGCGAAACGGCGACACCGGGGTCTCATCGAGGCTCCGCAGATCGATGACGATGTCGGTGCGCTGCACTTCCGCAGGTGCGATGAACGGAATGGCCGGCTCCTCAGGCTCGGTTGCCGCAGCAAAGGAGAAACCGCCGACGTGCAGCGTGCGTAAGTCGAGCGATAGCATCCGCCCGAGCACCGTGGGCTGCCAGTTGAGCAGCAGTGCGAGCGCGAGATGCGCCTCGAGCGTGCCCATGACACCGACCGCGGTACCGAGCACACCCGACTCGGCACAGGAGCCGGCGCTGCGCGGCAGCTCCGGGAACACCGCTCGGTAGCTCGGCGCGCCGCCGCAGAAAGCCCCGACGTAGCCGGCGAGCCCGAGTACCGATGCACTCACCAGCGGCTTGCCCGCGCGCTGACAGGTGTCACTCAGCAGATAAGTCACCGCGAAACTGTCGGCGGCGTCGATGACGACATGCGCCGCCTCGATGTGGCGCGCGGCATTGACTGAACTCAACCGCTCGCGCACGGACTCGATGCGTGTTGCGGGATTGAGGTCTGCGAGCGCGGCGCGTGCCGCCTCGACCTTCGGCTGTCCGATGTCGCTCATCCGATAGAGCGGCTGACGATGCAGGTTGGATTCCTCAACCCGATCGGGATCGACGACGATCAGTCTGCCGACACCCGCGGCGGTGAGATACTGGAGTACGGCGCACCCGAGGCCGCCGGCCCCAACCACCAGTACCATCGCGGCGGCAAGCCTTGCCTGACCCTCCGCACCCACTTCGGGAAGGATTTCCTGGCGCGCATAGCGGTCACTCATACTCACTCCGGAACTTCTCAGGCGCTCAGACGCTCGCGCACGCAGCTCGCGACAGCGAGCCACTGCCGTACGCGGCCTTCGGGATCGCTCGCTCGCACGATGTCGGTTACGACCGCCGCCACGTCGGCACCGGCTGCGAAAACGCCGGCGAGCCGCTCGAGCGTGATTCCGCCGATGGCCACGAGCGGAATTGAGCCGATGCACCGCTTCCACTCGGAAAGGCGCGCGAGTCCCTGCGGCCGCCACGGCATTACCTTCAGCAGCGTGGGATAGATGGGTCCGAGCGCCACGTAGTCCGGGCGCAGCGCGAGAGCCCGCTCGAGCTCGGCCTCGTCGTGGGTGCTGATGCCGAACCGGACACCCGCGCGACGCAGCGCCGGGACATCGGCGCAGTCGAGATCCCCCTGTCCGAGGTGCACGAAATCGCAGCCGCTTTCGAGCGCGAGCTGCCAGTAGTCGTTGACGATGAGCTGCACGCCCGCGGCACGGCAGTAGCCGTGAGCGGCTTCGATCTGTGCACGCACCGTGCGCTGCGGCTGCTCCTTGATCCGCAGCTGCACGAGGCGCACGCCCGCTGCCGCCAGACGCGGTATCCAGTTGCCGTCGTCGACGATCGGGTAAACCCGCGGCAGGTTCATCCGCGAAACGCCGTGCCGATGAGGGGAGTCGAGGGAACGGCGAGATCACGCGGCTCGATGGGCCCCGCCTGCCGCGCCGCCAGACCCGCCTCGACGGCCTGGGCGAAGGCGCCCGCCATCTGTACCGGATCGCGCGCCTGGGCCACGGCGGTGTTGATGAGCACTGCGTCGAACCCGAGCTCGAGCGCCTGCGCCGCATGCGAGGGAAGCCCGAGTCCCGCATCGATGATCAGCGGCACCTCCGGAAAATGCGCCCGCAGCGCCTTCAGTCCAAAGAGATTGTTCAGCCCACGACCGGAACCTATCGGCGCACCCCAGGGCATCAGTACCCTGCAGCCAGCGGCGAGTAGCCGCTCCGCCACCACCAGGTCCTCGGTGGTGTAGGGAAATACCTCGAACCCTTCTGCACACAGGGTGCGCGCCGCCTCCACCAGGCCGAACACGTCCGGCTGCAGCGTGTCGTCCTCGCCGATCACTTCGAGCTTGATCCACGGCGTGCCGAACACCTCGCGCGCCATGTGCGCGGTCGTGACCGCTTCCTTCACCGAATGACAGCCCGCCGTGTTGGGAAGCACGCGCACCCCGAGCTCACGGATGAGCGACCAGAAGGCCTGCCCGGCGCGCTCGCCGGCGGACTCGCGCCGCAGCGCGACCGTCACCACCTCCGCGCGCGCCGCCCTCACCGCCCCCGCCACGATCGCCGGCGAGGGATAGCGCGCGGTGCCGAGCATCAGCCGCGAGCGCAGCTGCGTCTGATAGACCTGCAGCATCAGCCCCCCTGCATCGGCGCGAGCACCTCGAGCCGGTCGCCATCGGCGAGCACGGTGTGCGCACGCTGCGAGGCGGCGACGAATTCGCCGTTCACCGCGGTGCTCACCACGCTTGCGCCGTAGCCGAGCTCCTCGAGCGCACGCGCGAGCTCGGATGAATGCGTCTCACGCCAGGCGCCGTTCACCAGGATCTTCATCCATCACCTCGGGATAGCGGCGGCCCTCGAGCAGCACGCCCGCCGCACGGCGCGCGAGCGCGGGTGCCAGCAGAAAGCCGTGCCGGTAGAGCCCGTTGACGTGCAGCGACCCACCGGCACGGCGCAGTCGCGGCAGATTGTCGGGGAATGCGGCACGCACCCCGGTACCGATCTCGATGATCTGCGCCTCACCGAACGCCGGGTGCAGGGCGTAGGCCGCAGACAGGAGCTCGAGCATCGAGCGCGCACTGATGCGCGTCGCCTCGTCGCTCTCGATCATGGTGGCTCCGACCATGAAGAGTCCCTGCCCGCGGGGCACGACATACAGCGGCATGCGCGGGTGCAGCAGGCGCACCGGCCGACTGATCTGCAGCTCGGGCAGCCGCAGCAGCAGCATCTCGCCCTTCACGCCGCGCAGATCAGCGAGCCGCGCGCGCGCGGCGAGCCCGCTGCAATCGAGCACCGCACGCCCGGCTCGCTGCGGGGCGTCCACGCCAAAGCGGATGGGCACGCCGCGCTCGGCGAGGCGCGCCGCAAGCGCCGCGAGTGCGGCGCGCGGGTCGAGATGGCCTTCCTCCGGGAAGTAAAGTCCCTGGGTGAATCGTCCCGCGAGCTCAGGCTCGAGTGCCGTGACCGCTTGGCTCCCAATGCTCTCGAAGTGCGCAGTGCGGCGGCCGAACTGCAGCAGCTCGCCCGTATCCCGGGCGTGCGCCACGACCAGGGTGCCATTCCAGACCGTGCCCGCGAAGTGCTCGCGCCACCAGGTAAGACCCTCCGCGCCGAGCTCGGCGATCAGTGGCGTGGAGCTCTCGCGCTCGCACCAGGGTGCGAGCATCCCACCGGCAAACCACGAGCAGGCCGCGGGCCCGAGCTGCGGTGCGCGCTCGAACACCTCGACGCTCGCGCCACGTGCGCTCAGCTCGAGCGCGCAGGTGAGGCCTGCAACCCCGGCACCGATGACGGTGACACGCACCGCGCTCAGCCCTCGCCACTGCGAGCCGGGAGCACGGGCATCGGCACGTACAGCTCGCCGCCGCCCGCGCGGAAGCGCGCCGACATCTCGGCCATGCCCTCACTGCGGGCCTCGGCGCGGACCTCGTGTGAGATGCGCAT
This sequence comes from Steroidobacteraceae bacterium, assembly GCA_035566915.1. Taxonomy (GTDB): domain Bacteria; phylum Pseudomonadota; class Gammaproteobacteria; order Steroidobacterales; family Steroidobacteraceae; genus 13-2-20CM-66-19. The sequence goes on from DATMPW010000048.1 coordinate 26,206, forward strand.
CGAACAGAACTTCGGTCCGCACATCGAGCAGAAGTGCGCCACCTTGTGCCCTTCCTTTGGCAGCGTCGCGTCGTGGAAGGCACATGCCGTGTCCGGGTCGAGCGACAGATTGAACTGGTCCTGCCAGCGGAAATCGAAGCGCGCCCGCGAGAGCGCATCGTCCCGCCCGCGCGCTCCGGGGTGTCCCTTGGCGAGATCGGCGGCATGCGCGGCGATCTTGTAGGTGATGACGCCGGTCTTGACGTCGTTGCGGTCGGGAAGCCCCAGGTGCTCCTTGGGCGTGACGTAACAAAGCATTGCGGTGCCGAACCAGCCGATCATGGCGGCGCCGATCGCCGAAGTGATGTGGTCGTACCCGGGTGCGATGTCGGTGGTGAGCGGCCCAAGTGTGTAGAACGGCGCCTCGCCGCAGGTGGCGAGCTGCTTGTCCATGTTCTCCTTGATCTTGTGCATCGGGACGTGGCCCGGCCCCTCGATCATCACCTGACAGTCGCGCGCCCAGGCGATACGGGTGAGCTCCCCGAGCGTCTCGAGCTCGGCGAACTGGGCCGCGTCGTTGGCATCGGCGATCGAGCCCGGGCGCAGGCCGTCGCCGAGCGAGAAGCTCACATCGTAGGCGCGGCAGATCTCACAGATCTCCGCGAAGTTCTCGTAGAGGAAGCTGTCGCGGTGATGGGCGAGGCACCACTTGGCCATGATCGAGCCACCGCGCGAGACGATACCGGTGACCCGGTCGATGGTGAGCGGTACGTACGGCAACCGTACGCCGGCGTGAATGGTGAAATAGTCGACGCCCTGCTCTGCCTGCTCGATCAGGGTGTCGCGGTAGATCTCCCAGGTGAGATCCTCGGCGACGCCACCGACTTTCTCGAGTGCCTGATAGATCGGCACGGTGCCGATAGGCACCGGAGAGTTGCGCAGGATCCATTCGCGAATGGTGTGGATGTTGCGCCCGGTGGACAGGTCCATCACCGTGTCCGCACCCCAGCGGATGGCCCACACGAGCTTGTCGACCTCCTCCGCGGTCGAAGAGGTGACCGCGGAGTTACCGATGTTGGCGTTGATCTTCACCAGGAAGTTGCGGCCGATGATCATCGGCTCGGATTCGGGGTGATTGACGTTGGCGGGAATGATGGCGCGCCCGGCCGCCACTTCGGCGCGCACGAACTCCGGAGTCACGTAATCGGGAATGCTCGCGCCCCAGGCGTTACCGTCCCTGATGGTCGCCGCACGCGCCTCGCGTCCGAGGTTCTCGCGGATGGCGATGTACTCCATCTCCGGAGTGATGATGCCGGCGCGTGCGTAGGCGAGCTGCGTCACGGCAAGGCCGCGACGCGCGCGCAGTGGTTGGCGGTGCACCGGAAACTCGGGTGCGCCCTTAGCAGCTGCGGCGAGACCGTTGTCGATCGGCTGCACCCCCCGCCCGGGGTAGGACTCGACGTCGCCGCGCGCCGCGATCCAGGGCGCACGGTTGCGTGGCAGCCCACGCTCGATGTCGATGGTGACGGACGGGTCGGTGTAGGGACCGGAGGTGTCGTAGACGCTCAGCGGCGACTCTCCGCTCGATGCGTGCAGCTGGATCTCGCGCATCGGTACGCGCAGATCCGCGTGCAACGATCCGCGGTGGTAGACCTTGCGTGAGGACGGCAGTGACTCGGCGACGACGTGCAGTAATTGCGCATTCACGGTTCAGGCTCCTGAGCAGTTCACAGGATCCAGATGAATGCTGCGCGGTGGAAAGTGCGGGTTTGCCCGGGCAGATTTGCGCGGGCTCGGTCGCCGCTTGCAGAGAAACTTTCCTACGCCAGCATTACCTGGATCAGGTTCGAAGGGTCGCCAGAACGCGCCATCTCACGGCGCCGGCTGGCCTCTCAGCCCCCTCACCGGGGCTCCCCTAGCCGGGGCGAAAGTAGTACGAGTCACGCGCGAGGTCAATCACACACGTGACCTTCGCCGATGGGGTGTGTGACACTCGTGTCCTGCGCGCGCACCGCGGGGAATGGCAATGGCGTCATGGCAGGTCTGGGCGCTGCTGTCGGCAGTGTTCGCCGCACTCACTGCAGTGTTTGCGAAAGTGGGCGTCGCGGGCATCCACCCCGACGTCGCGACGCTCATCCGCACGGTCGTCATACTGGTCGTGCTCGGTGCGCTGGTCGCGGCCATGGGTGAGGCCTCCTCGCTCCGTCACGCCTCAGCGCGAACCTGGACCTTTCTCGTTCTCTCGGGGCTCGCGACCGGCGCTTCGTGGTGGTGTTATTTCCGCGCACTGCAGCTCGGGGATGCCGCACGGGTGGCACCCATCGACAAGCTGAGCGTGGTGCTGGTCGCGCTGTTCGGGGTCGGTTTTCTCGGTGAGCGGCTCGGGCCAGTCAACTGGGTCGGCATTCTCATGATGGCCGCCGGAGCGTGGCTCGTCACGCTTCGCAATTAGCGGGGTGCCATCGCGCAGGCGGCGCGCGCATCGCGCGCGCGCCGCCGCCTACCATCCCTGGCTACTACTCCTCCCACATCCTTTCGTGGGCGACGCCGCCTCAGCTAGGGCGGGTACCGCCCCCGTGACTCGCCTGTCCACCCTTGCGGCCGGCTTCGGCGGCAAGCTCGGGATGCTGGGAAAAGCTGCGCTTCTCATCGGGCACACTCTGGCCGCCCTTGCGTCCGGCAGTCGCCGCCAGCGCGCGATTCTGCGAAAAGCTGCGCTTGGCACCCGGTACGCTCTGACCGCCCTTGCGGCCAGCTTCCGCGGCGAGGCGACGGTTCTGCGAGAAACTGCGCTTCTCGTCGGGCACCGCCTTACCGCCCATGCTGGCGATCTGGCGTTGCCGCTCAGCGTTCATTGAGGCGAAACCACGGTGCGAAATGCGACCTTCATTCACTGTTCCTTCAGCCATCAGAGCTCTCCTTCCGTTTTATGTCTCAGGGAATCCGGTGCCGGGCACTCAAGTGTGATCCGGTTCACAGAAAAGGGGTATCCAGGCAAAGCATACGCCTAGCGCGTGTTATGGAACATCAGGGTAAACCTGAGCGGTGCGGTCAGCGCCCGCCTACTTGGAGTGTCAGGGAGTAAGACGGTCGATAACCAGGCTAACCAAGCCGTCGTGCCCCACCTGGTAAGTTACCTCGCCGAATGGATCACCGCTCGCCGCCACCGGGCCGCCGGAACGGGCAATCCGGGCGACAACCTGAACGCTCTGACCTGCGGAAAAAACCCTGCCCGGGACCATGGAGTCCGCCGGGCTGAGCGCCACATCCTGCGGAAAATGACTCTGCAAGCGCTTGACGGCCAAGGGGGGACCGCCCTGGGCGGGGTCGCGCACGAAAACAAACAGGGGCGCGCCACTCGCCGCGGACGCGAGGGACGGGGCCAATGTGACATTTACATGAACGAGGGGGGCGCCTGCCCGGGAGCCAGCTGAGGGCTGAACCTGTTGCACCGCAGCGGCCTTTGCTGGAGCTCCCGACAGCTTTTCATCGATCGCCGCGATCTGCTGCTCGATCATCGGCCGGATGGCCTCCGGCGGGTTGAGTGTCAGGAGCTTCGCGAAGCGCTGCCGGGCAAGCGGCAGATCGCCGCGCCGTGCGGCGACAGCCGCCCCGAGAAACAATGCCTTGCCCGAATCGGGCTCGAGGGCCAGCGCCTGTTCGATCAGCCGTCCGGCGCGCCCGTCGAGCTCGCTCTCATCGACGAGCGCCAGCGCCTCGGCTTCGCCGGTGAGCGCCTCGGCGTTCTTCCCACCACTCAGTTGAACCGCACGTCCGAATGCACGTACCGCGAGGGGATATTCCTGTAACACGGTGTACGAGCGTCCGAGCATCAGCCATCCGTTGACATCGTTCGGATCGCGCTCGAGCCGGCGCGCAAGCTCCGACACCATGCTTTCGGGCGAGTCAGCGACCTTTGTCGCACGCCATGACCAGTTGCTCCAGGTGACGTACAGCGCCGCCGAGCCGACGACCAGCAGGCCTGCCGCAGCGAGCGCTGTCCAGGGAGCGCCCGTGGGACCCCCGGCGCTGCGCCTGAGTAACGGCATGGCCATGAGGACGACACTGGCCATGGTCAGCGCCGCAGCCAGCAGGACGAAGGTGATCATCCGTTCTGTCCGTCCTCTTCGAGCGGTTCATGATCACCGGGGAGGAGCGTCGTGCGAGTACGCACGACGCGCCAGCACACGAGCGCACCGATCAGCAGCAGAGCGAACGGTGCACCCCACAGCCATGCGTTGCGCAGCGAGTATCGCGGCCGGAAAAGAATGAAATCGCCGTAGCGCGCGGTCATCCATGCGCGGATCTGCTCGTCGGACTTGCCGGCGAGCAGCTGATCGCGCACCTCGCGGCGGAGGTCCGCCGCCAGGCCCACCGGCGAGTCGGCGAGGGCTTCGTTCTGACACTGCATGCAGCGCAGCTCGTGAGTCAGCGCGAGGTAGCGCGCCTGGAGCGCCGGGTCCGGCAGCTCCGTGGGATCGACCGCCCAGGCGGCGCGCACCAGAGCGAGCGCGAGGCAGGCAGTGATCAGCACAACGCGGGCGCTGCGCTCCATCAGGAGCTCCCGGCTGGCCGTCCCGAGACCCGAGGCAGGATCTCGCGGCTCCAGGTGTCGGGGGTGAGTGCGCCGACATGTTTGTAAACGACGATGCCCTGCGGATTCACCAGAAATGTCTCGGGCGCGCCATACACGCCCCACTCGATGGCTTCCCGTCCGCTGTGATCGGTCGCCACCGACTGGTAGGGATTGCCGAGCTGCGTGAGCCAGCCGAGCGCCTGCGCATCGTCGTCCTTCCAGTCGAGCCCGATGATGGGCACGACTGCGGCGCGCCGGACCTGCAGCAGTGCCTGGTGTTCCTCGCGGCATCCTCCGCACCAGGTTCCCCACACGTTGAACAGGTACCAGTGGCCCCTGAGATCCGCAGAGCGCACCTCGTGCGCGGGATCGGTCAAATTCGGAAGAGCGAACACCGGGGCAGGCTTGCCGAGAAGCGGTGAGGCGATGATGCCCTTCTCCGGAGAGTGACGGATGCCGATCGCCAGTACCACCGCGAGGAGCACGAAGAGCCCGAGCGGAAGAAGGAACTTGGTCATCCGGGCTGCCCTGCCGTCGCCCCCTCGGGAGCAGTCGCGAGCGCGCGGGCCGCGCGGTAGCGCCGGTCGGAGGCCGCCAGCGCACCTCCCATCGCCATGATGAACGCTGCGATCCAGACGAGGCTCACGAGCGGACGGATCTGTATGCGCACGCTCCAGCGCCCCGCGCCCAGATCCTCACCGAGTGCGAGCAGCAGGTTGTTACCGCGATGCATGCGGATGGCCGTCTCGCTGGTGACCTGGTGCTGAACCCAGAAGTTGCGCTTCTGCGGAGTCATCACGGCGACCGGCGCCCCATGGCGCGTCACGGTGAGGGTGCCCGCGACGGCCTCGTAGTTGGGTCCTTCCACCGGCTTGACACCCTCGAAGCGGAACTCATAGTCCCCGACCGTAGCCGTTCCGCCGGGAGCGAGCGCTACGTCACGCTCGATGGTGAAGGACTGCACTGTGGTGAGCGCAAAGACTGCGAGTGCGACCCCGAAGTGCGCCACCGTCATGCCGAGCACCGCGCGCGGAAGCGTGAGGCCCCGCCGCCAGCGATCGATCGGATCCACGAGCGATGACAGGATGATCCACAGAGCGAGGGTGGCTCCGATGGGGGTGAGCACACGCGCGTGCGAGTAGAGCCCGAAAACGAAGCCGCACCCGAGCACGGCGGCGGCGATGAAGGTGTAGAGGAGCGTGCGCTGACTGTCGTTGAGGCGTCCGCGCTTCCAGTTCGCGTGTATCCCGACCGACAGCAGCGCGAGTAGCGGCAGCATCGAGAGCATGAAGGTCGGGTTGAAATAAGGCGGGCCCACCGAAAGCGTGCCGAGCTTGAGCGAATCCGAGATCAGCGGTGCGAGCGTGCCGGCAAAGACCGTCGCGGCGGCGATCACCAGCAGCACGTTGTTGAAGAGCAGAAACGACTCGCGCGCTCCGAGCTCGAAGCCCGCGCTCGAGCGCAGCAGCGGCGCGCGCCACGCATAGAGCGCGAGTGCGCCGCCGATCATGATAATGAGGAAGACGAGAATGAATATGCCGCGCGTCGGATCGGCCGCGAAGGAATGCACCGAAACGAGCACCCCCGAGCGCACGAGAAAAGTGCCGAGCAGGCTCAGGGAGAACGCCAGGATCGCAAGCAGCAGCGTCCAGCTCTTGAAAAGCCCGCGCTTGTCGGTCACTGCGAGCGAATGGATTAGCGCCGTGCCCATGAGCCACGGCATGAAGGAAGCATTCTCGACGGGGTCCCAGAACCAGAAGCCGCCCCAGCCGAGCTCGTAGTAGGCCCAGAAGCTGCCGAGCGCAATGCCGCAGGTGAGGAACGACCATGCAGCGGTCGTCCAGGGACGCGTCCAGCGTGCCCAGTTCTGATCGAGCCGGCCTTCGAGCATGGCCGCGCAAGCGAAGGCGAACGCCACGGCAAAACCAACGTAGCCCGTGTAGAGGATCGGCGGGTGGATCGCCAGCCCCGGATCCTGCAGGATCGGATTGAGGTCGCGGCCGTCGGGCGCCGGCGGGTCGAGCCGCACGAACGGGCTGGAGGTGGCCAGCGTGAACAGCAGGAAGCCGAAGCTCACGACGCCGAGCACTCCGAGTACACGCGCCGCAAAGCGCGGCGGCAGCCGCCCCGAGCCGAGCGCCACCGCCACGGTCCACGCTGCCAGCAGCAGGATCCACAGCAGGAGCGACCCTTCGTGCGCGCCCCAGAGCGCGCTCACGCGATAGAAAAGCGGCAGCGCACTGTTGGAATTCTCCGCCACATACGCGACCGAGAAGTCCTCGCTGACGAAGCAGGCGACGAGGCAGGCAACGGCGGTCGCGACCATGACCGCCTGACCGGCGACCGCGGAGGTCACTGCGCCGCTCCAGCGATCGCGCGCTAACGCGGGACCTGCGATCCCAAAGAACGCCTGCAGGCCTGCGAGCAGCAGCGCCAGGATCAGGGCGAAGTGACCGAGCTCGGGCAGCATGCTTCAGCTCCCTGCGGCCGATGGTGCCGCGGCCGCGTGCGTGGGTGCGCCCTGAGGCGCGCCCGCCGCGCCTTCCGTGGAGCCCGCGGTGGCGGGGCCGACCGGCTCGGCGCGAGAATCACCGTGCCGGCGCTTCAGTGAGCGGGCTACCTCCGGCGGCATGTACTTCTCGTCGTGCTTGGCGAGCACCTCATCGGCTACGAAAGTGCCATCGCCGCCGAGGCGCCCGTGCGCCACGACACCGGCTCCCTCGCGAAAGAGGTCGGGCAAAACGCCCGTGTAGCTCACCGGGACCTCATGACTGAAGTCGGTCACGATGAAGCGTACCTCGAGACTGCCTGCTGCACGGTGCAGGCTCCCCTGCGTGACCATGCCGCCGAGACGGAAGCGCTCGCCCGTCGGGACCTGGCCGGCAGCCACCTGGGTTGGATCGAAGAAGAAGGTGACGTTCCGGCGGAACGCACTGAGCGCCAGCGCCCCGGCGATGCTCACTCCCACGACGATGCCGAGCACGAGTATCAGGCGGCGGCGGCGCGGAGTCATCGGCGTTCTCCCTGTATCTGCAGGCGCCGGCGCGCCTCGTTGCGCGAGCGCTCGAGCGCACGGTGCGCCCAGAGGATGTTAAGGAGCACGACGGCGAGTGTGACCGCGTAAGCGGGCCATACGAATGCCGCATATCCACCCATGTCGAAGAACGCTCTCATGTACTCACTACCTCGCGTATCCAGCTCGCCGCGCGTTCCCGCGCGAGTACCTCGCCGCGCAGCCGTACGAGCAGCAGCGCGATGAAGAACAGCGTAAACCCCAGCAGCATCAGCAGCAGCGGCAGCAGCATGGCGACCGGCATGGCGGGCCTCGCCAGGCGCATCACCGAAGGTGCCTGGTGCAGTGAGTTCCACCAAGTCACCGAATAGTGAATGATGGGAACGTTCACCACACCGACCACTGCAAGTACCGCGCTCGCGCGGTCGGCACGCTGGGTATCCTCGATCCCGGCGCGCAGCCCCATGTATCCCAGGTAGAGAAACAGCAGCACCAGCTCCGATGTCAGGCGCGGATCCCACTCCCAGTACGTGCCCCACATCGGCTGGCCCCAGAGCGCGCCCGTCACCAGCGCCGCGAAGGTGAAGGAGGCGCCGATCGGCGCACAGCTTGCCGCCACTGCGTGCGCCACCTTGATGCGCCAGATGAGCCCGATCGCCGCGGCGACCGCCATGGTCACATAGACCATGAGCGACATCCAGGCACTCGGGGCGTGTACGTAGAGGATGCGAAACCCATCCCCCTGCTGGTAGTCGGGCGGGGCAAGCACCAGGCCGCCCCACAGGCCAGCCAGGATGAGCAGCGCCGCCGGCCAGGCAAACCAGGGCGTGAGGCGGGCTGCAAGCGCATACACGTGCGGTGGCGAGGCGAATCGATGAAACCAGGTCCAGTTCATGAGATTCGTGCGCTCCCCTACTCCAGGCTGATGCGCACCGCGGCCGCGGCCGCGAGTGGCGCGAGCGTGATCCCGAGCACCGCGAGCGCTCCGAGCAGCTCGAGGGGTGCGAGGAGCGAGGCGCCGTGGATCGCGAGCTGCGTGGCGCGCGCTCCGAAGATCAGCACCGGCAGCGACAGTGGCAGTGTGAGCAGGGACAGGAGCGCACCGCTGCGTTTGATCCCGAGAGTCAAGGCCGCGCCAATCGAACCGATGAGGCTGAGCGCCACACTTCCGACCGCCACGGAGAGGAGGATTCCCGGGATCGCCGTGGCGGCCACTCCGAGCGACAGTGCTGCGAGCGGCGCCATGAGCGCGAGCGGAAGTCCCGTGAGCAGCCAGTGCGCGAAGGTCTTGGCGAACATCAGGGCCGTGAGCGACTGGCCCGAGAGCGCGTACTGCTCGAGCGTCCCGTCATGAGCATCATCCCGGAACAGGAACTCGAGCGCGAGCAGTGACCCGAGCAACGCGCCGACCCACACGACCCCCGGTGCAAGCTCGCGCAGCCGGGACAGCTCCGGTGATATGGCGAGCGGGAACAGCAGGGTCACCATGGCGAAGAAAGCCAACGGCTGCACCAGTTGGCCGCGCTTGCGGAAGGCGAGTTGCAGGTCACGCAGCAACGCGAGGCGTGCCGCCTCGAGCGCCCCCGCGCGCCGGATCCCAGCCGCGGTGCTCGCAGCGACCGCCGCCGATGACGCATCGATGGGCGGAAAAGCCTGGGCCACCGTACCCTCGCGGCGGCTCATGCGGCGAGATCCAGGCGCGTCACGTTGCGCACTGACTGCGGTAATCCCTGATGAACCGCCGCCACCACCATGCCACCGCGCTCGAGCTGCTCACGGATCAGATCTCCGACCAGCTCGCGACCTTCGGCGTCGAGACTGGTCGTCGGTTCATCGAGCAGCCACAAGGGCACCGGCAGCAGGGCGAGAGACGCGAGCGCCACGCGCCGGCGTTGCCCGGCCGAGAGCGTGCGCACGAGCCGCTCGCACCAGCCCTGCGCGCCGACGCGCGCGAGCGCTGCGCCGAGTTCCTCTTCACCAACATGCCTGCGGACACCGATCCAGTAATGCAGGTTCTCGCGCGCTGTCAGATCGGACTTGAGCGGCGGCTCGTGACCCAGATAGACGAGCGCTGCATGGAATGCCGGCAGATCGCGCCTCACATTCGCGCCGTTCCACAGCACCCGTCCCTCCTCCGGGTAGACGAGCCCGCAGAGTGTCCGCAGGAGTGTGGTCTTGCCCGAGCCGTTGGCCCCCCACACTTCGAGACAAGCGCCGCACGCGAGGGTGAAATGCACCCCCCGCAGCACATGACGCTCGCCCCGCCACAGGTGCAGATTCTCGACTTCGAGCCGTTCAGGCGGCATTACGCGTGTCGCCTCCTCCAGGAACCGCACACCTTAGCTTCTCGGCCCGACGCGCGCTCTGTTACACGGCGCGCAGCCGTAACCGCCAGGAAGGCGAGTCGCCGTAATCGTGAATTCTAAGTCCAGAAAATTCATATACTTACCGCCGCGACTGCATGTGCCGCTGCGCCCAGCGCAGCAAGGGAGCTGCCGTTGAGCGCGCAGCTCTCGCATTGAGCTCCCGATGTCCCTCCGTCTGCGGTGAGACGCAACGATGTCGACATCGCTGAGTGGCACGTACGCCCCGCGGACTGAAAATCACCGCGTAAGGTATTGAGGCGCGGGAGGATGTCAACCTGTCTCCGATCGCGCCAACCCCCCGGCGTTGTCCCGGCGCGCGCGGCAATCCGAGCAGCCCCACCGGACAACCGAGTCGGCTCCGGCGGGAGGCAGATCAGAATACGGCCTGGAAGGCTCTGACAGTGCCTGGGGCCGGACTCGAACCGGCACGGGGTCTCCCCCAAGGGATTTTCGTACCCCTACAGCTTTCGCTGCTGCATGCACGGATCACATGCATTTGTGGTCTGGACTTTACCTTTGCCATCCCGCGCGCCCCTTTACGCGCACGCGGATTAGGCAGGGGCCGTCAAGTCTCTACACTTTCTCCGGCGAGGCGCAGCCTGAGGGGCCACGCCGACCAGTGCTTAGCTCGGTATTGCAGCCACCCTAACGTGCTGCTGTTCCACCGACTTTGACCCCATTCACGCCGGCCGTTTCCGAGCCGGGTGCTCAAGCTCCTCTCAAGTCCCTTGCGTCTACCAGTTTCGCCACCCAGGCACGGGTTGGGGGGCGATTCTAGCTAAAGCAAGCGCGCACGCCACTGTGCCAATTTCATGCGCGAGCCCGGAGTGCGCTCGGCGGCCGGCGTGGTCGCCTGCGACATCACGCACGGATACATCTGCTCAGGCGAGCCCGGTGATTTCTGCGCGGTCGTTGATATCGCCGCGTCGCATGCAGCGCACGCCCTGGCGCGCCGCGCGATTCAAACCCGATAACCGGCAGTAGCATCCAAGCTTGCAGGGATGGGTCCTGGGACGCGCGTCGGGCTTGAACCATGGAAGTTTTGAACCATGGAAAGTCTCAACTGGTCGAGCCGTAGCCCCATCGGGGTGATCGTCATTGCGGTCTTCATCGGCCTCATCGGGCTGCTGAGCCTCACCCGGCTGCCGCTCCAGCTGTTCCCCGACGTCAACCGCCCGCAGCTCTCGATCCGCATGGGCTGGCGCACGGCCTCGCCCGAGGAGGTGGAGTCAGAGCTCCTCGAGCCGCTCGAGAACGTCATGCAGGGTATGGCCGGCGTCGAGGAGATCGAGGGCAATGCCTCCGCCGAATCCGCACAGCTCAACCTGCGCTTTGCCATCGGCACGGACATGAAGAATGCGCTGGTCGAGGTGATCGGGCGCCTCAACCGGCTGCCGCCGCTGCCGCGCGATGCCGATCGGCCTGCGGTCTCGCTCGGCGGAGATGGCAACACCAACGAGACGCTCTCGTGGTTCTTCGTGCAGTTGCTCCCCGGCACCCCCGGAACGATCGAGGGGCAACGGCGCTTCATCGAGGACACCGTGCGGCCGCGGCTCGAATCGATCCCCGGCGTCGCCGCGGTCGAGGTGAACGCCGGCCCGCCAGACAACGTGCGCATCACGCTCGACCTGCCGCGCGCCGCCGCGCTCGGCATCGGCGTTCCCGACATCGCGAACCGCGCTGCGAGCGCCAACAACGTTTCCGGCGGCCTGCTCGATGTCGGCCGGCGCCAGTACACCCTGCGCTTCACCGGGCGATTCTCGCCCGAGCAGCTCGGCGCTCTGGTACTGACGTGGCGCGATGGACGTCCGGTGCACCTTTCGGACGTGGCCGCGATCGATGTTGCACCGCCCCCGCGCCAGTTCTTCGCCTACCAGAACGGCAACCCGGCATTCGGCATCCAGGTGCTCCGGGCTAATGGAGCAAACGTGCTCGCGACGCTCGACCAGGTGAAGGCCGGGGTCGCTGAGCTGCGCGAGGGTCCGCTCAAGGCTCATGGGCTCGGCATCGAGCAGTCCTTCGACGCCTCGCTCTTCATCCGCCGGGCGGTGCACCTGCTCACCGAGAACCTCATCGTGGGCGCGCTGCTTGCGCTCGTGGTGGTCTGGTGGTTCATGCGCGAGTGGCGCGTGACGCTGCTCATCGCGGCCACCATCCCCGTGTGTCTTTGCGCGACCTTCGTGGTGCTCGATCTGTTCGGACGCAGTCTCAATGTCATCTCGCTCGCCGGTCTCGCCTTTGCCGTCGGCATGGTGGTCGAGGGGGCGATCGTCGTCTCCGGAAACGTGGTGCGCCTGCGCGAAGAGGGCATGCCGCTCGAGGAGGCCTGCCGCAGGGGTGCGCGCCAGGTCGCCGGCGCACTCCTCGCCTCGACCGCGACCACGGTGGCGGTGTTCGTGCCCGTGCTGTTCCTCAAGGACGTCGAGGGAGAGCTGTTCGGTGATCTCGCGCTCACGATCTCGATCGCGGTGGCGATCTCCATCGTCGCCGCGCTGACCCTGCTGCCTGCGGCCCTCGGCTTTGTGCTCAGGGGCCCGATGCGGCCAAGCGGCTACGGCCAGGGGTGGCCGGCGCTCACCGAGTGGATCCTGCGGGTGACCAATACGCGCGGAAGGCAATTTGGCTGGGTGGTGGGACTGCTGCTCGTGCCGCTGCTGCTTGCCTGGTGGCTGCTGCCGCCGCTCGATTACCTGCCGCCGGTCAAGCGTGCGGCCATCGACTCGTTCTTCGATTTTCCACCGGGCATGAGCCCCGAGTCGGTCAATCGCGAGCTGCTGCCGGGCATGCTCGAACGGATGAGGCCCTACATGGAGGGACGGCGGGAGCCGCATCTGAAGAACTGGTACATCCTCACCTGGCCAGGTGGCGGGACCATCGGGGCGCGCGTCATCGATGAGAAGCGCATCGGTGAGCTCGAGCAGCTGGTGCGCGAGAAGATCACCGTGGGGTTGCCCGATACGCGCGTGTTCACGGTCGAGGGAGATCTCTTCGGCGGCATCGGCGGCTCGGTGCGCTCGGTCGGCATTCACCTGCAGAGTGAAGATACCGCGGCGCTCACCCGCGTGGCGGTCGAAGGCCGTGCCCTGCTCGAGAAGGTATTTCCGGGCGGCGCGGTGCAGAGCTTCCCGAACCCCGAGGACGTCGCGCTCGAGCTGCATGCGGTGCCCGATGATCGCCGCATTGCCGAGGTCGGCTGGGATCGCGCCACCCTTGGCACCGTGGTGCGCGCCGTCGGTCAAGGTGCATGGCTCGGTGAGTATTTCGATGGCAAGTCCCGTCTGCCGATCGTGCTGCGGTCGAACGGCGGCACCACGCCCGAGGACTTGTCGGACGCGCCGCTGATGACCCCGTCGGGACTCATCGTGCGGCTCGGGGACCTGGTGAAGCTGTCAACCGAGCTCGGTCCGCCGGCGATACGCCGACTCAATCACCGCCGCGCGGTGACACTCACCGTCGACCCGCCGCCCACCCTCTCGCTGGAGAAGGTCCTGAAGACCATCGACACCGAAGTGCTGCCGAAGCTGCGCGAACACATGCCTCCCGATGGCTCGATGCGCCTCGCCGGAAGCGCCGACAGCCTGAGCCGCACACTCACGGCCATGAGCCGGGTGTTCGTCATGGCGCTGATCGTGCTACTGCTTCTGATGACGGTGCTGTTCCGCTCGCTGCGCGACAGCGTCATCGTGCTGCTCACCGTGCCGCTCGCCCTGGTCGGCGGGGTGCTGGGGCTACGCATTCTCCATCTGGTTAAATTCCAGGCGCTCGACCTGCTGTCGATGATCGGCTTCGTGATGATGATCGGCGTGATCATCAATCACGCCATCCTGCTCGTCGCCGCGGTGCGCAGTGTGGAGAGCGAGGGCGCGACGCTCGAGGAAGGCATACGCGCGGGCCTGCAGCAGCGCCTGCGTGCCATCCTCGCCAGCACGCTCACCGGCGCGCTGGGTGCGCTACCGATGGCCGTGAACCCAGGGCCCGGCAGCGTCATCTACCGGGGGCTCGCGGCGGTCAACATCGGCGGCGTCGTGCTGAGTCTTGCTTTCAGCCTGGTGCTGATCCCTGCGCTGATGCGGCTACTCGCCGCTCGATCAGAGACTTCCGCAGTGCCAGCGGAGCCTTCACTGGTGGCGCCTCCGGCATGAGAGCCACTGACTCCACCGTCGCTCCCCGGACGTGCGCACGCCGTCGCGCCCCCGTGCCGGCGCTTGCCGCCGCTGCCGCCTGGGCCGCAGCCACCGCAGCCGGCGCCGCCGATCCCCCGGGCGCCGAGCGCCCGGTCGTCGAGCGCCCGGTCGTCGAGGTCGGCACGGTGAGCGTGCATCCGGTGAACGTCGAGAGCTGGATTCCGGGCTCGATCGTCAGCCGCTCCGATGCGCGCATCGCGAGCGTCGTTGCCGGCCGCGTGGTCTGGATCGCCGATGTGGGCACCCGGGTCGGTGAGGGCCAGTCCATCGCGCGACTCGATGACACGGTCCTGCGGCTGCGACTCGAGGACCTGCGTGCGCAGGTGGCGCGGGCACGCGCCCAGCAGCAGTTCAACAACTCCCAGCTCGAGCGCTTCAACCGCCTCGCGGCGACCCAGGTATTGAGCGCGAGCCAGCTGGAGGACGCACGCGCACAGCGCGAGATGTCAACCGACGACCTGACCCGGGTCGAGGCACAGCTGCGCGAGGTGCAGTACGACATTGGGCAATCGGTGATCCGGGCGCCGTTTCCCGGAGTCGTCACCGAGCGCTTCATCCAGCGGGGTGAATACCTGCAGACGGGCGCCGCGACCGTGCGCCTCGTGAATACCGGCGACATCGAGGCGCGCGCCACCGCGGCACTCAGCCTCGCGACCAACGTCCATCCCGGCCAGACCGTAACGGTGCGCGACCATGGCATCGAGAAGAGTGGCCGCGTGCGCACGGTCGTGCCGGTGGGCGATGACCGCTCGCGCCAGTTCGAGGTGCGCGTGACCCTCGCCAGTCCCGAGTGGCTGGTCGGGACCCCCGTCGAAGTCAGCCTGCCCTCCGCGCAGGTGCGCACTGCCTTCACCGTGCCGCGGGATGCTCTGGTGATACGCCAGAATCATTCGTACGTGCTGCGCGTGACACGCGCCGACACCGTCGAGGAGCTCGATGTCACCCCCGGGGCGGGAATCGCCGATGTGGTGGAGGTGCAGGGACCGCTGGCGGCGGGCGACCGGCTCGTCATTCGGGGTGGCGAGCGCCTGGCCGCCGGACAGGCGGTGCGGGTCATTGACCACGCGCGCCAGGCCGCGACCCAGATGCATCCCGGCTGAAGTCGCGGACGCGACGGCCTCTTCAACCGGTCCGCGATCGCCCAGCTCTCCACAGTCCTGGACGCCGAGGTCTGGCCGGCCTCCGCGTCAGGCATTCCATGCCAAAACTCGTAGCGCTCGCCGATCCGCGTTGGTCTCGCGAGCGTCCCTAACACCAACAAGTTAGCCCTGCTGCGCTGCGAGTCGCCACGCGCCCCACGTCTGATGTTGGTGTCGGCGATGAGTGAACTCGGGCTCGCGGGCCGCGCGCGCGGTGCTCAGAAAAACGCGTGTAAATACCTGTTTTTACCTAGTTTTTTCGTCGGCACGTGGAGACAGCTCGTCGGCACATGGAGACAAGCGGGTCGGTACATGGAGACACGTTGTTGCGTTGCGAAAAGCCGGCAATATGTTGCCCCCGTCGGTGTTGTCGGTTTGACCGATGGCTATATTTGCTTTCATTACCGGACTGCTGGTCGGTGTAGCGGCAAGGCGTGTCGCCTTGCCGCTATTCCGCACCGCATCAACGCTCGCGCGCAGCAGGATGCACTACCTGCTCGCGGCGGGTTTTGTCGCGAGCGTTGCGCTCGCGGCCGGGATTCTTTACGTCGCGATCGGCTCCCGTCACTCGCCCGAGCGGCCGGTGATGAGCGTCGCTGCGCCGGCGGGCGCTGCTGCCAGCGCGCCAACGGCTGCGGCCGGTACCAGAAACTCCATGGATGCCGAAGTCGCTGGGCTCGAGGCACGCCTGGCACGCGACGGCGGGACGCCGGCGGACTGGTCCCTGCTGGCACAGGCGTACGACTTCCTCGGGCGTCCCGAGGATGCCAAACGTGCGCGAGCCAAGGCCGGTAATCCAGCCTCCGGGCCTCCCGTTTGGCAGACGGGGGCCGGTGCACTGACTGCCGCGGCCTCCGCGGCCTCCGCGGCCGCCAGCGCTGCGACCACAGGTCCCTCCGCGACCGGTCGTGCAGGCGGCACGGCACCCCCCGCGGTGTCAGCGGCGGACCTCGAACGCCGGGTTGCTACGAACCCGCGCGATGCACAGAGCTGGCTGGCGCTCGCCGAGCTGTATCGCGGCCAGCACGACTGGGCGGGTGCCCGCGCCGCTTATATGAGACTGGTGGACCTGCAGGGCATGTCCGCGCAGTCGTGGGCGGATTATGCCGACGTTCTAGGCTCGCTCGCCGGTGGCTCGCTCGGCGGCGAGGCCGGTCGCGCGATCGACAGCGCGCTGGCTGTGGATGGCGCTAACCCCAAGGCGCTGTGGCTCAAGGCAAGTCAGGCGAACGAGCAGCGCCGCTACGCCGAGGCGCTCGTGTGGTGGAAAAAGCTGCGTGCCGTCCTGCCGCCCGCTTCTGCGGACGCGCGCATGGTCGACGCCAACATCGCCGAGGCCGGCTCACTCGCGACGCAGGCCACCGCTGTCCCGGCGCGGCCGGTTACCGCACCCGCAGACAGCGCCCTGAGCACTGCGGTATCCGGAACCGTGAGCCTCGATACGCGCTTCGCAAACCGCGTGCAGCCCGAGGCCACACTCTTCATCTACGCGAAGGCGGCCGACTCACCCGGCCCGCCGCTGGCGGTCCTGCGTGCCAGCGTGGGCGCCTGGCCGGTGAGTTTCCGGCTCGATGACTCGATGGCGATGATTCCCTCGCGCCGTCTGTCGCAGTTCGACCGAGTCGTGATCGAAGCGCGAATCTCGCGTAGCGGACAGGCAACGCCGGCTGCGGGCGATCTGTACGTCACGAGTCAGGTTCTGCGTCCAGCAGCGGGCACCCGCCTCGCCCTCGTGATCAACCGGGAAATCGGCTGAGCGCTCGCCGAGTCGACACCCATGCAGCCCACCCCGCATCCAACCACACCGCAACCTCCGCTGACGCCGAAGCGTCGACTGACGGTTGGGCATCTTGAGGACGTCACTATCCGGGTGGTGCGCGTCGCTGAGTTCGCGCCGGCGGTGCGGGAACCTGCGCCCGAGTTGCCCACGCCGTGCCCCGATGCGCCGCGCGTCACGGCGGCGCCCTCCTCCGAGACGCCAGTTGCGCGAACTCTCGCACCGGTGCGGACGGCGGCCGCTCCGGCAACAGCAGACCTGTTTCCAACGCCCGCCGCACCAGCGGTGGCGCGAGCTCCCGCGCCCGCCGCCACGCCCCGTGCCGCACGTCCCGCCGCGCGCGCGGAACCCGCGTCGCGCAAACGGCTCACCTGGAATCGTGTGGGTTTCAGCGCACTGGTCGTGGTGCTGTATCTCGGCTGGAGCATGCCGACCGAGCGCTACGTCACCCCGACACGTGGCTTCGGCTATGCGCTCGGCATCGTCGGCGGCAGCCTCATGCTGGTGCTCCTCCTCTACTCGGCGCGCAAGCACTTCAGGTGGCTGCGCTTCCTTGGCCCCACCCCGGCCTGGTTCCGCTTCCACA
>DATMPW010000049.1:0-31392 GCA_035566915.1 Steroidobacteraceae bacterium
CCAGCGGCCGTTCACCAGGCGTGTGTTCCAACCGACATGGTCGAAGTGCAGGTGCGTGCAGAGCACCGCGCGGATGCTCTCGGCCGGAAATCCCGCTACCGCAAGGTCCTCGAGGAAGGTCGTCTTCAGGTTGCAGAAGACGCCATATTCGCGCTTGCGATCCGCGCCGATGCAGGTGTCTATCATCACGTTCCTGCCGCGGGAGCGCAGCACGAACGCCTGGAAGGAAACCTTCATCAGACCCTCGGGCGTGGCGAAATGCGGCTGCAGCCACAGGTGTTGCCTGACGAACTCGGCGGTCTCGTCCTTGAGCAGCATGGAGATGTTGTCTTCGAAGGCGTTCACTTCGACGATGCGAGCGACTTCAACATCGCCAATCCGCCAGTGCCTGATGTGCTCAGCGCTCATGGCATCCCCCTGGAATCCCCATGCTAGTCGCATCACGCCGAGCGCGCGAGCGGCAGATGAGCGCACTGCGGAGCCGGAATGCCGCGGATCATGTCCGCGGCCTTTTCCGCAATCATCACCACCGCAGCGTTCGTGTTGCCGCCCACGACGTTCGGAAATACCGAAGCGTCGACTACCCGGAGTGCTTCCACCCCGTGGACGCGCAGCTTCTCGTCTACAACGGCTTTATCATCGGGTCCCATGCGACAGGAGCCACAGGGGTGATGCACCGTCGCTGCGGCCCTGCGGATGTACTCGATGAGCGCTGCGTCGTCCTGCACCTTGGGGCCCGGCTGCACTTCGACAGCCCGGTAGCGGGCAAATGAGCTTGCCCGCGTCACCTCGCGGCCGACCTTAAGTCCTCGCAACATCATGGCCACATCGTCCGGATGGCTGAGCAGCTCTGGATCCAGGAGCGGCGGGGCCAGGGGATTGCTGCTGGCGAGTCGAACCCGCCCGCGGCTCTTCGGATAGAGGCCTACGATACTGATGGCAAAACCATGTCCGAGGGGGAAGGGGAACGTTCCGCGGTTGCGGCGGGCTGCCTGGAACACCACCTGAACATCCGGTCGTGACAGCTCGGTCAGCGTCCGTATGAAACCGGTGGCCTCGAACACGTTGCTGGCCAGCGGCCCCGTGCGGAACAGCGCGTATTCGAGCAGGTTGGCCATGTCGCGCGGCGCTGCGCGCCATGAGATGCCGTAGGAGTCCGAGTTCTTCATCTCCATCAGCACCGCGACCGCGAGATGATCGTGATAGTTAGCCCCGACTGCTGGCAGGTGCTGTTTCACGGCGATGCCGGCGGTGCGCAATTCTTGCTGGTCCCCGATGCCCGAGAGCATCAGCAGGTGCGGCGAGAGGATCGCGCCCGCGGAGACGATGACCTCCCGGCGCGCGAAGAGTCGTCGCTCCCTGGCCGCGCTCAACACACCGACGCCTACGGCGCGGCGATGGTCGATGAGGATCTCGAGCGCACGGGTGTGAGTCAGTATCGAGAGGTTGCTGCGCCGGCTTGCCGGTCGCAAATACGCGGTAGCCGTGGACACGCGGCGCCCGTTGAGAATCGTTCCCTGCCGGGGACCGTAGCCCTCGGAGGTGGGGCCGTTGAAGTCGTCGGTGCGCTTGAATCCCAATCCCCGCATGGCTTCGAGAAAGGCCGGCGTCATTGGATTCGGCCGCTTGATGTGCGTGACGTTCATCGGACCGCCATGGCCGTGATACTCAGAATCCGGATAGTCCTCGTTGTTCTCGGATCGCAGGAAGTACGGCAACACTTCCCCGTAGCTCCAACCCGGATTTCCCGCCGTCGCCCAATCATCGAAGTCGGTTGGGTGTCCACGGAAATAGACCATGCCGTTGATGGAGCCAGAACCGCCGACCACGTGCCCGCGCGGAATTGGAATCGAGCGGCCCGCCAGGTGGCTCTGCGGCACGGTCACGAACCGCCAGTTCAGCCGTGGCCTGCTGATGGCTGCAGCGACGGTCGCCGGGACGTGGATGAGAGGATGCCGGTCCGGCGGACCGGCTTCGATCACGGCCACTCGCGTGTGCGGATCTTCCGAGAGCCGGCTCGCGAGCACGCAACCTGCCGTGCCGGCGCCGACAACGACATAATCGAACACGTCCCCCTGCTCGCTCATGCGCCTTCGGTCCCCTTTGCAGTGGCATCATCCCGACCTCCCGGCCCAGATTCCAGTTTTCATCGAACTCGAGGAGAAGCAACGTGTTACCAATCGCCGAGCTTTCTGAGCAGGCCGTTCTGATCACCGGTGCCGGGCGCGGCCTGGGACGCGCCATGGCCGTGCGGCTCGCGCAGCAGGGCGTGAGCGTCGGCCTCATCGACCTGGACGCTTCGAGCTGTACCGACGCAGCCGAACGCATCCGCGCCGCGGGCGGGAAGGCGTCAGCCTACGTCGCCGACGTGGCGAATCGGGCGGCGTTGCTCGATGCTGCCGGCAAGTTTGCGGGGGATCACGCAGGGCTCGATGCGGTCATCAACAATGCAATGCTCCTGCGGTACGAACCCATCGCCGCGGTCAGCGAAGCAATCGCCGATCAGATGCTCGGCGTCGGCATAAAGGGAGCGATCTGGGGCGCGCAGGCACTGCTGACGTACATGCGAGCGGGCCGCTCGGCCGCCATCATCAATATGACATCGCCGGTAGCCGAACGAGGCTATCCGAATACCGCGCTCTACAGCGCGACAAAAGGCGCGCTCACCACGCTGACGAAGACATTGGCCGCCGAGCTCGGCCCGCGGGGAATACGCGTCAACGCACTCGCTCCCGGGTCGGTTCCGACGCCAGGAGCCATGGGACTGAATGATCAGGCCGAATACGAGCGCCGGGCGCGAACGATCCCTTTGCGCAGGCTCGGACACGAAGACGACGTCGCCGCCGCTGCGCTCTTCCTGTTGAGTCCCGCCGCCGCATTCATAAACGGCGAAATCCTGCATGTGGACGGTGGCATAGCAGCCGCCGGCTGAGGCAGCGGCGGATGAGCCCGCTGTCGCGGTCAGCGCATTCGGGGAATTTTCGCGAAGTCGATCTTCAGGTCCTCACACAGTCGCTGCGCGCTGGCCCTGCCGGCGCCAAAGACGCCACCACCCGGATGTTGGAATGGCCCGACCAGGTATAAGCCCGCAGTACCGGGGACCACGAATTGCGCGAGATCCGGCGTCGGGCGGTGTGCGCCCTGCTGGTAACTCGGCATGGCAATGCCGTGCAGATCCCCGTGCACGAAGCTCGAAGAGGTTCGCTCCATGTCGATGGGACTGTCGCAGTGACAGGCGATGATGTTGTCAGTGGTCAGATTCGGCAGGTATCGCGATATGTGGCTGAGCATGTTGCGCGCGTACTCTGCCTTGGTGTCGTCCCACGAGCGGCCGTCCGCGCGTTCGTACGGCACGTAGTCCCAGGCATGCAGGGTCGCGTGGCCTTCGGGGGCTCTCGAGTGGTCGAATTCGGAGAGGGATCCGAGACCAATGAGCGGGCAGCGAGCGAGCTGACGGTAGCGCAGATCGTCAAAAGAGCGACGCAGCATTTCGTAGCGCGGCGGGAGCAGCTCGAGCATCACCGATCGCACGGGTTCGCCGCGCCGGTTATGCAGCGGTTCCCGCAATGCGGCGTGCGCCGTAATGCAGGCGTTAGGCGAGATTTCGGTCGCGGCTGCCGCCGCTGCGACCGCCGGATCAATGCCCTCTACGAGTCGTCCGAGATGATGGGGATGAATGGCCGCGATCACGCCGTCGGCGGCGTCGAACTCCCGACCATCTTTGGCACGCACGCCCACTGCCCGGCCGGCGCGAGTCAACACCTGCTCGACATCCACGCCGGCCAGTACCTTGCCGCCATGGTCCTCGATGCAACGGACGAGCGCGCCCGTCAGGCTCCCGCTGCCCCCGACGGGCACACCGAACCCGTACGCTTCCAGAAATCCAAGGAACACGTACACGCCAAGCGCGGTCCCTTTCTCATCAGGGGCGGCCAGGCTCTCGGCGGCAACGCGGGCAAACAGCAACCGTACCCGATCATTCTCGAAAGTCCGGCACAGCAGCTCGTGCGTGCTCATCTGAGTGATGCGCCAGAACTCCCGCCCCTCACGCGATTGATCGAGCATCGCTGTTGCCGCGCCCATCGGCATGGGCGCGGAGTAGAGCGTCGCCGCGATCATGGGCAGCCAGGCTGCCGCCTGCTCGGAGAGCCGACGATACGCGTCCGCATCCGCACGCGAGAGCCTGGCAATCTCCGCCCAGGTACGCTCACGATCCCGATACAGGCAGACCGTCTGCCCATCCTCGAAGAGGCACGACACGGGAGGATCCGGGAACAAGTAGCGCAGTCCGTAGCGGGCTTTGAGTCTCAGCTCGTCATCCGCGAGCAGCGGGTTAGCCTGAATGAAGATGTGAGCCATCGAATGCTGGTCGTGCCGGAATCCCGGCACCGTGAGCTCACGGGTCACCACGCCGCCGCCGAACCAGGCAATGCGCTCCAGTACGACGACCTTTCTGCCGGCCACGGCCAGGTAGGCCGCAGCAACCAGACCATTGTGGCCCGAACCGACCGTCACGACGTCGAACGAATCCGACACGGTTCTCCTTCCGATTTCTCGTTCGCTTCCCTCGGACGCGTTAGTCTAGTTGGAGCGCGCAGCGGTCATCTCCACCCAAGAAATGGGGTTTCCGCAGCGAGTCGTGTGGTGTGGTTGCTGCGATTCCAAGGAGAGTGCCCGTGTCAAGTGATCCGTATGAAGAAGGTCTGAAGATTCGTAAAGCTGTGCTGGGCGAAGAGTATGTAAATCGTGCGCTTGCGAACGTCAATAGCTTCAATGCACCGCTGCAGCGGCTGGTCACGGAGTATTGCTGGGGCAAGGTCTGGGGGCGCCCGGGACTCGATCACAAGCAGCGCAGCCTCCTCAACCTGGCCATGCTGAGCGTGCTCAACCGCCCGCACGAGTTGCAAGCTCACATTCGCGGCGCACTCACCAATGGGCTCACGCCTGCCGAGATCTGTGAAGTGTTTCTGCAGGTCATGATCTACGCCGGCGTGCCTGCGGCCGTGGACAGCTTCCGGATTGCGAACGAAGTGTTTGCGGAAAATGCGGTGACGATTACCTGAGGCGCCATCGCGAGAGAATCGCGCACTCCTTGACCGGCGGATCGGGCAAATGGTATGCAATGCATACAAGACGAGGGGGACCCGATGAGAATCACACGGCCGCAAGAGCCGCACGTTTTCCGCCATCCGGTGCGGCGGAAGAAGATTCCGCGAGTTAACAGTTGGGTCGCGGCCGCCGCCCTTCTGAGTTCGAGCGTACCGATGTTGGTGGCGCTTACGGCTGCAGCAGGGACGGTGGACCGCAAGGCGCTGCTTGCAGCCGCCGACAATCGCGCCGACTGGCTGACCCATGGCCGAACCTACGACGAGCAGCGTTTTTCGCCGCTCGAGCAGATCAACACCGGCAATGTGAAGACTCTCGGTCTCGCCTGGTTTGCGGACCTGGACACCGCGCGAGGTCAGGAAGCCACGCCGCTGGTCATCGACGGCACGATCTACATCACGACCGCGTGGTCGAAAGTGAAGGCCTACGACGCTGTCTCGGGCAAGCTGCGCTGGGAATACGATCCGAAGGTGCCGGGCGCCGCGGCCCTGCGCGCCTGCTGCGATGTCGTGAACCGTGGCCTCGCCGCCTGGGGCGAGCGGCTCTTTCTCGGGACGTTGGATGGGCGGCTGATCGCGCTCGACCGCGAGAGCGGCAAGCCGCTCTGGTCGAAGCTCACGGCCGATCCCTCCTGGCCGTCTGGGATCACCGGCGCGCCGCGCGTGATCGACGGTCGGGTGATCGTGGGCAACATCGGCGCGGAAATGGGCGTGCGTGGGTATGTCGCGGCCTTCGACAGCAAGGACGGCAAGCAGCTGTGGCGCTTCTATACCGTGCCCGATCGGCCGGGCGCCAACACCGCGCCGCACCTGAAGCGCGCCGAAGCGACCTGGCACGGGGAATGGTGGAAGCTCGGTGGCGGCGGCACCGTGTGGGATTCGATGGCGTACGACCCCAAGCTCGACCTGCTCTACGTGGGCACGGGCAATGGCAGCCCCTGGAACCAGTCTTACCGCTCCCCCGGCGGAGGAGACAATCTCTACATCGACTCCATCATCGCGCTGAAGCCCGGCACCGGCGAGTACGTGTGGCACTACCAGACCACGCCCGGCGACACCTGGGACTTCGATGCCACTCAACACATGATCCTCGCCGACCTCGAGATCGGCGGCCGGCTGCGCCAGGTGCTGATGCAGGCGTCGAAGAACGGCTTTTTCTACGTGATCGACCGCACCAATGGGCAACTGATCTCGGCAGCCAACTTCGTCGGGATCAACTGGGCCAAGGGCGTCGACGTGCACAGCGGTCGACCGATCGAGAATCCGGACGCGCGCATCGACAGGACCGGCAAGCCCTTCCTGACCGTGCCGGGAGCGGGCGGCGCACACAGCTGGCAGCCGACCGCGTATGACCCGAAGACCGGGCTCGTCTACATCCCGGCGCTGGACGCCGGGTTTCCATTCGTGCCCGATGCCCATTGGAAGCCAGCGCCCGTCGGCTTCAATACCGGCATGGACTTTGCGGCGGCCGCAATGCCCGCGGATCCCAAGATCCGCGCCGGCGCCATGGGAGCCATCAAGGGAGCACTCATCGCCTGGGACCCCGTCGCCCAGAAGGAGCGCTGGCGCGTGGCGCTGCAAGGGCCGTGGAACGGCGGCGTGCTGGCCACCGGCGGCGGGCTCGTGTTTCAGGGCAACACGGCGAAGGAGTTTGCGGCCTACGACGCCGCGAGCGGCGCGAAACTCTGGTCGAGCAGTGTGCAGACCGGCATCATCGCCGCTCCCATCACCTACTCGACCGGGGGTGAGCAGTACGTGGCGGTGCTCGCCGGTTGGGGCGGCATCTGGGCGCTGGCGCCGGGCATCCTTTCGGAGGTGGGTGGACCGGTCCGCAACGTTTCCCGATTGCTCGTCTTCAGGCTGGGCGCCACCGCGCAACTGCCGCCTGAGTCGACTCTCGCGTCGCGCCCGCTCGACCCACCAGCTGCGACTGGCAGCCCCGAGCAGATCGCCGAAGGCGCGCAGCATTACGGACGATTCTGCGGCGTGTGTCATGGCGATGCCGCCTACGGCGGCACGCTGCTGCCGGACCTGCGTCGCAGCCCGCTGCTCGACAGCACCAAAGGCTGGGCGACCGTGGTGCGTGACGGAGCCCTGAATGGTCAGGGCATGGTCGGCTTTGCGAGCGTGCTCAGCCCCGAGCAGATCGACTCGATCCGTGCCTACCTCATCAAGCGCGCCAACGAGGACAAGGCGCTCGGCGAGAAGTGACGGTGCGGCATTTGGCGGGCTTCGGGATCCCATTGGCGGGCCGAGGCTGTATCGCGCGCGCATCGCGGGCGCACACGACTATCCCCTGCGGACGGAAAAAACCCTTTTGAGACTTGGTCTTAGCTCAGTCAAAGGTGTGCGTGGCCAGGATAGACATCTGCGGCTTAATTGACAATTGGGATCCCAAAAGGAACACTGGCGGCGCTTTTAGGGGTCGCCACAGAATGAACCGCCATCAAACCCGAGCCATCGTGCGCATCCGCGAGATGATCCTGCGCGGTGAGCTCAGTGCCGGAGAGCGCGTGGCGGAGGCGCCGCTCGCAGAGTTGCTCGGCATGTCGCGAACACCGGTGCGCCAGGCGCTGCCGCTGCTCGCTCAGGAGGGGCTGCTCACCGCGCACGAGACGCGCGGCTACGTGGTGCGGGGATTCAGCACCGCCGATATTCTCGATGCCATCGACCTGCGCGGCGTGTTGGAAGGACTCGCGGCGCGACGCGTGGCGGAGCAGGGCGTATCGCGGAGTGTGCTGCAGGCGTTGCGTGAGTGCCTCGTCGAGGGCGATCAGATCCTCGCCGAGGGCCACGTCGCCGACAAAGCCGAAGCGCTGTACGTCGACATGAATGTGCGCTTCCACCGGCTCATCGTGCTCGAGTGCCGCAGCGCGATCATCCAGCAGGCGCTGGAGCGCAATGCCCGCATTCCGTTTGCCGGTCCCCAGGCGCTGGCAGTCGACAAGACCAGCGTCGATCGGATGCACGAAACGCTGGCCTATGCCCATCGGCAGCATCACTACATCGTCTCGGCGCTGGAGCGCGGCGAAGGCGCGCGCGTGGAAGCGCTGATGCGCGAGCACACCAACCCGGTGAAAGAGAATCTCAACATTCCCGGAATTGCCGCGCAGCTCCGGGAGGCGAAGCCGCGCCTCACCGTGGTGCGGTGACGGTGGCTCTGCGCGGTACGGACATCACCCGCCGGTCGCTCGGACCGTGGGGTGTGTGAGGGAGCGCTGGATATCGGGTTTCCCGGTGACTTTCCGGGGTCTTTTCGAGGGGGAATAACAATGGGTCTTGCGAAATGGGTTGTTGCCTGCCGCCAGGCATTCTATGGCGCGGCTGCGGTGTTGGTGTGCGGGGACGTTGTGGCGCAGGAGCTGCAAGAGGTGGTCGTGACCGCGGAGCGCCGCGAGGAGAAGCTGCAAGACGTGCCCATCGCGGTGACTGCGTTCACCAACCAGCAGCTGACCAGCCGCAACATGACGAACATCAGCTCGCTCGCCAACCTGACACCGAGCGTCCACCTCGATGCCGCTTCGCCCTTCTCCGGAGACAAGTCGGTGCTGTCGGCCTCCATCCGCGGCATCGGCCAGGATGACTTCGCCTTCAACCTGAATCCCGGCGTGGGCGTGTACCTGGACGGTGTGTTTCTCGCGCGCACGATCGGCGCGAATCTGAATCTCCTCGACATCGACCGCATCGAGGTGCTGAAGGGCCCGCAAGGGACGCTGTTCGGCGCCAACACCATCGGCGGTGCGATCAACGTCGTGACCCACACCCCGGGCAACACACCGAGCTTCGTCGGCACCGTGACCGGGGGAAAATACAACCGGCGCGACGTCGGCTTCACCGCCGACATCCCGATCAGCGAGAACCTCCTGAGCTCGATAACTGTCTCCTCGCAGAACCAAACGGGCTGGGCGAAGACCGTCCCCTATCCGACCAACACGCCCTGGGGTGCGACGCCCTTCGTCGTCGATCCCGATACCGCGTACCCGAAGGCGGGCTATGCGACCAACGACAACTGGGGCGGAACGGGCGTAACCAGCATCCGCGGCAAGATGGTGTGGCACGCCTCCGACAAGATGGACTGGACGCTCTCGGCCGACTGGACGCACCAGGACCAGACGGCGCTGAATTACACGGTTCTCAACACATACTACGGGAACTTGAGTTTCTCCACGTTCTCGACCCTGTATAACCTGTGCATCAGCAACAATGCGGCATCGATGCCGGGAGCCATCTTTGCCAACGGCGGACCGCCGGGTCCTCCCATCGTTCCGCCCAACAGCCCCCCGGCGATGACCAACGCCTTGTTTGCCGGCTTGTGCAGCCAGCCCCGTGCCCACGTTCCAGGGCTGTCGGTCGGCGGTGCGCCGCTCCTCGGAGCCGGCTATGTCGGCGGACCTCCGGGACCCTACAACGCGGCGAACATGGGCAAGCCCGGATACCTCGGCTCCAATTCGCCGCGCATCTGGTTCGATCTCAAGGCCACACAGACGGGCAACATCGACACGACCTATGCGACGGGCCCCGACTTTGCGCGCAATGACGTGTTCGGTGGCTCGGTCACTGGCGTCTACCATTTCGGCAATGGCATGGATCTCAAGTCCATCACGGGCTACCGGCAGATCAAGTGGAACATCGGCACGGACCTGGACGGTACGCCGGAGACGCTCCAGGAAGTCACCGACGCGCAGCATCAGTGGCAGGTGTCGCAGGAGTTCCAGCTGCTCGGCAAGGCGTTCGACGGCAATCTGAACTACGTCGGCGGTCTCTACTACTTCAAGGAAGCCGGTTACGTCCACGACTACGTGCCGTTCGAGGATATTCTATTCGTCTACGACGTGGCGAACGACGTCCAGAACGAGGACTACGCGGCGTTCATCAACTTCGACTACCGGCTGAGCAACTTTGGCTTCTCCGCTGGTGGACGTTACACCCACGTCAAGACCAGCTTCCTCGGAGGCCAGAGCGATCTCAATTCCTTCCCGTTCGGGTCGACCCTGTGGCCGATCGTCTTCGGCACTCCGTACAACCGGTACTTCCCCCCGATCCCGGACAGCCAGAGCTGGGACATCTTCGATCCCAAGCTCGGCGTCCAGTACCACTTCAGTCCCGCTGTGATGGCCTACGCGAGCTGGGCCAAGGGCTTCAAGCAGGGCGGCTGGACGACACGCCTGCAGTCCGGGATTACCGATCCGGCGGCCGCGCGATTCTCCCCGGAGTACTCGGAGACCTACGAGCTCGGACTCAAGTCCGAGATGTTCAACCGCCGACTGCAGGCCAACGCAGCGGTCTACTACACGAACTACGACGGTATCCAGCTCAACATCCAGCAGGGCATCTCGCCGGTCTACACCAATGCCGGCAATGCCAAGATCAAGGGCGCAGAGCTCGAGCTCCAGTGGCTGGTCGGCGGCGGCCTGCAGATCAACGTTTCGGGCGATTACATCGATGCCTACTACACCTCGGTGAATTCCTACGCCAACATTCCACAGTCGCTCAACCCAGACGGCTCGAATAATTGCCCGGCGACCGGGCTCGTTGCGCAACCGCCACCGCCCCATCCGGCCTGCGCGTTTCAGCCGCCGGGCGTGACGGCGCTGGATGCGAAGCTTCCGAAGACGCCGAAGTGGAAGGGCTCGATCTGGCCGAGTTACGACTACATACTTCCGAGTCAGTCGACACTGCGCCTCCTCGCGGCGTTCACCTACACCGCGGAGATCTGGAATGACGCGTTGAACACCCCGGAGCTGCGGCGGCCCGCCTCGCGGCAGCTGGATGCATCGCTTCATTACCTCTCGCCGGGTGGCAAGTATGACCTCGCGGTCGGCGGCACGAATCTGACCAATGATCGGTATTGCACGGCAGGCTCGCCCAACGCGGGAGCGGGTGAGGTCGGCTGTTACTACAACGCGCCGTTGATGTGGTATGTGTCGCTCAGGGCCGAATTCGGGAAATGAAGCCGACAGGAGGATGAACATGGCTACATCGACTGCGAAGAAGTCTGCGCCGCCTGCTCCAAAGGGCATCACGGCACCGCCGTCCACCGCCTACAAGATCGTCGATATCCCCGAGACCTACCGGGATGTCATTCAGCGCTATGCCGTACCCGGAACCTTTGTCAGTGCTGACGAGAAGGACAGTCCCTGGGTGCCGTTCGGCACCAACGCGGCGATCCGCCACCTCGCCTTCGACGTGCGACACAACATCTTCAGCAACATCCTGTGGATCAAATCCAAGGGCGTCGTTGGCACGCACAAGCACCGCGGCACGGTGGTCATGATCTGCCTCGAGGGCAGCGTGCGCTATCTGGAGTACGACTGGGTGGCAACCCCCGGGGCGTTCATCTACGAAACACCCGGCCTCACGCACACACTTGTGACCGACGATCCGAAAGGCGTGAAGCTCTTCGGCTGGCTCCAGGGACCGCTGGAGTGGTACGACGACAAGGGCAATTTCGTCGAGACGTCCGACGTCTGGTGGTTCATGAACCACTACGAGAGCTACTGCCGCGAGCACGGCATCCCGCTCAACAAGCAGCTGTATCTGTGAGCTGAGGCCCTTGCCGGGGGCCCCACGAGGATAATCGGACATGGCCAGGATCGTGGGCGGGATCGGATCCTCTCACACCCCGACCATTGGGTTTGCCCTGGATGCGAACAAGCAGAGCGACCCGGTCTGGGCGCCGATATTCGCCGGCTACGAGCCGGTGCAGAAGTGGCTCCAGGAAAAGCGGCCGGACGTTCTGTTCTTCGTCTACAACGACCACGTCACGTCGTTCTTCTTCGATCACTACTCGCACTTCGCGCTCGGGGTCGGGGAAGAGTACGCAGTGGCCGATGAGGGCGGCGGTCCGCGCAACCTGCCGCCGGTCAAGGGGCACCCGGCCCTCGCCCGCCATATCGCCACGGCGCTCACCGCGGACGAGTTCGACCTCTCCTACTTCCAGGCAAAGCCTCTCGACCATGGCTGCTTCTCGCCGCTGTCCGTGATGTGGTCGCATGAGGGGGGGCGATGGCCCGGCGCCATCGTTCCGCTGCAGGTTGGCGTGCTGGAGTTTCCCATCCCGACAGCGCGGCGCTGCTTCAGGCTGGGCCAGTCACTGCGCCGGGCGATCGAGAGCTACCCCGAGGATCTCAAGGTGGCGATCGTCGCCACGGGTGGACTCGCGCACCAGGTGCACGGCGAGCGCGCCGGCTTCAACAACACGCCCTGGGACATGGAATTTCTCGAGCTGCTCGAGCGGGACCCCGAGCGACTCGCCGAATTGACGATCGCACAGTACGCGGAGCGGGGTGGGCTGGAAGGCGCGGAGGTGATCATGTGGCTGATCATGCGCGGCGCCTTGTCCGCCAAGGTGCGCAAGCTCCACAGCACCTACTACCTGCCATCGATGACCCCGATCGTCACGGTGATCTACGAGGATGACTCGCCCGTGGCCGCGACGGAGCTGGACGCGCAGTTCCGCGAGCGCATCGCCCGTGAGCTCGCCGGAATCGAGAAGCTACCGGGCACTTACCCGTTCACGCTCGACCGCAGCGTGAAAGCCTACCGCCTCAACAGCTTCCTGCACCGGCTGATCGAGCCTGAGTTCCGGCAGCGTTTCCTCGCCGACCCCGAGCCGATGTTCGAAGAGGCGCGGCTGACCGCGGAGGAGTGTGACCTGGTGCGGCGGCGCGACTGGCGTGCGCTCATTCACTACGGCGTGATCTTTTTTCTGCTGGAGAAGCTGGCCGCGGTGCTCGGCATCACCAACCTGCACGTATACGCCGCGATGCGCGGTGAGACCCTGGAGGAGTTCCAGAAAACGCGCAACGTGCAGATGCTCTACTCGGTCGCCGGCCAGGGTGCGCAGCTCAAACAATGAACGCCAACGGGGAATTGCAGCGATGAGTGCCGAGAGTCTGGAGAGTCTGCTCAAACGTTCGGGTAACACGGTCGAGCTGCTGCGTAACTCGCAGGTGGGGGCCTACGTCTATCCCGTCGTGCCGAGTGAGTTCAGCAACTGGCGCAGCGAGCAGGTCGGATGGCAGAAAACCGCCGTGCTGTACGATCAGTCGCACCACATGTCGGAAGTGACGATCACCGGTCCCGACGCGCTCAAGCTGGCATCGCAACTCACGATCAATAGCTTTGTCAACTTCGTCCCGAACCGGGCGAAGCAGATGGTGCCCTGCAGTTACGACGGCTACGTGATCGGTGATGGCATCCTCTTCTATCTCGACAAGGATCAGTTGCTGTTCGTCGGACGTACGCCCACCGTCAACTGGATCCAGTTTCACGCGCAGACCGGGGGCTACAAGGTAGAAGCCATCCGCGACGAGCGCTCCCCTTCGAATCCTCGCGGCAAGGCGGTCGTGCGCCAGCACTATCGCTTTCAGATCCAGGGGCCAAACGCCGAGCAGGTGCTCGAGAAGCTCAACGGCGGCCCGCTACCACAGGTGAAGTTCTTCCACCTGGATGCGATCAACATCAGGGGTCGCAAGGTCCGCTGCTTGCGGCACGGCATGGCGGGGGCGCCGGGGCTGGAGATCTGGGGTCCGTACGCCGAGGGCGAAGAGATCCGCGAGGCCGTCCTCGAGGCCGGACGGAACTTCGGCCTGGTGCAGGTCGGCGCGCGCGCCTACTCGAGCAACACGCTCGAGTCCGGCTGGATTCCCTCGCCGCTGCCGGCGGTGTACACCGGCGAGCGCATGAAGAAGTACCGCGAGTGGCTGCCGGCGAATGGCTACGAAGGGACGGCGTCGATCGGTGGCAGCTTCGTGTCCGCGAACATCGAGGACTACTACACCACGCCATACGACTTAGGCTACGGGCAATTCATCAAGTTCGACCACGATTTCATCGGGCGGGAGGCGCTGGAGAAAAAGGCAAAAGGGGCACACCGCAACAAGGTGACCTTTGCCTGGAATGCCGAGGATCTGCTCAAAGTCTTTGCCTCGCTCCTCGCGCCGGGCGAGGTGAATTACAAGTACTGGGACATCCCGAACTGCAACTACGCCTCCTCGTCTTTTGACCGCATCGTCAAGGGCAGCAGGACGGTCGGACTCTCGATGTTCGGCGGCTACAGCTTCAACGAGCGCACGGCGCTGTCACTCGGGATTGTCGACCCAGACATCGAGATCGGGGACGTTCTGACACTGCTCTGGGGCGAAGAGAACGGCGGAACCCGCAAGACCACCGTCGAGCCGCACCGCCAGCTCGAGATCCGGGTGAGGGTTTCCCCAACTCCTTACGCTCGACCCGCGCGGGAGGGGTATCACGAGGGCTGGCGCACGCGCCAGGCCTGAGGCAAACCCCGTCGCCGTGTCAGAGGCGGTAGTCCCTTTGCCGCTCCGCATAGGCGATGAAGAAGTCCAGCGTGCTGGGGTCCGCCACGCCGCTGCGGTTGGCGGCCTTCTCGGCAGGCACCCCCAGCAGGATCCGCCGCACCGGCACCTCCATCTTCTTGCCGGTGAGCGTGTAGGGGATGCCCGGCGTCTGATAGATCTTGTCCGGCACGTGGCGCGGCGTGTACTGGCGGCGCAGGGTGTCGCGGATCTGCGCCTCGAGGCCGGCGCCGAGCTCGACCCCTTGGGCGAGCTTCACGAACAGCGGCATGAAAAAGCCGCCGCCCGGCAGATCGAGGTTGACGATGAGCGCGTCCTGCACCTCGGGGATGAGCGCCAAGGTGCGATAGATCTCGGCCGTGCCGATGCGTATGCCGTAACGGTTCAGCGTAGCGTCCGAGCGCCCGAGCACGAAGCAGCGCCCCTGCGCGTCGATCCTGAAGAAGTCGCCGTGCCGCCAGACGCCGGGGAACTCCTGGAAGTAGGTCTCGAGATAGCGGCGGTTGTCCGGATCGTTCCAGAAGCGCAGCGGCATCGAGGGCATGGGCTCGGTGAGTACGAGCTCGCCGACCTCGTCGACGACGCTCTCGCCGCGGGCGTTGAAGGCCTTGGCCGAGACGCCAAGCTGCGGCGCCTGGATCTCGCCCGCACGCACCGGGAGCGTCGGCACACCGCCGACAAACCCAGTGCAGCAGTCGGTGCCGCCGCTGCCGTTGGCGACCCAGAGGTTCTCCTTCACGTTGCGGTAGAACCAGGCCATGCTCTCGGGCGTGGCCGGGGAGCCCGCGAGATTGATGGTGCGCAGCTTCTCGAGCCGGTAGTGCTCGCGCGGCGCCAGCCCCAGGCGGCTGAGCTGATCGACGTAGGTCGGACTCGCTCCGAAGGAGGCGACACCCGCCTCATCCGCCATTCTCCACAGTGCATCGGGGGTCGGGTACGCCGGGTGCCCGTCATAGAGCACCGGTACGGCGCCCGCGAGCGGCGTGCTGGTGATGAAGTTCCACAGCATCCAGCCGCTCGTGGTGAAGAAAAACAACCGGTCGCCAGGACACAGGTCGAAGTGGAACGTCGCGTTCTTCAGGTTCTCGAGCAGGATGCCGCCGTGCCCGTGGACGATGGGTTTCGGGAGCCCCGTGGTACCGGAAGAGAACAGCGTCCACAGGGGATGATCGAAGGGCACTTGCGTGTACTCGAACTGCCCGGCGTCGACCGCCGGCCGCTCGAACAGCGTCCGCCAGTGTCGCGCGGACGGCAGCGGGAGCGTCGTGTCCTCAGGGCGGAGGTACGGCAGGTAGATAAGGTGCTCGAGCGAGCTGAGGCTGGCGGCGATGTCGCGCAGCTGGCCTCGGCGATCGAAGGCCTTGCCGCCATAGCGGTAGCCGTCGACGCTGAAGAGCAGTTTGGGCGCAAGCTGCGCGAGGCGGTCGAGCGTGCCGCGCTCGCCGAAGTCGGGCGAGCAGCACGCCCAGATGGCGCCAACCGCCGTGGTCGCGAGCATCGCGACCATGGTCTCCGGAATGTTAGGCATCCACGCCACGACCCGGTCCCCCGGCTGGACGCCGAGCGCCCGCAGCTCGGTGGCAAGCGTTCGCACCTGGTTGCCGAGAGTTGTCCACGGGAGCGCCGTGAGCGGCCGCGTCTCGCTCAGGTGCAGCAGCACGTCGCTGCCGGCGCGCTCACCTCGCAGGACGTGCTGCGCGTAGTTCAGGCGGGCGCCCGGGAACCACTCGGCACCGGGCATGCTGCGCCGGCCGAGCACCCGCGTGGGTGGGGCCGAGGACTCGATGCGGAAGTAATCCCAGAGTGCCTGCCAGAAGCCCTCCAGATCCTCGACCGACCAGCGCCACAGCGCGGTGTAATCCGCAAAGCGGCGGCCACGCTCGCGGGCGAGCCAGTCGGCGAACGCCGTCACGTTGGCGCGGCGGACCCGCTCGGGCCCCGGGGTCCACAGGAGTTCACCTGGCTGCATGCGTCGGCTTTAGTCCTCGGTCGGGAAGAAATTGTAAACAGTAAACCCGCTGGCGCGGGCTTTTTGCACTGTCAGTCGACTGCCGTTGCACTCTCCATCCTCGCACCCCGGCG
Organism: Steroidobacteraceae bacterium; assembly: GCA_035566915.1. Lineage (GTDB taxonomy): Bacteria > Pseudomonadota > Gammaproteobacteria > Steroidobacterales > Steroidobacteraceae > 13-2-20CM-66-19. The sequence continues at coordinate 16,508 of DATMPW010000049.1, forward strand.
GCTGTCGGCGTACTCTTTGAAAGACCAACGCCCGGCTCGACCGAGCCTGCCGCAGCAGGCGTGGGAGCGGGCGGGGAGAGCCGCCATTGACACGCAAAGCCGTTCGACTGCATTCCCGGCCCCGAGCTCGCTGAAGGTCGTTCCGGGCACCGAGCGGGCGCAGGCCGCTTATCCCTACTACATGCAGTTCACGGCCACCGACGATGAGCGGTTCTGGTTCTACAACTCGATGCATTTTCCGGAACCGATGTCGGCGTTCGACATGGTGACCGCCGAGGCCGCCTACTGCGCGCTCGGTTCTTCCACCACGCGCGTGCACTGCATACCGACCACGCTCGGGATCGACTACCGCATCATCAACGGACGGGTCTACATCGGTGGCAATGCGGTGACGGACCCTGCCGAGATCGCCCGCCGTACGCAGGAATTCCAGCAGCGCGCCTTCTACTACTATGGCAACTGGGAGCGTCTCTACGCCCAATGGCGCGAGAAGATGCTGGCGCTGATACGCGAGGCGCAGGCACTGCCGAAGCTCGAGCTGCCCGAGTTCGAGCCGCTCGCGAACGTCCATGCCGGGCGCGGCATTGCCGCGAATCACGCACTCATCGAGATCTATCAGAAGACGCTCGAGGGCTACTTCCGGATGTGGCACCACCACTTCGAGTTCCTGCTGCTCGGCTACGGGGCCTACATGACCTTCTTCGCTTTCTGCAAGAAGGCTTTCCCGGAGATCAGCGATCAGACCATCGCGCGCATGGTGGCCGGCATCGAAGCGGAGATCTTCCGTCCGGACGAGGAAGTGCGCCGCCTGGCGCGGCGGGCGGTGGAGCTCGGTGTCGACGACGAATTCAGAGAGGGGCGCACGGTGCAGGCGGTCATCGCGGCTCTCGAGACGCGCGGAGCCGCAGGAAGCGGCTGGCTCGAGGAACTCGCGACCTCGCGTGATCCGTGGTTCAACATCAACGTCGGGGACGGCTTCTACCACTACCACCGCTCCTGGAACGATGACCTCTCCATGCCCTTCGCGGGACTGCCCGGCTACATTGCGCGCTTCAAGGCGGGCGAATCCCTGGTACGGCCGATCGAGCAGCTGCGGGCGGAGCGGACGCAGCTGATCCAGGACTATCGGGAGCTGCTCGGCTCCGAGGAGGAGCGCGCGGCCTACGATCAGATGATCGGTCTCGCTCACCGGGTATTTCCCTACGTCGAGGGCCACAAGTTCTACTGCGAGCACTGGTACACGAACCTCTTCTTCAACAAGATCCGCGAGTTCGGAGCGCTGCTCGCGGCGCACGGGTTCTTCGCGCGCGAGGAGGACGTGTTCCAGCTCACGCACTATGAGGTCGAGGCCGCGATCATCGACCTCATGACCTCCTGGTCGAACGGCTCGCCGCCGCGCGGCCCCGAGTACTGGCCGCAGATCGTGAGCGAGCGGCGGGCGGCGATCGCCGAGTGGGCCAGGCACAGCACCCCGCCTGCGCTCGGTCCGGTTCCGGAGGTGATCGATGACCCGGCGATCGTGATGCTCTGGGGCATCACGCGCGAGAGCCTGGACGCCTGGCTGCGCGCCGGCAGCGATGCGGAGAGCCGCGAGCTGCGCGGCTTTGCCGCCTCGAGCGGCGTCGTCGAGGGACCGGCGTGCGTCGTGAAGTCGGTGGAGGAAATCGGGCGCGTACGCAAGGGCGACATCCTGGTCTGTCAGATCACCAACCCCACCTGGGCGCCGATCTTCCAGAAGATCGCGGGCGCGGTGTCCGACATCGGCGGCTCGATGAGCCACGCGGCCATCGTGGCGCGCGAGTTCGGCCTGCCGGCGGTCGTCGGCACCGGGACCGCGACCTCGCGCATCAAGGATGGTCAGCGCATCCGCGTCGACGGCGGTCGCGGCATCGTCACGCTGCTCTCGTAGCGGGCCGATGGCTGCCGGCGCGTACATCGCCTGGTTCGATGAGATCGGGCTCGGCGATCGGGAGCAGGTCGGAGGCAAGGGCGGCAGCCTCGGCGAGCTCAGGCGGGCGGGCATCGACGTGCCGGCCGGATACATCGTGCGAACACCCGCGTTCGAGCGGTTTCTCGAGTCGCTCGAGCGCGAGGCACCCGTGCGCGCGGCGGTCGCGGCGCTCGGATCCGACGACCTCGAGGCGATCACGGCCTGCTCGAGAGCGCTGCGCCGCCGTATGGAGGAGGCCGAGCTGCCCGCGGAGGTGCTCGCGGAGCTCAGCGCTGCCCATGAGCGGCTGGTGCGCGCAGACACCGAGCAGCCGGTCGCGGTGCGCTCCTCGGCCACCTGCGAGGACGCCCTGGAGGCGAGCTTCGCGGGTCTGCAGGACACTTATCTGTGGGTGAAGGGCGCAGCGCAGATGATCTCCCGCGTGCGCAGCTGCTGGGCGAGTCTGTACTCGGTGGAATCGATCAGCTATCGGCGGAAGCACGGGTTTGCCGAAGAGCGCGTAGCGATGGCCGTGGTCGTGCAGCACATGGTGGATGCACGTACGGCGGGTGTGATGTTCACCCGCAGTCCGACGACCGGGGATCGCTCGGTCGTGACGATCGAGGGCGCCTGGGGTCTGGGGTCCGCGGTGGTGGGCGGTGAAGTGACTCCGGATCACTGGGTGCTCGGCAAGATCACCGGGGAGATCTCCGTCCGCGAGATCTCCGACAAGTCGATCCGGCACGCCCCGTCCGTCAGCGGCGGCGTCGAGTCAGTTGCGGTCGAGGGGGATCGCCGGTGTGCGCCGTGCCTGAGCGATGAGGAGCTGCAGGAGCTCAGAACCCTCGCGCGCCGCATCGAGCGTCACTACGGATGTGCGCAGGACATCGAGTGGGCGATCGACCGCAGGAGCGGCGCCATCCTCCTGCTGCAGAGCCGCCCGGAGACGGTCTGGTCGGCGCGGGACGCTGCGCCCATCGCCAAGCGCGAGGAGAATCCGCTGCTGCACCTCATGTCCATCTTTGGTACCCGCCGGTGCCCCTGACCGCTCAGGACGTCGCGGAAATCACCCGGCTGCTCGAGGCGTCGGATTTCGACGAGCTGCATCTCGAGCAGGACGGTCTCAAGCTCACGCTGAAGCGCAGTGCTGCCGCCGGGCAGCAAGCGGAAGTCAGCGCGAGGGGAGCCGTGTCACCACCAGTCCTGGCGCCAGCCAGCGGGGCAGCGGAGAGACGCCGTGAGCCGCGCGGCGCGCCAGCGGCATCCGCCACCGATCCTTCGCTCGTCGAGGTCACCGCGCCGCTGGTCGGAATTTTCTACCGGGCTCCGAGGCCCGGTGCGCCGCCATACGTCGAGGTCGGAGCGGAGGTTCAGGAAGACACCATCATCGGCATCATCGAGGTGATGAAGCTCATGAACGCCGTGCGTGCGGAGGTTTCCGGCACGGTCGTCGAGATTCTCGTGCAGGACGGCTCGGCGGTCGAATACGGGCAGTTGCTGTTGCGGGTTTCGCGGGGAGCGCAGGGTGGCTGAGATCGCGCTCGTCGATACCTCGCTCCGCGACGGCAATCAGAGCACCTGGGCGGCAGTCGGCCTCGACACCGCCAAGACACTCACGATCGCCCCGGTGATGGACCGGGTGGGCTTCAAGGCGATCGACTTCACCACCTCCACCCACATGGGCGTCGCCGTGCGCTACAAGCGCGAGGACCCGTGGGAGCGTATTCGCCTGATGGCCGCGGCGACACCCAACACTCCGCTGCAGTTCATGTCTACCGGTTTCCGCTTCATCTCCTGGGAGACGGCCAGCCCCGAGTTCATGGCGCTCGCCTTCGAGGTGCTCGCGCGCAACGGCATCAGGCGCTTCTGCCTCGCCGATCCGATGAACGATGCGGAGTCGAACATCACCTGCGCCCGGATGGTCAAGCGGGTGGGCGGCGAATTCGTCATTGCGGCGCTGGTCTTCACGCTGAGCCCGATTCACGATGACCAACACTACGCCGCGGCGGCGCGCAAGCTCGCCGCCTGCCCCGAGGTGGACGCGATCTATATCAAGGATCCAGGGGGACTCCTGTCACCGCGACGTGCCAGCACGCTGATTCCGGCCGTCAAGGCCGAGCTCGGTGCGAAGCCGCTCGAGCTGCATTCCCACTGCACGATCGGGCTCGGCGAGCTCTTGTACATGGACGCGGTGGACTACGGGGTGAGCGCCCTGCAGTGCGCATCCGGCGCGACCGCGGACGGTATCTCGAATCCGCCGTCGCTGCGCGTGGTGGAGAACCTGCGTGCACTCGGCCACACCGTGCCGGTCGACACCGACGCACTTGCCGAGGTGAACCGCTATTTCACGCGCATCGCCCAGGCGGAAGGCTTGGGGGTAGGCGCACCGCAACCCTTCGACGCCTCGTACCTGCGCCATCAGCTGCCCGGGGGCATGATCGGGACGATGCGCCGGCAGCTCGCGGAGCAGCGGCTCGCGCATCTCGAAGCGGCGGTCATCGAGGAGATTGCGCGCGTGCGTGAGGAGCTCGGCTGGCCGATCGTCATGACGCCGTTTTCGCAGATACTGCTGACGCAGGCGCTCCTCAACGTGACCGGCCGCAAGCGCTACGCGGTCATTCCCGATGAGGCCATCCGCTATGCGCTCGGGCGCTTCGGGCGACCCAACGTGCCCGTAGCACCCGAGGTGATGGCGCGCATCGAATCCTTACCGCGCACCCGCGAGCTGCGGGCGGAAGCCGCGATGCCGCAGCTCGCAGAGCTGCGCGCACGGCTCGGCCGGGAGCTATCGGACGAAGAGTTTCTTCTGCGGGCCACCATGCCCGCCACGCTCGTGGATGCGATGCGTGCGGCGGGTCCAGCGGCCCGCCATTACGATCCCGAGTCCAAACCGGTCATGGAGCTGCTGCGCCGGGTGCTGCGGCTGCGCGGTGTCGCGGAATTCAGCGTGGTGAAGCAGGACTTCAGGCTCGAGCTGCGCGGCCGCACGATCTCCGCAGCGCGCTCGCCATGAGCTCGGTGGTGCCGCGCAGTGCTGCGCGCAGGAGTGCGGCGGCCGGGGTCCGGGGCGTGGTGTTCGATGTCGATGGCACGCTGCTGCTCAGCAATCGCGCGCTCGGTGGCTACGAGCTATTACCGGGGGCTGTCGAAGTTCTGCGCGCGCTCAGGGAGCGGCACATACCGTTCGCGCTGCTTACCAACGGCAGCGCCTATCCGCCCGCAGAGCAGGCCGCGAAGCTCCGCGAGGCCGGGCTCCCGGTCGATGACGAGCAGATGCTGACTCCCTCGAGCATCGCCGCCGACCTCATGCGCCGCCGCGGCATCCGGCGGGTGCTCGTGCTCGGGATGGATGGCGTGGGGCATGCGCTGCGCACCGCCGGCATCGAGACGGTGTACACGGGAGAGCCCGGTGCTACGGAGGTCGAGTGCGTCTTCGTCGGGTGGCACCCCGAGTGCGGGATGAAGGACATCGAGACCGCCTGCCACGCCATCTGGGGCGGCGCCAAGCTCTACGTCGCCTCGGACGTGCCGTTCTTCGCCACCAAGCAGGGACGCACCATCGGCTATTCTTTCGCCATCACGGCTGCCATCCGCCGGCTCACGCGGGCACCCATGACACTGACCGGGAAGCCCTCGGTCCGCGCACTGCGCTTCGCCGCCCGCAGGCTCGGTGTGCCGGTCAGGGCTCTCGCGGTGGTGGGCGATGATCCGGTCGTCGAGATCCTCATGGCGCACCGCGCGGGCGCGACGGCGCTCGCCGTGACGACCGGCACGACGCGCCGGGAGGAGTGGGCCCGGCAAACCCACTCGCGCCGACCCCACGTGATACTGAGCGACTTGCGGGACGTGCTCGATTGGGTCCCGGATCTCGGCGCACCCCCCGCCATCCGCGGCAGCGGCCGCGGCGCACGATCGAACGGAGCAAGACGATGAGCTTGAGCAAGCCCTACGCAGACATCCCGGGAACGACCGTCTTCGACACCGATCAGGCGCGCCGTGGCTATCACCTGAACATGTTCTGCATGTCGCTCATGAAGCCCGAGAACCGCGCGCGCTTCAAGGCAAACGAGCGGACTTATCTCGAGGTCTGGCCCATGACGGAAGACCAGAAGTGTGCGGTGCTCGACCGCGACTACAACCGCATGATCTCACTCGGCGGCAACATCTACTTCCTCGCCAAGTTGTTCGCGACCGACGGCAAGAGCTTCCAGTACGTCGCTGCGCAGATGGCCGGCATGTCGCAGGCGGATTACGCGAAGATGATGCGGGACGGCGGGCGCACGCCGGAATGACGGCGATGCGCGCGGCGCTGTACTACGGCCGGCAGGACCTGCGGCTCACCTCGGTGCCGGAGCCCGAGCCCGGGCCCGGCGAGGTCAAGCTCCGCGTTCGCTACAACGGGATCTGCGGCAGCGACCTGCTCGAGTACTACGACGGGCCGATCACCACGCGCAGCACCCCGCATCCGCTCACCGGCGTGCAGAACCCGGTGATCATGGGTCACGAGCTGTGCGGAGAGATCGTGGCTCTCGGTGAGGGCGTCGGCGACATCGGCATCGGGGATTTGGTCGCGGTCGAGCCGGTGGAGACCTGCGGCCGCTGCCTCTACTGCGGCCTCGGTCAGTACAACCATTGTCCATCGCTCGCCATCCAGGGCTACAACAGCGCCGGTGGCCTCGCGGAGTACACGCTGGTGAAGCGGCCGCGGGCACACCTGCTTCCGCCCGGGGTCAGTGCACTGCAGGGCGCACTGATCGAGCCGCTCGCGATCGCGTGGCACACGGTGAATCGCTGTGCGGTGAGTAGCGGGCAAGTGGTCGCCATCCACGGCGCGGGGCCGATTGGTGCCGGTGCCTTTCTGACGCTGCGGCGGCGCGGAGTCGAGGCGATCGTGGTGGATCCGTCCCCGACGCGGCGCGCGGCGCTCGCTGGCCTCGGCGCGCGACATCTCCTCGATCCGACCGCTTGCGATGTCGTCGCGGCGATCCGCGATCTCACCGGTGGCCGCGGTGCGCATGCTTCGATCGATGCGGCGGGGGTGCCGCAGGCTTTTGCAGCGATGCTGCACGGCACCCGGGTCGATGGGACCGCGGTGGTCGTCGCGATCCACCACCAGCCGGTCGTCATCCCGCCCTTCGACCTCCTCATGCCGGAGGTGCACGTGACGGGCGTGGCGCTGTCGGTAAACGCCTTTCCGGCGGTCATCGCCGAGATGGCCCGTGGCAGCTATCCGCTCGAAGGTTGGGTGGAGACCATCCCCTTCGATGGCGTGATCGGGCAGGGGCTCGAGCGTCTGCGCCGTCAGCAGGGGATGAAGATCGTCGTCGACGTGGCCGGAGAGTCGCGTGTTGCCGCTTCGCGTCTCGAGCAACGGGGAGTACGTGCTTGAAAGCTGCAGAGTTGTTCAGCGTCGCAGGTCAGGGCGCGATCGTCACCGGCGCAGGCAGCGGCCTGGGACTTGCCATAGCGGAGGCGCTGGCCGAGAACGGCGCGCGCGTCACGTTGCTCGATATCGACGGCGGCCGCATCGCCGCCGAGACCGAGCGCCTCGAGGCGCTCGGCTACGCCGTGCGCGGCGCGGTCGTCGATGTGTCCGATTCCCCCGGGCTCGAGCGTACCTTCGACGCCGCGGTCGCGGTCCACGGCCGGCTGGACATCGTGTTTGCGAACGCCGGGATCGATTCGGGTCCGGGTTTCGTCGCGGGGTGGTCCGGCTCGGAGCGGACGCGCAATCCGCTCGGGGCGCTCGAAAGCTACACCGACGAGCGCTGGAGCCGGGTCATCGACGTGAACCTCACCGGCGCATTCGCGACGTTGCGCACAGCGGCCCGCCTCATGAAGCCGCAGCGCTCGGGCAAGCTCATCGTGACGACCTCGGTCGCGGCCTATCAATGCGAGCCGGCCATCGGCGTGGCCTACATGGCGGCGAAAGCCGGCGCAGTACACCTCATGCGCTGCGTCGCGCAGGAGCTGGCAGCTTACAACATTACCGTGAACGCCATTGCGCCGGGGTTCTTCGTCACTAACATCGGTGGCGGTCATGCGAAGAACCCGGACGTACAGCGCGCGATGGCCAAGGTCATGCCGATGCACCGCGTGGGCTTTCCCGAGGACATCAAGGGACTTGCGCTGTTCCTCGCCTCGCCCGCTTCGGCGTATCTCACGGGGCAGCAGATCACGATCGACGGGGGCTGGACGCTCGGCACGCCGGACTGACAGCGGGTGGCACACGCGTCGCACCGGGTGTAACGTCAGCGCCTGCAGCCACCTAATCACCAACACGTGCAGCTTGCGTCCACGGCGAGGTCGACATGAGCTTTGAGCTGCGGAAAGCCGCGCTGGCTGTACTGCTTGTGTCCATTGTCGGCGGATCGACGGCGCTCGCCGCCGACGGCGAAGTTGTGATCGGCAACCTCGATGATCTCTCCGGTGTGTATTCCGACGATGGCGGTCCGGGCTCGGTCGAGGCCATGAGGATGGCGATCGCGGACTCCGGCGGCACGGTGCTCGGCCGCAAGATCGTCGCGCTGGTCGCCGACCACCAGAACAAGCCGGATATCGGCGCTTCGAAATTCCGTCAGTGGGCCGACCAGAGAGGTCTCAACATGATGATCGCCGGTGCCAATACCGGCGTCGCCATCGCGATGGCCAAAGTTGCGGTGGCCAAGAAGATACCACTGCTCATCGTCGGCGCCGGCGGGGCATCGCTGACGAATGAGGACTGTACCGCTTACAGTGTCCACTATGTCTTCGATACGACCGCGCTCGCGAACGGCACCGCTTCCACGGTCCTCAAGGCCGGCGGCAAGACCTGGTTCTATCTGACGGCCGACTACGCCTTCGGCGCGCAGCTACAGAACGCCGCCGCCAAAGTCGTCGAGGCGAACGGCGGCAAGAATCTCGGCGCCGTACGCGTGCCGCTCTCGACCGCTGACTTCTCGTCATTTCTGCTGCAGGCACAGAGTTCCGGTGCACAGGTGCTCGGCCTCGCCAACGCGGGAGACGACTTCACGAACTCTCTCAAGGCTGCCAGGGAGTTCGGCCTCACCAAGACGATGAAGCCGGCTGCCCTGGTCGTTTTCATCAACAACATCCACAGCCTCGGACTCGAAACTTCCCAGGGCCTGTACCTGACGACCAGCTGGTACTGGGACCTCAACGATGAGACGCGCGCGTTCGCCGGGCGCTTCTTCGAGAAGATGAAGACGCAACCGACCATGACCCAGGCCGGCACCTACTCCGCGACATTGACCTACCTCAAAGCCGTCAAGGCGGCGGGCACGACTGACGCCGACAGAGTGATGGCCGAGCTCAGGCGCACGAAGATCAACGATATGTTCACCAAGGGCGGCTACATCCGCGCCGACGGCGTCATGATCCACGACATGTACGTCATGCAGGTCAAGTCACCACGTGAATCGAGACATCCGTGGGATTACTACCAATTGATCACCATCATGCCGGGTGCCGAGGCCTTCGGACCGATCACCGGGCGGTGTCCGGTGGCTGCGAGATAGAGCTGCGGCCGGGTGAGTATCAAATGAAAGACGTACGCGGCAGGGTGGCTTTCATCACCGGCGGAGCGAGTGGCATCGGGCTTGGCATTGCCGGAGCATTTGTCGAAGCCGGGATGAACGTGGTGCTCGCGGACCTGCGTCAGGATCACATCGAGGAGGCACTGCTCGCTTTCGGCAAGCGCGGTCAGCTCAAGAGCGTGCACGCAATCCGGCTCGATGTGACCGACAGAGCCGCGATGAGCGCCGCTGCCGATGAGACGGAGCGTGTGTTCGGCAGGCTCCACGTACTCGTCAACAACGCCGGGGTCGGCATCCAGGGACCCTTCGAGGGGATCACCTACGCTGACTGGGACTTCGGGCTGGCGGTGAATCTCGGCGGTGTCATCAACGGGCTGCAGGCTTTTCTGCCGCGCATTCGGGCGCACGGTGAGGGCGGACACATCGTCAACACGGCATCGCTCGCCGCGCTCGTGCCGATGCCTGCCCAGTTTGTCATCTACCAGACGGCCAAGGCGGCGGTCGTGACGCTGTCCGAGGCTATTCGCACTGAGCTTGCGCGCGAGAGCATTGGCGTCTCGGTTCTGTGTCCCGGCCCCGTCAGAACGAACATTCATGAGGTCGCCGAAAACCGTCCGGCGAAGTTTGGCGTCGGCGACGCGTTTCGCACGGCCGAGAACGCCGGGGGAGCGCGGGTGCCGTTTCCGAGCATGATGGAGCCGGCCGAAGTAGGCGCTCTGGTGTTGAAAGCGGTCCGGAGCGATGAGCCCTATATCATCACCCACGGCGAATGGAGACCGATGGCGGAGGCGCGTCACGCGGCACTGATCGCCGCGATGCCCGTGAAATTGGACCCATTGCTCGTCACGATGCTTCAGGGATCCCGTCCCCGCGAGGCGCGCTGAAGAGGTGGCGGGCGCACACTATCCTCGACGCACACCTCGACCAGCACCGGTCCCGCGGCGGCAAAAGCCAGCTGCAGCGCCCCATCGAGCTCGGCGCAACGCGTGACCCGCACGCTTTCCACGCCTTGCGCCCGGGCGAGCGCGCAGAAGTCGAGATGTGGCAGCAGCGTACCGGCGAGTGCCGCGAGGCCGAAGTGCGGGGCGAATTCATGGAGCGCGCGATAGCCGCGGTTGTTGACGATCACGAAGGTAACGGGCAGTGCGAGCTCGGCTGCGCTCCATAGTCCCTGGATGGAATACATGGCCGATCCGTCGCCGAGGAGGCCGAGCACCCGGCGTCCGGGTCGGCCGAGGGCGACCCCGACGGCCGCCGGAAGACCATACCCCAGTCCGCCGCTCGCGCAGGTGTAGAAGGAGTCGGGCTCGAGCATCGGCAGGTAATCGTGCATCGCGCCGCGGCTGCTCGGTGCCTCCTCCACGACGATGCTATCCGGTGGCCGGAGCGTCGCGATCTGCTGCAGCAGATACCGGTCCGTGAGGCGATCGGGCGGCACCGGCGATGGGCGCGAAGGCACCACCGGTGCCGGACGCGCGGTGGCGGGTGCTGCGAGCAGCGCACGGATGCCGAGCTTCAGGTCGGTGACGATGGAGAGTCCCACCGGTGAGCGTGCGGCGGCGGCCGGATCGTCGGTCAGCTGCACGAGTGCGGCGTCCGGCGGGATATGAGGACCGTGTCCCTCGATGTGATAGGTGAAGACCGGAGCGCCGAGCACCAGGATCAGGTCGCTCCCCGCGAGGCGCGCGACGATCTTCTCGCGGTCGGCGGGCAGAAAGCCTGCGAACAACTGATGCTGCTCGGGAAAGCCGTTGCGCGATGACAGCGGACTTACCCACACGGCGCATCCGTGCCGCTCGGCGAGCGCGATGACCTCCTGCCAGGCAGCATCGCGCGCCACTGACGCACCAACGATGAGGACCGGACGCCGCGCTGCACTCAGCAGCGCGCCGGCGCGTGCGAGCAGCGCCGGCTCACCCGCAACCGCGCGGCTGACCTCGTGGTGCAGTGGCGGCGTGCACATGCGGTCCCAATCATCGACCGGCACCGAGACGAAGGTCGGTCCGCGGGGCGGCTGCATGGCAGTGAAGAAGGCGCGGGCTACGGCCGCGGGGACGTCCTCGGCGCGCGCAGGCTCGCAGCTCCACTTCACGTAGGGTCGCGGCAGATTCGTGGCCTGCTCCGAGTACAGGAACGGCTCGAAGGGCAGGATCGAGCGTGCCTGCTGCCCGGCTACGACCACGAGCGGCGTCTGGTTACGGTAGGCGGTGAACAGACTCCCGAGGGCATGCCCGACGCCGATGGCCGAGTGGAGGTTCACGAACGCGGCGGTGCCGCGCGCCTGTGCGAAGCCGTCCGCCATCGCGACCACCACCGACTCCTGCAGGCCCAGCACGTAGCGGAAATCGGGGGGAAAGTTGCGGAACATCGGCAGCTCCGTGGAGCCGGGATTGCCGAAAACGGTGTCGAGGCCGAACTCCCGCAGCAACCCGAACATCGCCTCGCGAACGCTGACACTCATGCCCTGCATCATCCGCGCGTGGCGTCAGGTCGCAAGCTCCGAGCGCGCGGCGGGTGCGGCCAGGCGCCGGGGCGCGGTCTCCTTCAGGGCGAGTGCGAGGAGCGCGCCTACGAGCGCGCAGCCCGCCTGGATGAGTAGCGGTGCGCTGAGGCCGAAAGCGTCCGCGGCCGAGCCGGCCACGGCGGGCGCGCTGACGCCGCCGAGGACCTCCCCGATCCCGACCGAGAGTCCGACCGCCGTGGCGACGTAACGCGCCGGAATGGTCTCGGACGGGATGGTGGCCATGAACAGAGGGAACGTCCCGCTCGCGGCCCAGCCGATGAAGATCAGCGTCCCGAGGAGATAGAGAGACCCGTGGAAGTAGAGTGCCGCGAGCGGCACCAGCAGGCCGACCAGGTTGAAGGCCACCACGACCGGGCGCCGGCCGAGGCGATCCGAGAGTCCCGGGACGATGAAGCTGAAGAACGCCGCCGAGAGTCCGAGCAGGCTCATGAGCACCTTCATCTCGTCGGGGGACAGCGCTCGCGCCTTCACATAGAAGAGCGGCAGGAACGCCCAGCCGAGCACCATCCAGGCGACCATGAAGATACTCATGAGTACGCACAGCATCATGTTGCGATAGCGCAGCAACGCCAGATAACTCATGGCATCGGTCGCGAGAGCGCCGTCGGCGTGGGGCTGGGATTTGCGCTCCGGCTCGTGCACGTAGCGTGCGATCAGCGCCGCCATCACGAGCCCCGGGACGCCCGCGAGGAAGAACGCCGTGCGCCAGCTCGAGTGCTGCGCAATCGATACCAGCACCAGCGGTGCGGCGAAGGAACCGAGGATATTGCTGCCGAAGTTCTGCAGCACGCCCATGTTGTGTCCGCGCTTGCCGTGGTCGGATTCCTGCGCCACGAGCGACTGGCATACGGGCATGAACGGACCTTCGACGAGTCCCATGAGGAGGCGTGCCGCGAACAGCGCCGCGAAGGAGCCGGCGAGCCCCGACAGGAACGAGCACAGCGAGAAGGCGATCGCACTCGCGAGCAGGACCGGCTTGCGGCGGCCGGTGCGGTCCGAGAGCGCGCCGCCGAGAAACGCCGAGACCGCCCAGGTGAAGGAGAGCGCGGAGGCAACGAGACCGACCTGCTGGTAGTTGAAGCCCAGGTCCTTCGTGATGAAGGGCATCAGGAAGCTCGACGCATTGCGGTCGAAGAACAGGAATCCGAAGGTGATGCCGAGCACCCAGATCAGACGTTGTTCGTATCGCATGAGGCGGCCACTTTACCCGAGCAGCCCCCGAGGGCATTGCGCTCGACGGCCACTCGCGATTTCGCTGTCGGTCGAGTGGACCGGCCACGAACGCTCAGCCAGCACCACCCCGGAAATTTCTCATGATGCTCGATTTCTGTATTCGAGCGAGCAATTTCCAGTCGCTCCGCGGGGCCCTCGACACTGGGTCGAAGTGGTATGCCCGACACACTCGAGCTGCCAGGCCGCGTAACACACGAGGTGAAACGGCAGCGCGCGCCCATCTCGAGCATCGGTCACCTCGTATTCCACGTGTTGCGGCTCGATCGGCTGCTCGCACAGGCGACACTCTGCGCCTGAGCCGTACCCTGCATTTATCGCCGGCGGAAACATCACCGGCTACCGTCCCGTCGGAAATGCGCTCGTGCGCCGTCGAGCGAAGCTGATGTTCAGACGTGCGCGAACCTTAAGGCATAGCAGCCTGCCCGTGCGAGTCTGACGCTTTCCTTAGTACTTGCGAACTAGAGCGCTAGAGGCGTTGCACGTTGAGACACGAAACCAGCTCGTTCAATCGCGAATGGCCGCCTCCGCGATTTTCACTGACGGGCTTCAGAGCAGCTTCGCTGTCGCAGAAGAGTCGTGTCCGACGGTCTCGGTGCGGCCAAAGCCGGACGTTTAGCCCATCGAGTTGGGTTCCCTAAAGCGGTTCCGCGACGCCGAACTCAGGTTTGGTTGCCAACTCCGAAGGCATCCGCGACGATGCCGCACAAGTGGCACGGGCACCGGAAATGGCCGAGGGCGGCGGCGACGAGAAGGCGAGCGGTAGTACGCCCCGTCTTCATTAGCTATGCCTCGCAGGACGCCGCCGTTGCCTGAAGCGGTGCGCGCGCTGCTGCGCATCGCGGTGCTGGCGACTGCAGTGACAAGTCCCGCCGGGGCGGATGAGAAGCCGTTGTGGGAATTTGGACTCGGCGCGGGTATGTTTGTCTTCAACGACTACCGCGGCTCGAATACGACGCACGCGTACCCCATTCCGGTGCCCTATTTCGTCTACCGCGGAGAGATCTTCAAGTCCGATCAGGAAGGTTTGCGCGGGCGCTTCTTTCATCTGGATCGGGTCGAGCTCAACCTGAGCATCAGCGGCACCACCCCGGTGCGCAACGATTCCGCGCGCCACGGCATGCCGGAGCTAAAACCCACGCTGGAATTGGGTGGGTCCCTCAACTTACATCTGTGGCGCAGCAGCGATGAGCGTTTCAAGCTCGACCTACGGCTGCCGGCCCGCGCGGCGGTTACGGTCGAGGCCTCCCCACGTATGATTGGTGTGTTCGCGGAGCCGCACGTCAACCTCGACATCGCCCAGTTTCGCGGCTCCGGGGGCTGGAAGCTCGGGTTGCTTGCCGGTCCCTTGTTCGCAAACCGCCGTTACAACGACTATTTCTACACGGTTAGCCCGCAATACGCGACCGCTGACCGGCCTGCCTACGAAGCGCACGGCGGTTATGCGGGCACGCAGACGCTCGTCTCCCTCACACGTCGCTTCCCAGGCCAGTGGTGCGGCTTTTTCGTGCGTCACGATACACTCGGGGGCGCGAGCTTTGCCTCAAGCCCGCTGGTGAAGACGAATAGCTACTGGTCGGCCGGATTTGGCGTTATCTGGGTGATCCGCCGGTCTTCCCGGAACGTCGAGAGCGACGAATGACGCCCTCCAAAACTCATCTGGTTC
>DATMPW010000050.1:0-12702 GCA_035566915.1 Steroidobacteraceae bacterium
GGTACGTCGGTGCACTGTGAGCAGTAGGCGGTGTAGCTCGACTGGTGGTCCCAGGTGACATCCGCGCTCCAGGGACCCTTGTCGTAGATCAGGCTGATCGAGTAAGTCGTCGGCGGCGCTGCGTTGATGGCGCCGACGAAGTTGCCGGACTGGTCGTAGCTGCGGGTCCTGGTCGCGGTGTACTGCATGCGCGTCCCGAACCCGTTCTCCATGATGTGCTGCCAGGTGAACTCGACGCCGGAATAAATGCTCTCGGCACCGTTCGCTGGAGCGGAGATCGTCCAGAGAAACGGCGTGCCTGGCACCGTCCCCGGCGGACCGCCGAGGTATTTCTGCGTGCCGAGGTCCACGCTCGTGGTGACACCGGTATAGATGTCGTTGCGGATCCTCTTGTAGAACACCGCGGCCGTGAGCGCCGAATGCCGCACGTAGTACCACTCGATGGAGAGGTCTCCCTGCCAGGCCTTGACGGGCTTCAGCCCCGCGGTGCCGTCGTACAAGAGCGATGGGTCGCCATTGATGGCATTGTTGGTGGAAGTCGGCGCGAGCTGGCTCAAGTTGGGGCGGGCCATCGTCTCGGCTGCTCCGAACCGCAGCTGCAGCGTGTCCGGAAGGGCCCAGTAGGCGAGATTCAACGAGGGGAGCGCGAGCGTATAGCTGCCACTCGCGCCGATGGGCTGCGAGGTGCCGTAGACGACGTTCCAGGTCGCCGTAGGACCCGGTTGCTGGTACGCCCAGATGGCCGTCGGTACGGCGGAGGCGGTACCGGCGGTCGTCGCCGTATGCACCACGCGCACGCCGAGATTTCCGGACCAGCGGCTCGTGGCAAAGTCCGCCTCCACGTAGGCGGACGAGGTCTTCTCCGTGACGGTGTAAGAGTTGTAGGGGTTGACCTGCGGCAGCGTGAGCGCGTAATCGAACGGCGTCGTGCACGGCAGCGAAGGACAGAACTGCGGATTCGGCTTGCCATCTAGGCTCTTGAGGAATGCGAGCAGCTGGCTGGCGTTGAGCTGCGGCAGTACGACCGGGTACGAGCCGCCAGCCCCTTGCATGAAGTGCGGGATGCTGACGTTCGAGATGACGTTGAATCCCTGCGAAGCGAACGTGTAGGGGTTGCACTGCACCGGACAGCCCGCGGTCTGATAGAGGGTGCCGTACTGCCCGGAGCCGTTGGTCCAGTCGTTGCTACTGTCGTCGCGGTCCTTCTTGCGATCGGTGTAGCCGACGCCGAACAGCAGTCGCTGCAGGATTCCCTGCTCGACATTCCAGGCGCCATCGAGGTTCAAGCCCACGACCTCATCGTGCACCGAAAAACCGTTAAGGCCAACGTAGTGCGTCGACCAGTACTTGTTGTTGTTGAGGAACCCCGAGTTCATGAGCGCCGTGTACGAGCAGAAGCCCGGGTTGGTGGTGCTGGCGCTGCCGGAGGGACAGGCTGAGAGCCCAAGCTGACTCGGCGGGAGTACGACGTTGATGTTCGGCAGGCTGTGAGCCACGTCGGTGAAATTGAGGATGTCCTCGGCGGTCGGTTGGGCATTGACCAGTCCCGCGGTCACGAAGGTGTCCTGACCCTCTTCGGGCCGGCTGGCGGTGGAGCGGTAACCGTCGAAGGCGAAGCTCAGCCGCTCGGTCGGCTTCCAGCTGGCGTTGATCCCGTAGAGATAGGTATCGACCTTTCGATTGGTGGTGTTGTTCACCATCTCCGGCTGGAATTCGTTGACCGACAGTGAGGTGATGACGCCGTTCTTCACGACCACGTTGTCCGCCCAGGCGGTGCCATCGCCGTAGAAACCCGTGGAGTCCGGCGCCGCGAAGTAATACGACTGGTTGTAGCCGATCTGTGGATCGTCGAGGTGCGTCCACAACCCGTCCACCTTGAGAGTGAACGTTGAATTGGGCCGCCACTCGAGACTCCCCGAGAGCGCGTCGCGCTTCTTGTTGTCGAATATGGAGCCGAAGGTGATGCAGCACGGCGTTGCCGTGAGTGGAACCGACCCCAGGTCCCCCGGATTCGCAGTGAACGGATAGATCGTGGGTCCGTAGATGTTCTGGTTGTAGGCGTTGAGCGAGTCGGTGCGTACGTGGTCGTCCGAATGCACCCCGCCGAGCACGAATCCGAGAGTCTGCTCGGCGAAGGTGTTTTCGACGAACAGCGAGTACTTTTGCCCGTAAAGCTTCGACATGTCGTTGTAGTTGCCCTCGGCATGCGCGCCGGCGTGAAAACCAGGGTTGTCGAAGGCACTCGCCCTGCGCAGGTTGACGGTGCCGCCAATGCTGCCCTCCACCGCGGAGGCCTGCGGCGACTTCAGCACGTCGGCGCCGCTGATCAGCTCGGCCGGCAGCACGTCGAAGGCGAGATCGCGACTGTCATCATCGCTCGCCAGGATGCGGTTCTCGAGTGTGACGATGTTGTATCCGACGCTAAGGCCGCGGATGCTGATGCGGATGCCCTCGCCGCCGGTAGTGCGCTCGACCGTGACACCCGGGAGGTGGGCGAGGGAGTCGGCGACGTCGGCGTCCGGAAAACGCCCGAGCTCGACCGAGTTGATAGAGTCCAGCACCACCGGCGCGGTCCGCTTGATGTCGAGAGATTTCTCGAGGTTGGCCGTCATGCCGTAGACGACCACCTCCTGCAGCTGGTCTTTCTGGCTGCCTGAGGAGCTTGCGGAAGCGGCTGCGGCCGGCGCGGTCGCTGCAGGTGCGGCAGCGGCGCCAGGTGCGCTCGCCGCATCCGGCGCAGCCGTCGCCTCGGACGCGTTGGCGATGACGAAAGGTGCGAGCGGCAGCACCAGCAGCAGCGCCGCGACTGCGACCTGCAGAGTTGAGCGGTTTCTCATTGTATGGTTCCCCCATTTTGTGCGCCGGCATTGGCCCGCAGAGTGCAGGCCTGCGAGTAGTCGCTCAGCACCTGACGCACGTGGTGCACCATGAGGTTCTGCGCGCTCGGCCGGATCTCGCCGCGCCGTACCGCGCCGTAGGCCGACGGCAGGTACTGACGCAGCAGCGGAAGCGGCGGCGTGCCGGCATCGAAGGAAGCTTCGAGCTGTGTCAGCGCGCGCCTGACCGAGGCATCCGGCCAGCTGTAGCGGATGCGGTCGCTCAGGCTGTAGGCGAGTTGCAGCTCGAGCGCGCGTCCACTGCCCTGGTAGTACTTGCGCCAGTGCCGCGGGTCGCTGCGCATGGCTGCGAGGAGCGTCTCGCGCACGCGCGAGCTCTTCTCATCCCCCAGCCATTCGCGCTCGATCTGATCGAGCGCCCATACCGCCTCGCGCAACGCAAAAGTGAGGGCCGGCCCGACCTTGAGTATTGCGAAGTGGTCGCGCACCAGTGCGGCGAGGGCCTGCGCTGTCTGGTAATCGGTCGAATGAGCCTCGAACACCAGGCGCGGCACCGATTCGAGGCAGGCGCTGAGGCGCTGTGCTTTTGATGGCGTGTACGCGACGACACGCTCCTGGTCGAATTCGACACCCGGCTGAGCGACGAGCGCTATCACTCTTTCCCAGGCGGCCTCGAGTCCGCAGCGCAAGAAGGCCGCGCGGTGCGCCGCGATGCTTGCCAGTGCGACCTGCGGCTCGGTGACGGCGAGCTCGTCCAGCGTCTCGTGCGCGCCGCCCGGAACCGGCACCTCGGAGCCGATGACGTAGACAGGCGCTTCGCCCCCCGAGCTCTGCCACGCGTTCTCGGCCTGCGTGCAGAGCTTCGCTGCGCGCTCGGCAATGAGCTCATCGGACAATGCGCGTGGGTCGTCGCTCAAGGACATGGAGCAGTCGAGATGGATCTTGCGGAAGCCTGCGCGCACGTACTCCGCGACCAGGACGCCCGCACGTTGCAGGGCGGACTCCGCCGGCTGGGTCTGCCAGCAGTTAGGTCCCAGATGGTCGCCGCCGAGCAGCACCCGATGGCGCGGCAGCTCTATCTCATCCGCCATGCGACACACGACGTCGCGAAACTCCGCGGGCCGCAGGCCGGTGTAGCCACCTTCCTGGTTTACCTGGTTGGAGGTCGCCTCGATCAGTGCGTGGCCGCCGAGGGCGTGCGCGTGTTGCAGCGCCGCCCGCAGCACGAGCGGGTGCGCCGAGCAGACCGAATAGGTACCGACTGGCTCACCCGTGCGATGGCGGCGCAGCAGCTCGAGCAGCGCCTTCACTTCCCGTCCTCCGGCTCGATGGCGAGCAGCACCGCGGCGAGGAAGGCGAGCCCGATCCCCGTCAACTTGAGCGGTTGCGGCATGATGCCGAGGAGGGCCAGCGCGATGAGCGCAGTAATGAGCGGAGCGCCCGCATTGGTGAGCGGAGACACCACCATCGCCTTGCCGTAACGGAATGCGTACACGATCGTCAGCGCACCGATCGAGTTGAGGATCTGTGTGACGGCCGCGAGCCAGGGACCGCCCAGGCCGTAATTGATGGGCTGCGAGAAGTCCGTCATCCACAGAGCCACCGGGACGAGCGCCAGCGCCATCAGCGCCATGTAGACGAAAATGCTCTCGGCTCGCATGCTGCGATTGGCGAGCCTCATGAAGAAGGCCTGGACTCCCCAGGCGATGAGGATGATGAGCGAGTAGACGAACCAGGCAATCCCGTAGCCGCCAGCCCGCTCGCCCGGCGCGTAGTCGAAGAGCGGCAATGAAGCGAGCGCGAGTGCGATGCCGAGCGCGCCGACCCAGGTGACGCGCTCCTTCAGCCAGCCCGCCGAGAGCGCGATGGTCACCACCGGCGACAGCGCGATCAGCGGAAAGATCAGGTACGTCGGCCCGGTGCGCACAGCGTGGAAGAGGAGCATCTGTCCGCCGGCGCCGAGCAGCCCGATGAGCGAGCCATACAGGACCGCACGATGGTCGTGCTCGAGCTTCCAATCGATCCGCGCGAGCGCATAGAGCGCCGGAGCGATCATGGTGAGCGCCCACACCACGTAAATCAGAGTCTCCGGAAAACCGTTCTCGGCGGGTCGCCCCGCGAACGCGCCCCACACTCCCCAGAAACCCGTGGTCACGAGCGCAAAAATCAGTCCGATGTGCTGACCCGTGCCGGTCGCTGGAAGACTGTTCTCCTGTGCGAGGGAACCACCCATGTCGAGACATCCCCGCTCGCCTATTCGAAAGAAATCGAAAGCTAGATGACCCGGTTGTATTTGCGATTTATTTCCTAGACTATTTCGAATACTTTCGTAGCTGTCAAGGACTTCTGTAAGGCGCGCCAGCAGGTCCTCGGGCCGATAGTTTGGTAGTTACCTAACTATCCCCTGAAGGGCAATGTTGCACCGTCCTCCGCGCAGCAACCGATTGGATAGACTCCGGCACACGGACACGAGGCTCAGAGCGTGACCCGCATTCCCACCACGCGGCGTCGATTTCTCCAGCTTGCCGCGGGCGCCGGGTTGGCCTCGCACGCGGCGCTCGCCGCTGCCCGGCATCGGTCCGGCGACACCAAGGCAGTTCTCGCGATCGCCGATGGGGCGCTGCGTCTCGAGTTCGACGCCGCGATGCACTCGCGCGCCTGGCATGTGCGGCACGACGCGTCGCAGTCTCAGCTCGCACTCACGTCCTGGAGCGAGACGGAGTACCTGCTGCTCGCCGATGGCACGAGGCTGGGCGAGTTTGTGCTGGAACACGAGGAACGCACTGCGGTGCGCGGTCCACACGGTGAGGGTACGCGTCTCACGTTATCGGGCCGCAATGCATCCGCCATCGAGAAGAGCATGCGCATCGAGATGTGGCGGCGCTATCCGGGCTTCGCGTTCTGTCGCGTGTCGTATCGCAACCTCTCGCCGCGCTCGCTTCCTTTGGACGGCTGGCGCAGCGCTGACCTTCAGCTGCTGCCATCGGGCGGTGCGCGTGCCCCCCCGCTGGCCGAGCCTCTTTTCTGGTCCTACTGCGGGAGCACGCACCCCGATCGGCGCGACTGGGTGCAACCGGTAAACCGCGGCTTCGAGCAGGAGAACTTCATGGGCATGACCGCCTCCGACTACGGCGGCGGCACGCCCATCGTGGATGTCTGGCGCCGCGACTGCGGTGTTGCGCTCGGGCACCTGGAACCGATGCCGCGGCTGCTGTCACTGCCCGTGAAGCGCGTCGAGGATGACGTGCAGCTCGCCATCGCCGGGCCGCTCGAGCGCGCACTCGGGCCCGGTGAGCAGTTCGAGACTCCCGAGACCTTCATCGCCACGCACGCCGGCGACTATTTCGCGACGCTCGATGCCTATCGGCGCATCATGGCCGAACGAGGCCTTCGCTCTCCGCGCGCGCCGGACTGCGCGTACGAGCCTATCTGGTGCGCGTGGGGGTACGAGCGTGAATGCACGCCGCAACTGATCGAAGACACGCTGCCGAAGGTGCGAGAGCTCGGCCTCCGATGGGCCGTCATCGATGACGGCTGGCAATCGAACGTCGGTGACTGGAAGCCGCACGCGGCGAAGTTTCCGCGCGGCGCAAGCGACGTGCAGCGCCTGGTGCGCGACATCCGCGCACAGCAGCTGGCGCCAAGGCTGTGGTTCGCGCCGCTCGCCACCGCCCCCGGCTCGGACCTGCTGCACGATCACACTGACATGCTGCTGCTCGACAAGGACGGCGCGCCGCAGCACATCTCCTGGTGGAACTGCTTCTATCTGTGCCCAGCGTACGCGAAGACGGTGGATTACACCGAGACGCTGGTGCGCCGCTTCATCGGAGAATGGGGCTTTGCCGGGCTGAAGATCGATGGCCAGCACCTCAATGCAGTCGCGCCGTGTTACAACCCCGCACACCGGCACCCACGCCCCGAGGAATCGGTGGAGAAGCTGCAGGATCTTCTGCACGCGGTGTACACGGCTGCCCTGCAGATCGATCCGCAAGCCGTCATGGAGCTGTGTCCGTGCGGAACCGCCTATTCCTTCTTCAATTTCGCCTCCATGAATCAGGCTCCGGCCTCGGACCCCGAGTCCTCGTGGCAGGTACGTCACAAGGGCAAGACGCTCAAGGCGCTCCTGGGTGGCAGTGCCGCCTTCGCCGGCGATCACGTGGAGCTCAGCGACGGCGGCGATGACTTCGCCTCCACCGTCGGAATCGGCGCGATCGTTTCCACCAAGTTCACCTGGCCGCGGGATCCGAAGCCCAGGGACTCTTTCTTGCTTACTCCCGAGAGGGAGGCGCTGTGGCGCAAGTGGATCGCGCTCTACAACGAGCGGCTGCTGCCGAAGGGCACCTATCGCGGGGAGCTCTACGACATCGGCTTCGACAAGCCCGAGACGCACGTGGTCGAGAGGTCCGGCCGGCTCTATTACGCGCTCTACGCCCGCAGCTGGAGCGGCCCGGTGACCCTGCGCGGGCTTGCCGGCGGCCGCTATCAGGTGCGCGACTATTTCAACGCGCGCGAGCTGGGAGAAGTGGAGGCACCGGGCGCGACGCTACCGCTCGCCTTCGAGCGCTTCCTGCTGCTGGAGACGACGGCCGTCTGATGACGCATGGCAGTGAGCGCGGTCTGATGATCGAGGAGCGCAGGCGCCGCATCCGCGAGCTGCTGCGCGAGGAAGGGCGTGTCACGGTGGAGGCGCTCGCCGCGCGTTTCGGCATCTCACAGGTGACGATCCGCGCGGATCTCTCGATCCTCGAGTCGGCCGGCGCTCTGACACGCACGCATGGCGGTGCGCTCAGCCTGCCCGATGCCGATCAGTCGCTCGACGTCAAGCAGCTGCAGCACCGGGCCGAGAAGCAGCGCATCGCTGCCGCCGCGGCGGAGCTCATTCGTGACGGCGAGACCATTATTCTGGATTCGGGTACCACCACCGCGGAGATGGCCCGCCGCATCCGCACGCTCGATCTCAGGTCGATCAACGTGATCACCAATGCGCTCAACATCGCGGCGCTGCTGATCGATGTGCCGTCGGTACGTCTCATCATGCCGGGCGGCATCCTGCGCCGCGAATCCAACTCCCTGTCCGGGCCCGTGGCGGAGACCGCCCTGGCGGCCCTGCGGGCGAACCGCCTCTACCTCGGTGCGGATGGTGTGGACCCGCAGATCGGAGTGATGACACCGCACCTCGCCGAAGCCGAGCTCAACGCCAAGATGATCGGCATCTCCCAGCAGGTGGTCGTGGTCGCCGATTCCTCCAAGTTCGCCCGCCGCAACATCTCACTGATCGCACGCGTGGAGCAGGTGCACATGCTCATCACCGATCGTGCGGCGCCGCAAGATGCGGTCGAGCAGCTGCGCCAGCGCGGGGTCGAGGTGCGACTGGTGTGAAAGCGGCATCGGCAGCCGCGGCGTGCGTTCTCGCGCTCATCGCGTCGGCCGCGATGGCCGCGGGCACCGACGCTCAAGCGGCCGCTGCCGCCGGCGCGGCGCCCGGCTATTACACGCTCGGCGACTTCCAGCGCGTCGACAAGATCGACGCGCACGTGCACCTCCACGGGCGTGCCGAGCGGTTCATGGCGCAGGCGATCGCCGACCGCTTCCGCGTGCTGACCATCGACGTGGACTCTCCCGACTTTCCGCCGATCGCCGAGCAGCAACAGGCAGCGGTCTCGCTGCGGCAGCGTTACCCCGGCTGGGTGGCTTTCGCGGCCACCTTCCCGGTCGATGGTTTCCAGTCGCCGGGCTGGAGCGACGCAGCGGTGCGGCACATCGATGAGGCAGTCGCGCAGGGAGCAGTGGGAGTCAAGATATGGAAGAACATCGGCATGGTGCTGCGTAATCCCGATGGCAGCTATGTCATGCCCGATGACCCGCGGCTCGAGCCGGTCATCGCGCACCTCGAGCGCAAACACATCGTGCTGCTCGGGCACCAGGCCGAGCCGCTCAACTGCTGGCTGGCGCCCGAAAAGATGACGGTCCGTTCGGACCGGGAGTATTTCCGCGAGCATCCGCAGTACTACATGTACCGGCATCCTGACATGCCGACACACGATGCCATCCTCGCCGCGCGTGACCGGATGCTGCGCGCGCACCCGCAGCTGCGCTTCGATGGCGTGCATCTCGCCTCGCTCGAGTGGGACGTCGACCGCGTCGGCGACTTTCTCGATCGCTTTCCGAATGCCGTGGTCGATCTCGCCGCGCGTCTGGTGCACCTGGAATACCAGGCGGCGAGCGACCCGGACAAAGTGCGGCGCTTCCTGATCCGTTACCAGGATCGCATCCTCTACGGCAGCGACACGGGCTACGGTCCCGGAGAGTCCGCTCCGGCGGAGATTGCCGCGCTGCACGCCGACTGGCTGAAGGACTGGGGCTTCCTCGTGACGGGCGAGCGCATGCACTCGGCTGACTTCGGCGCTGAATTTCGCGGCCTGCGCCTGCCACGCACCGTGGTCGACAAGATCTACCGCGGCAATGCCGAGGAGCTGTTCACTAACGCCTGGAATATTAAGCCGGCGCGTTAGCGTACGACCAGTGTTGGTAGTAAGGTGGCAAGCGCTACCGCAGAGCGCGCCCACACCTGTTGCCTTTGCCTTATGGCAGGAGAAAGGAAAACTTATGGCCGGCCGTAACTTTCTCTTCGTCCCGGGTCCAACCAACGTCCCGGATCGGATCCTGCGGGCGATGGCCGTGCCGATGGAGGATCATCGCTCGAGCGCCTTTCCGGAGCTGACGCTGCGCTGCCTCGCGGATCTCAAGCAGATATTCAAGACCACGAGCGGCGCCCCGATTCTCTTTCCCTCCTCCGGGACCGGCTGCTGGGAGGCGGCGCTCACCAACTGCCTCGATCCGGGTGACCGCGTGCTGGCGGCGCGCTTCGGCCAGTTCACGCATCTGTGGATCGACATGTGTCAGCGGCTCGGCTTCGAGGCCGAGGTGCTCGAGGTCGAATGGGGGGAAGGGGCGCCGGTCGATCGTTACCGCGCCGCGCTCGAAGCGGACCGGAACCGCAGCATCAAGGCGGTACTCGTGTGTCAGAACGAGACCGCGACCGGAGTCGCGAGCGATGTGGCCGCCATCCGTCGTGCGCTCGATGACACGCGCCATCCGGCGCTGCTGTTCGTCGATGCGGTGAGCGCACTCGCCAGCGTCGACTTCCGCATGGACGAGTGGGGTGTCGACGTGTGCGTCAGTGGCTCGCAGAAGGGCCTGATGCTGCCGGCGGGGATGGGCGTCACCTGCGTGAGCGAGAAGGCGCTCGCAGCGGCGAAGACGGCGCGGATGCCGCGCTGCTACTTCGACTATCGGGACATGGTCACTGCCAACGCCACCGGGTACTTCCCGTACACGCCCTCGGTTCCCATGCTGTACGGCCTGCGCGAGTCACTGCAGATGCTGCTCGAGGAAGGCCTGGAGAATGTCTTCTACCGTCACAGCTACATCGCTGGCGGCGTGCGCGCCGCCATCGTCGAGGGCTGGAAGCTCAAGCTCTGTGCGCGCGCGCCGCAGTGGTATTCCGATACGGTATCGGCGGTAATGGTGCCGGCGGGTATCGACGGCGCGGCGATCGTCGCGCGCGCCTTCACCCGCTATAACCTCGCCCTTGGCGCGGGGCTCTCCAGGGTCGCGGGGAAGCTCTTCCGCATCGGGCATCTCGGGGACTCCAACGAGCTGATGCTGATGGCGGCGCTCGCCGGCGCGGAGATGACGATGCTCGACTGCGGCGTGCGCATCGAGGCCGGCAGCGGCGTCGCCGCCGCGGCGGAGTTCTGGCGTAGCCGCCCGGCGCCCGCCGGAGCACACCCGTGACGTTGCGGGTCGTGTTCCTCGACCGTGCATCGATCATCGCCAACGTCCGGCGTCCGCGCGCGGCGACCGATTACATCGAGTACCAACGCAGCCAGGGGAACGACGTGGTCGAGCGGCTCAGGGGCGCGGCCGTCGCCATCACCAACAAGGTTCCGCTGCGCGGGGCGGTGCTGCGGGAGCTGCCCGAGCTCAGGATGATCGCCGTCGCCGCAACCGGCTACGACGTGGTCGACGTCGGCTACTGCCGCGATCACGGGATCGCCGTGGCCAACATCCGTAACTACGCGGTGCACACGGTTCCCGAGCATGCCTTCACGCTGATTCTCGCGCTGCGGCGTAATCTGCTCGCGTATCGCGCGGACGTGGAGCGCGGCATGTGGAACCGCAGCGAGGAGTTCTGTCTCCTCGATCATCCTATCCTCGATCTGCACGGCTCGCAGCTTGGCATCATCGGCGAAGGCGTGCTCGGCCGGGCGATGGCGTCCATCGGCGCCGCCTTCGGCATGCGTGCAGTGTTCCTCGATCATCCGCAGCGCATGGGCGAGGATCTCGAATATCAGCCGCTGCCGCGGCTGCTTGCCGAATCCGACGTGCTGACCCTGCACTGTCCGCTGCTGCCCGGCACGCGCAACATGATCGGCGAAGCCCAGCTGCGCGCCATGAAACGGACCGCGATACTGATCAACACGGCGCGTGGCGGACTCGTAGATGAGGGCGCGCTCGTGCGCGCCCTGCAGGAGGGCTGGATTGCCGGTGCGGGCTTCGATGTGCTCACGGTCGAGCCGCCACGGGAGGGAAATCCGCTGCTCGATCTGCGACTGCCCAATCTGATCGTGACGCCGCACATCGCCTGGGCTTCGCAGGGTGCCATGCAGTTTTTGGCAGACCAGCTCATCGACAACATCGACGCCTGGGCCGCGGGCACGCCGCAGAACGTGGTCAGCTGAGGCGAGCAGACGATGGTGCACGGCGCAGACCCCGGCCAGTTCGTTTTCGTGCAGACGATGGAGCTCGGCGGCCGCGGTCCGACCGTGGCGGTCAAGGATTCGATCGACATCGCGGGCTTTCCGACACGCATGGGGAGCGCCTGCCTCGCCGCTGCGCCGTTGGCCGAAGAGCACGCGGCCGTCGTGCAGTCGCTGCTCGCCGCAGGCTGCCGAATCGTCGGCAAGACCAACCTGCACGAGCTCGCTTACGGCGTGACCGGAATCAATCGCTGGGCTGGCACTCCGCTCAATCCGCGCGCGCCGGGTCGCGTGCCGGGCGGATCCTCGAGCGGCTCGGCGGTGGCGGTCGCGGCAGGCCTTGCGGACTTTGCCCTCGGTAACGACACCGGAGGCTCCATCCGCATACCTGCTGCCTGCTGCGGCGTGTACGGCCTGAAGCCCTCGTTCGGACGCGTCAATCGAGGAGGAGTGCGGCCGGCGCGCACGACGCTCGACTGCGTGGGCCCGCTCGCGCGCGATGTCGCGATGATCGAGCGCGCGATGACTGTCATCGACGCCTCGTTCCAATCGCAGCCAGTTCCGTCGGCAGCCCCGGCAGTGGGCTGGCTCGAGATCCAGTCGCCGCCTCCGCTGGCCGCCGTCGTGCGTGCCGCGCTCTCGCAGACCGAAGTGACCGTGCGCCCGGTCACGCTGCCCTCCTGGGCCGCCGCCTACGATGCGGCACTGACGCTCGTCGGCGCCGAGACCTGGGCGGCCTTCGGGCACCTCCTCGACCGTGCGGAGCTCGGTGCCGATGTGCGCAACCGTCTGCGCAGCGCGCGCGAGATCGCTCCCGCGCAGGTTGCGGCCGCCGAGAACGTACGGCGCCTCTTCAGCGCCGAGGTCGACGCGGCGCTCGAGGGGCTACAGGCGCTTGCGCTCCCGACGCTGCCCGATGTGCCGCCCACGCTCGAAGCCGCCGTGGATCCCGCCACGGCACTCGTTCTGAGCGCCTGCGTGCGGCAGTTCAACCTTTCCGGGCATCCGGCGATCACGCTGCCGATCGATGTGGAGGGACTGCCCGCCGGGCTGCAGCTCATCGGCCGAAGCGGTGAGGATGAAGCGCTGTGCGCGCTCGCGCG
>DATMPW010000051.1:0-8081 GCA_035566915.1 Steroidobacteraceae bacterium
CCCTCGGCCTGCTCGTCGGGCTCTCGGTGTACGACACGACCTACGGCACGACGATCGGCAATCTCGGCTGGGAGGAGGTGCGCTTCCCGCGACCGGTACTGGTCGGCGACACGCTGCGCGCGGTCACCACGGTACTCTCCAAGCGCGAGAGTCAGTCACGCAAGGACTCCGGGATCGTCGTGTTCGAGCACCGGGCATTCAACCAGCGCGACGAGGAGGTGGCGTCCTGCCGCCGCGTTGCGCTCATGCTGAAGAGGCCCGCCGCTTGACCCCGCAACGACGAGCATCGCGCCGTGCTGCGCCCGCACGGCGTGCGGCCCCGCCACGCGCTGCGGCGATGTTGGAGGGAGAGTCGGCCACACGCCCGCTGCGCTCGTGGCTGTTCGTGCCGGGTGACAGCGAACGCAAGCAGGAAAAGGCGCTTGCCAGCGCTTGCGATGCCGTGATCCTCGATCTCGAGGATTCCGTGGCACTCCCGCAGTTGCCCGCGGCACGGCGGCGCGTCGCTGAGCTGCTGCGCCCGCGCCGCGAGACCCGCGGCCCGCAGCTCTGGGTGCGGGTGAATGCCCCTTCGAGCGAACCGCTGCGTGAAGATCTCGAGGCCATGTTCGCTGGCGGCGCACCCCGGGGCATCGTCCTGCCGAAAGTGTCTTCCGCGGGGGAGATCGTTGCGGTGGCCCGGCAGCTCGCGGTGCTCGAGGCGCGAGCCGGCATCGAGCCGGGTCGTACGCGACTACTGATCATCGCGACCGAGACACCCGCCGGGGTGCTCTCGCTGGCGCAGTATCCGGGCGCGCTCGCCGATGTGCCGAGGCTCCGCCAGCGCATCACCGGCCTCACCTGGGGTGCGGAGGACCTGAGCACGGCACTGGGAGCGCTGACGCAGCGCGACAGCTCCGGCGCACTGACTTTCACCTTTCAGCTCGCGCGCACTCACTGCCTGCTCGCGGCGGCTGCGCTCGGCGCGCAAGCTGTCGATGGCGTGTGTACCGACTTTCGGGACGCCGCGCGGCTGCAGGACGAGCTCGACGCCGCCCGGCGGGATGGATTCAGCGGCAAGCTCGCCATCCACCCGGAGCAGATTGCCGCGATCAACGCTGCGTTTGCACCCACCGAGGCCGAGCGCGAGCATGCACGGCGGGTGGTCGCCGCATTCGCCACTGAGCCGGGGGCAGGGGTCGTGAGTCTCGATGGCCGCATGATCGACCGGCCGCACCTGCGGCAGGCGCAGCGCATTCTCGCCGCGGCGCACCGAGACCGGGACGGAGCGTGAAACTGAGGATCAAAGGACCGACGTTGAGATTGCGCCTGACGCAAGGCGAGGTCCACGCGCTGCTGGAAGAGGGCGTGGTCGAGGAGCGTGTGCCGTTCGCGCCCGGTGTCAGCCTCATCTACCGGCTCAGAAGCGACGCGGGTGCGAGCGGGATCAGCGCCAGCTTTCGCAACGGCGTGCTCGAGATCTCGGTGCCCGCGAGCAACGCGCGCGAGTGGTGCACCACCGAGCTCGTGACGCTGGCACACGAGCAGGCGCTTCCCGATGGGTCGCTGCGCATCACGCTCGAGAAGGATTTCGCCTGCCTCGCTCCGCGCGAGGGGGAGGATGAGTCCGACAACTTCCCCCACCCCGAGGCGGGCAGCGACAAGACCTGCTAGCGCGGTCCCACCGCGCGCGCGAGCGCGGGGATGAAACTCAGTTCGGCGCCTCGAGCGCGAGCAGATCCTCGGGCGTATCGACATCGATGGCGGCGCTCGGCATGGGGACTCTCACCACGCGATCCGGATTGCGCAGTATCAGGGCGCGTGCGCCCGTATCGCCCCGCAACTCGGTGAGCGCGCGGAAGGAGCTGCGCGGGAAGATCGCCGGTGCACCGCAGGAGCCGGCGTAGAGCGCCGCCGCGATGTGCTGCGGTTGCTTGCGCCAGCTACCGGCGAGCCGCCGCAGATCATCCGCGGTGACCGCCGCCTGGTCCGCGAGCAACAGCATGACGGCGCCGCACGCTGCCGGTAGCCGTGCGACGCCCGTGCGGATGGAGCTCGCCAGCCCCTCGCGCCATTCGTGGTTGATCACCACGGACCCGGGCGAGTGCTTCAGCAGCGGTGCCAGCTGCGCGGCGCCCGATCCCAGCACGACGATGAGCGCGTTGCCGGTGACTTCCGCCGCACGCGTGACTGCGGTGTGCAGCAGCGGCCTGCCGGCAATGCGCACCAGTTGCTTGGCCGAGCCGAAGCGCGTCGAGGCGCCGGCGGCGAGCACGATCGTATACAGACCGTCGGCGCCGCGAGTGAAGCCGTCCCGCGACTTCACGTGCGATCCGACGCTGCACCGAGCATCACGCCCGGCGGCGCCTGCGCAGCCACGAGCGCAAAGCGCCTGCGCTCCTCGAGAATTGAATCGGCGTCGATGCCGCCGAGCGTGCGCCAGTCGCCTGCCCGGGTGTTGGATGAGAGCAGGGCTTCGAGCGCATCGCGCCGCGTGCTCCACGTGCCGTTGAAGTACTCGGCGAACTCGCGCCACCCCGGCTGGCGGCCGGCAGTGCCGGCGGCCGCGGCGCAAGCGGCTTCGAGCGTCGCGAGCGCATCGCGGCTGCGGCCGCGACGGGCGAGCACTTCCTCGAATGCGCGCCGTGCGGGGTCCGCGGCGTTGAAGCGCGCCTGAATGAGCTCCGTGAGCCGTTGATCGCGCTCCTCGAACCACGCCAGGACGCACGCGAGGTAATCGACGCACGCGCGGCGGAACTGTCCCAGCGATTCGCTCGCTGGCCCCGCTGCGGCATCGGCCTGCGGCACGGTGGCGCAGGCATTGGCGACCGCGCTCGCGTGCGCACGCTCGAGCGCGAGTTGATTGCGGATGAGCTGGACCTCGTTCATACCCGGGCTACAAGTGACTCGAGATAGATCCTATAACACCATGAATACATGTGCTAAGTCGGCCGAGAAATACTCTCCGCATGGCCAGCTCTCAACGCTTCCTCGACTCCGTGGAGGAACGCGTGCAGCTGCGCGACCATCGCCAGCGCGATGGACTCGGGGCTGCGCCCTCCGAGCGGCAGTCCGACTGGTGCGTGCAGACGCCCCTGCAGTGACTGGGCTTGCGGACCAAGGTCCGCCAACAGCCGCTCGCGGCGCACGGCGGGTCCGAGCAGGCCAACATACCGCACCTCGCTCCGCGCGAGCACGCGCAGGTAGGCGAGGTCCGAGGGGAGGTGATGGCTCATCACGACGGCCGCCTCGAAACCTGCAAGATCGAGGACCTCCGACAGCGTCTCCGGCCGCGCCAGCAGTACGCGCTCGGCGCCCGGAAAATGGCGCCGGATCGCGTACGCCTCCCGGTGGTCGACGAGGGTCACTTTCCAGTCGAGGCGTGCTGCCAGATCTACGACGGGCACCGCATCCGGGCCGGCTCCGAGCAGCAGAATCCGCGGCGGGAGCGCAAGGGGCAGCGCGAAGAGCTTCCAGGATGATTGCTCGAGCCAGGCCGTCTCACCCTGCGCCGCGGCGCGGCGCAGCAGTGGCTGCACGGGGGGTGCGGTGAGTGGCGATGCAAGCGGCGAGCTCCCCGCCTCATCGATCGGGAGCACCACGCACCCGATGTGTATATCCGGATGAGTTGACTCCACGATCACACCGATGGCGGTTGACTCATGAGCTTCGAGTGCCGCGGTCAGGTGGGCGAGCGGCTGCCAGCCGTTCGTGGGACCTGCGCGCAGCAGCAGTATCTGCATCGCACCTTCACACCCGAGTCCGAGTCCCCAGAGCAGGTCATCCGCAGTGCGCGTGTCATAGCACACCGCGCGCGCCACGCCGCTGGCGATCACGGTGCGGGCATGCTCGCGCAGATCGCCCTCGAGACAGCCGCCCGAAATCAACCCGGCATATTCCCCGTCGCTGGCGATGAGGATGAGGGCCCCCGGCTTGCGGTACGTCGAGCCGACGGTATGCACCAGTACGCCGAGCGCCACGGCACGCCCGGCGGCGCGTTCGCGTTGGTAGAGTGCTAACAGCGGACCGAGTGTGGCTTCCACGCTCGGTCATTATGCCAGCGGTCCCGCGTGCCACCGTGCTAAATTATCCGCATGGTGAATAAATCGCTGCCGTCCGCCGCACCCGGCGCCCGCGAGCCTGCGGGCAGCACGCGCAGGCGCCGTGGCCGCGGGCGCCCGCGAGCGGGCACCGTGGGGAACGTGCGCGAGCGGGTGTTGCAGGCGGCGCAGGAGCTGTTCCTGCGCTACGGGTACCGTGCGGTCTCGAGCCGTCAGATCGGTGCCGCGGCCGGGGTCAATTTCGCGATGATCCGCTATTACTTCGGCGGCAAGCCCGGTCTCTACCGCGAGATTCTGCAGGGGCTGATGCCCGCGCAACTGGCGGGACTCGAGTCGTGGGCACAGGGCGGTGGCGGGCAGCTCGAGGACATACTGGCCAACATCGTGCGTGTGTGGGCCGCAAATCCGTGGATCGCCGGCTTCGTGCTGCGCGAGGTGCTGCTGCCCGGTGGCCCGATGCGCGCGATGTTTCTGCGCGAGTTTCCCGAGCGGCTCGCACCGCAAGTCGAACGTGCGGTGAAGGAGCAGATGCGCCGCGGGACGCTGCGCGGGGACCTGGACCCGAAGCTGCTGGTGCTGTCCGTCGTCAGTCTGGCGATTTTCCCATTTTTGAGCTTTGCGCTGACCAACCGGGTGTTCGGTGTACGCCACGACGAGGAGTTCGTGTTGCGCTTCATCGCACATACCCAGGAGCTGCTCGCGCACGGTGTGGCCCCGGCGCACCGGGACAGCGGGTCCGCCCCCGCCGTGCACGACGTCGTTGCACGCACGCAGGAGCGTCAGTAGAGTCGCACGGCCTGTCCGGCCTCCAGCAAACTCTGGTTTAAATGGTCCAGCCCGATCCCTGGGTCGTGCACAAGTTCGGGGGGTCGAGCGTCGCCGACGCCGACTGCTTCCGTAAGGTCGCGGCCATACTCGAAGCTGCGCCCGCTGGGCGTCTGGCCGTCGTGTTGTCCGCCTGCCGCGGCGTCACCGACGCGCTGCTGCGCCTGGTGGCGCTCGCCGAGCGTCAGGACGAGCGCGTGAGCGCAGAGATCGCGCAGCTGCGCGATCGCCACCTGACAATCGCCGCAGAGCTGCTCAGCCCTGAGGGCGCACAGCACTACCGCGCCACTTTCGAGAGCGATTGCCGCGACCTCAAGGAGGTCCTGCGCTCGCTGCAGCTACCGCGCTCACTCGAGCACCCGCGTGGCTCTTCACGCGACGTGAGCGATCTGGTCTCAGGCTACGGAGAAGTCTGGTCGACACGTCTCTTCCAGCGCTTCTTCGCCGAGCGCGCGCGGCGCCCGGGCCCGGTCGCCTGGCTCGATGCCCGGCGGGTCGTGGTGGTGGAATGGGGACCACTCGGTCCGGGCGTGCAATGGCCGGAGTCGCGGGCCAACCTCGAAGCGCAGGTGCCGGCGGAGTTTCACGGCACGCTGGTCATCACGGGCTTCATCGCCGTGGATCGGCGCGGAGTGCCCACGACGCTCGGCCGCAACGGCAGCGACTTCTCCGCCTCCATCTTCGGCGCCCTGCTCGGGGCGATCGAGATCGTCATCTGGACCGACGTCGATGGCGTGCTGTCGGCGGACCCGCGCCGTGTGCCCGATGCGACCGTGATCGATTCGCTTTCCTACAACGAGGCGATGGAGCTTGCGTACTTCGGCGCCAAGGTCATTCATCCGCAGACCATCGCGCCGGCGGTGAAGGACCGCATCCCCATCTGGATCCGCAATACCTTCGCACCGCAGAAGACCGGCACGCTCATTTGTGCCGAGCCCGCCTCGGCGCTGCCGGTGAAGGGCATCACCAGCATCGAGCGGGTCGCGCTGATCAATCTCGAGGGCACCGGCATGATCGGCGTGCCGGGGACTGCGCACAGGCTGTTCGGCGCGCTGCGCGAGGAGGGGATCTCGGTGATCCTCATCTCACAGGGCAGCTCCGAGCACTCCATATGTTGCGCGATTCCGCAGGAGCAGGCCGAGCGCGCCGCCGCCGTAGTGACCCGCGCCTTCGAGCGCGAGCTCGAGGAGGGGCAGATTCAGAGTGTCGATATCGATGCCGACCACGCCATACTCGCCGTCGTGGGGGATGGCATGGCCGGCACTCCCGGCATCGCCGCCAAGTTGTTCACCGCGCTCGGCGATTCCGGTGTCAACGTGCGCGCGATCGCGCAGGGCGCCTCCGAGCGCAACATCTCCGCCGTGGTCGAGGGCCGCAGTGCCATGCGCGCGCTGCGCGCCGTGCACGCGGGGCTCTACCTCTCGCCGCACACGCTCTCGATCGGGGTGATCGGGCCGGGCACGGTCGGCCGGGTGCTGCTCGATCAGCTGGCGGCACAGAGCGAGCGCCTGCGTCAGCAGTTCCGGCTCGACCTGCGGGTGCGCGGCATCATGGGCTCCAAGCGCATGCTGCTCGCCGACACCAACATCCCGATGCACGACTGGCGCGTCCAGTACCAGCACAGCACCCGCGCGGCCGACATCGAGCGCTTCGTCGAGCACGTTCGGCTCGATTATCTGCCGCACACGGTACTGGTGGACTGCACCGCGAGCGCAGCGATCGCCGCGCACTACGCCGACTGGCTGGCCGCAGGCATCCACATCGTGACGCCCAACAAGAAGGCCAACAGTGGCGATTATGCCTACTACCAAAGCCTGCAGAGCGCCCGCCGCAGCGGTGCCTCGCATTACCTCTACGAAGCGACGGTGGGCGCGGGGCTCCCGATCGTGCAGACGCTGCGCGACCTGGTGCAGACGGGCGATGACATCAGCGGCATCGAGGGCATCTTCTCCGGCACACTCGCCTATCTCTTCAACATCTACGATGGGCGCCGCGCGTTTGCCGAGATCGTGCACGACGCGCGCCAGCGCGGATTCACCGAGCCAGACCCGCGCGACGATCTCTCGGGGCAGGACGTGGCACGCAAGCTCATCATCCTCGGGCGGGAAATGGGCCTGCCGCTGGAGTTGCGCGATGTGAAGATCGAGAACCTGGTGCCGGCGGAGCTCGCCGGCGATACCATCGAGGAGTTCATGGCACATCTGCCGGCCCACGACGCCGCCATGTCAGGCCGGCTCAGCGCCGCGCAGACCCGCGGCAAGGTGCTGCGTTACACCGGCAAGCTGAGCGCGGCGGGCGAGGCCACCGTCGGGCTCCAGGAGCTCGACGCACGCCACCCCTTTGCCAACATTGCCCTCACGGACAACGTGGTGCGTTTCGCGACCCGCCGCTATCGCGACAACCCGCTCATCGTGCAGGGGCCGGGCGCGGGGCCCGAGGTCACCGCGGGCGGCGTATTTGCCGACCTGCTGCGGCTCGCAACCTACCTGGGGGCGCGCCTGTGAGCGGCGCACCACGCGAACGGGCGACCGCCTTTGCGCCGGCTTCCGTCGGCAACGTGGCGATCGGTTTCGACATTCTCGGGTTTGCGATCGACACCCTCGGAGATCGCGTTACGGTCTCGCGCTGCGAGGCCCCCGGCGTCGAGATCGCCGCGTTGCGGGGGATTGCGGCCGAGCTGCCGCGCGATGCGCGTGACAACACCGCTGGACGAGCGTTGCTCGCGTTGCACGAGGCGGTGCGTCCGGGCTTCGGCTTCCGTCTGGAAATCGACAAGGGCATCCCGCTCGGTTCCGGGCTCGGCGGTTCCGCGGCCTCGGCAGTTGGTGCAGTGGTCGCAGCCAACGCGCTCCTGCCACGCCCCGTGAGCCGCCTCGAGCTGCTGCAATTCGCCATGGCGGGCGAGGCGGTGGCGAGCGGTGCGCGCCACGCGGACAACATTGCACCCTGTCTCTTCGGGGGACTCGTGCTCACCGTCGGCATCGATCATCCGCGGGTGAAGCAGATTCCGGTTCCCGCGGCCATCCGTGCGGTCATCGTTCATCCGCACATGTTCCTCGCCACGGCCCGGGCGCGAGCGATCCTGAAGCTCAGCGTCGACCTCTCCGACTTCGTGTGGCAGACGGCGCATCTCGCCGGCTTCATCTCCGGCTGCTACACCGACGATCTCGACATGATCCGCGCTTCATTCGAGGACGTGGTGATCGAGCCGCAGCG
>DATMPW010000052.1:0-26466 GCA_035566915.1 Steroidobacteraceae bacterium
TGGCGCATAATTTCAACGATCCGCAGCCGGACGACCATTCTGTTGACGCCGCAGTCGCGGTACCCGGGAATGGGTAGTAGCGGGAGTGGGGTTAGACAGTAGACCGGAAGTCAGGGTACTCGACGCTTGGGTGGGAGAACCCAACGCGCCAAGGCGACCTGGCATAAGGGCGTTCACTTACCGAGAGATCTACGCGGTCACGGGATCGCTGTCGCCGCGGCAGACCTTCGGCGGATCGCTGCTATCACCTCGGCCGCGCGGGCGGCACCGGCATAGTGGTCCCCGGCGTGAGCAGGCCACCCCCTGGCTGGGTGTTCAACCCGGGATTGAATGGCGCGGGGTTGCCCGGATTGGGCGCGGTGCTCGGCGGTACGTTCACACCGGACGGCAAGGGCGCACCGAAGCGTCTCGGCCAGTAGATGAACTGCCACACGCAGTAACACTCGGTATCCGCGAACACGGCATCCACCAGCTCAAACCCTTTGCGTTTGATCGGCGCCGCCTTCGAGCTGCTCGCGACGCCCATGATGCGTTGGCTGCTCGGGTCCGGAATCAAGGTCCAGTCCGCCCCGCCCGTTATGGGATCGGGATACAGCTGGCGCAGGTGTCGCAGTGGAACGGGAGAACGATCATCCTGCAGCAGTTGCTGCAGGGACTGCGGAAACTGGCGCCCATGAACGTAATAAGAGGCGATGGCGTTGCGGTATGCGTGTCCCACCCAGAGCAGCTGGGTTTCGCGTTCGCGCTGCATCGTCGTGGTCCACACGCGGCTCACCACAGTCAGCAGCAGCCCGATGATGACCACCGCCACCAGCAGCCCGATGTACGTGAAGCCGCGTGCGCAGTTGAGCGACCCAGGCATCCGGTCACCAGGAGGCGAGCGGCGTGCCATCGAAGGCGACCTGGTCGCTACCGCTATGGAGGTCGCGGACGCCGGGGTGATCCGGGTCTTCGGAACTGACCACCACCCAGCTGTCGGCGAGCTTGGTGAAGGGATCGACGGGGATCGAGCGCACGTAGTGCTTGTCCGACAGAGCAACCAGCGTATCCGGATACTCGTTGAGATCCGCGTAGTACTTGTCGATCGCCTCGCGCAGGCTCGCCAGGTCCTGCTTCAGCACCGTCTCGCGCGCGTTCTGCAGCGAACGAAAATACCGCGGCACGACAAGGCTCAGCAGCGTGCCGATGATCGCCATGACGATCAGCAGCTCGATGAGGGTGAAGCCACGATGGGCGGCCGTTCGTGTGCGTATCATGGCGGCTACCAGTCCCGGTAACGCACGCCGTTCAGCCCGGTGCCTTTCGCGAGCGAGTAGACGTCGTACACGTCCTCTCCCGGCTGCGGGTCATCAGGGGGGCTCTTGTAGCTGCGTAGCCCCCAGCCCTCCTCCGCCGGCACCGAGGCGTCCGGGAAGAACGGGTCACGCGGGATGCGTCGCAGGAAGTAGAGCTTGACGCCCTGCTGCGGGTTCGACTGATCCTCGACGCCTGCGTACAGCGACGTCAGATCCGGCGGATAGCCGCTGGCCCCGAGCTCGAGCTTGATATGGCCGGCCTGGGCCGCGAGGCGGTAGGCATCGAGGCCATTGCGGATTTCGCGCAGCGCGCTGCGCAGCTCCACCTCCTTCTCACGCTTCGCCACCAGTTGCGCGATCGGGAATGCCGCGGTCGTGAGCAGCGCGATGATGGCCAGCGTGATGACTAGCTCGATCAGGGTGAAACCGCGACCACGCATTGCTACTGCGCCGGAAGAATGGCGATGTCGAGCGGCGGCGCCGGACTGTTGCCTGCCGCAGCGCCCGCGCTGTTGAGGACGTTCAGCATGCCTTGAACACGGGTGGCTGGCCGGGGAGCGACCGCCTTGAAGGTCAGCACCATCAGCGTTCCGTTGCCCTGCACCGGCTCCTCGGCCGTGGTGCCGATGTCGAGCTGTGCGCCGCCGGCCATATGGGTGTCGACCTTCGGCCCGCCGGCTGCCGCCGGTACCATGTCGCCCGTGCTCGCATCGACCAGCTGCAGCGCGCTCGCGTCGTAGCGCAGCTGTGAACGCAACTTCGTGATCGACTGGTCCGTGGCGAGTCGCACGCTCACCTGGAACTGATCGCCCACCCGCGCCTGGCTCGGTCCGTCGAGCGTGAGCGCCGAGGCCCCGGCGCCCGGCCGGTTGGCTGTTACGGTCGCCGGCGGCGCCGTGATCGGCGGCCCCTGCGCGGTCGCTGCCGTCTTCGTGGCCGCGGCGGCCGCCAGCGCAGCGGTACTCGCCGCTGCCGCCGCTCCCGTGCTGGCCCCGGTGGGATCCGTTGCGGGCGCCGCGCCCGCGCCCTCCCCGTTGGCTGGCACGCCGGCGGCGCCCGGTACGGTGAGCGGCACGGCTCCACTTGCGGGCGCGGAGCTGCCGGCCTGTCCTGACCCGCCCGCAGTGTCCGGCGTGGATGCGAATGGCACCGAGCGCGTGCGCGTCTCGGTGCCGTACCAGAACTCGGTCGTGTCACCCGAGGCACGCGGCTGCATGCGGATGATGCGCGGGGTGATCGACAGCACGATCTCGTCTTTCTGCTGGTCGGTGTGATGCGTGCCGAACAGGTGCGACAGGATCGGGATGTCGCCCAGCCCCGGAATGGTGTTGGCAGTGCGCGTGTCGGACTCCTGAATGAGGCCCGCGAGAATCTGCGTTTCCCCGTCCTTGAGGCGCAGGAACGTGTTGGCATTGCGCGTGCCAATCTCGTACGCGATGGTCCCGGACGCGGTCTGCACCTGCTTGAGGATCGAGCTCACCTCGAGTTGCATCTTGATCGAGACGTCCTTGTCGAGATAGACGGTAGGCTGCACCTCGAGCTGCAGGCCGACATCGAGGTACTGCACGCTGCCGGTCACGACCGCAGTACCGCCCGCCGTCGGGGTCGTGGTGTTGGTGATCACCGGCTCCTTGCTGCCGATCAGGACCTTCGCTTTTTCCTTGTTGCGCACCCGGATGCGGGGACTCGCGAGCGTATTGGCGATTCCGGCCTGCTTCATGGCGTTCACCGTCAGCGCCAAGGAGCTCACCCCGATGGTGTCGGAGTTCAGGTTCTTCAGGTCGGAGAGCACCAGGCCCCCGGTGCCGGTGGGCTGGGCCGTGAAGGTCACGCTGCCCGGGTATTGAATGCCGAGATCCATCAGGTGACTGCGCGAGACTTCCAGCACCTCCACCTCCAGCATCACCTCCGGTTCCGCGACGTCGATCGCCGCCACCAATTTCTCAGCCATGTGCACCGCGTCGGGCGTATCGCGCAGCACCACCACGTTGGTGCGTTCGTCAATGAACATGGTCTTGGCGCCAAGCACGGTCTTCAGCATGCTCTCCACGTCCTTCGGGGTAGAGTTGGTGAGGTAGAAGGTGCGCACCATCTGCTGCTCGTAATCCTTCTGCTTGGCCGCGATGTTCGGATAGATGAGCACCATGTTGTCGGCGAGAATCTGCCGGGCGAGAGCGTTCTGCTCCAGCACCAGGTCGATCGCCTGCTCGACCGCGACGTCCGTCACGAAAATCGTGGTCTTGGTGTCGCCCTTGACGTCCTTGTCGAGGATGAAGTTGATGCCGGTCTCACGGGAGAGCACCTCGAACACCATCTTGGTCGGTGCATCGCGCAGCTGCAGGGTGACGCGGTGGTTGTCGCGGGTCTTCAGGTGCGGCGCGATCGAGATCGGCGCGCGCGTGGCGTTGATGCGCGCCTCGAGCTCCTGCGCCGGCGCATACCCCGGGTCCTCGTGCAGCACCGTGCGTACCTTGGCCTCGGCGGCCTGGTAGTCCTTGCGATCGAAATCCTTGTTCGCCTGTGCCAGCAACTCGCCGTGCCGGGCATCGCCCTCGAGGGCCGCGAGCCCGTGCTGCGCCCGGTCGTTGCCGGGGTCGATCGCCAGCACGCGCCGGTAGGCGTCGGCGGCGATATCCAGTCGGTTCTTGCCGCGGGCGCTGTCGGCGAGGTTGAGCAGCCCCAGCACGGCCGCCTCGCGGCGCGTCGCGTAGTCGAAGCGGTAGGACATGTTGTGGGGATCGGCCTGTGCGGCCTCCTTGAGCAGCGCGAGGCCGTTCTCGTACTCCCCCTTGTCCATGGCGTTGAGGCCCTGGTGGTGCAGCCTCTCGGCCGCGCACCCTGCGACCAGGATCAGAACCAGGATCGGGCCGGCAATGCGGCACCATGAGTTCCTCACGGAGCGCCTCCTGTGCTTAGTTGTTGTTGTTGGTTGAGGGGCTTGTACGTGAAGACCAGCTGACCGTTGTTGAACGAGTCAACCGTGTAGGTGTTGTCGAGCGTGTCGCCGAGGTGCACGTCGTAGACTTTCTCGCCGCTGGTGAGGAAGAACACCGCCGGGGAGCCGCTCGGCGTGTAGCTGCCCATGTAGGCGAAGGGCAGCGGCGGCGCCACGGGCTTCGGCGGGACCACCGGTGCCGTCACGACCGGAGCGGGCGGCGGCGGCGGCGGCGGCACGTACCAGGAGTGCGCGGCGAACAGCGAGCCTGCCGCGGTCTGATCGGCCACCCGGTGCGCGAGCAGCAGCAGCGATTGCGCGACGGGCACCGCGGTCGCGGCGCCACTCGGATGCGTCGGTTGTGCGCGGCTGACGCCCGACGCTCGCGCCGGCCCGACCGCATCCGGGTCCTTTGGCCCGAATGCGGCCCAGGCGGCAATCAGCGCCGCGCTGCCGATCAGCCATTTGCCGCGCCGCGTGAGGTTCACGGTTGTGCCTCGCCGCGCACGAAGACGACGAAACCGATGTCGGCGTTCACGACCTGCTCGCCGACCGCCTTGCGCTCGAACCGTAGCTTCTCGAGCGAGGCCGCCGGCACCGCCGTGAGGGTGCCGTTTATGAAGGTGCGGATGGCGGGGTACGCGGCCGCGACCGGAAACTCCACCTCGTAGCGGCCGATCGCCCCCGCCTTCGCCGGCGCGTAGGAGTAACGACCCTTGTCGATCGCGACGCCGGCGGCCTGTGCCTGGGCGTACATCTGACCGATGACGGCGGGAATCTGCGCACGCGTGGGTAGCGACGCCACGAGCCGCGGCACCGCCTCCTCGATGCCCGCGGTGGCCGAGGGATGCTGCGCCCGCGCGATCTGCGTATGCAGGCTCTGCAGCGCGCGTTGCGCGGGAAGGAGTGCGGTGATCGCGAGCGCCGCCGCCACGGCGAACGCGGCGAGGCCTGCCTGGCCAGCGATGCCGAGCCGGGTGATCTGGTACTGCAGTTGCGGCACGAGCTGCCCGGCTGCTTCCCGCAGCGGCCCGAGCAGGTCCGTGCCCAAGGGCCCTCGTACCGCCGGCGGCTGCACCGGTGTGGGCTGGGGCACACTGGCCGCGACCGGCAACGTGGACGGAGTGGCAACGTGCACCTCGCGCTCTGCCTCCGCGACCACGACGGCGTCGACCTCTTCTGGTGTCCTCACGGGCTCGGTCGTCTGCGGGAATGATTCCACGCTGCTCATGGGTACTGCCTCCACTCCGCGCTCACGGCGAAGCGCACCGGGCGCTGCGGGTCGTCGCTGCGGACTTCGTGAGTCTCGAGCATCGGGTAGCGAAGCAGCGCACTGGTCTGCAGCCGCCCGACATAGGCGAGCACGCGCGGCAGGTCGCGCGACTCGCCGGTCACGCGCACGATGTGCTTGGACTCGTCGGGCTCGACCGACAACAGTGCGATGTCGCTTGCAGAATCGTGGCTCGCGGCTTCGAGTTCCGCGAGCAGACGCGTCCAGGGCGTGGTCAGCTGCTGCGCGATGTCCCCGGCCTCCTGGGTGAGGCCGGCGTTGCGAACGTCCTGGCCCGGATCGCGATGGGCGTGTCGATTGGCCGCAGCCAGCTTGAGCTCGAGTCCGGCGCGTGAGGCCTCGAGCCGCCGGTACTCGACGCAGGCCGCGGCCGTGGCTACTGCGCCGGCTATCAGGAGCAGCGTGCCCGCGAGTGTCAGTGGCGCGCGCCGTCCCGAGAAATCGACGCTGATGAGTGGCGGCGCGCTCATGCGGCCATCCTGCGGGTCCGGGCCAGGCGCTGCAGCGTCGTCAGCTCGGCGGCGGAGTCCTCGAGCCACTGCAGTCCGCCCGCCTCTGCACTGCCCGCCGCCGCGACCGCGATCTCCCGCCAGGCGTGCGGGGCTTCCACGTACACCTTGCCCTCCTCCGGTGCATGGCTCGCGAGGCGTCCGAAGGTCTGCAGGCGTTTCAGCTCGCGTGTCCAGTCGGCCCCGATGCGCACCACGTGCACGCGGTCCCAGCCCTGGCGCGCGAGTCTCGCCGCCGCCATCGAGCCTTGCTCGATGCTCACGAACCACGCGTTGGACGCCGGCAGCGCGTGGCGCCAGGCGGCGTAGGAGGCCACCAGTTGCGATTGCAGCGAGAGCAGCTTGCAGCCGTGCGCGAGGCAGACGCTGCGCACGGCTGCGATCAGCTCGCCGGAGATGGCGCAGACCACGCGCGTTGCGCCCGGCGGCGCTTCGGAGATACGGACCTCCCAGCCGGCCACCGCATCACCATAGACACTGCCGAGCAGCTGCCGTCCGTGCGCGAGCCGCTCATCGTTGGAGCTGAGGGATACCACCCAGGGCACGATGGCGTAACGCGCCCAGTGATCCGCAAGCACGATGCGGATGCGGCTGGCGCGCCAGGGCTCCTGGGCGAGCATCGTGCCGAGCGCCTCGAGCGCGCGGCTCGAGGACTCATCCGTGACGCCGTCGAAGCGTTGCTCGTGCTCGGCGGACAGTGTTGGATGCACGCCGCGCTGCATGCGCACCAGGCACAGGTGATGTGGCGAGACATACGCCCCGACCTCATCACGCCATAATGGTGACACGGTTCACCTCCTCGATCGTCGTTTGTCCGCGGCGCACCAGCTCGAGCGCCGAAGTGCGGATCAGCTGCACTCCCGCCTGACGCGCCAGCTCCTTCAGCTGCCGGACCGGCACGCGGCTGACGATCGCCTCGCGGATCTCATCGTTGAGCACCATGAGCTCACCGACCGCCTTGCGGCCGTGGTAGCCGGTGCCACGGCAATGCCCGCAGCCGCGTCCCTTGCGGAACTTGAACGAGGCGCCCACCGCCACCGGTATCCGTGATTGCTCGAGCAGTTCACGCGCAGGCATGTACGCCTCGCTGCATTGCTCGCAGACGATACGCACCAGGCGCTGCGCCAGCACTGCCGACAGTGCCGACACGAAGCCGTGTGAATCCACACCCATGTGCACGAAGCGGCTGACGACGTCGAAGACGTTGTTGGCGTGCACCGTGGTGAACACCAGGTGTCCGGTGAGCGCCGATTGGATGGCGATCTGCGCGGTCTCCGGATCGCGGATCTCTCCTACCATGATCTTGTCGGGATCGTGTCGCAGGATCGAGCGCAAACCGCGCGCGAACGTGAGGCCTTTCTTCTCGTTGACCGGAATCTGCAGAACGCCCGCAAGCTGATACTCGACCGGATCCTCGATGGTGATGATCTTGTCGCGCCCGGTCTGGCTCTCGGAGATCGCCGCGTACAGCGTCGTGGTCTTGCCGCTGCCGGTGGGGCCGGTGACGAGCAGCATGCCGTAGGGAAGCGAGCTCAACCGGCGCAGCTGCGCGATGATTTGGTCCTCGAAGCCGAGCACATCCAGCCGCAGGCCGCTCATCTTGGTGAGCGCCTGCTTGTCGAGGATGCGCAGCACCGCATCCTCCCCGAAGATGCTCGGGATGATCGACACGCGGAAGTCGATGGGCCGCCCGTTTATGGCGATCTTGAAGCGGCCGTCCTGCGGGATGCGCCGCTCGGCGATGTCGAGCTCCGACATCACCTTGATGCGCGAGATGATCTGCTCCGCGAGCTCCACGCCGCGCACCGTGGCGATGTCGGCGAGCACGCCATCGAGCCGATAGCGCGCCAGCAGCCCCACGGCGCTCGACTCGAGATGAATGTCGCTCGCCCCGGCGCGCAGCGCGTCGTACACGGTGGAATGCACCAGGCGCACGACCGGGCTCGTGTCCTCGCTGATCCTGACGTAGGAGAGGTCGTCGACGCCCTCCTCATGCTTGGCGCCTTCCTGCGCAGCGGGCAGCACCGAGTCGATCGCCCGCAGCGTCTCCGCGCACCGCGCGACCAGGTTGGCGAGCTCATCGCGCCCGGTCAGGGCCCATTCGAGCGGCGCCGTCAGCCGCAGCTCGAGCCAGCCGCGCAGGGCCTCATCGAACGGGTCGGTGAAGATCGCAACCAGCCGTTCGTCCTCGTGCACCACGACACAGCGACGACGGGTGGCATCCGCGGGCGGCAGCACGGAAAAGTCGGGGTGGAGATCCGCGAGCTCGTGTGCCGGAATGAAGCGATAGTCGAACGCCTGCGCGAGCGCCTGCGCATAGCGATCGCCCGTGAGTCCGCTCGCCTCGGCCAGCACCTCGTACACCGGGCGATTGGAGCGCTCGGCCTCCTGCATGGCGCGCGCGATCGAGCTCTCATCGATCCTGACGGCGGCAGCACT
Organism: Steroidobacteraceae bacterium; assembly: GCA_035566915.1. Taxonomy (GTDB): domain Bacteria; phylum Pseudomonadota; class Gammaproteobacteria; order Steroidobacterales; family Steroidobacteraceae; genus 13-2-20CM-66-19. Next base: position 8,470 of record DATMPW010000052.1, read on the forward strand.
GAGCACGCCGCGGGTCGCGCCGCTAGCGGCGCCCGCGGTGACGCTGGCAGACGTTGCGGGCGGGCCGGCACCCAGAGTTTCGACCGCCGCGTTCATCGAATGCTTCCGGCGAGCTGGAAAATCGGGAAGTACATGAGCACGACGATCACCCCGATGATCAGGCCGATGAAGATCATGAGCAGCGGCTCGATCAGCCGCGTGGCCACCGCGACCCAGCGCGCGAGCTCCTCGTCGAAGAAATCGGCGATGCGCTCCATCATCTCGCCCATGTTGCCGCTGCGCTCGCCGACGCGGAGCATGCGTGCGGCCACCGCAGTCGTGAGGCCATGACGCTCCATGGCCTCGCCGATCGACTGGCCCTCGGTGACCGCGCGCGTCGCCGATGCATAGGCGGCGCGCGAGCTCGGACGCACCACGCCCGCGGACATGCGCAGTGCCGGGACTGCCGGGATGCCGCCGCGAATCAGCATGCCCGTCGTGCGATAGAGCCGCGCCAGTTGGTAGACGTGCAGCTGCCGGCCCACTGCGGGAATGCGGGCGATCCACGCGCCGACCGCGGCCCGGCTTGCCGGGCGCGACAGCCCGTAGCCCGCGGCGACGAGCGCGGCCACCAGGGCGGTGATCACCAGGCCGGCGTGCGCGTCGAGCAGCTGCCCCCACTGCAGCAGCAGTCGCGAAGCGAGCGGCAGGTCGGTACCGACGTCTTCGTAGATGCTGCTGAAGCGCGGCACGACGTATCCCAGCAGGAACAGGCTCACGAGCAGGCCCGCCACCAGCAGCACCGCCGGATAGATGCAGGCGTTGACCAGGGTCTTGCGCAGCGCGTCCGCCTGTTGCTGGTAGGCGATGTAGCGCGTCAGCGCCTCGCGCAGCGCGCCGGACTTCTCGCTCGCCCGCACCGCCGCCACGTACAGCTCCGGAAAAGTCCCCGGATGCTCCGCGATCGCAGTTGCCAGGGTCTGACCCTCATACAGGCGCCGCAGGATCTGCTCGAGGATACCTTGCGTACCGGTGTTGGATTCCTTCTGGGCCAGCGCCTCCAGTGCCTCGACCAGCGAGAGGCCCGCGTCCAGCAGCGACACCAGCTGCTGACTGAAGACTGCGAGGTGCAGCTGCGGGGTATGCAGTAGCCGCCGCAGCCGCCGCACCGGCTCGAGGGAGATGAGCCGCAGATCCCGCATCGCGATCTGTCGACGCGCATCGGCCTCGTTGACCGCATCGATCACACACGTGGTGACGCCGCCGCAGGAGCCATCGAGTAGCTTGGCACGAAACTCCACAGTGCCTCACCAGTTGGTGATGTCGGCGTCCTCGCCCGCACCACCGGGCTGACCGTCGCGGCCGTAGGACATCAGATCGAAATCGTTCTGGTGCGTACCCGGCTGCGCATACACGTAGGGATGTCCCCAGGGGTCGAGCGGCACGGCTTTCTTCAGGTACGGCCCTCCCCAGTTGGGAATACCGGCTGGCGCCGCATTCAGTGCCGCCAGTCCCTCTTCGGTGGTCGGCAGCCGTCCGACATCTAGCCGGAACTGTTCGAGCGCTTTGTCGAGCGCATCGATCTGTGCGTGCGTGGCTTTGACGCGCGACTTGCCAACCTGGGCGAAGTATCGGGGCGCAACAAATCCCGCCAGCAGCCCGATGATGACCATCACCACCAGCAGCTCGAGAAGGGTGAAACCGAAGCTGCGGCGATTGCGGGTGGCACCTTGTTTTATCATTAGCATGGTTCCATCGCGGCTGAGAGTGCCTCAGCGTGCCTTTGATCTGCCCCATGGTCGTGAAACACGCCCCAGACCGACAGTGGGCTGGCGCTCTAGGAGTGCGGGCAGAAGCACTTAGCCGCCCGGTAGGGATTTGCAGTAGCTCAGCCCGGGCGCGGTTGCGAGAGCAGCGAGCGGTAGATGCGCAGCACCGTCGGCACGTAATGCCGCGTCTCGGCGAACGGCGGAATGCTGTGGCCATAGCGCTCCACCGCATCCTCGCCGGCGTTGTACGCGGCCAGCGTCAACTCGAGATTGTTACCATAACGCGTCAGCAGATCGCGCAGGTAGTGCACGCCCGCCGTGATGTTCTGTTCCGGGTCAAAGGCATCGGCTACCCCGTAGCGTCGCGCGGTTGCGGGCAGCAGCTGCATCAAGCCCACCGCCCCGCGGCTCGACACCGCGCGCGGGTTGAAGGCCGATTCGACCAGGATCACGGCTCGTACCAGTTCCGGGCGCACCGCATGCGAGCGCGCCGCCCGCTCGATCAGGCGGTCGAATTCACTCGATTTGGCCAGCCAGTTCTCCGGCCGGGCCTTCCGCTCCGCGGGTGGCGTGGCCAGGAGCAGGCGGTAGCGCCCGTCGACGGGCACATTTGTGAAGTGCGTCACACCAGCGCTGTCAACAAAGCTGTAAATGTCGGCTCGGGCCGTCTCGCCTTTGCCGACTAAAAACAGCGCCACTGCGCAGTGAAGGAGCGAAGCTGAGCGCATGACAGTCCTTTTACTCCGGAACGCACGCTGCGGCAGGTAGGGTAAGCCTTTAGCCGGGCGAGGTAGTGGTACCCATTGCGTGCAGCCGCAGACCTCGGAGCATTAGGGAAGATCAGATTGTAGGGAAATCGCGCCACGAAAAAGATGTATACGCGCGACATCACTGGAGGCATGATTGCTTAACGGTCCGAGGCCTGTTACAGGCAACAAAAATAGCGGGACCGGCCATGATGGTCCGATGGATTCAACAGGGGGCAGCGGAAGCCCGGGCAGGACGCGGGTGCGACCGAGCGAAGAATCATTGTCGGCGCACGCCTCTCCCGCCGGGCCTCCGGAGATCCGACGCATGACGGAGCACGCACGCATCGTTCTCATCGAGGACCACGCGATTCTTCGCGATGGACTACGCGCGCTTGTCGAGCTGGAACCGGATCTTCAAGTGGTGGGCGAAGCCGGCACTGCAGCCGAGGGCGTACGGGTCGCGCGCACCTGCAATCCGAACCTCATCATCACGGATCTGGCGATGCCGGGAGGTCTTGGGCTGCGCGCCATTGACGAGCTGCGCGCTGCCTGCCCGGGCGTGCGTGTGCTGGTGCTCACTGCGTACTGCACCGACGAGTACATTCATGCCGCATTGAATGCCGGCGCGGATGGCTACGTACTCAAGGACGCAAGCCGCGCGGAGCTCATGCATGCGGTGCATGCGGTCATCGCCGGCCAGAAGTATTTCTCCGAGCCGGTGTCCGCCCGATTGGTTTCCACCTACCTGCGGCGCAACGAGCCGCTGGTGCCGGGCTGTCCGCGAATCACCGAGCGTGAACGCCAGGTCCTGACACGCGTCGCCCTGGGCGAGACCAACAAACGGGTCGCGCTGGCATTGCGTCTGAGCATCAAGACGATCGAGAAGCACCGTGCCAACCTGATGCGCAAGCTCGATCTGCATAACACCGCCGCCGTCACGCTGTTCGCCGTCCGCAACGGCATGCTACCGGTGGCCGACGCCGAAGATGCTGAGCGCCGGGAGCGCAACGCCGCGGTCTGATGCGCTGCGGCATGACCGAGGGGGTCTTCAGGCGCTCTCGGGCTTGATCGACTCCGCGGCCGCCAGGCGCCACTCGATGCGCGCGTGACTACCCGTCCCGGATTCCCCGGACGAGAGCGTCAACTGGCCTCCAGTCATCTCGGCACGCTCACGCAGATTGTGGATGCCGCGACCCGAGCGCAACGCCGTCGGTGGGGTGATCTTCCCGAGCCCGACTCCGTCGTCGTTCACCTCGAGCACCAGCTGATCGACCCGCCGCGAGAGCGACACCATCACTCTGTGCGCCTGGGCATGTTTCGCCACATTGTTCAACAGCTCCTGCACGCTGCGGAATACCGCGATACCCAGCCGCTCGGGCACGTCTGCATCGCTCACCGACACCGCCTCCTGCAGCTGGAGTGCCGGGTAGCTCTGCGCGAATTCCCGACAGAACCACGAAACCGCGGAAGCGGCTCCCAGGTCATCGAGTACCGGTGGCCGCAGGTTCATGGCAATGCCCCGCAGTTCCTCCAGCACGTCCTGCAACCCGGTTACGGCGCGCCGCAAGACCTGCAGCTGTGATTCCGGCGTACGGGACTGCAGCGCCGGCTCGATCCGCTCGAGACTGTACTTGATGGCACTCAGCTGCTGACCGACCGAGTCATGCAGCTCGCGCGCGATCCGCTTACGCTCGTTCTCCTGCGCAGCTATCTGCCGCCGCGAGAGAGTTGCGAGCTCATTGCGTGAACGGCGCAGCGCCTGTTCCGCCGATTCGCGGCGCATGATTTCGTTCTGCAGATCTCGATTGGCGTCGGCAAGTTCATCCGTGCGCACACGCACGCGCGTCTCGAGCTCGGCGTTGTTGGCGTGGAGGGCCTCGCGCGCAAGGTGGAGTGCGGTCACGTCGGCGACGATTGCCACCGCGCAGCAGTCGCTGTTCACGGCCGCCTCGGCGTCGACCGTCGTCATGGGCCGCAGCGTGACGTGCAGCGCGCGGCCGAGGATCGCGTCGCGAAGCTCGAATTCCCGGACTTCGCCCTCGCGCACGCCGGACTCCGCCGTCATGAGTGCGGCTTGCAGCGAACAGGCTTCCGGAACGCAGTGCTCGTGCAGCATCCCATGCAGGTCGCGGCCGAGCACACCGGTGATCGAACCGAGATTCCAGCGCTCGACCACCCGATTTACGCGCATCACCCGGTGAGCGGAATCCAGCAGGCAGATCAGATCCGGCAGGGCATCGACGGTGGTTTCCCACTCCGTTTTCGCGCGGGCGATCGATACACGCACGCGCTGCGTGTCGGACAGCATGTTGGGCGGCGCGCCGTTCTGCTCGGCCGGCCGGACGCTCTGCTCTCGATCAATGGTCATGCTGCCCCCCGCGCATTTAGCCGTGAGCTTCCCTCCTCCGAGGGACTTCGTACAAGCTGCCTCCCTATTGCGACACCCCACAGTGTGCCCACACAACAGCACACTGTCGGAGCGGATACATCATAATCCCGGCGCGCCGCGAGTGCGCGCGCCCGGAGTAGTATCGCAACGCTGCAAAGGAGGGAGGGATACGACGCAGCGGCCGGTAGGGAAATGTCGTAGAGAATTTCCACTGATCTTGGCCTAACCTGCTCGTCGTGATTTCCACAGACATCGTTGCCGCGGGCGTGCCCGACCCGGTGGCCGCGGCCCCAGCCAACATCGTGCCCGAGGTCCCGCCCGGACCGAGGGTGGCGGCACCGGCGGATTCCGCCGCCACCAGTGTACGCCGCCGCACCACCACCGTGCTGCTGATCGATGAGCCGGGCATCCCGCGTGACGGTCTGTGCGCCCTGCTGGAGAGCGACAGCGCGATGGAAGTCATTGGTGTGGCCGCCGGGCGCCGCGAGGCGGTGCGCGCCCTGCGTGCCGCGCAGCCGCACGTGGTGATCATCGACCTCTCGACCGATTTGCTGCAGGGCCGTGAGACGATCATCCACATCAAGCGCCGCTGGCCGCGCGTCGGAGTGCTGGTGCTCGTCCAGCCGGGCCACGAGCACATCGAGACTGCGCTGCGAGCCGGAGCGGACGGTTACGTGCTGCTCGATGAAGAGTGCGCCGAGTTATTCAACGCCGTGCAGCGCATTGCCTCCGGCCGAGGCTACATCAGTCCGGCGACGCTCGATCGCATGGTCACCTCCTATCGCGGCAGCAGCGATAGGGGCAGTCCGCGCTCCCCCGCTCCCGAGGTGCTGACCGGACGTGAGCGGGAAGTGATTGCCATGATAGCCAAGGGCTTCCGCACGCGCGAGATGGCGCAAATCCTGTGCCTCAGTCACAAGACCGTCGAAAAACACCGCGCCAACCTGATGCGCAAGCTCGGGTTGCGTTCGGCTGCTGCTGCCGCCGCCTATGCCATCACGCACGGACTCGGCGGCCAGGAGGTTCGCGGCGCGCGTTGAGCGGTCGCCCGCAGCGCCAGCTCAGTTCGGCAGCAGCCGGCGAACCGCCGCGATCAGGTCCGTAAGGTCGAACGGTTTGGTCAGAATCTCCTCGGCACCTGCCTCGCGCGCCGCCGCCAGGTACGCATGCGTGCTGATCGCTTCGGGTTTGTACCCGTGGGGTCCGAAACTGCCGCCGCCGGAGATGGCGATCACGCGAATGCGTGGATAGCGCTCGTGGAGGATCCTGATCAGCTCGACGCCGTGCACCTTCGGCATGATGATGTCCGTAATCACGACATCCGGCGCCTGCTGCGCCACGGCTCCAAGCCCTGCCGTCGCGTTGTTCGCGACGGTGACGGCATGACCTGCGCGCTCGAGCACGCGCCGGATCGCCGTACCCACCTCGATTTCATCGTCGACGACGAGGATATTGGCCATCAGTCGTTTCCTTCAGGCTCCGGCGCCGGCGGCCCTCGCCGGCTCCTGCCTTTGCCCCGCGGACGCCGCTGGCAGGTAGACCGCGACAGTGGTGCCGCATCCGGGCCGGGAGCGCACGGTAATGAATCCACCCATGGATGTGACGATCCCATGAACTACGGACAGTCCGAGACCGGTGCCCTCGCCAACTTCCTGGGTGGTGAAGAATGGCTCGAAGATGTGTTCGAGCACTGCGGCCTCCATGCCGTGCCCGGTGTCGCTCACCTCCAGCAGATGATAGCGCCCAGGCTCAACCTGGCTGTCGGGAGGCTTGTCGGTCGCCCCCAGGGTGATGGCGAGCTTACCGCCGTTGTCCCGCATCGACTGGTACGCGTTGGTGCCGAGATTGATCACCATCTGGTGCACGAGGCTCGCATCTCCCAGTACCGGCATGGCCTCCTCCCGGGCGCTGAACAGGATCTCGATGTTGGCGGGCACGATCGCCCGCAGCAGGGCCAGGGCTTCCTCCACCGGCGCCCGCAGCGGAAAGACCTTCGGCTCCTGCAGATCCATTTCACGGCTGAAGGTGAGGATACGCATGACGAGAGTACGCGCCCGGTGTGCGGCGTCGATCACGCGCTTCAGGTACTCGGCCAGCTCCCCGCCCGCGGGCACTTCCTCCAGTGCCAGCTGAGAATACAGCAGGATGGGCGTCATGATGTTGTTGAATTCGTGCGCCACGCCTCCGGCCAGCGTTCCAATGGTTGCAATACGCTCGCGATGCAGCAGCCGCCGTTCCAAGTCGAGGCGCTTCTGCTCGGAGACCTCACGCTCGCGCATCTCGAGGCTGAGCCGCTCGTTGGCGCCGACGAGCTCACGGCGCATGTGTTCGAGGTGATAGTTGAACTCCTGCACCTCGCGGATCGAGCTGCCGACGTCGAGCTGAGCGTGAGGGTCGCCACGGGCCACGCGCTGGGCCGCTTGCTGCAGGCGCACCATGGGTCGTGCGATCGCCCAGGAGAGCCACGCAGCGACGGCGATCGAGCTCGCGACGAAGGCCGCCATCGCGATCAGAACGCGCCGCTCCGCAGCGGCGATGCGCTCGAGTGTGGGCACCTCGTCGAAACCGAGGCGCAGCAGAAGCGCATGATCGCCCCGGCTCACGGTGTGCGTGATGAAATAGGCCTGATCGTGCTGATCTCCGAAATGGAAGTCATCACGCAGCGGGGCGTCGGCGGTTGGCGTTGCGATCGAGCTGTGGAGCGTGCGCGCGCCGTCGCGAATTTCCGCGAACACGACCTGGCCGCTGAGTACGGCACTATCGAGAACCGCGACCGCGCGCCGGTCGAAATCCGGACCATCGATCGACTCGAGCTCGTCGGCGACCAGCCGGCTGTACGCGCGCAGTTGATTGACGAACCGCTCGGCATACCCCTCGCGTACGATCGCGGAAACTCCAAGGTACAGCAGTGGCACGAGTGCGGCGAGTATCACCAGCACCACGCTGATCAGGCGGACGCTCAGGCTGCTGACTAATCGCCCCATAGCACGCGGATGACCCGGATGTCCGCATTGTGCCCCACGTCGCGCTGCCACATGAAGCTCACCGAATTCGAATCGGCCTTCAGAGCATCGACGAGGTCGCTCAGGCGGTGATATTCCGTCGGCCGCAGCCATCCCTGGCGGTTCACGCCGATGAGTATCTGCCGGTCATAGTTCGACTGCGACATGGCGACGATCTGTTGCAGGAATATCTCATCGAGCAACGCATCGCTGCGGTTGCGCAGCGGATGGAGCGGGCTGCCGTTGATGAGCACCGGCAGACCGAGAAAGAGCTTGCGCACGCTGACCGAGTCGAGCTCGCGCACCGGGCTATCGGCGCGCACCACCAGCACGACCGCCTGCGAAGCGGGCCGCGCCGGCGCCGCCAGGCACAGGATCAGTGTTATTGTGAGTAAGCGACGCACGGCTGTTTACAGAAATGCCGCGCTCCACTGCAGCCGGATGTCGGAAAAGTGCCCATCCAGGGTGTTGGTGTCCGACAGCTGCAGGGTGAGTGCCTGGTGGGACACGAAATCCCAGCGCAATCCCAGCACGTTCCGCTGACGCACGAACATCGGGAAGAGCTTGAGGTAGATAGACTCGCCGGCATCCGCAGAGCTTTCCCAGCGCAAGAAGCCGGTGAGGTCGTGCGGCAGACGGCGCTCTGCCTCCACATAGCCGACCCCGAAGTTCTCGCCGGTGGAGGAAACGGGAGAGCACAAGTTGGCACGGGCGTGATACCAGGTCGCAAGGATCTTCCACTCGGCGGCGGCGTAGATGCCGAATGCACCGAGCAGCTTCAGATCCGCGTGATCGAGGCCGGGCAGCGGGGGAGCCGTGAGTCCAATGGCGGGCAGCTCATCGGTTGCCGCGAGAAGTCCGAAACCCGATTCGGTGAGTTCCCCCGGGTGCAGTGAAACACTCCCCTGGAAACCCACCTGGTGGTGCCTGGAATCGGGGTGCAACAGGTCGAACGGCTCGAGACCCTGTGGCGTGATGATCGGTGCGAGTCCGCCCGCAACCGCGGTGCGCAGCCGCCAGGAGCCGAAGGCCTTGTGGCCGGATTCGATCAGCATCCCGGTGAAGTGCTGCGGCAGGATGCCGCCGAGGTCCTCCCATTCGTCGACGAAAGGTCGCGTGATGCTCGTCTGCAGGTACTGCCCATGATGATGGTCGTGGTTCCAGACGCTGGTCGGCTGGTGATAACGGCCTATCCAGACGACCGTGTCCTGAGTGGCCTGCCAGCCGAGCTGGAAGCGCTCGAGGTCTCCCTCGTGATCGGACAACAGGAATTCGCCAAAGAGCTTGAACGGGCCCCGCTGGACAGTGAACAAGGTGTCGATCTGCACCACCTCGTCGACGATCTCCGTAACGGGCGCCTGCCGGTCGAAGGTCCCGACGGCCTGTGCACTCGGCATCAACAGCAACTCGTACTGCCATGGGTCTCCGCGTGCCAGGTGTGAGCACAGCAAGGTCGATGCGAGCAGCAGATGGGAGATGCGCATGCGCTTTCCCCGGGAAGCAGGGTTACGAGGGTCGTGCAGACAGCACGCTCGGGCCCATTGGGTCGGGAGGTAACGGATTTCCAAACTGGCGGACGGTATTGTTCTTCTGGCGACCACCCATCCCAAGTACAGCATTTCACCTGCGCGATGTACATCGCGCAGAGTGCGACCCGCTGCTCACGCCGGTGGCAGCCCGGGCGGCGCTGCGATGCGACATATTCACCTGACCGCCCAGTGCCCGTACTATGTGACCTGGTCGTTTCGTGTCGTGTTCGCCTGGTGCTCCATTTATTAAGGCTCTACAGCCCCGCTCTGAGATATTGGCGTGCGCCCGCGCTCGTCATGGCGCTCGTGCTGCTCACGTGTAATGCGCTCGCGGGCGACAACCCACCGATCGAATACCTCGATGAGGACACCGGGGCCACGGTCACCGCGGTCGAGCAGCCATTGGTGTTCGAGTATCCGCGTCGTGACCTGGCAGCCAACGCCCATGACTACGCGACGCTTGCTGCGGCGTCGGTGAATCGCGGTGGCAAGATCGAATACGTGCTGGTCGTGTACTTCTGGTCGACGGTCGATCCACGCTTGCGCCATGACGCCCTGCCCGACCCCGAGCCGCTCGTGATTCAGGCGGACGACCGGCGAATTGCGCTCAAGCTTCGCGGCCACTCCGCGCACGAGGCCGGCATTGGCCTCCCGGTTCATGCGCCACCGGTAGGCAACGCGGCGCCCAACGTGTACGGGACGGATCTGGCTGTAGTGCGCTTCCTCGCCGCGGCACGCCACCTCGCGCTGCTCGCGGAGGTCAACGGCACGACTCTGACCTACGAGCTGTGGGATGACAGGCGCGCGGCGTTGGGCGCGTTCGTGCGCCACATGAGCGGCGCGGATTGAGGCCGGCAGGCGCTCACGACGGCCACAGCAACGGGAAGAGCGGATGCTCCATCGGCGCGCCGGGAGGCAGCTCCCCGGTGAGTCCCGGGAACTCGGGTGAGGTCGGCCAGCGGCGCGGGGCGTGGCGGATATCATCGCCGAGCAAGCGCACGGAGAAGACCCGACGACGCCGGCCGCCACCGACGCCGCCCGCCGCGTGCAGCGTGAGCATGTGAAAGCACACCGCATCCCCCGGCTCGAGCTGCCAGCCGAGGATGCGGAAGGCGTTGCGGTGGGACTCGATGTCGGGGAGATCGGCGAGACTGCCCTCGGGAAACCAGCGCGCCTGCGCGTCGCGGAACGTGCGCGGCATCAGCCAGGGACCCTGGTGCGAGCCGGCGATGAACTCGAGCGTCGACTCGCGACTCACCGGATCGACCGGAATCCAGAAGCTGCAGTTCTGGCGGCCGCTGATGTTGTAATAGGGCTGGTCCTGGTGCCAGGGGGTGCGTTGCCGCGTGCCGGGCTCCTTGGTCAACATGTGATCGTGATAGAGCCGCGCGCTGCGGCTGCGCATGAGCGCCGCACCCACCCGCCCGAGCACGGATTCGAAGATCACGCGCCGGTAATGGGGATTCTGCTGCCAGCAGCAGAAATCCTCGATGAACCACCCCGGATCGTCGCGCTCGCTCGCCACCTTGGCGCGCGGGCTCGGGTGCGCGAGGTTCTCGTCGATTCCGGCGCGCACGGTCTCGACCTCCAGAGGGGTGAGCAGCTGCCGCAACACCACCGCGCCATCGGCCTGGTATGCCTCGACCTGCGCGGCGCTTACCGGAGCGAGCGATGTGGCCATACCCTGCCGCCAAAGTAGTGGATCGCACCAGCGCGGTGCAACCTGCCCGGCATTGTGGCGAGGCAACGCCACCCGCACAATGACCGCGGACCCGTAGCGCTTGCGGTGCCTTCTTGGACGTAGCCAGCTCCAGCACGATCGCGAACTCGCCCTTCATCGTGGGCGTGTCAGGTCACCGCGACCTCGATGGCGAGCAGCTGCCACAGCTGCGCGCGGCCGTTGCGAGCTTCGTGCGCCAGCTGAAGGAGTACCTGCCGGACACTGACCTGCACCTCATCGTCGGCATGGCCGCGGGTGCGGACCTGCTGGTTGCAGAGACCGCGGTGGAGCTCGGAGTCGAGGTGGAAGCGGTGCTACCCATGCCGCTCACACATTATGCGAGCGATTTCGATGCGCACACGCTGGCGAGCCTGAAGGAGCTGTTGCGCCATCCACGGGTGCGCTGCCTCGAGCTGAGCCCACCCGCTGGCAGCGCGCATGCGCCCGACCCGCACTCACCGCAGCAGCGCGATGCACTCTACGCGAACCTCACGAGCTCGCTCATCCGCCGCAGCAGCCTGCTGCTCGCTCTCTGGGATGGCCGGGTGTCGCAACTTGCCGGTGGCACGGCGGACACGGTGCTGCGTTTCCTCGGCGTGCGCAACGATGATCATGCTGGCCCCGAGTTGCTCGAGTTCATCGAGGCGCCCGACGAAGCCGAGGCAGCCGAACGGCTCATCTACTGGGCGCCGACCGCGCGCAGTGGCGGCGCACCGCACGAGTCGCGCCCACCGTGCTTCCTGCTCGCGAGCGGTGAGAGCACGCTGCAGATGCTGCGCACCATGCCGGGGCTCCTGCGCCATCAGCTGGCCGAGCTCAACCACTATAACGCTGAGTTCCGTGAACTCACCGAGGCTGGCCGGCTACCGCCGGCGGACTCGCTGCTGAGCGTGTTGCCGGTACGCCTGCCGGTTCCCGAGCGGCGGCAGCTCGCGGACATCGATGAGCAGTACGGCAAGGCCGACACGCTCGCCGTGTACTTCCAGCGCCGCTCGGACCGTCTGTTCGACCTGTTCGCCGTCATGGCTTTCGCCATGGGTCTCGCTTACCTCGTGTACGAGAAGCTCACCGAGTCGCGTGTGCTGCTCATGGCGTATTTGCTGACGCTGCTCACGAGCCTCGGCGTATACCACGTACTGCAGGGCAGACATTGGTTCGGCAAGCACCTCACCTACCGTGCACTCGCCGAGACGCTGCGCGCGCGTTTCTACCTGCGGCTCGCGGGCGCCGACCTGGGGGTCGATGCCGCGGAGGTGCTCACCCTGTCGGGCATCGACCGCTTTCGGGGCTTCGGCTGGATCGGCTTTGTTCTCAAGGGTATCGAGCCCCGTGAGGTCCCCATGGGGCCGGCGAGCGAGCCGGAGGGGCGCGAGGAGTGCGGCGTCGAACAGGCGTGGATCGAGAGTCAGCATGCCTACTTCACCAGGAAGGTGGCGCGCCTCGAAAGGAGCAGCCGGCGCGTAGGGCGGCTGCGGCGGGCGCTGTTCGTCGCCATCCTGCTCGTCATCTCGGTCCTGTTCCTCTTCGGCGAGAGCCTGCATCGCATCGACATGGGGCTCGGCGTACCGCTGCGAAACATGCTGACCTTCTCCATGGGTGCGCTCGCGGTGCTGCTTGGCGTGTGGGAGCTGCACCAGGACAAAATGGCCACCCGGGAGCTCCTCTGGCAGTACCGCAATCAGCTGCGGCACTTCGAGCGCGCACGCTCGCAGCTCTCGCGTATCACCACACCGCGCCGTCGCCGCGCGGTGCTGGCCGCGCTCGGCAAGGATTCGCTGATGGAGAGTTACCTCTGGGCGATCCACCGCTACCATCGCGAGCACGAGCCGCCCTCAGCGGGCGGCGGCTCGTGAGCGGCGGCGTAGAATCCGCGGCATGACGAGCGACGCGTCCGCACCCTCCCGCCGCCGCGACCGGGGCCGGGCACCGCGCGCCAGCGGTCCCTCGCTCGCCCCACTCCCGCGCCTCACGAACCGCTGGGCGCCGCTCGAGATCCTCAATGCCGAGCAGCTCGAGCGAATTCTCGAAGCGGCCTACCGGGTGCTGGAAGAGGCGGGACTCGAGATTCGCAGCGCCGCGGCACGCGAGGTGTATCGGCGTGCCGGCGCGCTGGTGGATGAACCGACGCAGATGGTCCGCATGGGACGCGATCTCATCGAGTCGCAGCTGTCGCTCGCGCCCGAGCGTTTCGTGCTGCACGCCCGCAACCCGGCGCGGCACCTCCACGTGGGCGACAACGTGATCAACTTCGGCCCGGTGAACGGTGCGCCGAACATCCGCGACCTCGAAGGCGGCCGGCGCTACGGCGACATCGAGGCCTTCCGCAACATCCTCAAGCTCACTCAGGCGCTCGGTGTGCTGCACTGGCAGGGCGGGATCGTGGTCGAGCCGGTCGATGTGCCGGTGCCGATCCGTCACCTCTACGCCTACCAGGCACACATCGAGTGCGCGGACATCGTCTGGGCGGCGCGCGGCATCGGCGGCGTGCAGGCGCAGGACGCCATCGCCATGTCCGCCATCGAGCACGGCTGCACGGTCGAGACGCTCGCCGCGCGTCCGACGCTGATGACCGTGACCAACGTCAATTCGCCCCGCCGCGTGGATGAGGAGATCCTCGACAACATCATGATCATGGCCAGTCACGGCCAGTGCGTCGTGATCACGCCGTTCACGCTGATGGGCGCCATGGCGCCGGTCACTCTCGCGGGGGCGCTGGTGCAGCAGACCGCGGAAGCGCTCGGAATCATTGCGTTCTGCCAGCTGGTGCGTCCCGGCACGCCGTGCGTCATGGGAGGATTCACCTCGAACGTCGACATGCGTAGCGGCTCACCGGCCTTTGGCACGCCGGAGTACGTTCACGCCGTGCTCGCCGGTGCGCAGCTCGGACGCCGGCTGAAGCTCCCGGTACGCACGAGCGCCGTGAATGCCTCGCCCGCCGTGGACGCGCAGTCGACCTACGAGACCGCCTTCTCGCTGCAGGCGGCCATACTGAGTCACAGCCATCTCATCAACCACGCTGCCGGCTGGCTCGAGGGAGGTCTCTCGGCATCGCTCGAGAAGATCGTGGTGGACGCCGAGCTGCTGCGCAATTGGGCCGAGATCCTCAGGCCGGTGGAGTTCAGCGACGATGATCTCGCCGTCGATGCCATCAAGGACATCGCCGCGGGCGGTCATTTCTTCGGCGCGGCGCACACACTCGCACGCTACCAGTCGGCGTTCTACCGTCCGTTGCTGTCCGACTGGTCGAGTTTCGAGGCGTGGACCGAGGCGGGCTCGCGCACCGCCACCGAGCGGGCCACACTCATCTGGAAGAAGCTTCTGGCAGAGTACGTGGCGCCGCCGCTCGACCCGGCGGTGCGCGAGGCGCTTGCCGACTACCTCGCCCGCCGCACGCGCGAGCTCGGCCACACGGGGTGAATCGCAGGTGAGCTCGTGGATCATGAATGCCCGCATGTACGCGGTCACACCAACGGTCGAGGCGCACTGGCGCACGCTTCTCGAGAACATCAGCCGCGAGGCGGACGTGGCGCTCGACTATTTCCCCTATCCGGCCCCGCAGCCGCTCGAGGCATTGTGGTCGCGGCCGGATCTCGGAGCGGTATTCATGTGCGGCTACCCGATCGCAATGCAGCTCGCGCGCGTCGTCCCACTCGCCGCACCGATCCCGAGCGCGCCGTGGGCCGAAGGCCGCGCCGTGTATCGCACCGACCTGATCGTGCGCGAGGATGCGCCCTACCGGACACTCGAGGATACCTTCGGCGGGCGCGCCGGCTGGACCGTGACGCACTCGCACTCCGGCTTCAACGCGCTGCGCCATCACCTGCTCGCCTACCGCAGCCCGCAACGCCCGGCGCTCTACCGAGAGATGGTCGGCAACCTCGTGACCGCACGCAACGTGCTCGACAGCGTTCGTGCAGGACGGATCGATGTCGGGCCGCTCGATGCCTACTGGCACCTGCTGATTGCCCGTCACGCGCCCGAGCTCACCTGCGGCGTGCGCGTGCTGACCTCGACCGAGGTGGCACCGATGCCGGCATTCGTCGCCGCGGCCGGAGCTCCGGCCGACATGATCGCCCGGCTGCGCGGCGCCTTCCTGGCCGCCCGCGGGCAGGACTGGTTCGGTCCGCTGGCGGAGTTGCTGCTGCTCGAGGGCTTTGCCGAAGTCAGCGGGGAGTCGTTCGCGCCGCTTCTGCAGTGGGAGCGCGCGGCAAAGGCTGCGGGCTTCGACCGGCCGGCCTGACCGACCTACGCGGCGCGCGGGACTTCGCGTCCGGGCGCCGGCGGTACCCGACCGAGGGGGTGCGGCAGCGGGTGGTGGCGGCGAAACAGATAGCGGCGTGCCACGTCGAAGTACGTGAAGTAGACCAGCCCGCCGTTCTGCGCGATCAACCGCTCGCGCTGCAGGCGGTAGCGGGCGTTGTACTCGTACCAGGGAGTGCCGGGCTCTTCGTGGTGCAGCGAATGCAGATTGTTGAACAGAAACAAGGGTCCCAGGATCCACGAGCCCTCGACCAGGGCGATGCGCTCGCGCACGCCCGGGCTCCACCGATGCTCGGCAAACGCGCGGATCAGCAGCAGGCCGTTGGCGGGGACCACCATGGCCACGAAGTAGATCCATAGCGGCATGCCGCACACGAGCTTCAGCCACAGGATCACGGGCACGGACCACGCGAGGTGCTCGAGCCAGATGCGGCGCACGTTCTGCTCGTTACGAATCAGCGCGCGCTTTTCGGTGTGCAGCAGCGAGCGCGCTTCATCGCGCAGAAACATGCCGATGCGCCAGAAGGAGCCGAGGACGATACGGCCGGCGAGCGTCTGCTGGATCTCGTGGACGAAGCGGCTGACGGCACCGAGCCGCGCCAGATCCTCCGGCCTCCAGTAGTAGGACTCGGGATCATCGAGGGGGTCGGTGAGGCGTGGGTTGATATGGTGTGCCCGGTGAGTGTGGCGGTAGCGGTCGTAAGGCATCCACAACGACAATGGCACTATGGCGAAAAGCCGGTTGAGACCCTCCCAACGCGTCGGGTGACCATGCACGATCTCATGCTGCAGGGAGCTGTGCAGCGTGATCAGAACGACTGTGCTGGGCGCTACGATCGCCAGTGGCCAGCGCGTATAGGCAAAGGTGATCGCCAGCCAGCCGACATAGTCGACCAGTATGAGAAGCAGAGTCGGGATTTCCACCGAGACGCGCGGGCTGTGGCGAGTCAGGGGCGCCCCGGGAAAGTCCCGCTCGGGCGGAGTTCCGATGGACATTCCAGAGTGATTCTAAACTAATGTTCCCTGGGCGTCGCCAAAGCCATCGCTTTTCGCGAAGGCCGTCTCAATCGACCGGAACCGCGCGGGACAGGCGGCGCTCGAGCGCCCTGAGCCCGTCGTAGAGCAGCACCGCCATGAGACCGGTGACGAGTCCGCCCTGGAGGATGAACGCGGTATTGCTCGAGAGGAGGCCGGCAATGATCACCTCACCGAGGCCCTTGGCCGCGACCGTAGAGCCGATGGTCGCCGTGCCGACGTTGATGACCAGGGAAAGCCGCACCCCTTCGAGGATGAGAGGCATCGCGAGCGGCAGCTCTACCCAGCGCAGCCGCTCGCGCGCGCTCATACCCATGCCGCTCGCCGCTTCGAGCACCGCCGGCGGGCAACTGCGCAGCCCCGCCATGGTGTTCTCGAAAATGGGCAACAGCCCGTAGGCGAAGAGCGCGATGAGCGTCGGCTTCTCCCCGAATCCGACCAGCGGCACCGCCACGGCGAGCACCGCGACCGGCGGAAACGTCTGGCCGATGTTGACCAGCGTGCGCGCGAGCGGCAGGAACTGCGCCCCCGCGGGACGCGTCACGAGGATCCCGAGGCCGACCGCCACCAACGTGCTGGCGGCAGCCGCACAGCACACCGTGCCGAGCTGCGCCAGCGCGAGTGAGAGGAGATTGCCCTGGTCGTAAATCGCCGGTGCGCCATAGTGCGTGAGCGGCGCGAACACCGGGGCGAAGGTGTGCGGCGAGACGAGGAATGCGACGAGCACCCCGAGAGCGACCAATCGCAACAGGTTCGCGCCGGACATGCGTCAGGGGTGCCCGCGCGCGAGTATGGCGGCTACGGTGAGCTGCCCGCGCGGTGCGCCATCCTCGCCCAGAACGACAGCCGATGCCGCTCGGCTCCAAACCAGCTCGGAGAGCACTTCGCGCAGCGATGCGGATGAGGCCACGCGCGGTCCATCGGAGCTCCCGGGGAGTGCCGCCTCGCCAGCGGTGGTGAGCGCGAGCAGTTTCATTGCACGGTCGCTGAGCCCGGTCATGCGGGCCACGAAAGGGTCCGTCGGGTGAGTCAGCAGAACCGCCGGGCGGTCATACTGCAGCAGCCGTCCCTGACTCATGACAGCGACCCGATGGCCGAGGCGGAACGCCTCGTCCATGTCGTGGGTGACCAGCACAATGGTCGTGCCAAACCGGCGCTGAATACCAAGGAGGTCTTCCTGTGCCTTGGCGCGGATGATCGGATCGAGTGCCCCGAAGGGCTCGTCCATCAGGAGCACTGCCGGCTCGGCCGCAAGCGCCCGCGCGACTCCCACGCGCTGCTGCTGGCCCCCGGAGAGCTGGTGCGGGAAAGCGTGCGCGTAGAGACCCGGATCGAGCTGGAAGATCTCCAGCAGCTCGCAGACACGGGACCGGATGCGCGCTTCCGGCCAGCCCAGGAGCCGCGGGACCGTGGCCACGTTCTCCGCCACGGTCCGGTGTGGGAAGAGCCCGTGCCCCTGGATCGCATAGCCAATGCGCCGGCGCAGGAGATGTGCAGGCTCGCTGCGGGTGTCCGCGCCATCGAGCAGTACCCGGCCGTCGGTGGGCTCGACCAGGCGGTTGATC
>DATMPW010000053.1:0-27890 GCA_035566915.1 Steroidobacteraceae bacterium
GTTCTTGCTCTGGTACTCCACGTGCGCGGTCGAAATGGTGATGCCACGCGCCTTCTCCTCCGGCGCCTTGTCGATCTGGTCATACGCCACGAACGTCCCACCGTAGGTCTCGGCCATCACCTTCGTCAGCGCCGCCGTCAAAGTCGTCTTGCCGTGGTCCACGTGACCAATCGTGCCAACATTCACGTGCGGCTTGCTGCGCTCGAATTTCTCTTTGGACATGGATGTTTCCTCGAAAGGGCGCCCGGCCTCGTGCGGCGCCGAAATCCCGACAAACGAACTTTCAACTCAACACCGGCTGCCCGGTCGACTGGAGCCCACGACCGGGATTGAACCGGTGACCTCGTCCTTACCAAGGACGTGCTCTACCAACTGAGCTACATGGGCCCGACGCCGGCTGCCAACACCGCGGACTGACGTGGAGCGGGTGATGGGGATCGAACCCACGTCATCAGCTTGGAAGGCTGAGGTTCTACCATTGAACTACACCCGCACCCGCGCTGATGGCGCCGTCTGCCGGCCTCGCTTCGGTCTCGCCTTCCGTCCTCGGGTGGTGGAGGGGGAAGGATTCGAACCTTCGAAGGCGTAAGCCGGCAGATTTACAGTCTGCTCCCGTTGGCCGCTTGGGTACCCCTCCGCAAAACGAGCCGCGTATTGTGATTTTGCGCTGGCGGGGTGTCAATGCGTTCCTGGCCCGTAATTTGCTTGCCGGACCGGTCTATCCCCCTGCCGCCGGGACCCGGCAGCGGCTCAGACCCGACGAACAGCCGCCCGCAGACGCTCGAGTGTCGCGGCATCCCCCCGGCGGATGTTCCCGGGACGCATGTCCCCTGGGAGCTCGACCGGTCCGTATCGGACACGCAGCAAGCGGCTGACCTCGAAGCCGACGGCCTCCCACAGCCGGCGCACCTCGCGGTTCCGGCCTTCGTGCAGCACCACACGGAAGCTGCTGTGGGCGCCCTGCCCGGCGGAGTCGGTGCTGATGCGATCGAACCGTGCCGGCCCATCCTGGAGAACGACCCCCTCGAGAAGTGAGCGGATCACTTCGGACCCCGGCCGCCCACGCACCCTCACGAGATACTCCCGCTCGACCTCCCCGGAGGGGTGCATCAGATGGTGGGCGAGCTCCCCGTCGGTGGTGAGCAGCAGCAGGCCCGCCGTGTTTACATCGAGCCGCCCGACGCTGATCCACCGGCCGTGGGCCGGCTGCGGCAGCCGATCGAACACGGTCGGCCGCCGGCCCGGGTCGCTTCGGCTCGTGACTTCGCCCACGGGCTTGTAATAAAGGAGTAGCTCGGGTGCCGCGCCCGAGGGTCGGAGGAGATCGAGCTTCCTCCCGTCCAGGCGCACCTCATCGTTGAGTGCTGCTCGGTCGCCGAGCTGCGCCGTCCGTCCTCCGACGCTGACGCGGCCTGCGCGGATCCAGCCCTCGATCGCACGGCGCGAGCCAAGGCCGGCCTCCGCAAGCAGCTTCTGCAGTCTGATCATGCCATCATAGCGACAAAGTCTTACAAGCCACGAGGGGCGTCTTGCCCCGACGCACACGCCGAGCGTAGAAAGACAGCATGATCTACGAGAGCATTCTCGGCACGATCGGGAAGACCCCCGTCGTGCGCATCCAGCGCCTCGCGCCGCAGCACGTATCGATGTTCGTGAAATGCGAGTTTTTCAACCCGCTCGCCTCGGTCAAGGACCGCCTCGCGATCGGCATCATCGAGGACGCGGAGCGTACCGGTGCGCTCAAGCCCGGACAGACGGTAATCGAGGCCACCTCCGGCAACACCGGCATCGCGCTTGCCATGGTATGCGCCGCCAAGGGGTATCCCTTCGTCGCGGTGATGTCCGAGACCTTCTCGGTCGAGCGCCGAAAACTCATGCGCATCATGGGTGCCAGAGTCATCCTCACTGCGGCAGCCGAGCGCGGCAGCGGCATGGTGCGCAAGGCCGCGGAGCTGGCGAAAGAGCACGGCTGGTTTCTCGCGCGGCAGTTTGAGAACGAGGCGAACCCTGCCTATCACCGCAGCACGACCGGACCGGAAATCATCCAGGATTTCGTCGGCCGAAGGCTGGATTACTTCGTCACCGGCTGGGGAACCGGCGGTACGCTGACCGGCGCCGGGCAGATGATCAGGCTCGCGCGACCGGAGGTGGAGATCGTAGTGTGCGAGCCAGCGGGAGCGGCCCTGCTCTCGGGCAAGACGTGGTCGCCGCACAAAATCCAGGGTTGGACGCCGGATTTCGTACCGGCCGTCCTCGACCGCGAAGTCGCCCATCGGATAGTCACGGTCACGGACGCCGAGGCCGTCGAGAGCGCCCGCAGCCTCGCCAGCAAGGAGGGCATTTTCTGCGGTATCTCCTCGGGTGCGACCTTCGCAGCCGCCCTGAAGGTCGCAGCGGATGCGCCGCAGGGCGCGGTCATTCTCGCCATGCTCCCCGATACCGGCGAGCGCTATCTCTCGACGATCCTCTTCGAGGGCATCGCCGAGGGCGGCGATCCGGAGCCCTGAGCGCGCGTTCCGCCCCGCGCGGGTGCGCAGATGCACGGCCCTTCCCCGATGGATGCGCGTCAGTACGCAGTGCTGCCCGATCCTTTCCCGATGTGGCGTGGAGGTGTCCTGCACGGTGCCCGAATTGCCTACGAGACCTGGGGCACGCTGAACGCCGCACGCGACAACTCGCTGCTGCTGTTCACCGGGCTTTCACCACCGGCGCACGCCGCCGCCTCCCTCCAGGACCCCACCCCCGGCTGGTGGGAGGGGATGGTGGGTCCGAAGCTCGCCATCGACACCGACCGCTTCTTCGTAGTGTGCGTAAATTCGCTCGGCAGCTGTTTCGGCTCGACCGGACCCGCCTCTCCTGACCCGGCCACCGGCAGGCCATACCGGCTGAGTTTCCCGGACCTCTCGGTCGAAGACATCGCGCGGGCGGGCTTCGAGACCGTTCGGAGCCTCGGAATCAGTCGTCTCGATACCGTCATGGGGCCCTCGCTCGGAGGGATGGTGGTGCTCGCCTATGCGGCATTGTTTCCAGGCGCTGCGCGGCGGCTTGTCTGCGTCTCAGGTACGGCCGCGGCCGCGCCCTTCGCCATTGCACTCCGCTCGATCCAGCGCGAATGCATCACCTCGGACCCGGCCTGGGCGGGTGGGGACTATTCCCCTGACCACCCCCCCGCGACCGGTCAACGTCTCGCCCGCAAGCTCGGTACCGTAACCTACCGCTCGGCGGCGGAATGGCAGCTGCGCTTTGGGCGTCAGCCGATCCGTGACGATATGAAACGCGGAGACCCCTTCGCGTCGGAATTTGCGGTACAGGGCTATCTCGAGACCCTCGCACAACGCTTTGTCAGCGCCTTCGATGCCAATTGTTATCTCTATATTTCCCGTTCCATGGACCGGTTCGATCTCGCCGCGCACGGCCATCCGGTCGAGGTGTTCCGCCGGGCGGCGCTCGAGCAGGCGCTCGTAATCGGCGTCCAGACGGATCTGCTCTTTTCAGTGAATGAGCAGCGTGCGGTCGCAGGCTTCCTGGAGGCTGCGGGCATCGGCACCCGCTTTGCCCCCCTCTCCTGCATCGAGGGGCACGACGCATTTCTGGTGGACCTCGAGACATTCGGGGCCGAAATCGGCTCGTTCCTGGGCAGCAGCTGAGCCAAAGAGTGCGAGGAATTACGTTCAATTCGCCGCGGCACGTCGTGCCGCACAGGGCATAATGCGCAGGCGCCCAGACAGAAGAATAGAAGAACCACGAGCACGGGGAATCGCAGTGGAACGCCGACTGCACACCAGGCATCGCGCGCGCACCATCGTGTACATCACGGTGCCCGGCGGACGACGCAAGCTCTGCAAAGCCGTGAACCTGAGCGCGACCGGGGTATTCATCGAGACATCGAACCTCGGCCTGCGTAAGGGCCAGCACGTGGTGCTGTCCTTCGCCATCAACTTGGGCGGTGTCACCAAGCTCCATCGGCGTACCGCGGTGGTCGCGCACGTCTCGCGCGGTGGCACTGGGCTCATGATGGAAAGCTTCGGGCAGGCAACGAATCAGGCGTAGAGTGCCGCGCGGCGGAGCCGGCAGCGCGTACATGCAAGACCCAGCCTATGTGCTCGGCCATTCGGACCGGGAAGTCTCCCGTCTGAGGAATCAAGCGCGCTTTCTCGAGCCGATCACGCGCGGCTTTCTCGAGGCGGCGGGACTCGCGCAAGGCATGACAGTGCTGGATGTCGGCAGCGGTGCCGGCGATGTTGCATTCCTCGCGGCTGAGCTGGTCGGCCCGACGGGGACGATCATTGGAGTCGACAAGGTCGCTTCAGCAGTCGAGGCCGCCGCCGGGGTCGCAGTCATCGCCTTCAGCGCGCATCTCTACTCGCTGCTGTTCCTCGACCGAATCCTGAGAATCGGTGCCCGGGACGCTAGCCTGGTCGTCGCTGCGGCGATTCTGCTCGGGACACCTTTCTATGTCGCGTTCGGCGGCCTCTCCGATCGCATCGGGCGAAAGCCCCTGGTCCTGGGTGGCTGCCTTTTGGCCGTGCTCACTTTCTTTCCGCTGTTTCACGGCCTGACGCACTACGCCAACCCTGCGCTGCAGAAAGCCATGGCGGCCGCTCCGGTGACGGTCATCGCGCCCCCCGGTGAGTGCTCCTTCCAGTTCGATCCGATCGGCAACAGCTCTTTCACCAACTCCTGCGACGTTGCCAAGTCGGCACTCACTCAGGCCGGCGTACCCTACCGAAACGAGGCTGCGCCGCCAGGTTCCGTGGCATGGGTCAGGATCGGCGCAGGAGATGCGGCCACGACTCTCGAGTCAGTGCGGGAGAACGACCTGCCGCAAGGCGCGTTCAAGTCTGCGGTGGATGAGTTCGGCAGGAAACTGCGCCAGCGACTCACCGAGGCTGGGTATCCGGCAACCCACGCTCCGGCAAAGACCAACCACATCATGTTGATCGTGTTGTGCACCTGCCTCATATCGATTTTGGCGATGACGTACGGGCCGCTGGGCGCCTGGCTGGTGGAGCTCTTCCCGCCGCGAATCCGCTACACATCGCTCTCATTGCCCTATCACCTCGCCAACGGTTGGTTCGGCGCATTCCTGCCGGCAATAGCCTTCGCTTCGTTTGCCGCGAGCGGCAACATGTACAGCGGTCTGTGGTATCCGGTTTTCATCGCGTTCCTGGCGTTCTTGCTGGGTGCGTTGTTTGTGCCGGAGACACGGCCGCGCCGGCACGAACGCTAGACTGCACGCACCGCGCAACAGTCCCTGCCTGGCTGTGGCTCGCGGTGCGGGCGGCCACTGCGACCGCCGAAGCCGTCTGGTAGGCTCACGCGGCGCGTTGTGATGGCCGACCGCCCGAGGGCTTCATATGAGCGAAGAGATTTCCCGATCGCGTCGCCGGCTGCTGCAACGGCTCGCGCTCGGCACATCCGTTGCGCCGCTCGCCGCTGCCGCGTGGCGCACCTCCCTCGCGGCCTCGGCACCGCTCCTCGCCGTGGATGCGCCCGAGGCAAAGGCCGTCAAATATGTCGAGGAGGCGAAGGATGCGCAGGGCGCCACCCCGGGAAGCAACTGCGCCACCTGCGCGTTGTACCAGGGACCCGCCGGTTCCACCCAGGGACCCTGCCAGCTCTTTCCCGGCAAGGATGTGAAAGCCGCGGGCTGGTGCAGCTCGTGGGCACCACAGATGTAGCGCTCAACCGGCAGCTCACCGACCGATATCGGTTCGGAGAGGCGCCTGCTCGCCACAGGCGCAGCGGCTTCACTCGTAGCAGGGCCCGATTTCCCGCACCTCGATGGTGGCCCACTCCGCAGCTGGGCACTCCGCGGCGAGCCCGAGTGCCTGCTCGCGCGTGGCGCAGTCGAGCAGGAAGAATCCGCCGACGAGCTCCTTCGATTCGGTGAAGGGTCCATCGAGGACGCTCTGCCGTCCGCCGCGAATGCTGAGCCGTGCCGCGGGCGCACGCAACGAGTCGCTCGCGAGCAGAACGCCCCGTGCCTTCAGCGACGCGGTGTAGTCGAGCATGCGGTGATAGAGGCCGCGCCCCTCCTGCGGCGCGCGGGTGCGGCGCTCCCCCTGGGGCTCGACGATCAGCAGCATGTACGACATCAGATCTCTCCCGAGCGGCAGGCCGCCGCGCGATCGAGCAGCAGCCGGCTCTCGCGCCTGTTTTGCGTCAAGGTGGCGGCGCGCTCGAACTCACCGCGCGCCTCGTAGTAGCGGCCGAGCTTCGCGAGCAGGTCCCCGCGCACGCTCGGCAGCAGGTGGTAGGAGCGCAGCGCACCCTGCGCTGCCAGCCGGTCGGTGAGCTCGAGGCCGGCCGCCGGACCATACGCCATGGAGACCGCCACGGCGCGATTGAGCTCCACCACGGGTGAGGGGAAAAGCCGCGCGAGCTCATCGTAGAGCGCGGTGATGAGCACCCAGTCGGTTTCGGCCGGACTCGCCGCGCGGGCGTGGCACGCGGCAATTGCCGCCTGCAGCAGATACGGCCCGCGCCGCTCGCCGAGCGCCTCGCCGCGCGCCAGCGCGAGCAGTCCGCGGTGGATCAACAGCCGGTCCCAGTGTGCGCGGTTCTGCTGCATGAGCAGGACCGGCTCGCCGCTTTCGCCGACGCGCGCACTGAGCCGTGACGCCTGGATCTCCATGAGTGCCGCCAACCCGTGCACCTCGGCCTCGAGTGGCGCGAGCTCGGCGAGCATGCGCCCGAGCCGCAGCGCTTCCTCGCACATTGCCTGCCGCATCCAGTCATCGCCCGCGGTGGCGGAGTAGCCCTCGTTGAACACCAGGTAGATGACCTCCATGACGGAGGACAGGCGCTCGCGCAGCTGCTCGGGCGGCAGCGTCTCGAACGGCACCCGCGCTGCGGCGAGCGTGCGCTTGGCGCGCACGATGCGCTGCGCAATCGTGGACTCCGGCACGAGGAAGGCGCGCGCGATCTCGCCGGTAGTGAGTCCGGCGAGCAGCTTCAGGGTGAGCGCCGTGCGCGCCTCAGTCGAGAGCAGCGGATGGCAGGCGATGAACATGAGCCGCAGCAGGTCATCACCG
This sequence comes from Steroidobacteraceae bacterium, assembly GCA_035566915.1. Taxonomy (GTDB): domain Bacteria; phylum Pseudomonadota; class Gammaproteobacteria; order Steroidobacterales; family Steroidobacteraceae; genus 13-2-20CM-66-19. The sequence continues at coordinate 7,038 of DATMPW010000053.1, forward strand.
ACCACATCCTCGGCACTTGCCTCGAGCGAGCCGCCGTTGCTCAGCTGCTCCATCTCGAGCTCGTGCTCCAGCACCTGGTGCTTGCGCGACAGCATGCGCCGGCGCCGCAGCTGATCGATCGCGCGGTGCTTCGCCGTTGCCATCAGCCAGGCACCGGGGTTCTCAGGAATACCCGTGTGCGGCCACTGCTCGAGCGCCGCAACCAGTGCATCCTGCGCCAGCTCCTCCGCGAGACCGACATCGCGCAGCAGGCGCGTGAGCCCGGCGATGAGCCGCGCGGACTCGATGCGCCACACGGCGTCGATAGTGCGATGTGCATCCGTAGCCGCCATGACTATGGATGACACCATCGCACGAGGAGCGGCGCAAGCGGGCCTCGCTCAAGTGTGTTCGCCAAGCGACAGAACGGGGGCCCCCAGGAAATCATGCATCTTGTCAGACGCTGAGATACCGCCTGCAAGGGCGAGCATGATTTCCTGGGGTGGACTCTCAGGCCGCACTTCTGCGGTCGGCACCGGCGACCGCCTCGAGGGGCTTGGCGCAGTTGACCATCCAGGGAGTGCCGAACCGGTCGGTGCACATGCCGAAGCGCTTTGCCCAGAAGGTCTCCTGGCACGGCATGGTGACGGTGCCCTCCTCCGCCAGAGCTTTGAAGACGCGTTCGGCGTCCGCGGGTTGCTCGACGGCCGCCATCACGTTGAAACCCTGCGGCGCAAGGTAACGATCCGGTGGCGTGTCGCAACCCAACAGAAACTGCTCCCCGAGGTCGAGCCGCGCGTGGATGATCTGGTCGCGCATTTCCGCAGGGGTGTGCTCGGCCGCCGGCGATTCACCATAGGTCATCGCGAACACGATGCTGCCACCGAGAACTTCGGCGTAGAAACGGAAGGCCTCGCGGCAGTTGCCCTTGAAATGCAGATGGGTGCTGGTGTGCATGATCCTCTCCTCGAATGCATAGCCATACGACGAACGGCACCGCACGGAATCGACATCGGCGCGCGTTATTTTTCACGCTGGGCTAAGCTCCTGGAACCTCAGGATTTTGACGTGAGCACCGCGCCCGCCAGCCGCCGCAGCCTTTGGCCGCTGCGCTTCATCAGTGTCGAGGCCGTGAGTGGCGTGGTGCTGCTCGCCGCCGCGGCGCTCGCGCTCGCCTGTGCGAACTCGCCGCTCTCGCACGCCTACGAGGCACTGTGGCACAGGCGGCTCAGTTTCGGCACCCCGCTGCTCGCTCCTTACGACCTGCGTTTCTGGGTGAACGACGGGCTGATGACTGTTTTCTTCCTGCTCGTCGGTCTCGAGATCCGCCGGGAAATACACGACGGTACCCTCTCGGATCCGCGCGTCGCGACGCTACCGATCATCGCCGCGGCGGGCGGAGTGGCGGTGCCGGCACTGTTGTATCTCGTCGTTGGCAATGGCCCCGAGGTCCGGCGGGGCTGGGCGATCCCGACCGCCACCGACATCGCCTTCGCCGTCGGGATACTGTCTCTGATCGGCCGCGTGCCGCCGGTGCTGCGCATGCTGCTGCTCACGCTCGCCATCGCCGATGACATCGCGGCGATTCTCGTGATCGCTTTCTTCTACTCGGGCGGCGTGGTGCTCGATCAATTCGCCATCGTGGCCGCCGGCATCGCTCTGGTACTGCTCCTGCAAGCGGTGGGCGCGAGCTCGGCACTCGCATACGTGTTCCCCGGGGCAGTGGTTTGGCTTGGCATGCTGCGCACCGGCATGCATCCGACGCTGAGCGGTGTCCTGCTCGGGCTGCTGACACCGGTGACTGTGGACTTCGGGCTCAGAGCGCGCCGCCGTGCGAACGAACCGCGCGTCACCTCGCCGGCGCAGGACACCGACCCGCCACGCGCCTGCGAATCCCCCGTGGTGCGCGTCGAGACCATGCTGCACCCCTACGTCGCCTTCGGCGTCATGCCGCTGTTCGCCTTCGCCAACGCCGGGGTGAGTCTCGGGGGTGTCGACCTTTCTACCCGTGCTCCGCTCAGCGTCAGCACGGGCATCGTGCTGGGCCTCGTACTCGGTAAGCCACTCGGCATCGTCCTCGCCGCACTTGCTGCCGTGAGATTCAAGGTCTGCGGCCTTCCAGAGGGTATCCGCTGGCCTCAGCTGCTGCTGCTCGGTGTCCTCGGTGGCATCGGATTTACCCTCTCGGTTTTCATCGCCAACCTCGCGTTCGAGGATCCGGTGCTGCTCGCTGCTGCGAAGCTTGGGGTGCTGGTCGGGTCCGCCGTTGCGGCGACGCTCGGCCTGATCCTCGGCCGCTGGCAGTCGTCCGCGGCCGGGCTCGGCTCCCGAGCCTGAAGCAGGCGCCCGCGGCCGCTGAGCGGTCTGCGTCGGACCGGGGCCGCGAGCGCGCCCGAAAACGGTGCGCTGTCATCTTCCGGTCAAACGACTGTAGCGCGCCGGCTCTAAGGTCTGCGGCGCCGTCCGTTGCGTCCGCCGGACTTGCCGACAGGGCTCATCGCCAAAAAAGGGAGGCCGACATGGGAAGGTTTCGCGTCGCGCTGTGTGCCGCCAGCTACACGATACTCGCCACAGCTTCGCTCATCGCTACGACAGCGAGTCGCGCCGACGCGGGAGGCGACGATGCCGACCGCGCGGTGTGCCGTCTCGGCGGTGGCATCCGCCACGTGATCGAGATCCAGTTCGACAACGTGCACCTGCGGCGCGATAACCCAGACGTGCCTTCCGACCTCGAGCAGATGCCGAACCTGCTGAACTTCCTCAGGTCGGGAGGGACACTGCTCACCAATCACCACACGCCACTCATTTCGCACACCGCCGACGACATCATCACGACGCTCACCGGCGTCTACGGCGAAAAGCATGGCCAGCCGGTGTCCAACTCGTACGGCTACTTCAGGGCCGATGGCTCGGTCGGCTTCTCGAGCTCCTTCAACTATTGGACCAGCACCGCCCCCGACGGCGCACCGCAGATGGTCGATCTGCGTGGCAAGGTCCATCCTGCTCCGTGGGTGCCGTTCACGCGCGCCGGCTGCGACGTCGGAGCGTTCTCGATGGCCAACATCGAGTTCGAGAACGTGTTCGGTGACATCGACAACGTCTTCGGCCCGAACTCCTCCGAAGCTCAGGAGGCACTCACCAACTTCGACAAGGCGGTCGCCGACTTCGAGGGAATAGCGATTCACTGCGCGCACAACAGCCCGGTCTGCGGTGGCGCGGGCGCGCCGGACCTGCTGCCCGATGAGCCGGGTGGCTACCAGGGCTTCAGCGCGCTGTACGGCAACTTCTTCGTCGCGCCGCAGATCAATCATGGGCAGAATTTCGTCAACGACATCGATGGCAACCAGATCAATGACGGCAACGGCAACGTCGGTTTCCCGGGATTCGATCCCTCGGCCTCGCAGACTCTCGGCTACCTGGCGCAGATGCTCGAGGCCGGAGTGCCGGTTGTGTACGGTTACATCGCCGACGCCCACGACAATCACTTCACTTTCTCGGGTAGCTATGGGCCCGGCGAAGCCGGCTACGTGGCGCAGCTCGCCGCTTACGACGAAGCCTTCGGGAAGTTCTTCGCCCGCCTGCAGGCAGATGGCATCACCCCGCAGAACACGCTGTTCATCATCACGGCCGATGAGAACGATCATTTCGTCGGCCGCCCGGGCGCGCCTGCCGGGTGCGACGGCATCCACACGCCCTGCACCTACATCCGCCTGCCGCTCGGCTGCGATGGCGACAGCGTCCTGTGCGCCACGACCAATCTCGGTGAAGTCGGCGTGGATCTGCGTCAGTTGCTGTTGACCGAGCTCGGGGACTCGACCGCTTTCTCGGTTCACAGCGATGACGCACCCACTGTCTATGCCCCCGGCAATCCCGGCCCGACGGCTGCGCTGACGCGCACGCTGGAGCGAAATCTGGCAGCACTCGTGGCCTTTGACCCGGTCACCGGCTCGAACCCGCCGCTCATGCAGCGCATGGCGGACCCGGCCGAGATGGCGTTCCTGCACATGGTGACGCACGACCCGGCACGTACACCTACGCTCACGTTCTTCGGCAACGACGACTTCTTCATTACTGCCGGACGATCGGTCACGGCCTGCAACCCGCTCGCCGCATGCTCCGACGAGCAGCCGGGCTTCAACTGGAATCACGGCGACTTCCAGCGCAGCATCACCCAGACCTGGCTCGGGCTCGTGGGGCCGCACGTGCGGCATCAAGGCGAGACGAGCGCTACCTTCACCGATCACACCGACGTGCGCCCGACGCTCCTGCACCTGGCCGGGCTCAGCGACGACTACGCTCACGACGGCCGCGTGATCGTGGAGGCGCTCGATGAGGCCATCCCGCACCGCGCCACGCTGTCGCGCCTTGCCGCAGCCTACAAGCAGATCAATGCGCCGCTCGGTGAGCTCGGCCGCCGCACGCTCATGATCTCCACCCGCGCGCTCGCCGGGGATGATGCGACCTACGACGCGCTGGAGGAGGAAATCACCCGCATCACCGCGCAACGCAATGCCCTCGCGGGCCGCATGATCACGATGCTGGAGGCCGCGGCCTTCGGGCACGGCCACGTGGATGAGGACGAAGCGCAGCGTCTGATCGATGGGGCGGAGCGGCTCATAGCGAGCGTCCGCTAGCCAGTGCAGCATCCCTGCCCGGGAGCCTCATGGCCCGGGCGGGGACAGGGATCAACGGTGGCTCAGGCCCCAGACATACGCCGCGACGGCTGACAACTGCTCGTCAGTCAGCTGTGCCCCGCCCATGGGCGGCATGGGAGCGCGATACTGCTTCGGTTGCGGCACTCCCTGCCTGATGATCTTCTCGATGCTCTCATAGCTGCCGTCGCCCCACAGCCAGCGGTGACCGAGGAGCGGCGGCCCGAGCGGCGTGCCCGACGCATCGGTTCCATGGCAACCCGTGCAGCCTGCGCCGCCCGCGCGGCCGTGAAACACATCGTCGCCGAGCTCGACAATGCGCCTCGAGGATCCCGCCGGCACGGGCAGCAGCGCGGCCGAGGCGCCGGCATCGGCGTGCTCGCCCTCCGGCGGAGCCGCGCCCGCCGTGCTCGGCGAGCCGGCCGGCGCGTCCCTGGGCGGACACGGTGCGTAGGAGGCGCCGCTTGCCGAGGCTGAACCCCCACGGTAGGTCACCCGATAGATGCGCCCCTGCGAGTCGTCGGATATATAGAGTGAGCCGTCCGGTCCCACCGCCACGCCTGTGGGACGATGCTGCGCGCGACCGGGCTCCTTGATCGCCCCGGCAAAGCCGTCGGCGAAAATCTCGCAGCGCCCGACCCGAGCGTTGGCAGGCAGCGGCTGGAACACGACGTTGTAACCGCCCTGCGGATAAGGTGCACGATCCCAGGAGCCGTGGAAAGCAATGAAGGCGCCGTCGCGGTAGTGGCCAGGAAAGCTCTTGCCGGTGTAGATCACGAGGTCGTTCGGTGCCCAGTGCGCCGGAAACGACGCGACCGGCGCGAGCTTCTGCGCGCAGAGGCCAGCCGCCTTGCCGCCGTCCCCGCCGTACTCCGGCGCCAGCAGAAGCTTCCCCTGAATCTCATCGAAATAGCATTGGGGCCAGCCGTAATCGCCGCCCTTCCTGACGCGCAGCAGTTCCTCCGCCGGCTGCGTCGCCTCCTCTTCAGGCTTGTAGAGTGCCGGGAAATTCTGGTGCAGCTGATCGCGCCCGTGTTGCGTGGCATAGATGCCGTGTCCACCCGGCGCCACCGCAATGCCGTCGGCGTTGCGAATGCCCGTCGCATAGCGCTCCGCTGGCGAGAACGTCTGGCCGGTTTTGTTGGCGTCGTAAACCCAGATGCCGCCGCGCGTCTGGAGCTCGGTGCAGGGCTTGATGCCCGGTGACTCGAACTGCCGGTTGCGCTCCTGGCACGAGTTGGTGGCGCTGGCAACATCCACGTACAGCGCGCCATCGGCATCGATCACGAACGGATGCATGGGATGGTCCCCGTCGAGCGGCAGGCCCGAGACGATGACCTCCGGCTCGCCCCGCGGTACGATCGATCCCGGCGGGAGCGCATAGCGCTCGATGCGATCGGACTCTTCCGCGTAGAGCGCGTCCTTGAACAGAGCGATGCCGGTGCCGCCCTTGCCGCCTTGTGCCGGCGTCGGGCCGAAGCGCCGAATCACGTCGGCCTTGCCGCCGCCCGTGGCGTCCTGCAGCGCCACGAGAAAGCCGCCCGCGGGTGGGGGCTGGTTGCCGTAGTAGCGCCCGCTCCAGGTGTTGACGTAGACGACACCAGTGCCAGACACGACCAGATGCCGGGCATGGCCCAGGTCATCCGCAAACACCGTGGCGCAGAAGCCTGGGGCAAGCGTGAGGCCGGCACTTGGGCAGCTATGCGCGGCTGCCGGAGCGGCCGGGGGCACCACCGGGTCGCGCGCGGGTGCAGCGCGGACGATGAACAGCGCCGCGCTCGCTGTGACGATACTGAATCCGCACACATGCAACACAGCTTGAGCGCCCATACCCGGATCCTCGAGCGACGCCGCCCGGCGAACTATACCGCCGTGTTGACTTCCGCACGCATCGAGATCTGCTGCCAAGCTCTGACCGGTGCGAAGTTGCACGCCCCGCACCGTTTCCCTGGGGCACCCCGCGAAATTCCGCTTGCCATGCCCCAAGCGAGCGAACCTCGACCCGTGAGACGCGAAATTTCGCCGGCGCCCCGCTAGTATCGTGCCGTGAGGTGTCGCTGCGGCCGCAAGGAGATTCGCCCGCGTGGATATAGCAGCCGACCGGGACCCCCGCCGCAGCAGTGAACGCCCGGCCAGCGTGAAGCCGGATGCGCTGATCGGCGCAGTGTGGCCGGGTCAACCTTACCCGCGTGGTGCCACCTGGGACGGCGAGGGTGTGAATTTTTCGCTGTTCTCCGCGCACGCGGACAAAGTCGAGCTGTGCCTTTTCGACGCCACCGGGCGGCACGAGATCCAGCGCGTCAACATTCGCGAGCGCACCGACGCCAACTGGCACGCTTATCTGCCGGAGGCACGTCCGGGTCTCCTGTATGGTTATCGCGTGCACGGACCCTACGATCCCGAGCGCGGCCACCGCTTCAATCCTCACAAGCTGCTGATCGAGCCCTACGCCAAGCACCTGCAGGGTCCCCTGGTGTGGAGCGATGCGCACTTTGGCTACCGGACAGCGCACGCCAAGGCGGACCTGTCGTTCGACCGGCGCGACAGCGCTGTCGGCACACCGAAGTGCCGCGTGGTCGACCCCGCCTTCACCTGGGGTGATGACCGCCCCCCGCGCACCCCCTGGCACGACACCGTCATCTACGAGGCGCACGTGCGCGGACTCTCGATCCGGCGTCCGGATGTGCCCCCGCGACTGCGCGGCACGTACGCGGGCCTTGCAACCGCGCCGATCGTCGATCACCTGGTGAGCCTCGGTGTCACCGCTATCGAGCTGATGCCGGTGCATTTCTTTGTCGATGACCGTCATCTTCTCGAGAAGGGTCTGCGCAACTACTGGGGCTACAACACGCTCGGGTTCTTCGCCCCGGAGATGCGTTATTCCTCGACCGGCCGCATCAGTGAGTTCAAGACCATGGTCAAGGTGCTCCACTCGGCCGGCATCGAGGTGCTGCTGGATGTCGTGTACAACCACACGGCCGAAGGCAACCAGATGGGGCCGACACTCTCCTTCCGCGGCATCGACAACGCGTCCTACTACCGCCTGGCGGCGGAGAACCCGCGCTACTACATGGATTTCACCGGCACGGGCAACACGCTCAACCTGCAGCACCCGAACGTGCTGCAGATGATCATGGACAGCCTGCGCTACTGGGTGATCGAGATGCACGTCGACGGCTTTCGCTTCGACCTCGCCTCCGCGCTCGCCCGCGAGCTCTACGACGTCGATCGCCTCGGCTCCTTCTTCGACACCATCGGACAGGACCCGGTGCTGTCGCAGGTCAAGCTGATCGCCGAGCCGTGGGACGTCGGCAGCGGCGGCTACCAGGTCGGCAACTTCCCACCCGGCTGGAATGAATGGAACGACCAGTACCGCGACACGCTGCGCGGCTACTGGAAAGGCGACGGCGGTCTCATCGGGGAATGCGCGCGGCGCATCACCGGCTCCGCCGACCTTTACCAGGCGAGCGGGCGCAAGCCCCATGCGAGCATCAACTTCATCACCGCGCACGATGGCTTCACGCTGGAAGATCTCGTGAGCTACAACGACAAGCACAACGAAGCCAACGGCGAGGACAACCGCGACGGCCACAATGAGAACCGCTCGTGGAACTGCGGCGTCGAGGGACCGACCGACGATGCGGCAGTGCTCGCGCTGCGCGGGCGCCAGAAGCGCAATGTCCTTGCCTCGCTGCTGCTGTCGCAGGGGGTGCCCATGATCCTGGGCGGCGATGAGCTCGGCCGCACGCAGCGCGGCAACAACAATGCCTACTGCCAGGATGACGAGCTGTCGTGGACCGACTGGAATCTGGATGAGCGCCGTCGGGAGTTCCTCGACTTCGCGCGGCGGATCATCCGGCTGCGCCGCGAGCATCCGGTGTTCAGCCGGCGCCGTTACGTGCGCGCCGATGCGCTCACGCCGGAAGGACTGAAGGAAGTCATCTGGCTCAATCCCGAGGGTCGCGAGATGTCCGAGAGCGACTGGCAGCAGGACTTCGCGCGCTGTTTCGGGGTGTATCTAGCCGGGGGCGCGATCGAGCGCCGCGGACGCCGCGGCGAGCCGATCCGGGACAGCAACTTCCTGCTGCTGCTCAATGCCCATCATGAAGCCATTCCGTTCCGTGTGGCCGAGCTCCTCATCGCCAAAGCGTGGACCGCGCTGCTCGATACGGCGCGGGATGATCCGTTCCACGTCCGGCCGCTGGCGGCGCACGAGGGCTATCCGCTGCAGGGCCGCTCGCTCGCACTGCTGCAGGAGATAGCGGGTTAGTCCCAGTCGCTGCGCGACTGCAGCAGCCGCTGCAACAGGCGCCGTGGCGCGCTGTTGCCGGAGACGGCTATGCGATGGACGCCGCTGGCCAGGCGCGAGTGCAGCGAATTGCGGTGCACGATGGCCGAGTAAAAATCGACGCGGCGCGGACGCCAGCGCAGTTTCGACTGTTCACGAAGCCGATCCGGGACGCGACGACTGCATCCGCGATGCGAAGCTGGAACACCCTGACCGCACCGCGCGCGGCCAGCCGCTCACGGACCTGGTACAGAAACGCTCCGAGGGAACGGCTGGCGAAGCGGTCCGAAGCCGCGCCGCACATCGCGCAGGGCAAGCCAGAGGCGCCCGCGTGCGCTCACCGGCACAGTGCACTCGTAGGCCTGCACCGGCCGTCCGCCGAACATTCTCTTGAACTGGTTGATCCCGGCACGGTCGGTTGTCGATTCGTCGTGGAACATGCCTCCCCAGTCGTAGGAGTGCACGCCGGCTCGCTTGAACCACACCATGTCTTGCCAATGCAGCCAGCGATTGGCGCGTGCGACGAGCGAGCGATGGGCGCTGTCTTTTCCTCTGAACCAGGAGGCTGAGTACATGAGGATCGCGATCACGCCGACGCAAAGGTACGCGTGCCAGACGAGTTGCTCGCTATCCCGGGACGATTGACTGAGGACCAGCTGATGCGCGGCCGCTGCGCGGCCCAGCCAGTAGCGGTCCGTCGACCAAATCCCCTTTTGCCTGGCGAATTCGTCGTAGAAAGTAATGAACTCATCGAGTCTGTCGACCGGCTCGGGGATCACCTCGTAGTACAGCTCATCCCGGCTATCGGCACGGCGGATCTCATTGCGGCAGGTGGCGTCAAATGCCGCCACAATCTCATTCACCGGGCGGGTGAGATCGGTGCGCAGCGACTGCAACGGCACCGTGCGCACCCGTGCGATCGCACTCGGACAGTGGCGACGAACCAGGATGTCTACACTGGCGTCGACGGGGGGTTCCTCGTCGAACCACACTTCGCCATATACGACAGCCCGGCCCTGGATGCGGATCACGCGGTTCTCTCCAATGAAGTCGTCACCCAGCGCTGGCAGGGGCGAGGCAGCAGATCCGACTGACCATAGTCGCCCGGGAGTGTGTGCTCCGTACGACACCGCACATAGAGGGCGGCACGACAGCTTCCACCACGAATTCGATGCTCGCGGGCTCGCTGCCGCGCCCAACGGCGCCCGCGCGCTCGGCCGGCGCCAAAAACGCGCCGCCAACGCCCCTCCACGTGCCCGTGGATCCGGTGGTATCGAATTGGCCCAATCGCTGTCCCCGTCAGGCCCCCGCATCAACTTACCATGACGGCCACGTGACGGCGATGCGGATTTTCCGCGCTCAAGTCAGCGCTTGAACGTGTGCGTGCTGAGCGCCCACTTGTTCCAGCCGCGCGCGCGCCGCTCGCGGCGGGAACCGGAAGCCGCCTGTGAGCCGTGCATGGTGCGCGCCGCCCTGGCGCCGGTGACTTGGACCCAGCCCTTCTGCGGATCGAACTTCTGCGCATAGCCGCCGGTCAGTACCTCGAATGCGGTCCTGGCGTGCTGCTGCAGGTCGATGGCACCGACGGAGTTCTTGTGCCCGAACCAGTTGGGCGTGACGAAGTCGGTGACGCGCACGCCGCCGATGTCGTATCCGTACTGATCGTCCTCCACTGGATCACAGACCTCGCCGGCCCAGAAGGTGCCCCCCGGATCCTGGTAAGCGCTGTTCAGCCACGGATCGACGGCCATTTCGCAGATCTCGTGACTCGCGCCGACGCTTAGACTCGCCTTGTCGGCCTGGATTGTTTTCACGAACACCTTGGAGATCGGCAGGCCCTCGTTGGTGAGGTCGTGGTAAGCGAGTGCGTTGGCCTGGTCGGTGTTGTCGAGGAAGACGACCCACCACGAGGCCGCGGGCGGCGATTGCTGTTTCGAGTTGAGAGCGAACGTGGCCGCTCCTACGCCCCACGCGGAATTCAGATCGTTGTTCCATTGGGTGTTGAAGGCGGCAATCATGTTCTGCACATCGGCATCGGCGATGGCAGTGGACTCGTTGATGACGGCTATGTGCAACATGGCGCTCTCCTTGGCAGTGCGCCAGAGGTTTGTGCTGAGCTCTGGCGCGTGGCTGGCATCGCAGCGCAGCATTGTGTCAGCAGGCCGGCACGGGTGGCGAGTACGCCACCACAAGGTCTATTTTAGCGGGCAGCGGGAGTGCGCCCTGCGGCGGTCTCGAGGCTTTGACAAAGGACTTCTGAACATCAAACGGGAGACTCATGATGAAACTCATCAGAACCATCACTGCACTGCTCATCCTCATCGGCCTGATCCCTCTCGCGGCTCAGGCACAATCCGCGCCGGCCACCCACTCGGCGGTAGCCACGGGCCCGGGAAAGGTTGCCGGAGCGGCCACGACCGAGGTCACCGCGAAGGTCATTGCGGTCGACCCGGCGCAGCGCACGGTCACGCTCCTGGGTGCGAGCGGCAATACACGCACAATCGAGGTGGGTGACGAGGTCCGCAACTTCGGTGAGATCAAAGTCGGCGACACGGTGCACGCCAAGTACACGCAGGCGCTGGCTCTCGAGCTGAAGAAGGGCGCGACCGGCATGGCAGCGCCAACCGAGGAGCACGCGATCACTCCGGCGCCGCCTCCCGGTGCGAAACCCGGCGGAACGGTTGCGCGCAAGGTAACCGCCACGGCCGAGGTCATCGCGGTCGACCCGGCCAAGCAGATGGTGACCCTGCGAGGGCCCAAGGGTAACGAGGTGGATGTCGAAGTGCAGGACCCGAACCAATTGAAGAACATCAACAAGGGCGATCACGTCCAGGTCACCTACGTCGAGGCGCTCGCGATTTCGGTGAAGGAAGCACCAGCCAAGCAGTGACAGGTCCACTCGAACCCCGGTGCCGGGTGCGCGCAGCAAGGAACGCGGCGCCCCCGGGGCCAGATGATGCGACTGCGTCCTGAACGGCCCGCGACGGCCTGGGCGAGTTGATTTGCGAGGCAAGCGGAATTGTCATCCGTCTGCCTTACCATGCGCGGCATGAGCCCCAAGGGACTGGTGGGACTTGCGCTCCTCGGCTGGCTCACCCTGCCGTGTGGAGGCGTCCGGGCGGCGGGGGATGAGCCGCCGAGATTCGAGGTGCCTGCCGCGAGCGGCGGGCCGCTGATGCTCGTGGTGTACGGCGACACGCGCTTCACCCAGCGCGAGGACGTCGTCAATTCGGTGGCACGGCGCGCCCTGGTGGCCAGGATCGCCGGCGAGAAGCCGGCAGCGATCCTGATCGGCGGAGATCTCGTCTACGACGGCAGCGACGTCAGCGACTATCAGACGTACCGGAGCGAAACCGCGGAGTGGTCGAAGGAGACGATCCCGGTGTTCCCCGCACTCGGGAATCACGAGTTCAAGGGATGCGCGCCGGATGTGCACGACTGCCTCGAGAACTGGTGGAGCGCATTCGATGACCTGCCGTTACGGCCGCATCGCTGGTACTCGGTGGCCGTCGGTTCCAACCTGCTCGCGCTGGTGCTGGATTCGGATGCTCCGCTGAAACCCGCAAGCGAGCAGCGGGTCTGGTTCGAAGAGCAGATGGCCGCTGCCGGCGATCAGGTAAAGTTCATTCTCATCCTTCTGCACTATCCACCGGTACGCGACCCGTTCTTTCCGCGCATGCGGGAGGAGAAGGAGATCGCCCGCTACCTGTCGGCTCATGCACGGTCCCTGCAGCAAAGAGTGCTCGTGGTGGGCAGTCACGTCCACAACTACGAACGTTACTCGAGAGACGGCGTCACGTACGTCGTGAGCGGCGGCGGCGGTGCCAAGCCCGTTCCGGCGCCGCGCATGTTTGGCGAGCAGTCGCACCTGAGGACCGCGGTCAATTTCCATTACCTCCGGCTCACCCTGTGGAGTGACCGCCTGAGCGCAACCATGGTTCGCTACGACGCCGCCAAGGTGGAAGGCCCCGAAGCCTGGTCCGAGCCGGACCGATTCGAGATCCGCGCCAGGAACTGATGCCGGCGAGAATCCAAGCGCGCGGCTCATGCAACCCACAGCGCCAACATTGACCTCGTTGAGCAATGGTTCTCGGAAGATCCGCGCGCGGGTTGATTAACATGATCCTCAATGACGCCGACCGAACATATTCTGCTCGAGGCGGAGTCGCCGCAGGTGCCGCAAGCGCACGAGGCTCGCCGGTCGCACGCCTGTATCGGGCTCCGCAGCCGGCTCCGCAGGCGCGTTCTGACGCTCGAGATCATTGACTACTACTACCTGTCCGTGCGTTCGCTGTCACGCTCCGGACAGCTCGAGTTCACCCTGGATCTGCGATTCGTGCGGGCACCGCGGCTCGCGCGACACATCGCCTGGCGCTGGATCGCCGCCATGCTCGTGCTGGTCGCCCTCGCCGTGGCGAGCACTGCACTGCTGCACTCCCCGGGCATTTGGCAGCACCACGTTCTGCCGCTCTCGATCGGACTGGGAGCTGCGTCGGCCTGTGCCATGGCGGGGTGCATCTACATGACTACCGAGACAGTGAGTCTCACCAGCACCTACGGGGTTGCCAGACTGCTGGAGTTCACTGGTGGCCTCGGAACTTTCCGCGCCGTCCGTCCGTTCCTGGCGAAGCTGGCGGCTCACATCCGGCTGGCGTCCGGTGCGCGCAGACGAACGAAAGCCGAGCACTTGCGCGACGAAATGCGCGAGCATCTGCGCCTCAGGGAAATCGGCATACTGTCGGCCGATGAATACGAGGCCAGCAAGGCGCGCATCCTCGCGCAGCACACCCCTGGCCGTCGCTGAACCGCCTGCACCCTCAACTCGCCGGTGGGGCGAAGTGCGTCAGGGAGCCACGGCCGTCATGGCCACCTCCCCGCGCAGCACCGTGATCGAGGCGGCGGGGAGGTTGAACGTCGTACCGGAGCGCATCTCGACGGTCGTGCTCGTCGGAGGTCCGTCGGGATCGGCGCGGCCGCCCTCGCGATCCGGGTGCCACTGATACTCCGCCTTGCCGAACACCAGAGAGTTCACCTGGCCGGTGAACGCGCCCAGGCGATGGTGCGCGGAGTCCTCGAAACGAATGCTCACCGTGTGCGCGTTCTCCTGGTCCTTGTTGATGATGAGCAGCGCCCAGCTGCCATCGGGTCGCAGCACGGGGTAAGCGCTGATGAGCACATGGCCCGCTCCATCGACGGTATCCGCGCTGGCAGCAAACAGCCGGTGCTGTCCGCTGCCTGGCTGAAGCCACTCGAGGTTGATCAACCGGCTCGCAAAGTACTGTGAGAGTGGTTGGCGGATTTTCAGGTCCTGGTCGGCGGAAAAGAAGTTGAACGTGCCGGGTGAACCGCTGTGACCGGGACCGAAGGCCTCCGGCAGGTAGTGAAAGTAATAGATCGCGTTGCCGCCGCCTGCGAGGAATGCACCGACGTAGTCCGCGAGCCACAGTCCGCCCCAGAGGTCCATGTAGGCCTCCGAGTACTGCGAGGAGATGTTGGATTCGGTGATGAAGAACGGCACCTCCTTCGGCACCCCGTCCTCACGCCAGACCTGCATGATGTGAGTGACCAGCCTCGCCTCGTCGTAGAGACTGCTCCAGGCAATCTTGCCGGGATCAATGGGGTAGTGCTCGAACGAGAAGAAGGCGAGCTCCTTGAGGGCGCCGTGGGCTCTCAAGTAGTCGATGAAACGGCCGGTCCAGGAAGTGTTGCCGTGCGCGTCCGGCCAGGTCTGGATGTCCTCGTTCTGCCCCGTGAAGATCGGTCCGCCGAGCTTCAGCCGGGGGTCGAGCCGGTGAAGCGCGGCGGCGAACTGCAGATAGAGCGCCGCGTAATCCTCCGGCACGGTGTAATGTCCATCGGGCTCCTCGCCCATCTCGACGTAGGAGATCGGATAGCCGCGTCGCTCGAGATAACCAAGCTCCGCCACCGCATCCTCGGGTGTCGAGTACAGCATCGCAATCGGAATCATCGTGGGGAGGCCGCGGGTGATGCCGCTCGAGAAAAACCGGTCGAAGCCGACCTGCTCGCCGGCTTTCTCATCGAGATCCCCGCTCTCGTGCCAGGGATCGATGGATGAGCAGTAGGTCGCGGTCTGGTCCTGATCGGGCGTGTGGCGAATGAGATCGTGCAGTCTGCCGTCGGCGCCCAAGGTGCCGAGCGAGATCTCGCTGATGGCGAATCCCACGCAGTCGCGCCGGTCGCCGCGCGTTCCCGCAACGCAAGTGTTGGATGAGCGGGTCATCAGGATGCGCACGAACTGCGCGTCGACCGGCAGATCCGCCAGGCGCAGCGTCTCGCTGCCCCCATGCCCGTCGGTGACTGCTCCATGCGCGAATCGCTGCCAGCTTCCCGCGGCCGGCTTCCTGATCGGGTCTTCACCGGTCCAGAACTGCACCGCGTAGTCCCTGGCGTAGGGTGCGGCCCAGTCGATGCGTATGGCGCTCAGCTTCTGCCTGCTGGCGAGATCGATGATGACCCACTGCGGATGTGCGGCGTCATCCTCGGCGGTGAACGCCTGCGCGAGGTACGGGTTGCTTTTCCAGAATGTCCCGCGGTCGCCATCGGTCAGACGCGAATAACCGATCATGTCCGTGCCGTCATCGCGCGTGACGCCGCGCCGTGGCAGCGGATAGCCGTAAGAGTGGATGATCAGATCGGCTCGCGGGCTCGCCTCACCGACGAAATAGCCGCGCTCCCCGGGGCCGCTCCAGGCGCCGCGTGGATTCCAGTGCCAGGCTTCCGCATGCAGCTCGGTGTTCTGCCGGTAGGTGACGGTCTGCCATCCGGCCGAGAGGACGCGGCCGATGGTCTCCGGCGTGAGCAGCTTGTCGGCGGCGCCGTAAGGCAAGCGGTCGACGCCCGCACCGAGCGCCTCGGAGGGCCGTATGGAATTGGTGAGGTGCTCGGGGGTCACATCCACGCGGATCGTATCCGCCACGGTGCGCATGCCCGGAAGCAGGAGCGCCATGCACAGCCATGCGTGGCGCAAACTCCCCTCAGCCAGCCCCTTCACAGCAGTATGCGCACTCCGAAGAAGTACTGCCGTCCGTTGGTATAGAACGCCTGCGGCTGCTCCGCGTTCGAGTAGTACTTGAGCCGCGGGTCGTTGAGGTTCAACCCGTCGAGGGTGAGCATGAAGTGCTCGTTGATGCTGTAGTAAAGCGATGCGGCGAGCGTACCCATTCCCGCCTCGTACTGCTGGGTCACGTTGGCGAGCCCCACGAGGAAGGCGGACCGGTAAGTGTAGGCGACGCGCGCGCTCAGCCCATGCGCTTCGTAGTAGAGCTCGGCGTTGAAGGTATTCTTGGAGGAGCCCACCAGCGGCTGGCCGTCATCCGTGTGTCCGTTGTTGTAGGTGTAATTGGCGAGTGCGCCGAACGGTCCCCACAGGGGTTGCTGCCAGGCGAACTCGGCCCCGTAGTTCTTGGCGGCGATGTTGAAAGGTGAAGTCACCACGAAATCCGCGACTTTGCCGGTGCTGGTGTTGACGAAGGACCGGGTGTTGTACCCATAGGTCACGTACGAGGGCATGTCCATGTAGAACACGGCTGCCGACAGCAGTGCGCCGCGGGCGAAGTACCATTCGATACCCGCGTCGAAGTTATTGGAACGCACGGGTTTCAGATCCGCGTTGCCGCCGGTACCGGTCAGGTCGAGGTTGTTGAGACTCACCGCCGGCGAAAGCGCCGAGTAATCCGCGCGCGACATGGTGCGCGAGGCGGCGAACCTCGCCACCAGGTCCGGCGCCAGGTCGTAGCGGAAGTTGACGCTCGGCAGCACGTCCCAGAAGTCGTGTTTTGTCGACGTCGGAATGGGCGCGCCGGTGTTCGGATCGATGTCGAAGGCGCTGCTGAGCTGGTCGGTGTACACCACCCGCACCCCCGCATTGCCGCGCCAGCCCGTGCCGGCGAAGTTGGCCATGAAATAGCCCGCAGAGTCCTTCTCTGTGATGTGGAAGTTGCCCTGGTAGTTGGGCCCCGTCGAAATGCTGAAGTAGCTCGCCATCCAGGCGGCCATATTGCTCGGTTCCATCACCCAGAAGTGCTGCAGATAGTTCGGCGGGATCATGCCGATGCCACTGCCGAAGTTGCCGGGCGACACGGTGTTGTTCCAGGCCGGGAAAGGCAACCCCACGGGCGGCGGCAAGCCGGGCGTGTTCAGGCACGAGGCATTCGGATCAGTCGAGCACGAGTAATTGATGCCGTAATCGTCGCGGTCGTGCTTGGCATAGCGCAGGCCGAACTGGAGCGACTGCAGCACCCCGCTATTCATCGTGAGCAGCCCATCAGCCTGTCCGTAGGTTTCCTCGTCGGTCACCTTGGTGTAGGAATGCCAGCTGCCGCCATTGCTCACGTGGACGGGATCGTCGAACTTGGTGGTGTCGTATCCGGGGAATGACACCGTGGCGGGCGCCACCGTGCCCATCATCTGGTAGACGAGCGGCGAATTGACGAGGAACGCTTCATAGCCCTCATCGTTCGGGGTCTGGCCGATGGCGCGTGTGTAGCCCACCTCGGCAGTGAACAGGAGCTTATCGGTCGCCTGCAGGCGCGTGTCGAAGTCGATGAAGCCGGTGCTGGAGGCGGCCTTGGGACGCGAGATCGAGTCGCGCACGCCGGGGAAGGCCGAGCCGTAGGGATTGGTGGGATCGAACGGCTGGTTGGGAAAGGTCGCCGCTTCCAGCGTGCCGTTGATCACCTTGTAGCTGGTGGGCGCGATTCCCACGCCCAGCTCATTCAGCGGGCTCGCCATGAAGTTGGTGTCGAAGTTCGTCGCGTCGAAGTGCGAGTAGAACCCGTTGAGATCGAGGGTGAGCTTGTCCGAAGGCTGCCACTCGAAGTCCGCGAGCCCGCCGGTACGCTTGCTGTGCTGGGTGAAGGCCGCCGAGCCGATCTGCGTCGGGTAAACGACCCCGGCAAGATCGGGATGAGCGACCGCCACCGGATCGGCATTGGCCCCCGTTGCGGGACCAATCTGCCCAGCACCGAGGAGGAACAGCTCCTGGCCGTCGCGCCGCTCGTGACGCTCCTCGCTAAATCCCTGCAGCAGCACGCCAAAGGTACTGTCGGAGTTTTTCCAGTTGATGAGGCCGTTGTACTGCGGGTCCTTGGTGTTGGGCAGATCGGCGTACAGCACCTGGCCGGTGAGCTGTACGGTGAGCTCCTTCTTGAAGCTCAGCGGACGGCGGGTCAGGATGTTGACGTTGCCGACGGTGCCGCCCTCGATGTAGTCGGCCTGCGAGCTCTTCTGCACCTCGACGGCGCCTACGATCTCGGCGGGCAGCAACGTGAAGCTGACGCTGCGGCCGACGGTCTGGGTCTGATCGCCGATGTACCAGTCGCCGGTGGCGATGGTGTGCCCGTTGAGGGTCGTCTGCGTGAGGCTCGGATTGGTGCCGCGGATGCTCACGCGGTCGTTCTCGGAGAACCCGCCCTCACCCCCCGAGCCGGAGGAGATGTTGACGCCCGGCAGACGCTGCACCGCGTCCGCGACGTTCTTGTCGGGAAGCTTGCCGATGTCGTCCGCGGTCACGACCTCGATGACCGAATCGGAGCTGCGCTTGCGCTCGAGCGACTGCTCGTAGGACGCGCGCAGGCCGGTGACGATGATGGTCTCCATCTGGGTGTTCTCACCGCCGCCGCTCGCCTCGGCCGCCGCGGCTGCAGTGAGAGTCGGCCCCATCGGCGCGGTCCCTTCCTGCGCACCGGCTGCCACGCAGTAACCACACAGTGCCATCGCAACCGCTGTCGCGACACTTGTTCGTCGTGTCTTCATGATCTGATCCCCCGGTTAAGTCGGCGTCCGCGCGCAGGTGCATCCGCGGCGTCCGCGCGTCGAAAACAGTGGGTCGCGCAGGCATGCAGGCGCTTGCGTGCGTGCTCAATCGTGGGCATTGCTGCGCCTGCGCGAGCTGAAGAGCTCGAGCACCCCGACCGTCTCGTTGCGGATGAGAGGCCGCGCCCAGAAGGCAATACTCAGGATGAACCCGAGCGTCACGAACACCGTGAGCATCGCGAGGCGCAGGCCGAGGCGATCACCGAGCATGCCGACCAGCAGCGGCACCACCGCGCCGCCGAGAATTCCGGTGCACAGGATGGCGGAGAACGCGCCGTGATGACGGCTGACGGAGTTCAGTGCGAGCGAGAAGATGATCGACCACATGACCGACAGGAAGAAGCCGGTCGCGGGAAAGGCGAGCAGCGAGACTTCCGCGGAGCCGAACAACGCCAGTCCCACGCAGCCGAGCGCGAGCGTGGTGAACACCGCCAGCACCAGCTTTGCATCCAGCAGCCGCAGCAGCGCCATGCCGAGCACGCAGCCGATCGACATCAGGCCCCAGAACAGGCCGACGGCGTGCGCGCCTTCGCGCGCCAACGAGAAATGGTGGTAGGTGCTGAGGAACTGCGACATCCAGTCGGCGAGACTCTGCTCGGTGCCGACGTAGGCGATGATTCCGAGCAAAGACAAGCTGCACCATGTGAACCCCTGCCCGCGCCCGGCGCCTGCACGCCGGCTAGAGTGATAACCGGACGCCGAGATAATCGTGCCGCCCGTTGCTGTAGAAACGTGATCTTGTCCGCCAGCTGCGGATTCCGCTGATGATGAACGGTTGCGCCGCAGGATCGTATGCGAGTGGCCCCTGAACGGGCTACTACACGATGGGCACTTGGCTGATGTTGTTCTTCGGATCCATCCAGAACGATTCGTTCGCGAAGCGGCCGAAGATCTCGCGCGGCAAGATGGGGGTGCGCTCGATCGGCTCCACTTTCGGGCGCACAGTATGCAGGCCGGGCATGCCGACCCGGGCGTCGAACTCGTCCGCGTTATAGGAAATGTGGTCGAAGTCATGTTCGAACCAGGGTTCGCCGAGGAATTGGTAGACCGCGCGCATGGCCGCAGACGGGTTGCGCGCCAGGCTTTCGTAGGTCAGCACCAGCAAATGGCCCGGGGCATATTGGCCATAGAACGCATCCTTGGTGGCCTGGAAGGAGAACCCTACCATGCCACGCGGATCGGTCAGCGCCTCGACACGCGAGTACACCGTGGTATTGGTGTCGAACCGGAACACCTTGCTGACGCCGACCGGCTGCCTGCGCACCAGCCGTTCCATGCTGTCCAGCACCCAGGACAACTGGCGAACGCACGCGATGACCTTCGCCTCCGGAAACAGCGTGTCGAGCAACTGCATCCGGCTGCACCACAGCCGGCTGGTGTCGAACACGACGCTGGCATCCGCTTGTCCCGCGTAGAAATTCTCGATCAGGCCGCGCAGCATTGCGATGCGCTGGTCGTCGGAGACGTCGAACGAAAAATCGTTCTTGCTGCTCGCCTCCGCGATCACCACCCCCATGATGTCGGCAAGCGGGCTGGTCATGCGCGCGCGGAAACGCGGGTTCTGGTTGAGGATGGCAGCCAGAAGCGTGGTGCCCGAGCGCGGCAGCCCGGAAATGAAGTGGAACTTCCGGGCTAGCTTCGCGACGTGGGGTGACGCAGGCATGTGGGCCTTCTCGTGTGTATCGGTGATGCGGATTGTATAAAAGAAAGCGCCCAACCGGATTCAATGATTCAGTCCTGCGAAGCGGCCGCGCGGCTCTCGACGGCGAGCGGGACGCTTCGGGTTGGAACGTTCCATCCGCTCACTTCGACGACCGGCGCCGCTTCCCCTGGCGTGGCGAAATGCGCGATCAAGGTAAGCGATTCGCCGGGCCACAGCGTAACGTCATTGTCGCTCCACAGGATCGGCAGCATCGACTCGCCGCCCGCCGATCGCTTGATCGACAGGTGCTGGAACAGTGCCACGGCCCTGGAGGATGGGGGTACGGTCAGCGTGACGGTGGCGATGTCCTCGGCCCCCTCGTGCCGCAGCGTTGCCCGGACATCGCTCGTCGCAGCCGGCAGGGACTGCAACGGGGTCAGGTCCGCGTATCGCGTCAC
>DATMPW010000054.1:0-36208 GCA_035566915.1 Steroidobacteraceae bacterium
CCGCCGGTCGCGTGCTGGATGCCCTTCGGCTTGCCGGTGGAACCGGAGGTGTACAGCAGGAACAGCGGATGCTCCGCCGGCACCCATTCCGGCTCGCACGCCGGCGCCTGGCCCTCGATCGCGTCGTGCCACCACAGGTCGCGCTGCGGCTGCATGGCAACCTTCTTGCCGGTGCGCCGCAGCACGATGACTTTTTTTACGCTGCGACACCCGGAAGCTAAAGCCTTGTCGGCGGCCGCCTTGAGCTCGATCGCCTGCCCGCCGCGCCAGCCGCCGTCGGCGGTGATCACCACTTTCGCCTCGGTATCCTCGATGCGATCCTTGAGTGCCGGCGCGGAAAAGCCGCCGAACACGACCGAGTGAATCGCCCCGATGCGATTGCAGGCGTGCATGGCGACCAGGATCTCCGGCACCAGCGGCATGTAGATGATGACGCGGTCGCCGGCACCCACGCCCTGCGCTTTCAGGGCGTTGGCGAAGCGGCATACTTCCGCGTGCAGCTCGCGGTAGCTCAGGCGGCGCACATCGCCCGGCTCGCCTTCGAAAATCACCGCGGTCTTGTGGCCGCGCTCGCTTAAGTGGATATCGAGGCAGTTAAAGGAGGCGTTGAGGCGTCCGTCCGTGAACCAGCGATAGTTGGGCGCGTGCTCGCCGTCGAGCGCCACCGTAAACGGTGTCTGCCAGGTGAGCTCGCGGGCACCCAGCTCCGCCCAGAAGCCGACGTAATCCTCGCGCGCGCGGCGGTGCAGGCTCTCCAGGTCCGCCGGCTTGATGCGCGCCCGCGCGGTAAACGCGGGCGACGGGGGAAAGGTGCGCTCCTCGAGCAGAACGGATTGGATGTTCTTGTCCGCCATGGCTCTCTCCGCTGTGCGAGCGCGCAGCATAGCGGAAAAGACCGCCGCGGAACTCCCCTAGCCGCGCAGCTGCGCCAACAGCCGATCGATGCTTTCGCGTGCCTGCCGCGCGTAGCCGGCGCCGAAAAGATTGGCGTGGTTTAGGACGTGGTAGAGGTTGTAGAGATCGCGGCGCCCGGCTTCGCCGGCGGCGGAGGGCGTCACGCCCTCGTACCCCCGGTAGAAGGCCTCACCAAAGCCACCGAACAGCCTGGTCATGGCCAGATCCGTTTCACGGTCGCCGTAGTAGACGGCGACATCGAACACGACCGGCTCGATGTCCTCGCTCGCGAGCCAGTTGCCACCCCACAGGTCCCCGTGCAGCAGCGCGGGCCGCGGGTGGTGCGCGGCCAGCAGCAGGTGCAGCGACTCGAGCAGGCGCTGACCGGGCGTGTCCAGCAAGTCTGCGTAGCCGCCGGCTACCGCGCGCGCGAGCTGCGGACGCAGGCGCCGCTCGCGAAAGAACTCGACCCAGTCATCCGCCCAGCCGTTCGCCTGCGGCGTGCGGCCGATCGTGTTATCGCGCGTCCATCCAAAACGCGGCGCGCTCACGGCGTGCAGCGCCGCCAGGCCCTCCCCCAGGCGCCGCTCGCAGTCCGGAGTACGCGCGCCGGCACTGATCCATTCCAGCGCCAGGAACGCCGCGCCCTCGGTGTAGCCGACGGCCATCACGCGCGGCACGCGCAGTGCGTGCGCGGCCTCAAGCTCGGCAAGTCCGGCCACCTCGGCCTCGAAGTCAGGCAGCGTGGCACGCGGCGCCACCTTCACGAACAGCGCGCCGCCCGCGCAGGGCCAGTGGTAACACTCGTTGATGCTGCCGCCGGGCACCTTGCCCTGCGGGCGGGGCGCACACAGCACCCCGGTGAGGATGGTGATCTCACGAGCGATGGCCGCGAAGCGCTCCACACTCCCCCCTCAACGCGGCAAATGGTCTGCCCTGCGAGGCGCCCGAGTGTGTTCTCTTTCAACTGTCATGAAAACACTCGCGGGCAGCTCAGGAAGAGGCTCGGGCGGGGTGTTGGCGCGCGCGGGCTCGTACAGACCCGGTTCAGTCACCAGGGCTTACGCTGGTTGTGACGGGCTTCTCTCAGGGACTAAGTCGATTGCGCTGACAATCCCGCCTGCGGAATCAAGGCTTGTCTTTGGGTAACGGAGGAACGTGTTATGGCAAAGAACTTGGGCTTGGCTGCCGTCGTCGCTGCGACTGCGCTGACAGGGTGCGTCGTGACACCGGTAGCGTACCGCCCGGCGCCCCCGCCGCCGCCAGCACCGCCTCCACCTGCGGTCGTCTATGAGAGCACCGCCGAGGTCAACGAGCCGCCCCCGCCGCTGCCGGTGTACGAGCAGCCAGCCTGTCCGGTGGAGGGATATATCTGGACTCCGGGCCTGTGGCGCTGGGGTCCGCAAGGTTACTTCTGGGTGCCGGGCACCTGGGTCGCGCCGCCGCGGGTCGGACTGCTGTGGACGCCGGGTTACTGGGGCATGGCCGGCGCCGTGTTCGTGTTCCACGCCGGCTACTGGGGCCCGCATATCGGCTTCTACGGCGGCATCAACTATGGCGGCGGCTACGTCGGCAACGGCTACGCCGGCGGTCGCTGGGTGAACAACAACTTCCAGTACAACACCGCGGTCACCAATGTGAACGTAACTAACGTCCACAACACCTATAACCAGACGATCGTCAACAACGTCACCGTGGTCAACAACACCAACATTACGCAAACCAGCTACGCCGGTGGCCCGGGCACACGCACGCAGCCCACCGCGCAGGAAGCGGTGGCGGTGAGTGAGCCGCACGTGCAGCCGACGGTGATGCAGGTCCAGCACGAGAGCGCGGCGCGCACCAACCCGGCGCTGGCCGCCGCCCATAACCAGGGACATCCGCCGATTGCCGCCACCACCCACGCCGGGGCGTTCAGCGGACCGGGCGTGACGGCGGCCAAGCCCGTGGGCGCCGCCTGGCACCCCAATACGCCCGCCGCGGCCGTGAACGCCGCCGCACATGCTCCGGCGACTAACCCGACACCTGGCCCGGCCGCGTACCGCAGCGCTGCGCCAGCGGTTGCGCACAATCCCGGCGCGCCTCCCGGACAGGCTGTTGCCGCAACCACGGCCCCCAACCATAACGTGCAGCACGCGGCTCCCCAGGGCAGCCAGCCACAAAAGCCCAAGGCGGCCGCGAAGGCCACCCCGAAGAAGAGCGAGAAGGGGGAGAAAGGCGAAGGCGGCAAGCCGCACGAAGGCGAACGGCCGGAGCAACGCGGCTAACGATTTTCGGATCAGGCGGCTGGCAGTTGTGCCAGCCGCTCGCTCTGGCGGCGCAGGAACGGCCCGAAATTCAGCGTATCGTAAAAATCGGCCAGTGCCGGCATATCCGGCAGCCGCCGCCTGAGTCCTAAGGGCGCCACCCCCAAGGACAGATCGCAACTGATACGCGTCAGCCGGCGGGCCAGGTACGCCGACTCGCGATGCTCGCTCAGGCGCGCCCCGAGGGTTCCCGCGCCGCGCAGCTTCAGCCGCGCGACGCCCGCCAGGTCTCCGTAGAGCTCATCGAGTGAACCGAAGGCCTTCATGAGCGACGCGGCGGTGCGGTGCCCGATACCGGGGATGCCCGGGATGTTGTCCACTTCATCCCCCGTAAGCGCGAGGTAATCCGCGAAGCGTTCGGGCCGCACGCCGAAGTGACGCTCGATATCGTGATAGCCAAACTGCTCGCGCGCGCCGAAGTCCCAGAACAGGTCACCGTCGCGCATCAGTTGCGCAAGATCCTTGTCGCGCGTGATGTATGCCGAACACACGCCCTGCTCGCGCATGAGCGTCGCCAGCGTGCCGATGATGTCGTCGGCCTCGTACTCCGGATCCACGAACATCGCGAGCCCCAGGTGCCGGCACAGTTCGCGGCAGCGCTCGAACTGCACCACCAGGTCCGCGGGCGCGCGCTCGCGGTTGGCCTTGTAGGCCGGGTAGATGCGATTGCGGTACGAGTTTGCGCGGCGCTCATCGAAGGCCACCGCGATGTAGGCCGGGCGCACGCGCTCGATGAGATCCCCGAGGAAGCGCGCGAACCCGAATACGGCGTGCACGGGATTGCCGCTGCGGTCCCGCATCTCGGGAAGCATCGAGTGGTAGGCGCGAAATACGTAGACCGAGGCGTCGACGAGGAAGATCAAGGCGCGCGGCTCAAGACAGCCAGCGCTGGATACGGGCGTGCAGCGGGCTCGAGCGCGGGAAATGCGCGATGAGATACTCCATCTGGTCGGCGAGCACGCGGCGCCCCTTGAGGAAGATGTATTCCGCGTAGGTCGGCGTGAAGGGCACCGCGATCAGCTGCATGCGCGCCTGCTCGGGAGTGCGCGAGGCTTTCTGGTTGTTGCAGCGCCGGCAGGCCGCCACCACGTTGGTCCAGAGGTCCGTGCCGCCCTGGCTGAACGGGCGGATGTGATCGCGCGACAGCTCGCGCGAGGGAAAACGCCCGGCGCAGTACATGCAGAGATACGCGTCGCGCCGGAACAGGGTCTGGTTGTTCAGTGGCGGCAGGTAGTCGTGGCGCGTGTTGCCGGGATTGCCGGTGTGGCCGACGGTGGCGACGATGGAGTTGACCTCGAGCACCGTGCGCCGTCCGGTGCGCGCATTGGTCCCGCCGTACAGCTCATAGAGAAGCGAGCCGCACGTGTAAGCCACTTGCTCCTGGTGGTAGAGTCGCGCGGCTTCCTTGTAGTCGATCCACTCGAGCGGCATCCCTGCGACGTCGGTGCGCAGCACCAGCTGCGACAGCCCGCGCGCCGCGGGCATCGCAACGATGCGCAGACCGTCCAGGAGTCCGTGATCGGCTTGCTCGAGATCTATCCCTTGCATGGCGCGGTGTAAGATACGGCAAGTTTGTGCAAGAATTCAACATCGCAAGTTACTATTTCGATTAAAGAATTCTTACCGCGGTCACGTTTTTGCGACCTCAAGCACGAGGCGATGAATGTCAGTAACGATTGGTGCGCTCCGCGAGAGCGCGCCGCGAGAAACGCGCGTCAGCCTGGTCCCCGAAGTGGCCGACAAGCTCGTGAAGGATGGCGCGCGCGTGCTCATCGAGCGCAGCGCGGGTGAGCGTGCCGGCTTTCCCGATGCCAGTTACAAGAGTGTGGCCTGGGCGGCGAGCGCAAGCGAGGTGCTGCAGGGTGCAGATGTCGTGCTCACGGTGCAGCCGCTGTCGCTCGAGCAGATCGCACAGCTGCGCGCGAGCGCCGTGGTAGTGGGCTTCATGCAGCCCTATGCGCGCGCGGCGGAGGTGCGCGCCCTCAGCGAGCGCGGTGTCACCAGCTTCGCCATGGAGCTGGTGCCGCGCATCTCGCGCGCGCAGTCGATGGACGCACTCTCCTCGCAGGCCGCGATCGCCGGCTACAAGGCCGTCCTGATCGCGGCGAGTGCGCTGCAGAAATTCCTGCCGATGCTGACCACTGCGGCCGGCACCGTCCGGCCCGCGCAGGTGCTGATCATCGGTGCCGGAGTGGCGGGTCTGCAGGCGATCGCTACCGCGCGACGTCTCGGCGCCGTGGTCGAAGCGTACGACGTGCGCAGCGCGACGCGCGAGCAGGTGCGTTCGCTCGGAGCGAAGTTCGTCGACACCGGCGTGAGTGCCGAGGGCGCCGGCGGCTATGCGCGTGAGCTCACCGCCGAGGAACGCGCGCAACAACAGGAGGTGCTCGACGCACGCATCGCTGCGGCCGATGCGGTGATCACCACCGCGGCGGTCCCGGGTCGGCCCGCACCGCGCCTCATCGCGCGCGCGACGGTCGAGCGCATGCGCCCCGGCTCGGTGGTCGTGGACATCGCCGCCGAGCAGGGCGGCAACTGCGAGCTCACCCGTGCCGGCGAGACCGTCGAGCACCAGGGCGTGAAGATCGTGGGTCCGGTAAATCTCGCCGCCGAGCTCGCCTACAACGCGAGCGAGATGTACGCCCGTAACCTCTACAACTTCCTCAGGCCCGCGCTGGTGAAGGGAGAGCTGGTGATCGACTGGGACGACGAAGTCTTTGCGCAATCGTGCCTGACGAGCAGCGGTCAGGTCCGACACGAACCGACTGCGCGCGCGCTCGGGAGTGCGACGTGACCGGAATAGTCGCGCTCTACATTTTCATGCTCGCGGCTTTCACCGGGTACGAGGTCATCGCGCGCGTGCCGGTGATCCTGCACACGCCGCTCATGTCGGGATCCAACTTCGTGCACGGCATTGTGCTGGTCGGCGCCATGGTTGCCCTCGGAGGCGCGCAGACACCGCTGGAGAAAACCATCGGCTTCATTGGCGTGCTGCTCGCCGCCGGTAACGCCGTCGGCGGCTACGTCGTGACCGAGCGCATGCTGGAGATGTTCAAAACGAGCGGCGCCCGCAGCGGCGCCCGCAGCGGCGGCGACAAGAGGATCTCCTGATGCCGGGATGGTTCTCCGCGGATCTGGCGATCCAGGCAAGCTACTTCGTGACGGCGGTGCTTTTCATCATGGGGCTCAAGCGCATGAGCTCCCCGGTGACCGCACGCAGCGGCATTCTCTGGGCCGGCGCCGGCATGGCGGTCGCGACGCTCATCACCTTTCTGTATCCAGGGATGTCCAACTACGGGCTGATCCTGCCCGCCATGTTCGTCGGCGGGGTGCTCGCCGCCTGGAGCGGGCGGCGCGTCGCCATGACCAACATGCCGCAGATGATCGCGCTCTACAACGGCATGGGCGGCGGCGCGGCGGCGGCGATCGCGGCGGTGGAGCTGTACCGCGGCGGCACCGAGGGTTACGCGAGCACCACGCTCGCAGTCGCGGGCGGCATCATCGGCGCGGTCTCCTTCAGCGGCAGCGCCATCGCCTTCGGGAAGCTGCAGGGTCTGATCACCCGCAGCCTGCGCTTCAGGGGCCAGCAGATACTGAACCTGCTGCTGCTCCTCGCCGCGCTCATCCTCGGTGCGCTGGTGATCGTGCACGCGAGCGCCACGTCCGCGGTGGTGACCGGGTTTTTCGTGCTGGCGCTCATTCTCGGGATCACCATGACTCTGCCGATCGGCGGTGCCGACATGCCGGTGGTGATCTCGCTTTACAACGCGCTCACCGGGCTTGCGGTCGGCTTCGAGGGCTTTGTGCTCAATAACGCCGCCATGATCATCGCCGGCACCGTGGTGGGCTCCGCCGGCACGCTGCTCACACAGCTGATGGCGAAAGCCATGAACCGCTCGCTCGGCAACGTGCTGTTCTCGGGTTTTGGCGACACCGGCGGGGCGGCCACCGGCGAGGTGAAGGGCAGCCTCAGGCCCATCGAGGCGAGCGATGTCGGGGTGATGCTCGCTTTCGCCAGCAAGGTGATCGTAGTGCCCGGCTACGGCATGGCGGTCGCCCAGGCGCAGCACAAGATCTGGGAGCTCTGCCAGCTGCTCATCGACCGGGGCGTGCAGGTGCGCTTCGCCATCCACCCGGTGGCAGGGCGCATGCCGGGGCACATGAACGTTCTGCTCGCGGAAGCGGGCGTGCCCTACGATCTCATCGCGGATCTCGATGAGATCAATGCCGAGTTCGACACGGCGGACGTGGCATTGATCATCGGCGCCAACGATGTGGTGAACCCGGTGGCGCGCACCGACAAGTCGAGCCCGATCTACGGCATGCCCATCCTGAACGCCGACAAGGCGAAGAACGTCATCGTCATCAAGCGCGGACAGGGTGCCGGCTTCTCGGGAATCGAGAATGCGCTCTTCTATCTCGACAACACCCGCATGTTGTACGGCGACGCGCAGAAGGTGGCCGCGGAGCTGATCCAGGCGGTGAAAGCCGTGGGCTAGTCCATGCATCGCAGAAAACTGCTGACGAGCGTCGCTGCTCTTCCCCTGCTCTCGCTCGCTCCATGCCTGCCCGCCGCCCCCGCGCCGCTGCGCCGTGTGCGTCCGGGCGACCCGGCGTGGCCCAACGCGGCGGACTGGCGCAAGCTCGATGACGCGGTCGGTGGGACATTGCTGGAGGTGCGCGCGCTCTTCAGCGCCTGCCAGAGCGATGGCGGCAGCGTCGGCTGCCGCGACGCGCTCGCCAACATCCAGAATCCCTTCTATATCGGTGACCAGCCGGCGGGCACGCAGGTGTCCGGCTGGCTCGATGCCTGGACACCGGCGCCGAGCGTGTACGCCGTGAAGGCGCGCAACAGCGCCGATGTCGCCGCCGCCGTCAACTTCGCGCGCGAGCGGCGGCTGCGTCTTGCAGTGAAGGGCGGCGGTCACAGCTACCAGGGCACATCCAACGCACCTGATTCACTCCTCATCTGGACGCGCGCGATGAACCAGGTGACGGTGCAGGATGCGTTCGTCCCGGCAGGCTGCGCCGGGAAGGTGAGCGCGGCGCCGGCGGTCACGGCCGGCGCCGGGGCCATGTGGATCGATCTGTACGATGGGGTGACGACCCGCGCGGGCCGCTACGTGCAGGGCGGGGGCTGCACCACGGTGGGTGTTGCGGGTCTCGTGCAGAGCGGGGGCTTCGGCAGCTTCTCCAAGGGTTTCGGCAGCGCCGCGGCAGGGTTGCTCGAGGCGGAGATCGTCACCGCGGATGGCCGCGTGCGCACCGTGAACGCCTGCACGGAGCCCGAGCTGTTCTGGGCGATCAAGGGAGGTGGCGGCGGGAGCTTCGGGGTGGTCACCCGGGTCACGCTGCGCACGCACGAACTGCCGCAGTTCCTTGGCGCCGCGTGGGGCAAGCTCCGCGCACAGTCGGATGATGCCTTTCGCCGCCTGGTCACGCGCTTTACCGAGTTCTACGCGACGAGCCTCTTCAACCCGCACTGGGGTGAGCAGGTGAGGCTCGGACCGGACAACACTCTCGAGATCTCGATGGTGTGTCAGGGACTCGACCCGAAGCAGGCCGAGGAAGTGTGGCAGCCTTTCTTCGCCTGGGTCAAAGCGGCAGCACGCGACTACACGATCCTCGATGAGCCCGGTGCCGGCGCCAAGCCCGCGCGGCACTGGTGGGAGATCTCCGGCAACCGATCGATGATCCCGGACAAGCGGGCGGGCGCCGCTGCGCATCATGGCTACTGGCAAGGCGACCAGGAGCAGGTCGGCGCTTTTCTTCACGGCTACGACTCGGTGTGGCTGCCCGCCGCGCTGCTCGAGTCCGCTCAGCGGCCGCGTCTCATCGAGGCGCTCATCGCCGGCAGCCGCGAGCAGGAGATCGAGCTGCATTTCAACAAGGGCCTGGCGGGAGCTCCCTCGCCCGCCATCGCGGCCACGCTCGACACCGCCACCAACCCGGCCGCTGCCAGCGCCTTCGCACTCGCCATCATGGCCAACGGCGAGGGGCCGCTGTACCCGGGAATGGGAAGGACGGCGACGGACGAGGCTGCCGCGCACGCGGAGGCGCGCGCGGTCGATCAGGCGAGCGCGCAGCTGCGCCGCATCGTGCCGGACGCGGGCTCCTATGTCTCGGAGAGCAACTATTTCAACGCGGGCTGGCAGCAGGCTTTCTGGGGAAAAAACTACCCGCGCCTGCGAGCGGCGAAGGACCGCTACGACCCCGATGGCCTGTTCGTGGTGCATCACGGTGTCGGGAGCGAAGACTGGAGCGCGGATGGCTTCACCCGGCTCTCCTGAGCCGCCCTGCACCGTATGCTGCGTCGGACACTGCGAAGAGCACGAGACATGAAACCCACAAGATACCCTGCCTGTGCAGCGCTGCTATGCGCTGCCGCGGTCGTGGCGGCGCCGCCTCCCCAGAACGCGCACAGGCCGCCGACCGCCGCGGAAGTCCTCGCCGCCTCCGCCTCAGCCGACTGGCGTGCGCTCGATCCGCAGAACACGTTGTACCTGGAGCTAACCAGCGGCCGCGTGGTCATCGAGCTCATGCCCCAGTTCGCGCCCAACCACGTCGCGAACGTGCTGGCGCTCACTCGCGGCCGGTACTTCGATGGCTTGGCGATCGTGCGCGCGCAGGACAACTACGTGGTTCAATGGGGCGATCCCGACGGCAAGAGATCCGTGGGCAGCGCGCACCGCACGCTGGCTGCGGAATTCGAGCGCCCGCTGCGCGGTGTGTCGATTACGCGGCTGCCGGACCCGGACACCTACGCAGCCGAGGTCGGGTTCGTGGATGACTTCCCCGTGGCGGCCGATCCGGGAACCGGGCGCGCCTGGCTGGTGCATTGTTACGGCATGGTCGGTGCCGGACGCGATACCGATGTCGACAGCGGCGGTGGCACCGAGCTGTACGTGGTGATCGGGCAGGCGCCCCGGCACCTCGATCGTAATGTCACGCTGCTCGGGCGGGTGGTGTCCGGCATCGAGCGGCTGTCGGTGATGCCCCGGGGCACCGGACCTCTCGGGCGCTACGAGCGTGTGGAGCAGCATGTCCCGATCGCCTCGGTGCGAGTGGCGGCGGACGTGCCGCCGGCGCAGCGCACGAACCTCGAGGTGCTGCGCACCGACACGCCGACATTTGCCGCCTATCTCGAGGCACGCCGCAATCGCCACGAGGAGTGGTTCAAGGTGCCGGCCGGGCACGTGGATGTCTGCAACGTGCCCGTGCCGGTTCGCCCGGCTGCCGGCGGCGGTACGGCGAAGTAACTCAGGTCGGAAGAGAGGACCGCGGTCCTGAGCCCCTCTCAGTGGTGCGGCGGCGGCGCACCATGCACGGGCGGGGCATGCCCGCTCGGGTGCACCTGCCGCGTCTCGCGCGCGTGGTCGACCATCTGCTGCCGCTGCGCCGGGGTCGCGTTGCGCCAGCGCTCACGCAGCATCTGACGACGCTCCGGCGGCAGCTGCTGAAAGCGGCGGAAGTTCTCCCGCACCCGCGCCTGCTCGCCGGGCGGCAGTGACTGGAACCTCTGCCACCGTGAGCGTAGCGACTGACGCTCCTCGGGCGGCATTGATTTCCAGTGCGAGAAGCGTTGCTGCGCCTGGTCACGCTGGTCCTCCGACATGCCGAGCCAGCGCTCGCTGCCGTGAGCGAGGGCCTGCTGGCGCTCGGGCGGTAGGGTGTTCCACCGACCGCCGAAGTTGGACAGCAGCCGCTGCTGCTCGGGTGAGAGGTTGGACCACGGCACTGCGGCTGAAGGAGCCACGGGCGCTCCCGGCACGGCCGCCGGCGGCTGTGCGGGTGGCGGCTGCTCATAGGCGGGGGGCGGCTGCTGCGCAATGCAAGGAGCACCCGCAGCCGCCACGGCGGCAACCACGACGAACAGTGCCAGCGGCCGCCGGCGGTTATCCATTGTTATGTCCTCCGGGGCCGTTCGGCGCATTCGGCGGCTGTGCCGGTCGCGGCGGCGGCGGCGGCGGCGGCGCAGGAGTGCTGCCGTCGGCGGTTTTTCCGCGGGCGTCCGGGTGCGACAGGTAATCCGGCACCACATCTGACAGCCGGTCGACGCTGCCGAGAAATTCGAGGAAGCCGAGATCGGGCTCCTCCGCGGCCTTGCGGACGTCGTCGGCACGAGCAGCGGCGCAGGCGAGCACCAGCACGGCCAGCAGCGCGG
Organism: Steroidobacteraceae bacterium; assembly: GCA_035566915.1. Taxonomy (GTDB): domain Bacteria; phylum Pseudomonadota; class Gammaproteobacteria; order Steroidobacterales; family Steroidobacteraceae; genus 13-2-20CM-66-19. The sequence goes on from DATMPW010000054.1 coordinate 11,365, forward strand.
AAGTCGGCCGGGGAACCCACATCAGCTGTCGCTCTGGACATTGGTATCGGTCTGGTCGGCGGCCCATTCATAGAACGGGCCGTCCCATCCCTCCACGAGGTCTAGTCCATCGGCATCCGCGAGCAGATCCATGTCCTCGACTCCGGTGACACGTCCCTCGAGCAGCGGCGACTCGTGCGCGGTCGGCTCGCGATGCCAAAGCATTACCGCGAGCACCAATGCCGCCGCCACCGCGCCCGCCGGCATGAGAGCGAATGCGCGCCACCAGGGCCGATGCCGCGTGCCCACTGCCTCCACTGCCAGCTGCCGCGCCTGGTTCAGTCGCGAGCGCGTGCGCCCATCGACGCGAGCGACGCTATCCTCGAGCACCGCACGGGCGTTGCGCTCGAATTCGGTCAGTGGCGAAGTCACCGGTCTCATAGGTAAAAATCCCCAAGCTGCGCGCGCAGTGCCTGCAGCGCGCGAAAATAATGTGTCTTGACGCTGCCCTCGGAGCAGCCCATCGCAGCCGCCGTGGCCGCGACATCGAGCCCCTCGAGCGTCCGCAGCAGAAAGGCCTGCTGCTGACGCCGCGGCAGCTCCCCGAGCGCTCTCTCCAGGGCACCGACAGCCTGATCGAGCTCGAGCCTTCTCATCGGCTGCGGCTCAGGGCTCGGTGCCTGCGCAATAGGGTCCGGCTCGTCCTCATCCTCCTCGCCACGAAACGGCAGCCAGGCGATGACGCGCCCGCGCACCGTGCGCCTGCGCTGCATGTCGCGGATGCGGTTCTCGAGAATGCGATAGAAGAGCGGTTTCCACTCCTGCGCCGGGCGGTGCGCGTACGCACGCGCAAGCTGGAGCATTGCATCCTGTACCGCATCGAGCGCGTCGTCCTCGTGGCGCAGCGCCGTCTGGGCGATCTTGAATGCCTTGAGCTCCACGCCGGCCAGGAACTGGTTCAGCGCACGGGAGCGTGTCTTGGCTTCGTCCGTCAGGTCCACGTCGCCGTGTGAAGCGGCCAGCATGCTATAAGGCGACGCGAGCGTAGCAAACTCGGGCATGGCCTGTATAACGCGCGCCAGCGTTCCGGGGTTGACCGCTGCAGCACTGCATAAGCCACTGATCCAGCTAACCTAACGACCGTGCCCCAGATCTTCCGGGTGGCGCTCGACACCCCCCTGCGCCGGCTATTCGACTATCTTCCGCCGGTGCAGGGGACAGTGCAGCACGCGGTCGGGGCACGCGCGCGCGTCCCCTTCGGCAGGCAGCGCCTGGTCGGTGTCATAACGGGGCTCGCTGACACCTCGGAGGTGCCGGCGGCACGCCTGCGGCCCATCCTCGAGGTGCTTGATACCACGCCCGTGCTCGATGCCGGGCTTGTCGGGCTGCTCCGCTGGGCGGCTGACTACTATCACCATCCGCTCGGGGAAGTCCTGGCAGGCGCCTTGCCCCGGGCGCTTCGCTTCGGCGCCCCGAGCATCGCGCGGGAGGAGCGCTGGCTCCTGACCGAAGCGGGCACCCTTGCGGCCACATCGGGCGAGCCGCGCCGCGCGCCGAAGCAGCGGGCACTGCTCGCGTTTCTGCTCGAGCATCGTGAGGCGAACGCCGCGGCACTCGATGAGCGCTTCGGCGCCTGGCGCGACGCGGCGCGTGCTCTGACGGCGCGGGGCTGGATCGCGAGCGTTGAAGTCGATCTCGAGCGCACGCCGGCGCCGGCCGCGACGGTCCGTAGCGAAGGACCAACACTGCTGCCGGAGCAGAGCACAGCCGTCGCGGCCATCACAGCCTCGCTCGATCGCTTCGGCGCATTCGTGCTGCACGGCATCACCGGCAGCGGCAAGACCGAGGTGTACCTGCGAGTGATCGAGCAGGTGCTGCTCGCCGGCCGTCGTGCGCTGGTGCTCGTGCCCGAGATCGGACTCACGCCGCAGCTGCTCGAGCGGTTTCGCTTGCGCTTCGAGGCGCCGATGGCGGTGCTGCATTCGGGACTCACCGACCAGGAGCGCCTTACCGCGTGGCGCGACGCATTCAGCGGCCACGCACGCATCGTGCTCGGCACGCGCTCGGCCGTATTCGCCCCGCTGCCCGAGCTGGGGGTGATCGTGGTGGACGAGGAGCACGACGCCTCCTTCAAGCAACACGAGGGCGGCTTTCGCTACTCGGCCCGTGACCTTGCGGTGATGCGCGCTCGGGGTGCCGCGGTGCCCGTGGTGCTGGGCTCGGCGACGCCGGCACTCGAGACCCTGCACAACGTCGAGTCCGGCCGCTACGCGCGGCTCGAGCTCGCGCGGCGTGCGACGCAGGCCCGTCCACCAACACTGAAGCTCATCGATCTGCGCAGCCATGCCGTGCGCGGCGGTCTCGCCACGCCGACGGTGCTCGCGATCGAGCGTCATCTCGCCGAGCAGGGCCAGGTGCTCGTGTTCCTCAACCGGCGGGGTTATGCGCCGACGCTGCTGTGCAGCGCGTGCGGCTGGATCGCACCGTGCCGCGAGTGCGACGCACGGCTCACGGTGCACCTCGCAGCCGGAAGGCTCCGCTGTCATCACTGTGGCGCCGATCTGCCGCTGCCGCCGCGCTGTCTGCAGTGCGGCTTTGCGGTGAAGACGGTGGGCCAGGGCACCGAGCGCGTCGAGGAGACACTCGGGTCGCTGTTTCCGGGAGCCGCCATCGCGCGGCTCGACCGCGACGTAGTACGCCGGGCGGGCGATGCCGAGGGAGTGATGCGGCGCATGTCCTCGGGCGAAGCGCGCATCCTCGTCGGCACCCAGATGGTCACCAAGGGACACGATTTCCCCAACGTCACGCTGGTCGTGGTGTTGAATGCGGACCAGGGCCTGTTCAGCACCGACTTCCGTGCTCCCGAGCGTCTGGCACAGACCATCGTGCAGGTGGCCGGGCGTGCCGGGCGCGGCAGCCGTGCCGGTGAGGTGCTGATCCAGACCGAATTCCCGGATCATCCGCTGCTCACCAATCTGCTCTCTCGAGGTTACGAGGGATTTGCCCGCGTGGCGCTCGCGGAGCGCGCCCAGGCGGCGTGGCCGCCTTTCAGCCGCCTCGCGGCGCTGCGCGATTCGGCGCGCACGGGCGCTGCCGCGCTGGCATTCCTCGCGCAGGCGCGCGAGCTCGCGCGCCATCCGCCCTTCGGCGTGCGGCTGCTCGGTCCGGTGCCCGCGGCCATGCACAAGCGCGCCGGGCGCTATCACGCGCAGCTCCTGATCGAGGGCCGCGAGCGGCGGCCGCTGCATGCGTTTCTCGATGAGTGGTTGCCGCAGGTCGAGCAGCTGAAGAGCGCACGCGCGGTGCGCTGGTCGCTGGATGTGGACCCGATAGAGCTGTTCTGACCGACGCCGCACGGCCCGGTCCCCGGCACGCTGCGCGCTTACGGTACACTCGCAGCCCACGTTCCTGTTCAGATTCCCGAAGCCTCTTGAAGCAAGAACTCGAGCGGCTGCTGCTCGCTGCCCTCACCCGGCTCGCCGGCAGCGTGCTGCCGCAGATGCCAGCCGCCGATGCCGTGGTCGTCGAGCGCACTCGTGATGCGCAGCACGGTGATTTCGCGAGCAATGTGGCGCTGCGCCTTGCCAAGGCCGCGCGCACGAAACCGCGCGAGCTCGCCAGCGCCATCGTGGCGGCGTTGCCGGATAGTCCGCTGCTCGCGCGCGCCGAGGTGGCGGGCGCGGGCTTCATCAACTTTCACCTCGCACCGCAGGCCTACGCGCGCGAGCTCGCGGCCATTCACAGTGCGGGCGCCAGCTACGGCGAGAGCTCCCTCGGCGCCGGCGCGCGGGTGCTGCTGGAGTTCGTCTCGGCGAATCCCACCGGGCCGTTGCACGTCGGCCATGGCCGCCAGGCCGCTTATGGCGCGACACTCGCCAACATACTCACGGCCGCAGGCTTCAAGGTAGCGCGCGAGTACTACATCAACGATGCCGGGCGGCAGATGGACATCCTCGCCGTCAGCGCCTGGGTCCGCTATCTCGAGCTCGCGGGTGAAGCGCTGCCTTTTCCTGAAAACGGCTATCGCGGCGATTACGTGCGCTCGCTCGCGGGCGAGTTGCGCACGGCGTTCGGGGAGGCGCTGCGGCGGCCCGCCGCGGCCGTGCTCGCGGGACTTCCGGCAGATGCGCCGTCCGGCGACAAGGAGGCCTACATCGATGCACTCATCGCGCGGGCGCGAGAGCTGATTGGTGCGCAAGGCTTCGGCCGTGTGCTGCAGCTGTCACTCGCGCGGATGCTCGCTGACATCCGCGACGATCTCTCCGAGTTCGGCGTGCAGTTCGATCACTGGACCTCCGAGCGCGAGTTCACCGAGAGCGGCGCGATCGACCACGCGCTCGCGGTGCTCGAGCGCGCCGGGCACCTCTACCGCCAGGAAGGGGCGCTCTGGTTCCGTGCCACGGCGTTCGGCGACGAGAAGGATCGCGTGGTGGTGCGCGAGAACGGTCAGAAAACCTATTTCGCCTCGGACATCGCCTACCATCTCGCCAAGCGCGAGCGCGGCTTCGCGCGCCTCATCGACGTGCTCGGCGCCGACCACCACGGCTACGTCGCGCGCGTGCGCGCCGGGCTCATCGCCATGGGGCAACCGGGCGAGTGCCTCGAGGCGCCGCTCATCCAGTTCGTCAGTCTCTACCGCGGCGCCGAGAAGGTCCCGATGGGCAAGCGCGAAGCGCAGTTCGTGACGCTGCGCCAGCTGCGCACTGAAGTCGGCAACGACGCCTGCCGCTTCTTCTACCTGATGCGCAGCCACGACCAGCCGCTCGATTTCGATCTCGAGCTCGCCAAGTCGCGCACCAACGAGAACCCCGTCTACTACATCCAGTACGCCTACGCGCGCGTCGCGAGCGTCATGAAGCAGCTCGCCGCCCGCGGGCTGTCATTCGACCGCGCCATGGGGTTGGCCGCGGCAGCGACGCTCGACCGCTCGCACGAGCAGGCGGTGCTGCATACACTCACTCATTACCCGGAGATCATCGAGCAGGCCGCCGTCAATCGTGCACCCCATGCGCTGGTGCACTACCTGCGCGACCTCGCCAACGTGTTCCACACCTATTACAACGCCGAGCAGTTCATCGTCGACGATCCGCCGCTGCGCAACGCACGGCTCGCGCTGGTGCTCGGCGTGCAGCAGGTAGTGCACAACGGCCTCACGCTCCTCGGCGTGTCGGCGCCGGAGAGCATGTGAGCCGCCCGCGGCCTCAGCCGGCAGGCGCTCGGACCGCATCCTCCAGCCGCACGGCGAAACTCACCGCACGCGACTACAAGTCCTCGCAGCACCGCCCGCTCGAGCTGAGCCGTCTGCGCGAGTTCGGCTACGGCGCCCTCGCCGGCGCGCTGCTCACGGCCGTGGCGTTCACCTGGGTCGGCAACCACCACAAGCCGGCGGATGCACCCGATGCGCCGCGTCCCGATCCACATCGCAGTGTGCGTGCCGACGTGGAAGCTGCCGGTGGCACGGTCAAGCCCTCCGAGAAGTACGACTTCTACCAGATGCTGCCCAACTTCGAGGTGGTGGTGCCGGAGAAGGACAAGGACGTCAAGCGCGATCTGCCTGCCGCGGCGAAGATCGAGCGCCCCGGCGTGTACGTGCTGCAGGCGGGCTCCTACCGCAACGAATCGGACGCCAACCGGGTGCGCGCGCAGCTCGCGCTGCAGGGGATCGACGCCAAAGTGCAGCGCGTCGCCGTGGATGCCGACGTGTGGCACCGCGTGCGCATCGGACCCGTCAGCAATCTCGATGAACTCAACAAGCTGCGCCGCCAGCTGCAGGCGGCGGATGTGGATGCGCTCGTGATCCGCGTGGGGGACTAATCCTCGCTGATGTTCCTGAAATCCACTCCCAGCGACCGCAGCTTGCGGTACAGGTGCGTGCGCTCCATGCCGACGCGCTTGGCGAGCTGTCCCACCTTGCCGTTGCACAGCAGCAGCTGCTGCTGCAGGTAGGCGCGCTCGAACTGCTCGCGTGCCTCGCGCAGCGGCAGCGCCAGGAGGTCCTGCTTCACCAGCGGCTCATCGGGCGGGGCCTGCACCGCGAGCTCACGCTCGATCTCCTCGAGGCGGATCTCCTCGGAACCGCCATGAATCAGCAGCCGGTGCACGAGGTGGCGCAGCTCGCGCACGTTGTCCGGCCAGGGGTAGTTGCGCAGCCGGTTCTGGGCCGCGACGCTGAAGCGCCGGAACGGCAGTGCATCGCTGTCGACCAGGCGATCCACCTGGTGGCGCAGCAGATCGGGCACGTCCTCGGCGTATTCGCGCAGCGGCGGCACGCGCATGATGAGCACGTTGAGGTGCGCCACCAGATCCCGCCGCAACCCATCGTTGCCGGCACGCTGCTCGATACCCGGCTGCGCCGCGGATAGAATCCGCGCCCGGAAGCTGATCGGCTCGGTCCCGCCGAGGCGCGTGAATTGCCCGGATTCGAACACCCCCACCAGCAGTCGCTGCACCCCCTGCGGCAGGTCCTCGACCTCGTGGATGAAGAGCGTGCCGTTGGCGGCTTCCTCCAGCGCGCCGATCGTCTTCTCGCCATCCTCGCGACCGAACAGGCGCGCCTCGGCATCCGCATCACGCAGGCTCGAGGCAATGAGCGCGACGAACGGCGCCGCCGCCCGCGGTCCGCGCTCGTGCAGGTAGCGCGCGAACGCCTCACGGCCCGAGCCTGGCTCGCCGACGAGCAGTACCGCAGAGGGGTTCGCGGCGATCTGCTGCGCCTCCGCCCGCAGCTGCTGCATGAGCTTGCTCTTGCCGAGCGGCACGGCGAGCGGCGAGCCGAGGAGGCGTGACGACTGGCGGTGGCGCCGCCCGGCATCGAGCGCACGCTCCACGGTGCGCAGCAGCTTCGCGAGCGACAGCGGCTTCTCCACGAAGTCGAAGGCGCCGAGCCGCGTCGCCTCGACCGCGGTCTCGACGGTGCCGTGCCCGGACATCATGACGACCGGACAGCCGTCGGCGGCGGCGGCCGACCACTCGCGCAGCAGGGTGATGCCATCGACGTCCGGCATCCAGATGTCGAGCAGCACGAGATCAGGTATCTGTCGGGCACGCGAAGCGCGCGCCTGCGCGGCGTTGGCGGCCACATCCACCTCATAGCCCTCCTCGGAGAGGATCTCCTTGAGCAGGCCGCGGATGTCCGCCTCATCGTCGACCACGAGAATGTGTGGGCCACTCACGCTCTTTCCCTCCGCAACTGATCCCGCCGGTCGCGCGAGCCGCCGGTGGCCGAGCGCGTGCTGTCCTTCACCGGCAGCACGACGCGCACCCGCGCCCCGCCTTCCGGTCGATTGTCTGCGTCAATTCGTCCGCCGTGTTCCTCGATGATCTTCTTCACGATGGCAAGCCCCAGACCCGTGCCCTTGGGCTTGCTGGTGACGTAGGGGTCGAACACCCTGCCGAGCAGCTCGCGCTGGAATCCGGGTCCATTGTCACACACGGTCACGGCCGCGTATGCCCCATCGGCGCTCGACTCCAGGCGCGTGGTGATCTCCAGCAGCGGCGAGCCGACTCCCTCGAGCGCTTCGAGCGCGTTGGTCACGAGGTTGTTGAGGATCTGCCGCACGCGGCCGCGATCGGCCTCGATACCCTCGATCTGCTCGTCGAGGTCGAGGCGAATGCGCGTGCGCGGAGCCTGGGAGCGATAAAGGTCGGCCACTTCGCTGACGAGCTGATTGAGGCTGAAGCGGGTGATGTGCATATCCGGCGCGCGTGCGTATTCGCTGAAAGCATTCACCATCTGCTGCATGGCTTGGACCTGCTGCACGATGGTACGCGTCCCGCGCTCGAGGATCTGCGCATCGCGCTCATTCATGCCCGCTAGCAGCCGCCGGCGCAGCCGCTCGGCCGAGAGCTGGATGGGCGTCAGCGGATTCTTGATCTCGTGTGCCAGGCGGCGCGCGACCTCGCCCCACGCGGCATCGCGCTGCGCCGAAAGAAGCGCAGTGATGTCATCGAATACAACGAGGAAGCCCATGTCGGCATCCTCGCCCGGAAGCGGCGTGCAGGCGCACATCAGCGTGCGACGCCCCGCCGCCCCATCGAGGTCGAGCTGCTCGCGCCACTCCTCACGCCCCGCGGCAAAGCGCACCGCGAGCGCCGCGACGAACTGGCCGAGCCGCTCATTGCCCGCTGCGAGCTCGGGCAGCGCTCGCCCGGTGGCTGCCGAGAGCTCGGTGCCGAGGATCGCGCCCGCGGCGGCGTTCGCCGTGCGCACGGTCATGTTGCGGTCGATGGCCAGGACCCCGGTCGAGAGTCGCGCCAGGATGATCGCGAGCCGCTCGCGCTCACGCTCGACCGCCTGCTGGCTCTGGGTCGCCTCGCTACGGGCGCGCCGCAGCTTCTTGGTCATGTCGTTGAATGAGTGGACCAGGAAGCCCATCTCATCGCGCGAGGGCAGCGGCAAGCGCGTGCCGAAATCGCCTTTGCCGACCGCGCGCGTCCCCTCGATGAGATCCTGCACGGGGCGCACGAGCCGCTGCGCGGAGTAGATCGCGCCATAGATCGCAGCCAGCATCGACAGCAGCAGCACCAGCGTGAGCGTCAGGCGGAAGCTGTATTTCAGCGGCTCGCGCAGCGCCGCGAGATCGCCGTACTGTGAGTAGGAGTTCTGCACGGCCTCCGACAGCGCCGCAAGCTGCGCAGGCACCGGATAGGTCGCCACCACGAAGCGCTCGTCGCGACTACCCGGACCGCCGAGCGCCGCGGCAGTGCGTATCAGATAGCGTCCACCGTTTTGCGGCTCGAGGCTCACGTAGGGCAGATGCTGCTCGACCTGCCGCACGAGGTCAGCCGGCGGCGGCGAGGGCAGATTCTCGAGCGGGCTCTCGAGGCTCGCGGCGATGATGTGGGCGTGACCCGAGAACAGGATCACCTCGAACGCCTGGCTCGAGCGGCGCTCGGCATCGAGCCGCACCTGCACTTCCTGCGGCGAGGCACGCGTCAGTACCTCGGCGAGTGCCACGGTGCGCGCGGCGAACTCGCGCGTGCGCAGGTCGAGTGCCGCACGCGAGAGCCCCACGGCATCGCTCAGGCCGCGCGTGACCTCGACCTTGAACCAGCTGTCGATACCCTGGTTGATGAACTCGAGCGAGGAGAGGTACACGACCAGCAGTGGCGCGATCACCAGCGCACCGAAGATGGCGACGGTACGCGCGGTGAGGCGCGAGCCGGGCACGTGCGCGCGATAGTCACGCACCAGCCGCCACAGCTTGCGCGCCAGCAGCACGCTCAAGGCGATCACGCCGCAGACGTCGAATGCCAGGATCCAGATCTGCAGCCGGCCGAACTCCGGCGAGTTCTGCACGCTCTTGGCGAGCAGCAGGAATGAGCCGAGCCCGATGAAGCACCAGAGCACCACCTGTGCGACCGCGCTCCAGCGCAGTCGCCGTGGGGGTGCGTCGCTTACACCGGGAGTGACCATGTGTACCACTCGCTCACGCGTGCCCAGTCGTCCGTCCAGAAAAGAATAGCGCGGAGCGAGGCGGGCAAGTGCCCGCGACGCATGCCCGCGCGAACGCTGATGGTGTAGCTTCCCCCGTCCAGCTGCGGCTCGACCAGAATCGGCCAGGCGTCGATCTTGCCGAGGTGATCGAGTGCCTCATCGAGAGTGGCGAAACTCTCCTGGTCGCGGCTGCGCGTGTCACGCACGACGTAGCGATTGCTCACTGCGTGATAGGTGAGCTCGCGGCGCAGTGTGAGGTCGACGATGTTCGCGTTGAACCAGAGACGGCGCTCGCGATCCACGCGGGCGTCGAGATCGAAACTGAGTGTCACACCGTCCTTGAGCGCGCTGCGGAGGGCCTCGCTCACCGGATAGTCGACGCGTGCATGCAGCAGAAATACGCCTTTGTCGATGTTCACGTACGCCGAGCGAACCTCGAGGATGCCATCCAGCGCATCGGCGAGACTCAAGCTCCAGGCCGCCATCACGAGGGCGCAGACCCCCGCGAGGAGAGCGCCCCGGCTCGAACGGTCCGTTGTCAGATCGGTGCGTACCATGGATACAACGACAAGACCCGGCTGTCCCTCGGTCGTCGCAGTGGGAGACCCGAACAATCAGGTCCCGGTCGTTGTCTTTTCGAGACAAGCATAATAGAAGCCGTCCGTCCCCGCCGCAGCGCCGGGCAGAAGCTGCACCCCGAAGCTCAGCGGGTGAGCCCCCGGGACCGTGGCCGCAGCCGCGAGCGCAGCCGGACGAACGGCGGGATGCGCCTCGAGCACCCTCGTGATCACCTCCTCGTTCTCCTCCGGCAGCACCGAGCAGGTCGCGTAGAGCAGCCGTCCACCATCACCCAGCATCGTCACGGCCGCCCGCATTATGGCGAGCTGCGCGGCCACGAACGCTGCTATGTCACCGGCACGGCGCAGCAGCTTGATGTCTGGGTGGCGACGGATGACACCGGTCGAGGAGCACGGTGCGTCGACGAGAATCCGATCGAAAGGCTGCCCGTTCCAGAATGTCGCCGGGTCCCCCGCATCGCCCACGCACAAGAGCGCGCTGCGCCGCAGACGCCTGAGGTTCTCGGCGATCAGCTCGACGCGGCCCGCATCGATGTCGATCGCGGTGACATCGGCCCCCGGGCCCATGAGCTCGAGCAGGTGCCCGGTCTTGCCACCCGGCGCCGCGCACGCATCGAGCACACGCATACCCGCAGAGACCTGAAGGAGATCTGCCGCAAGCTGCGCGCCGGAATCCTGTACCGAGACTACCCCTTCGTCGAACCCTGGGAGGTCGTTTACTGATACCCCGCGATCCAAAGAGATCGCATACGGCGACCACTGTATCTTGTATGCATCAATTGACTGCTCTGCCAGCCTCGAGAGGTAGCCCGTGGGAGTGCTGCGCGAAAGGTCGACGCGCAGCGTCATGGGTGGATGAGCGTTATTCGCGGCGAGCACCCCGGTGGCTTGCTGCGGCCACGCGGAGCACATGCGCTCAACGAGCCATACCGGGTGGGCGCTCCGTGCGGGCAGAGTGGCATCGACGCGCTCGAACAGCATCGAGCGCTCGCGCACGAATCGGCGCAGAACGGCATTGACGAGCCCCGTGGCGCGGCTCGCTCCGAGGAGTCGTGCGGCATCGACGGCGGCATGAACGGTCGCCTGGGGCGCGTTGCGCGAGTACTCCACCTGGTGCGCGGCGACGGCGAGCAGCGCCTTGACCGCGCCAGCGACGGCTGCGGGTCGCTCCAGAAGCTCCTCCAGCGCGGGCGCCAGGCGCAGATACCAGCGCAGCGTCCCGTACGTGACCGCGCGGACTGCCGACTCCCCAGGTAAGCCGCGACGGTTCGTGGCGGTCGTGGCCAGAGCCACTTCCACGGATTGCCCGCGGCGGGTGACCGCCTCCACTGCGAGCGCTGCTGCCGCCAGCGCCGGCGCACCCGGCGCCCACGGCGTTCTAGCCAAGGCGGCGCCCCTTCAGGGCAAGGCTGTGTGAGAGATCGCGCACGCTGACGGGCCGCCGCCCCGGGCGCTGAACTTGCGACACCGCAAGGAGCCCCCTGCCGCACTGAATGACCATCGATCCATCCTGTAGGGCGACGATCGCGCCAGGATCGGCACTTTTGCCGTCGTTTTCCTGCTCATATGCATCAAGAGCCCTGGCCGAAAAAATCCGAAGCTGCTCGCCCTCCAGGAGCGTCTCCGCCACCGGCTCCGGGTCGAACGCTCTGACCTGCCGCTCGATAGCCATCGCCTCACGGGTCCAGTCGATGCGCGCCTCGGCCTTATCTATCCGCGCCGCGTAGGTGGCTCCTTCCTGAGGCTGCGCACGGGCACTCAGCGTCCCGGTCGCGACACCCTTCAACGCCTCGAGCAGGGCATCAGCCCCGAGCGCGGCCAACTCCCTACGGAGCGAGCCCCCCGTGTGACTGCGTGAAATCTCGACCCGCCGCTGCAGCAGTATCGGGCCGGTGTCGAGCCCGGCATCGAGCTGCATGATGGTGACGCCGGTGCTCGAATCGCCGGCGAGGATCGCCCGCTCGATGGGAGCGGCGCCGCGCCAGCGCGGCAGTAGCGAAGCATGGATGTTGATGCAGCCGAGCGGCGGAAGTGAGAGCACCTCGGGGGGCACGATGAGTCCGTAGGCGACGACGACGAGCACATCGGGGCGCCAGGTCGCGAGCTGCGCTCGCGCCGCTTCGCCTCTTAGGGTGGCCGGCTGCGCGAGCGGAAGCTGCCCCGCAAGGGCAGCATTCTTGACCGGGCTCGCCGCCAGGCGCCGTCCGCGCCCACTCGGACGGTCCGGCTGCGTCAGGACCCCAACGATCTCGTGATGGGCGGCAAGTGCCGCAAGAGCCGGCAGCGCAAACTCGGGCGTGCCCGCAAAGGCGACGCGCAACTTCAGTAGGCGCGACGCGCGCCCGCGCTCGCGGTCGCCGCGACAGTGCGCGATGCGCGCTCCTTGCGGTCCTTGTCCAGCTTTTTGCGAATACGCTCGCGCTTGAGGTCCGAGAGGTAATCGACGAAGAGCCGCCCTTCGAGATGATCCATCTCGTGCTGGATGCACACGCCGAGAATGTCATCGAAGTCCCGCTCGAAGCTCGTGCCGTTGCGATCCTGGGCACGCACCCGCACCTTCGCGGCACGCTTGACCTCATCGAAGATGTTGGGCACCGAAAGGCAACCTTCCTCGGTGCTCGCTTCGCCCTCGCGCGAGAGGATCTCGGGATTGACGAGCACGAGCGGTTCGTTGTGCTCCTTGGAGATGTCGATGACGATCACGCGCTCGTGGACATCCACCTGCGTAGCGGCCAGTCCGATTCCAGGAGCGGCGTACATCGTCTCGAGCATGTCATCGATGAGAGTGCCGAGCGCGGCATCGAAGCGCGTCACGGGCTCGGCCCGCGTGCGCAGCCGCGGGTCGGGAAATTCGAGGATGGTACGAAGGGCCATGCTGTTGCCTGATATGGAGGCGCCGGGGGCCGTGATCCAGCGCACAAGTTTGACATTAAATCGTCTGCGAACCGGGCTTCCTGCCAGTATAACGCCTAGAATCTCGGGCGCAGGTAGGGTCCCACCTCGCGCAATGAGGAGTGGAGGATGGTCTCAAATCAAGTACTTGGAGCTCGCGCGGCCGCGGGCTTGCTGAGCCTGTGCGTTGCGCTCATCGGTTGCGCGCACCATCACGCTGCCGAGTCCCCGGCTGCTGCCGCTCCCGCGGCAAGTACGGCAACCCCCGAGCCCGCTGCCTCGGCGAGCCCGGCGCCCGAGCAGATGACGGCGACTGAAGCTGCACTGAGCAACTCGCCAGCGCCAGCACCCTCTGCCGCCGCGGCAGGCTCCGGTGACACGGCGACCCCTGTTGCCAATCCCACCGCGCCCATGCATTACACGGTCAAGCGCGGCGACACGCTGTGGGGCATCGCGTCGATGTATCTGAAGGACCCGTGGCTGTGGCCCGAGGTCTGGATCATCAATCCGCAGGTTCCCAATCCGCACCTGATCTATCCCGGCGACAAGCTGGCGCTCGCCTACGGCGCGGGCGGCCGTATGGAGGTGCGTCTCGAAGAAGCTGGCGTAGCGCGGCTTGACCCGCGGCTGCGCAGCGATCCGCTGGCGAACGCCATTCCGACCATTCCGTATTCGGCCATCGCGGCATTCCTGTCGCGGCCGACTCTCTTGAGCGATGAGGAGATCCGCCGGGCACCCTATGTGCTCGCCTTCCGCGACATGCACCAGGTGGCCGGCAGCTACAACGAAGTCTACGTGCGCAAGCTCCAGGCCACGGAGAACTCGCGCTTCGCGGTCATGCACATCGCGACGCCACTCGTCGATCCCGATGACGGCAAAGTGCTCGGGTACGAGGGCATCTACACCGCGACCGCGCTGGTGAAGCGCCCGGGCGAGCCCGCTAAGGCGGTGCTGATCGACCCGGCCCGCGAGACGCTCGCCGGCGACCGGCTCGTGTCCTCCGACAACGATGTGCCGATCAACTTCACGCCGGCCGCGCCCACCACCGACATCCGCGGCCGCATCATCGATGTGGTCGGGGGCACCGACCTCGTCGGGCAGTTCTACGTCGTCGCGATCAATCGCGGCAAGCACCACGGCATCGAGCCGGGCAACGTGCTCGCGGTCGACAAGGAGGGCGATGTCGTTCGCGATCTGTACACGAACGGCCGCTCGCTCATGAACACGACGACCGGCTTCTCCACTGCGTTCGCACCGAAGGTGAAGCTGCCGGACGAGCGTGCCGGGACGCTGCTGGTGTTCAAGGTTTACGACCGGATGAGTTACGGTCTGATCGTCGGGGCGTCCAACACGATTCACGTCGGCGCTCCGGTCCATAACCCCTGATTCTCCGCGCTCAGCACGCAGCCCGATTGACGGGCTGCGCCGTTGAGCGCGTCGACTGCCCCACCGCTGCCTCGCTGGTCGCTGCGCCTGCTCCCGGCGAGGGTGCACTTGCATGCCATTTGCCGGCGGCTCGCGCGCTGCGCTTCCTTTATGCTCGCGGCCGATGGAGATCAGTCGGGCCCGCGCCGTGTTGGCACGTATCCCCGCCCTCGACGCCGGGCGGCTGCACGATCTGCTCGCCGCCGCCGGTGGTGAGCCGGACCGCGCCCTCGGAGCGCGCGCGACACAGCGCGTGAAGCTGCCGGCTGCGGCGCTGGAGTTTCTCGCTCGCCCCGATGAGGCGGCAATCGATGCCGATCTCGCCTGGATCGCTGCGAGCGGCGTGCGCATCGTGCTGGCCGACGATCCGGAGTACCCGCCACTGTTACGGCAAGTGGCGGGCGCCCCCGCCGCGCTCTACGTGCAGGGCTCGGTGGCGGCACTCTCCTCCGCGCAGCTCGCGATCGTGGGCTCGCGCAGTCCCACACCTGCCGGCCGCGCCACCGCGCGCGAGTTCGCCTCCTGGTTCGCACGCGAGGGCCTCACCGTGACCAGCGGGCTCGCGGTGGGCATCGATGCCGCGAGTCACGAAGGGGCACTCGCAGGTGGCGGAGAGACGATCGCGGTCTATGCCACCGGGCTCGACCGCGTCTACCCCGCCGAGCACGCCGCGCTCGCGCAGCGCATCCGCGCACGGGGCGCGCTCGTGTCCGAGTTTCCACCGCGTACGCCGCCACTGCGCGGGCATTTTCCCCGCCGCAATCGCCTTATCGCGGGCCTCTCGCTCGGCACCCTGGTGGTGGAGGCGGCACGCCACAGCGGCTCGCTCATCACTGCGCGCCTCGCGGTCGAGGCCGGGCGCGAGGTGTTTGCCATCCCCGGATCGATCCACAGCCCGCTCTCGCGCGGTTGCCATCAGCTGATCAAGAGCGGTGCGAAACTGGTCGAGGAAGCGGCGGACGTCCTGTCAGAGTTGAATTTTTCTGTTCGGAAAGAAGCAGTTACGCCGCCGCAACCCGAGCCGCCGAAGGGGCGGGAATTGGACAAGGAGTATGAAATGCTGTTAGATGCCCTCGGCTTTGAACCCGCGACCATTGATGTTCTCGTCGCACGCACGCACCTGCCGGGTGAGTCAGTTGCCTCGATGCTGCTGATACTCGAGCTCGAGGGGCGTGTGGCGGCGCTCCCGGGCGGCCGTTATGGCCGGTTACCTTGAGATGACGACTGGCAGCGTTCTCGACATCCTGATCTACGTCTTCGACCGCTACATGCTCGCTGAGATGCCGGCGGTGCCGCAGCGCGAGCATCTGGCACGCGATCTGGAGCGCGCGGGCTTCGCACGCGCCAAGGTCGAGCGCGCACTCGACTGGCTGACCGATCTTGCCTTCCATCAGGAACGCGCAGCCCCGGCACAGACGGGAGCGCGGCCGCTCGGCTTGCGGGTCTTCACCGACGGCGAACTGATGCGTCTCTCGACCGAGTGCCGCGGGCTGCTGCTGACGCTCGAGCGCGCGCAGGTGCTGACCGTCCAGCAGCGCGAGGTCGTGATAGAGCGGATGCTGGCGCTCGATGCCGACGAGCCCGACACCGAGCAGCTCAAGTGGGTGGTGCTGATGGTGCTTTCGAGCCAGCCGGGGTATGAGCTGGCGGTCGAGCGGCTCGGCGGGCTGGTGCTGGAAGCATCGGTCAATGCGCCGCATTGAGCCCGCCACTGACCGCGCGGGTTGAGAGGTCCGCGGCTCGCCCGCGGTTTTTTGTTTCAGGATCGAGCATTTCCCGGTAGGTCATGGCAGACAACCTCGTCATCGTCGAGTCCCCCGCCAAGGCAAGGACCATAAAGAAGTATCTCGGGCGTGATTTCGACGTGCTCGCCTCCTATGGGCATGTGCGCGATCTGGTGCCCAAGGAGGGGGCAGTGGATCCGGACAAGGGCTACGCCATGAAGTACCAGGTGCTCGAGAAGAACGAGCGCCACGTGGCGGCCATCGCGCGTGCCCTCGGCAAGTCCAAGGCGCTCTATCTCGCCACCGACCCCGATCGCGAGGGCGAGGCGATCGCCTGGCACCTGAAGGAGATCCTCGACTCGAACGGCAACCTCGACGGCAAGGACGTGCACCGCGTGGTGTTCTACGAGATCACGCGCAACGCCATCCGCGCAGCGGTCGAGCAGCCGCGGAGGCTGTCGATGGAGCTGGTCAACGCGCAGCAGGCGCGGCGCGCGCTCGACTACCTGGTCGGCTTCAATCTCTCGCCCCTCTTGTGGAAGAAGGTCCGCCGTGGCCTCTCCGCGGGTCGCGTGCAGAGCCCGGCGCTGCGCATGATCTGCGAGCGCGAGGAGGAGATCGCCGCCTTCGTCGCGCAGGAGTACTGGACCATCGAGGGCGAGGGCGCACACAGCGGTCAGGCCTTTCCGCTGAAGCTGCTCGAGTACCGCGGCGAGAAAGTCGAGCAGTTCAGCTTCACGAGCGAGCGCGCGGCGCGCGAAACCGAAAGCACGCTGCGGGCGGCGGCGGGCGCCGTTGGCGACTCTCCCGGCACCCTGCGGGTGCTCGCCATCGACCGCAAGCAGCGCCGGCGTAACCCGGCGCCGCCCTTCACGACCTCCACGCTGCAGCAGGAGGCCGCGCGCAAGCTCGGTTTCAACGCCCGCCGCACCATGCGCGTCGCGCAGCAGCTGTACGAGGGACAGGACATCGGCGATGGCAACGTCGGTTTGATCACGTACATGCGCACCGACTCGGTGTCGCTCGCGGCCGAGGCGGTGGGCGAGATCCGTGAGGTCGCCGCACGGCTCTACGGCGCGCACGAAGTCGCCGAGGAGCCGCGCGTCTACAAGACCAAGTCGAAGAACGCCCAGGAGGCGCACGAAGCGATTCGCCCGACCTCAGCAAGGATCACCCCCGCGGATGTCGAGGGCAAGATCGATGACGACCTCTACCGGCTGTACACCCTGATCTGGAAGCGCGCCGTCGCCTCGCAGATGAGTCACGCGGTGTTCGATACGGTCGCGGTCGACCTGCTCGTCGGGCCCGACGGTCCGCAGCGTCACCTGCTGCGCGCCAACGGCTCGACGCTCGTCAAGCCGGGGTACATCTCGGTGTATCAGGAAGGAAGCGACGATGCGAAGGTGGACGATTCGGATCACGTGCTGCCGCCACTGAATGAAGGCGACAACGTCAGCCTCAACCAGCTCGCCGCAACGCAGCACTTCACTGAGCCGCCGCCGCGCTACAGCGAAGCGTCGCTCGTGAAGGCGCTCGAGGAGCACGGCATCGGCCGGCCCTCGACCTACGCCACGATCATCTCCACGCTCCAGGACCGAGAATACGTCGAGATGGACAACCGCCGTTTCGTGCCGACCGACATCGGCAAGATCGTCAACCGCTTCCTCACGCATCACTTCCATCGTTACGTCGAGTACGGCTTCACCGCGGCGATGGAAGATGAGCTGGATGCGGTCTCGCGGGGTGAGGAGGAGTGGACCACTCCGCTCGAGAAGTTCTGGAAGCCCTTCATTCACCAGGTCGACAAGATCGAGCGCACGGTCACGCGCGAGCAGGTCGCGCAGGCGCGCGAACTCGGCAAGGATCCGGGGAGTGGCAAGCCGGTCACCGTCCGCATGGGGCGCTACGGGCCGTTCGTGCAGATCGGCACCAAGGACGACGAAGAGAAACCGCGGTTCGCCGGGCTCCGCCCCGGGCAGAAGATGGATGCGATCACGCTCGCCGATGCGATGGAGCTGTTCAAGCTGCCGCGCACGCTCGGCGAGACTCCCGAGGGCGAGACCATCGTCGCCAGCGTGGGCCGCTTCGGCCCGTACGTAAAGTATGGCAGCAAGTACGCATCGCTCAAGGAGGATGACCCCTACACCGTGACGCTCGAGCGGGCACGCGAGGTCATTCGCTCCAAGAAGGAAGCCGACGCCAACCGGCTCATCCAGGATTTCCCGGACGAAGGCATCCAGGTGCTCAACGGCCGCTACGGCCCGTACATCACCGACAAGAAGAAAAACGCCAGGATCCCCAAGGACCGCGATCCGCGCTCGCTCGCGCTCGAGGAGTGCCGCGCGTTGCTTGCGGCGGCACCCGAGCGCGGACGCTTTGGCCGCTGGGGTCGTGGCAAGCGCACACCCACTGCGCCGGCAGCCGGCGCAGCGACGGCGACGGCCGGCGGCGATGGCGCGCAGGAAGCGGCTGCTGCAGCGGCACCCGCGCGGCGCAAGGCCGTCGGCGCGAAAAAGAAAGCCCCAGCGGCTCCCGCGAGTGCCAAGCCCGCGGCCGCAAATCAGCCGCCCGGGGTCGTCGCGCGGGCAAGGCCGAAGACTTCTGCGCACGTTGCGCGCAAGACGCACCGGCGCGCGAAAGCGGTCCCAAGAAAGAGCGCGACGGGCAAGACGCGCACGAAAACCTCCGGAGTCTCGCAGGGCCGGGCGCGCGGGGTGAAGTAGATCTGCGGAAAGCTGTGCGCGGGGACTCCCGCCTTCCTTCTAATGGCTAAACCTCTCGTCCGGTAGCCGCGCCGGACAGCGTCAATCGCACCAGATACCGCCCCGTCAGGGCAGCGCGTACGGGCGCCTGCTGCACTCCTGGCCGGAGAGCCTGGCTACTCTTCAGAGCAGTGTGCACAGGTCATGCGCAGGGGGTATGCGCATAGGTCCACAAGAGAGGTCCTGCGGGGCATCAAGGGTCGCCCCTTTGCAGGGGCGGCCGATGGCCTCGGGCTTTAAGCAGTGCCCGCCACCGCGAGAAATTCATCAATCGCCGCCAGGCACTCCGGCTCATCGAGCAGCGGGGCGTGACCGCGGTTGGCAACGGTCAACACCTTCAGTCCGGAGGGCTTCTCACGCTGCATGCGCTCGAGCGTCGCCGCACTTAAGATGTCCGAGCGCGCGCCGCGGATCACCAGGATCGGTAGCGGGGCGAGCGCGCCCCACAGCGGCCACAGGTCGGGTGCCGCGGCGGAGGTGTTGCGCAGAGGCTCGGCGATGCGTGGATCGGCGTCCTCCTCCGGCAATCCCTGCGCATTGGCGCGATAGCTGAGGCGCGCGATCTTCTCCCAGCGCGCATCGCTCAGGTCGGGCCATGCCGTGCCGTAGGTGTTGCGCACCTGCGCTACCGCCTCCTCCCAGGTGCCCACCGGCGCGGATTTGCCCGCATAGCCGCGGATACGCTCGAGGCCCTGCAGGTCCACTTCTGGCCCGATGTCGTTCAGCACCAGCCGCTCCACGAGCCCGGGCTGCGTGACTGCGAGGAGCATGCCCATGAGACCGCCCATCGAGGTGCCGATCACCGTAATGCGTGGCGCCCCGAGGCCTGCCAGCAGCGCGAGCGTGTCCTGCAGGTACACCGGAATCTTATAGTTGTTGAAGTCCGGATCGCGCGCTGACAGACCGCGGCCCCGCACATCCGGCACAATGACACGGCAGCGCCGCGCGAGGCGCGGCGCGAGCTCCTCGAAGTCGCGCCCGTTGCGCATCAGGCCGTGGAGACACAGCACCACGTCCGAGTCCCCGCGCGGTCCCGCGTGGACTCTGCTGAAGAGTCTCAGTCCATCCTGACTGTCGAACCAGTACTCCGCGGCGGCCGCCATGCGCTCCTCCACACTGCCCTTCTGTACCCGGTCTTGCCCAGCGCGGCACGCAGCTCGCGCTCGAGGATCTTACCGTTGGCATTGCGCGGCGAGGGCGGTTCACCGGACACTGTCGCCCAAGGTCGTCTATTGCAGTGCAGTAACGTGGCCTCCAAGAAGCCCCCCGTGCGCAACGGCAAGGAGCGCATTCTCGATTCCGCGGAGCAGCTGTTCGCGCAGCGCGGCTTCTACGGGGTATCACTGCGCGACATTACGCAGGCCGCCGGGGTCGATGTGGCGCTGGTCGGCTATCACTTCGGCGGCAAGCGGGAGCTGTTCACCGCGGTGTTCGAGCGGCGCGCCGAGGTGCTGCATCGCGAGCGCCTCGAACGGCTCGAGGCAGTGCGGCGTGCGGCTCTTCCGGGCGCGCCCGCGCTCGAGGCGATCATCAATGCCTTCACCGAGCCGTTGCTCGAGCGCTCGGCACGCGGCGGCCCGGGCTGGAAGAGCTATTGCGCGCTCGTCGCCTACGTGAACAACTCTCCCGAGTTCGGACCGGAGATGATGACGCGGCACTTCGACCCGCTGGTCGGCCGCTTCATCGCCGTGATGCGCGAGGCCCTGCCGCGTTGTCCGCCGCGGGAGATCTACTGGGGCTATCAGTTCCTCACCGGCGCCCTCACCCTCACCTTCGCCGAGACCGGCCGGATCGATCAGCTCTCGGGCGGGCTGTGCCGCGCCACGGATCTCGACGGTGTCCATGAGCGGCTCGCGCCATACGTGGCGGCGGGGCTGCGTGCACTGTGTGCACGCAGCCAGCCCGTGCCACGCCCTGGCAAGCGCGTCGAGCGACGCTCACAGCCGCGGCGTTGAGGGCCACCGGCCGCCCGCGGCGCCATGAAATACCGCCACAGCTTCCACGCCGGCAACTTCGCCGACGTGCATAAGCACGTGGCGTTGCTCGCGCTGCTGCGCGCCCTGAAGAAAAAGGACAAGGGTTTCCTGTATCTCGATACTCACGCCGGCCGCGGAAGTTACGACCTTTCGGGTGGCTCGGTGGAGGCTGCCGCCGGTGTGGGCCGCTTCATCCAGGCGCAGCACGCGGCCCCTGAGCTGACCGACTACGCCACGCTCGTCACACAGTTTCGCGCCCAGGCGGCCCGGCGGCAGCTATATCCGGGCTCACCGCTCATCGCCGCCACCGAGCTGCGCGCCCAGGATCGAGCGGTGATGATCGAGCTGCAGGGCGCGGAGGCGCACGCGCTCGAGGAGTCGCTCGAGACACTCGCCGCTGCGCGTGGTGGCGAGCTCGACGCACGCGTCGAGCGGGGCGATGGCTGGGCAAGGCTGCGTGCTTTCCTGCCACCGCCCGAGCGGCGCGGCCTCACCTTTCTCGACCCGCCGTACGAGGCGACTCAGCCGGACTTCGGCCAACTCACCGCCGCGATCGCAGAGGCCGCGCGCCGCTTCCCGACCGGAGTGCTGGCGCTGTGGTATCCCATCAAGGATGAACGCACCATCGCTCCCTGGCATGCGGAGTGTCTGCATGCACTGCACGGGGCGACCTCGTCGCGCCTGGCGTTGCTCTCGAGCGAGCTGTGGCTGTACCCACGGGACTCGCGCGTGGCACTGAACGGCTCGGGACTTCTCATCGTGAACCCGCCCTGGCTCACTCTCGAGCGCATGCAGGTGTGGGTGCCGGAGCTGCAGAGCTGCCTCGCGGTCGGGCCAGGTGGAGGCAGCAGCGTGCGAATGCTGTCAGAATCCGACTGATGAGCCTTGCCGTGGACCAGTACGGCGTCTTCGGCCACCCGGTCGGTCACAGCCTCTCGCCCTTCATTCACGGTGTCTTTGCGCGCGAGACGGATCAGCAGATGACCTATCGCGCCTACGATGTCGCGCCGGAGGCACTCAGCGAGCGGGTGCACAGCTTCTTTGCCGAGGGCGGGCGCGGCCTGAACATCACGCTGCCCTACAAGGTCGCGGCCGTGGAGGCGGCGCAGGAGCTCACCGCGCGCGCCGCACACGCCGCGGCGGTCAACACACTTGCGTTGCAGGATGACAACGTCGTTCTCGGCGACAACACCGACGGTGTCGGGTTGGTAAACGACCTGTGCGACAACCTTGGACTGGTGATCACCCAGCGCCGCCTGCTGATCCTCGGCGCGGGCGGCGCGACGCGCGGGGTGCTCGCCCCGCTTCTCGGCCTCGAGCCCGCGATCGTGGTGATCGCCAACCGCACGCCCGAGCGGGCCGAGGCACTTGCCGCGGCGTTCGCCGATCTCGGTGTCACCCAGGGAGTGGGTTTCGCCTACGTGGGTGACACGCCCTTCGATATCGTGGTCAATGCCACATCGGCCAGCCTCTCGGGCGACATACCGCCTATTCCCCCGGGCGCAATCGGACCAGAAACCGTGTGCTACGACCTTGCCTACGGACGCTCCGCGATGGCCTTCGTTCGCTGGGCGCAGCAGTCCGGCTGCGCCCTGGCGGTGCAGGGCTTAGGGATGCTCGTGGAGCAGGCGGCAGAGTCCTTCCGGCTGTGGCGCGGCGTGCGGCCGCAGACCGCTCAGGTGCTCGCAGCGCTCAAAGAGCGCATCGGCAGCGTGTAGCAGCGTTATCGGGAAGTTTCGCGGAGTGCCCTAGCGCAGGGTGACGAATTCCTCCGCGGACGTCGGATGGATCGCCACCGTGTCATCGAAATCCTTCTTTGTCGCGCGCATGCGCACCGCCACGGCGAACCCCTGCAGCATCTCGTCGGCCCCGGGTCCCACGACGTGGAGGCCGACGATGCGCTGCTCGGATCCGGCGGTGATGAGCTTCATCTGCGAGCGCGGCTTGGCCGCCGTGAGGGTGTGATAGAGCGGCAAGAAGCTCGAGCGGTATACGGTCAGATCACTCTTGCCATAGCGCTCGCCCGCGGCCTTCTCCGACATACCCACTGTGCCGAGCGGCGGGCGTCCGAAGATCACCGTCGGAATGTTCTCGTAGTCAAGATGCCGGCCGGTCTGACCGCCGAACAGCCGGTCCGAGAGCCGCCGGCCCGCGGCGATCGCGACCGGCGTCAGTTGCGCGCGCCCGGAAACATCGCCGATCGCGTAGATCCCGGGAACGTTGCTCACCTGGTACTTGTCGTTGGCAATGAATCCCTGGATATCGAGTCCCACCCCGGCACGCTCCAAGGCGAGACCCGCGACCAGAGCGCCCCGTCCGATGGCCCAGAGCACGCAATCGAAGGGGCCGAGCACGCGGCCGTCGCGGGACTTAAGCTCCAGCGCCCCGTGCGCCACACGGCGCAGCTCGATCGGTATGGCATTCAGGACGATTTCCACGCCATCGTCCCGCAGCATGGTGAGGGCCACCTCGCCGAGCATGTCATCGAAGGCCTTGAGCGCAGTGTCACCGCGCAGCACCAGCGTTGTCTGCGTGCCGAGGCCGGCAAAAATACCCGCGAGCTCGACCGCGATGTAGCTGCTGCCCACCACTGCGACACGCTGTGGGCGCTCGGCGAGCTCGAAGAAGCCGTCGGAGGTGATGCCGAGCTCGGCGCCCGGTATCAACGGCAGGCGTGGCCGGCTGCCGGTGGCGATGAAGACGTGATCGGCCCGCAGCAGCCGACCGCCCGCGCCCACCGTGTGTGCATCGACGAAACTGGCCCGGGCACGTACCAGCTCGATATTGCGCTTGGCGAGGTTGGCCGCGTAGATGCCGTTCAGTTGCTCGATGTAGGCATCGCGCTTGCCTTTCAGCGTGCGCCAGTCGACGGGGCCTGTCTCGACCTGAAAGCCGTAGTCGCGCGCGTCCTGCAGTGCGCTGCCGAGCTCGGCGGCGTTCCACATGATCTTCTTCGGCACGCAGCCGACGTTAACGCACGTGCCGCCGAGCCGCGCCGGCTCCGCGAGCACCACCTTCGCCCCGTGTTCCGCGGCGCGCTGTGCGGCGGCGAGTCCGCCGCTGCCCCCGCCGATCACGATCAGGTCGTAGTTTTCCGTCATGGCATCCTCGCAGGACTCGGCGCCCATGTTATCCAAGACGCGCAGCCGATATGAGGGCCGCTACAATGGCGGCCCTGCGACGGACGAGGTTTGCGCATGGACAACCCCTTACTCGATCAGCAGGCTCTGCCGCAGTTCATGCGCATCCGCCCCGAGCATGTCGAACCGGCGGTGCGGCAGCTGCTGAGCGCCAACCGCGCCCGCATCGGCGAGCTCGCGATGCTCGCCGCTCCCACCTTCGCCTCCGTAGTCGAGCCGCTCGAGGAGCTGCACCACCGTACCTCGCGCACCTGGTCGCCCGTGAGCCATCTGAATGCCGTGCTGAACTCCGAGGCGCTGCGGGCGGGCTACAACGCCTGCCTGCCGCTGCTGTCGGCTTATCAGACGGACCTGGCGCAGAGCGCGCCGCTCTACCAGGCCTATCGCACCATCGCTGAGCAGGAAGGCGCGGCCCTCGCCCCGGTGCAGCGCCAGCTCATCGAGCACGCGGTGCGCGACTTTCGCCTGGCCGGCGTGGGCCTTCCACGCGAGCGCAAGGAGCACTTCAAGACGGCGATGCTGGAGCTCGCGCAGCTGCAGGCGAAGTTCGAAGAGAACGTGCTCGATGCCACCAACGCCTGGAGCCGGCACGTTTCTGACATCAATGAGCTGCGCGGCCTCAACGAGATGCTCATCGAGCAGGCGCACCGCCGCGCCGAGGAGCAAAACGCGCCGGGCTGGATCCTGCGTCTCGACCAACCCACTTACGTGGCGGTGGTGACCGACGCCGAGTCGCCGCAGCTGCGGCGCGCGTTCTACGAAGCCTGGACGACGCGGGCCTCCGACCGTGGCCCGACCGCTGGCCGCTGGGACAATTCGCAGGTGATGGAAGAGATCCTCAGAAGGCGGCACGAGGTCGCGCGGCTGCTCGACTATCCGGACTACGCGCAGTACGCGCTCGCGACGCGCATGGCGCACAGCGTGGATGAGGT
>DATMPW010000055.1:0-21086 GCA_035566915.1 Steroidobacteraceae bacterium
GCTCGACAGCGCGCGCCGCGTAAGATACGTGTATATTTGCGCTCCACGAGCCTTGACGCCACATCGCACGAGCAGCCGCGTGATGTGCTGCATGACCTCCTTGAGTGCCTCCACGTGCTCTGACTTGGCGGTCTGCGCAAATGCGGGAGGTATCAGAACCGCATTCGCTTCGCTCTAAGCGTGCCGGCGCAGCATCGGTGCATGTCCATCTGCGCCGAAGAGTGCGGCCAGGAACTCGCGAACCATCGCTAGCGGACAGGCTTCATCTAGCACGAATCGTGGCAGGGAAGGGGCTTGCTGAATGCGCCGTCCGCGGCGCACTCCAGCGAGCGAAGCAATTGCGGCGGTCAGCTCAATCGGCAGGATGATGCTCCACTTGCGTGGATCGTAACGCTTCGCGACCGGCCGCTTGCCTGTAAGCAGCTCTATATCGTCTAGCGCCGCTTGACGGTCGAGTGCTTGGCCTAGATTCATCCGACCTTGACCCATCAGGCTGATCGACCCGTCGCTAATCAAGTGACCAACGAGGCGCGCAAAAGCCAGGCTACGCGCGCGTTCGTGCTCATCGTCGAAGCTGAATCGCATCTCACCCGCGATCAATTCATAGCCGGCCTCATCAGGCCCCGGCTCATCCAGCGGCGCTTCGAGCCCCACCACCACGCGATCGCCGCCCCGGACCAGCTTCCCGGCCGGCACCCACCGGACATCGGCGCACAGGATTTTGTGGTCGTCCGTGCACACCAGGCAGCGGCCGTCCTGCAGTACTATCGAAATGCAATCACGCTCGCCCTGCACCATCATCTCGGTTTGAGTGGCCATCGCGAGGCGACGGTCCGCGGTGGGACCGAACAGTCGTGCGCCGCCTGCAGCGGGCAGGCGCTCGATCCTGCGGCTCGTGCCATTGGCCAGCAGCACGGGGGTCCCGGCCGCGATGCAAGTCGTGCATCCATAGCCGACGAGATCGAAGCCGAGCGCCTCGAGATCTTCCAGCACGCCGGCCTTGGTGAAATAGTCCGTCACCACCCGTGAGCCCGGCGCAAGGCTCGTCTTCACCCACGGCTTCGACGTGAGCCCGCGCTCGCGCGCCTTGCGCGCCAGCAGTCCTGCACCGAGCATCACCGAGGGATTGGAAGTGTTGGTGCAGCTCGTGATCGCAGCGATCAGCACCGAGCCGTCCTTGAGCTCGTAGTTCCCGCCGTTGAGCTTTGCGGAGGCCACGCCGCGGGCGCCAGCGCCGCGCGCGGTACGCTCCTCGGCCGCTTTTTTGGCATTCAGCTCGTAAACCTGTTTCGCGCTCTTGAGCGGCACCCGGTCCTGCGGACGGCGAGGTCCCGCGAGGCTCGGCTCGACGGTACCGAGGCTCAGCTCGAGCACATCGGTGTAGCTGGCGGGCAGCGCGCCTGCGTTGCGCCACATGCCTTGTGCGCGCGCGTACGCGCTCACGAGCTCGAGCCGCTCGCGCGGGCGACCGGAGAGCTCGAGATAACGCACGGTCTCGGCATCGATGGGAAAGATGCCGCAGGTGCTACCGTACTCGGGGGCCATGTTGGCGATGGTTGCGCGATCGGCGAGCGGCAGGTTGGCGAGACCGTCGCCGAAGAACTCGACGAACTTATCGACCACTCCCTTCTTACGCAGGATCTCCGTGACCGTGAGAACCAGATCGGTAGCCGTGGCACCGGGCTGCAGCCGTCCCTCGAGCCGAAAACCAATCACCTGCGGAATGAGCATGGTGACCGGCTGCCCGAGCATTGCCGCCTCGGCCTCGATGCCACCGACGCCCCAGCCGAGGACGCCGAGGCCGTTGATCATGGTGGTGTGCGAGTCGGTGCCCACCAGCGTGTCAGGGTAGGCACGACGCGTGCCATCGCTCGGCGCGTCGAAAATCACCCGCGCCAGGTACTCGAGGTTCACCTGGTGCACGATGCCGGTGCTCGGCGGCACCACGGCGAGATTGCGGAACGCCGTCTGGCCCCAGCGCAGGAACGCATAGCGCTCGCGATTGCGCGCAAACTCGATGGCAGTGTTCGCGGCGAGCGCCCGAGGTGAGCCGTACTCATCCACCTGGACCGAATGGTCGATCACGAGCTCCGCAGGGTTCAGCGGATTGACCCGATCGGCGCTGCCGCCGAGGCGCACGATCGCATCGCGCATGGCCGCGAGGTCCACGACGCAGGGCACGCCGGTGAAATCCTGCAGGATGACCCGGGCGGGCGTGAAGGCGATCTCGTACGAGGGCGTAGCGGCCGGATTCCACTCGAGGAGCGCTTCGATGTCGGCGCGCGTGACGTTGACGCCATCCTCGTAGCGCAACAGATTCTCCAGCAGCACCTTCAGCGAGTAGGGGAGGCGTGCGAGCTTCTCCTGCGGCAACGCGGCAAGGCTCCAGATCTCGTAGCTCTGATCGCCAACCTTGAGGGTCGAGCGTGCCCGGAAGCTGTTGTTCATGAATGTCTCCGCGGTGTGCCGCGATTATATCGCGGCGCACCCGCTGCCTGCCGCCCTGAGCCCCGGGGATTTGGTTCAGGCAGCGGCGGAGAGTCGCTCGGAGGGCACGAGCGACTCGATCACACCACCGCCGAGACACCGCTCGCCTTCGTAGGCGACGGCGTACTGACCGGGTGTCACCGCGCGCTGCAGCTCCTCGAACACGATGTGCACGGTGCCATCCGCGCGCGGCTCGAGCCGCGCCGCCTGGTCGCTCTGGCGGTAGCGTACTTTCACGGTGGCGCGCAAGGGTTCGCGCCGCGCCGGCGCGAGCCAGTGCCATGCGCCGGTGGTGAGGGCGCGGCTCTCGAGCAGCGGATGATCGTGGCGCTGGACCACGATCAAGGCGTTGCGCGCGGCGTCCTTCGCCGCGACGTACCAGGGCGCCTGCTCGCGTCCGCAGCGGCCGCCGATGTGGAGCCCGGCGCGCTGGCCGAGAGTGTAGAAGGCGAGCCCCTCGTGAGTGCCGAGCGGCTCGCCGTCGGCCGACTCGATGGGACCGGGTGACCGCTCGACATAACGCGCGAGGAACTCGCGAAACGGACGCTCGCCGATGAAGCAGATACCGGTGCTGTCCGGCTTGTCGAACACTGGAAGCCCGGTGCGGCGGGCGCGCTCGCGCACCGCGCTCTTGTGGAGCTCACCGAGCGGCATCAGCGTGGCGGCGAGCTCGTCCCGCGCCACTGCGTGCAGGAAATAGCTCTGATCCTTGGCGGCGTCGCGCGCCTTGCAGAGCACCGGCCCGTCAGCTCTCGCTTCGAGCCGGGCGTAATGTCCGGTCGCGAAGTGCGAGGCCCCCAGGCGGCGCGCCCACTCGAGCGCCACACCGAACTTGATCTCACGGTTGCAGAGCACGTCCGGGTTGGGCGTGCGTCCCGCGCGATGCTCGTGCAGGAAGTGCGCAAACACACGCTCGCGGTATTCGGCGGCGAAGCTGACCCGATGGAGGACGATGCCGAGCTCGGCGGCCACCGCGCGGGCATCCTGGAAGTCCTGCGCGGCGGTGCAGTAGGCATCATCGTCCTCCTCCTCCCAGTTGCTGAGAAAGAGCCCCTGCACGTCCCAGCCCGCTTCCTTCAGAAGCAGCGCCGCGACTGCGGAATCCACGCCCCCCGAAAGTCCGACGATGACCCGGGTGCAGCGGTGTGGAGGTGAGAACGGGGAGGGCATGGGCACATTGTAATGCGCCTGCATCGGCGACGCCGTTGCCGCTACGCTGTGATATCGAGTGCGCGGACCGTCGCGCCGTTGTCCGCCGCGGCCGCTCGCTGGCCGATCGTAGCGGCGCACTCGAGATCGAGCCGCGCGATACCATCGAGGGCGCGGCGCTGCCCGGCCATATAGTCGTGCACGCAGCGCAGCACGAGTGGACTGCGCAGCCGTTCCTTACGTGCTTCGAGCTCGCTGCGGGTCAGCCAGTGCGTGCCGATGATGCCGCGGTCGAGCTCCTGCGCGGCGTCATGATCGCTTACGTGTCCGGTGAAGGCGAAGCGCAGGATCTCGCGGTGGCTTTTGGGGTTGCGCCACAGGTAGACACCGACCAGAGCGTGCGGCTCGAAGCGCCACGCCGTCTCCTCGCGCGCCTCGCGCACCACGGCGGCGAGCAACGTCTCGCCACGCTCGACGTGCCCCGCTGGCTGATTGAACAACAGGCGACGGTTGATGCGCTCCTCAACCACCAGAAAACGACCGTCGGTCTCGGCAATCGCCGCGACGGTGACATCAGGCCTCCTGCCCATGTGGAGGATTGTAGCGGTCGGCAGTGGGAGTCGGAATCGTCGGCAGTCCGCGACGGGTGCGGCAAACTCAGCCGCGACGTGCGGCGCGCAGGCCGTGCTCGGCAGCGCTGGCGTTCCAGACCTGGTCGAACTCCTGCAGGTAGACACGCGCGACGGCCGGATTGTTGATGTCGGCCACCCCATCCCACGTGTCGGCGCGCATGCGGTAAACGATCGCACGGTCATCGGCGATGAGATAGCTGGAGGCGCGTTGCGGACTCTGGGCGGTGACGTAGCGGATGTCGATGCAGCTCGACAACCGGCGTCCCATCGCGACGAAGCGATTGCTGTCGCGCATGACCCGCGTCGGCTCGGCGAGCAGTACGCGTACCTTGGAGAAGCTGCGCGTCAGCACGAAATGCTTGATGACATCGAGAAAGGCCGTCTGATCGTACAGATCCGGCTCGAGATCGGGCGTATAGATGGAGATCAGCCGCTGCGCGGTGGCTGCGATCTCATTCACCGCCCCACGGACTTCGGCGAGCGAGGTCAGCACCGTCAGTGTTTCGGCGCTCTGCCGCGAGCTGGCTGCGCCGGCGGCCCCATTGGCCGACTCGGGCGCATAGCGCGCGTTGGCGAGCTGCGCCAGGGCGCTATTGAGATCAAGTTCCCCGCCTATGGCCACTCTTGGTCCTACATCACCTGCACGGAAGGCAGGTTGCGGGAGATCTTAGTGACCACTACGGGTTTTTCCTTGCCGAACCGGTCACGGTTTGGGGGCCTGGGTCGGCCGCAGTAAGTCAAAAGCGAGGCCTGGTTCGCACTTTGGGGGCCACCGAAGGGGCCGAAAGGGGTGCCCGCCTGGCTGCCCGCGGGCCATGCGGCGACCCGGTCGGCGGCGGGCTCGAGCCTCACACCTGCCGCGCGAGCGCCGCGGCAAGGCCCGTATAGCCCTCGGGCCGCAGGCTCCGCAGCCGCGCCTTCTCGGCCGCGGGCAGTGGCAGGCCATCGATGAACGCAGCGAGCGTTGCAGCGTCGATCGCCCGGCCGCGCGTGAACTCCTTCAGCCGCTCATAGCCATCCGGTACCCCGGCCGCACGCAAAACGGTCTGCACGGCCTCAGCGAGCACTTCCCAGGAGCTCGCGAAGTCCGCGGCCATGCGTGCAGGGTCCGCCTCGATCTTGTCGAGGCCTCGCCCGAGCGCCCGCCAGGCGATGAGTGTATGGCCGAGCGCGACGCCGAGATTGCGCAGCACGGTCGAATCGGTGAGATCACGCTGCCAGCGCGAAACCGGCAGCTTCTCGGCGAAGTGCCGCAACAGGGCATTGGCGAGTCCGCAGTTGCCCTCGGCATTCTCGAAGTCGATCGGGTTCACCTTGTGCGGCATGGTGGAGGAGCCCACCTCGCCGGTCACTGCGCGCTGGCGCAGATAACCGAGTGAGATGTAGCCCCACAGGTCGCGGCAGAGATCGGTGCATACGACGTTAGCGGCTGCGATGGCGTCGCAGTACTCGCCGATCCAGTCGTGCGGCTCGATCTGGGTGGTCCAGGGGTTGTAGTCGAGGCCGAGCTCGCCGACGAACGCCTGCGCGACCGCCGGCCAATCGACCCCGGGCAGGGCGGCCACGTGCGCATTGAAGTTGCCGACCGCTCCGTTCCACTTGCCGAGGATGCTCACCGCGGCCCAGCGGCGCTGCGCACGGGTGAGCCGCGCGGCGAAGTTCGCGAATTCCTTGCCGAGTGTCGTCGGGCTTGCCGGCTGCCCATGGGTGCGCGCGGGCATGGCGGTATCGGCATAGCGGTGGGCGAGCTGGGTGAGCTCGTGTGCGCGGGCGGTGAGACCCGCCAGCAGCGTAGCGCGTGCCGCACGCAGGAGGCAGGCGTAGCTGAGGTTATTGATGTCCTCGGACGTGCAGCCGAAATGCACGAGCTCGAGAGTGGCGGGTGAAGCCCCGGCCGCGCCGAGCTCCCCGCGCACGTAATACTCGACCGCCTTGACGTCGTGATTGATGCGCGCTTCGATGCTCTTGACGGCCGCTGCCGCGGACTCATCGGGCGCACGCGCCAGTTGGCGGGCGCGCTCGGCGACTGCCGGACTGAGCTTCGAGCCGGGAAGTTGCGGCACGGCTGCAGTGAGATGCAGCAGCCACTGTGCCTCGATACGGATGCGCTCGCGGATGAGCCCGGCTTCCGACAGCAGCCCGCGCAGTGGCTCGGTGGCGGCGCGGTAGCGCCCATCGACCGGCGAGAGCGCCTCGAGCGCCGGCAGGCAATCGCTGGGGCTTCCGGACATGCGCTACTATCATAACGCATACGGTCGTTCGGCCGTCGTTTCCAGCCGCGCGGAGTGCACGCATGACGAGTTCCTTCCGTACTGAGCGTGACAGCATGGGCGAGCTCAAAGTACCGGCCGAGGCGCTGTGGGGTGCGCAGACGCAGCGTGCCATCCAGAACTTTCCCATCAGCGGCGTCAGCATGCCGCGCGAGTTCATCTCCGCGCTGGCCCTGGTGAAGCAGGCCGCCGCCCGCGCCAACGGTGGCCTCAACCTGCTGGATGCGCCCGTGGCCCAGGCGATCGATGCGGCGGCGGCTGAGGTGGTCGCCGGCAAGCACAACACGCACTTTCCGCTCGATATCTTTCAGACCGGATCGGGCACCAGCACCAACATGAACGCCAACGAGGTCATCGCGGCGCTGGCGAGCCGAAGGCTCGGTCGGGCGGTGCATCCCAACGACCACGTCAACATGGGACAGAGCAGTAACGACTCGATCCCGACTGCCATTCACGTGTGTGCCGCGCTCGCGGTGCGCCGCCTGCTGCTGCCAGCGCTCGAGCACCTGCGCGATGTACTCAAGGCCAAGGAGCGCGAGATTGGCGGCATCGTCAAGACCGGCCGCACGCACCTGATGGATGCGATGCCCGTGACCTTCGGGCAGGAGCTGTCCGGCTGGCGCACGCAAATCGAGAACGGCATGGCGCGGCTGCGAAGCGTCGAGCCCAGGCTGCTGGCACTCGCGCAGGGTGGCACGGCCGTCGGCACCGGCATCAACACCCATCCCGATTTCGGCCGACGCTTCTGCGAAGAGCTGGCGGCGCTCACCGGCGTGGCGTTCGTGCCGGCAAGTAACTACTTCGAAGCGCTCTCGGCGCAGGACACCGGTGTCGAGTTGTCCGGTCAGCTCAAGGTGATCGCGGTGAGCCTGATCAAGATCGCCAACGACCTGCGCTGGATGAACAGCGGACCGCTGGCCGGGCTCGGCGAGATCGCACTGCCGGCACTGCAGCCGGGCAGCAGCATCATGCCCGGCAAGGTCAATCCCGTGATACCCGAGGCCACCATGATGGTGGGTGCGCAGGTGATCGGCAACGACACCACGATCACCCTTGCCGGCCAGTCGGGCAATTTTCAGCTCAACGTAATGCTGCCACTGATCGCCCAGAACCTGCTCGAAAGCATCCGCCTGCTGGCGAACGTGGCGCGCGTGCTTGGCGACAGCGCCATCGCGGGCTTCAGGGTGAACACGGCGCGCATCGCCGAGGCACTCGACCGCAATCCGATTCTCGTGACGGCTCTCAATCCGGTGATCGGGTACGAGAAAGGCGCCGCAATCGCCAAGAAGGCCTACGCCGAGCGACGGCCGATCCGCGAGGTCGCCGCGCAGATGACCAATCTGCCGCCCACGCAGCTCGAGAAACTGCTCGACCCCGCAGAGCTCACCACCGGCGGCATCAAGGGAGGAGGCGGTGGAGGAGGCTGAAGCCCCCGACGCGACGCGCACCCATGCAGGAGGCACCCAAGGAAGGCGAGCGCGGGACACCCGGAGCGCATCGCGACTGGGCGGGCATCATCCGCAGACGCCTCACGGGCACCGCTCCACGGCACGCCCCGGAGGACTGGATGATTCCTGGACTTTTCCAGCCCGGCGATGGGCGCCGCCTGCTGCCACGCGAGCCGGTGCCGGCGGCGGTACTCATTCCGCTGGTCGAAAGGCCTGACCTCACCGTGCTGTTCACTCAGCGCGCCACGCAGCTGCGCAACCACGCCGGGCAGATCAGCTTCCCTGGCGGCCGTATCGAGCCGAGCGACAGCAGCCCCGCGGCGGCCGCGCTGCGCGAAGCGCGCGAGGAGATCGGACTCGACGAGCGCTTCGTATCGGTCATCGGCTATCTTCCGGATCACGTCGTGATCACCGGCTTTCGCATCACACCGGTGGTGTCGTTCGTGCAGCCGGGCTTCGAGCTCGCGCTCGCGAGCCAGGAAGTCGAGGACACCTTCGAGGTGCCGCTCGGTTACCTGTTCGATCCGGCCAATCACCGCCTCAGGCGCCGTGACGACGTCGCGGGCGAGCAGGTCGAGTTCCGTGAGATTCCCTTCGGCGAGCGCACCATCTGGGGCGCCACGGCCGGGATGTTGCACACGCTCTATCGGCTGTGCGCCGGGCCGCAGGCACCATGAGCGAGGCCGAACGGGCCGTTGGAGCACTGCTCGCGCTCATGGCGCGGCTGCGCGATCCCGAGCGCGGCTGCCCGTGGGATCGTGCGCAGTCTTTCTCCACCATCGCTCCCTACACCATCGAGGAAGCCTACGAGGTCGCCGATGCCATCGAGCACGGCGACCGCGAGCACCTGCGCGAGGAGCTCGGCGATCTGCTGTTCCAGGTGGTGTTTCACGCACGCATGGCGGAGGAGCAGGGCTGGTTCGACTTCAGCGCCGTGGCGAGTGGCATTCGCGAGAAACTGGTGCGACGGCATCCGCACCTGTTCGCCGGAGCGAACCTCGCCCCGGAGGACCTGGTGCGCGTCTGGGAAGAGCAGAAAGCGCAGGAGCGCGCCGCTGCGAAATCGCGCGCGGCGGCGGCCGGAGCGAGCACGGTGCTCTCAGGTGTGCCGCGCGCTCTGCCGGCGTTGACGCGCGCGGCGAAGCTGGGGCGGCGCGCGGCACGTGTCGGCTTCGATTGGGAGGACGCACGCGCGGTGCGCTCCAAGGTGCTGGAGGAGCTGCACGAAGTCGACAGTGCGCTCGGGGGCAGCGACGCCGCCACGGAAGATGCGTCACCGCCGCAGGCGCTCGCCGGCGAGTTGGGAGATCTGCTGTTCACGATCGTCAACTGGAGCCGGCATCTGCACATCGATGCCGAGGCGGCGTTGCGCGCGGCAAATGACAAGTTCGAACGCCGCTTTGCCCACATGGAGGCACTCGCGCAGACTCGCGGGCTCGAGCTCACCCGGCTCTCGGCTGTCGAGTGGGAGGCGCTCTGGAGCGAGGCGAAACTGAACGCCAGCTGAAAAAGTCCGCGTGCAATCTGACAGTCGCCGGTCAACACGTGAATGAGTTAGGCTTGACTGTTGTGAGCAGTGCCAGATTCACGACCCCGGTACTCCTGAGTGCGGCGGCTGCCGCCACGGCCGCCTTACTCGTGTCCGCCGCGGCGGCGACGCTGCAGTCTGCCGCCACTCCTCCTGCGGCGAGTCCTCTCGTGATGCCTCGTAGCGGCCTGTCCATGGACCAGGCGGTCAGGATGGTCGAAGAGCGCTACCACGCACGCGTGGTGAAGGCGCAGACGGAGCAGGACGAGGGCCGTACGTTGTACGTACTGCGTTTGCTGAACGACGCGGGCAAGGTGTGGACGGTACGCATCGACGCCTCCAGCGGCTCCGTGCAGTGACAGCGGCGTCCCGGGGAGCGGCATGCGCGCACTGGTAGTCGAAGACGAGGCGTCGCTGCGCGAGAGCTTGCAGGCACGTCTCGGCCAAGCGGGCTTCACGGTCGATGTGGCGCGCGATGGCGATGAGGGCCTGTTCGCCGGGCGCGAGTATCCACTCGATGTCGCCGTCATCGATCTGGGTCTCCCGGGACTTTCCGGTCTCGACCTCATCCGGCGGCTGCGCGCCTCGGGCAAGACCTATCCGATCCTGATCCTGACGGCACGCGACAACTGGCAGGACAAAGTAGAGGGGCTGCAGGCAGGCGCCGACGACTACGTCGTCAAGCCCTTTCACTTCGAGGAGGTGCTGGCGCGCCTGCAGGCGCTGCTGCGGCGGGCGGGTGGCTGGGCGAGCCCCCAGCTCAAGTGCGGGCCCATCGTGCTCGATACGCGCGCGCAGACCGTCGCCGTGAATGGCGCTCACGTCGAGCTCACCACCTTCGAATACCGCATTCTCGAGCACCTGATGCTGCGCGCCGGGGAAGTGATCTCCAAGAGCGAGCTCACCGAGCGCCTGTACGACCAGGACTTCGAGCGCGACAGCAATGTCATCGAGGTGCTGGTGGGGCGGCTGCGCCGCAAGCTCGACCCCGAGGACCATCTGCGCCCGATCGAGACGCTACGCGGTCGCGGGTATCGTCTCGCGCTGCCGCGGGACGCGGCGACCTGAAGCGGCGGCGGGGGCCGACGCCGCGTGCACTCGCTCAGCCGGCGACTGCTCATCTCGGTCTCGGTGCCGATCGCACTCTTCTGCGGGGTGGTGATGCTGGTGCTCGACACCGGCTTCCGTGAAGTCGCGCAGCGCACTCTGCAGGATGAGCTCGACCGGCAGATGGTCGCCTTGATCGCCGCGGCGGAGCCCCAGCCCGATGGTGGCTACGCACCCGCTCCGCACACGCTCGATCCACGCCTCGAGACACCCCGCTCTGGCGCGTACGCGGAGATCCGCTCTGCGGGGCACGAGTGGCGCTCACCATCGACTGCGGGGCTCAGCAGCGACTTCGGGCGTTTGTTGTCGGGCGGAGAGCGCAATCTCTCCTACGCCACCTTTGGGGATGACCGGGTCGCCATCGCGAGCCGCTCGATCCAGTTCGAGGGCGACCCGACGGCAGCACGCTCGCTTACCTTCAGTGTCGCCACGAGCCTCAGTCCCTATCAGCAGGAGCTGTGGCGCT
The DNA here is from genome assembly GCA_035566915.1 of Steroidobacteraceae bacterium. GTDB lineage: Bacteria > Pseudomonadota > Gammaproteobacteria > Steroidobacterales > Steroidobacteraceae > 13-2-20CM-66-19. The sequence continues at coordinate 11,088 of DATMPW010000055.1, forward strand.
TCCGGCGCAAGCTCGGGGGCTGGTTCGTCGCACTGATGCTGCTGCTCCTGCTGACGCTCGCCGCGCTGCTGCGCTGGGTGCTCGAACCGGTGCGGCGCATGGAGCGCGAGATTCACGAGGTCGAGGAGGGGCGCCGCGAAAGGCTCGGCAGCGTCTACCCCCGCGAGCTCTCCGGCGTCGCAGGCAATCTGAACGCGCTGCTGATCGGCGAGCGCAAACGCGTCGCCCGCTACCGCGACACGCTCGGTAATCTCGCTCACAGCCTTAAGACACCGCTCGCCGTGATGCGCGCTGAGGGCGCGAGCGCGACCGTGAGCACCGAGATCGACCGCATGAGCGGCATCATCGAGCATCAGCTCAAGCGCGCGGCCGCATCCGGCGGGGCGCTCCTCGGGCAGGCGCCGGTGGAGGTGGCGCAGGTAGGCGCGGAGCTGCGTGCCACGCTGCTGCGTGTCTATGCCGGTAAGGACCTGGCAATCGAACTTGCCGCCGCGCCGGCTGCGCAATTCATCGGTGACCGGGGCGATCTCACCGAGCTGCTGGGCAACCTGCTGGACAATGCCTGCAAGTGGTGTCGCACCCGCGTGCGGTTCGGCGGCAGCATCGATGACAGCGCGGTGCCGCGCGAGCGGCTCACGCTCGTGATCGAGGACGATGGGCCGGGAATCTCGGCCGTAGATCGTGCGCGGGTGCTCCAGCGCGGCGTGCGGGCCGACGAGAAGGTGCCGGGCCACGGCCTCGGGCTCGCCATGGTGCACGACACCGTGGACCTCTACGGCGGAAAGCTCTCCATCGACGCATCGCCGCTCGGCGGCGCCCGATTCACGGTGCGGCTGCCCGGGCGCTGAGGCGGCGCGTGGCGCGGAGGGAGCGTTGCCAGGGGAGCGTTGCGCAGCCCCGGCGCGCTCACTGCGCCGCAGAGGGCTGACCCGCGTCACCGGGCCGGCTACGACTCAACCTTGAACTCGATCCCCTGCGCGAGCGGCAGATCGCGGCTCCAGTTGACGGTGTTGGTCTGGCGGCGCATGTAGGCCTTCCAGGCATCGGAGCCGGACTCCCGCCCGCCGCCGGTGTCCTTCTCACCGCCGAACGCGCCGCCGATCTCCGCCCCCGAGGTACCGAGATTGATGTTCGCGATGCCGCAATCGCTGCCGCAGGAGGACAGGAAGGTTTCCGCACTCTGCAGCCGATCGGTGAACAGTGCCGAGGACAAGCCGTGCGCCGAGGCGTTCTGCCGCTCGATCGCTTCGCTCAGCGAGTCGACTGGGATCACATACAGGATCGGCGCGAAGGTTTCGGTCTGCACGATCGGCCACTCGTTGCGCGCACGGACGATCGTCGGCTCGACGAACGTGCCGGGCTGATTGAGCACGTTGCCGCCGTACAGCATCTCACCGCCCGCGCTGCGCGCGGCGCTCACCGCGCTCCGATAGCTCTCGACGGCCTTGGAGTCGATGAGCGGTCCCATCAGCGTGCCGCTCTCGAGGGGATCGCCGATGCGCACCTGCCGGTAGGCATGCACCAGGCGCCGCTCGAGCTCAGCAAGGATCGCCTTGTGGGCGAAGACGCGACGGGTCGAGGTGCAGCGCTGCCCGGCGGTGCCAACGGCCCCGAACACGATGGCCGGCACCGCCAGATCGAGGTTTGCGGTCTCATCCACGATCACTGCGTTGTTGCCGCCGAGCTCGAGCAGGCTCTTGCCGAGCCGCGCGGCGACCCGCTCGCCGACCTTGCGGCCGACCTCGGTGGAGCCCGTGAAGGACACGAGTGCAATGCGCCGGTCTTCGACCAGCCGCGTGGCGAGTCCGGTGCCTCCGTCGACGAACACCTGGAACACCGCGGGCAGGTGGGCGGCCTCCAGCACCCGGTTGCACAGGTGCTGCACGGCGAGTGCCGTGAGGGGTGTCTTGTGGGAGGGCTTCCAGACGCAGGCGTTGCCACAGACCGCGCCGAGGAAGGCATTCCACGACCACACCGCGACCGGGAAGTTGAAGGCCGAGATGATGCCGACGACCCCGAGCGGATGCCATTGCTCGAACATGCGGTGCTGAGGGCGCTCCGAATGCATGCTGAGCCCGTACAGCATGCGCGACTGACCGACCGCGAAGTCGGCAATGTCGATCATTTCCTGCACTTCGCCGAGCCCCTCGGCGAGAATCTTGCCGTTCTCGAGCGATACCAGCGTGCCGAGGTCCTCCTTGTGGCGGCGCAGCTCCTCACCGATGAGCCGTACGGTCTCGCCGCGCTTCGGCGCCGGGATCTCGCGCCAGCGCGCGGCGACCTCGACCGCTGAGCTTACGACGTGCTCATAATCCTCGACACTCGCGGGGCGCACCTGCGCGATGAGTGTGCCGTTGGCTGGATTGCGAACGTTGAGGAGCGCGGCGTCAGTGGTGCTCGACCAGCCGCGCGATCCTGACCAGGCGCCCGGGTTGACGGGGCCGAGACCCAGGCGGCGCAGCAGTGCATCCGTATCAGTATTCATGCGTTGACAGCCTTTGCGCGGCGTTGATGACCTACGTTGCCCGCGACGACGAGCTCTCCGGAGAGGTGCTTGCTGCCGCCGGGGGCGTAGAAGCGTCCGAAGCGATTGGCGAGGATATCCGTGAGGCGGAACTGCTCCTGCGCGATAAAGCCGCTGTAGCGGCCGTTGCTCTCGAGCACAATGTCCACCACCGCGGTGATTCCCGCCGCGGTCGTCACCTGGATCGCCGACCATAGCCGGCCGGCAATCACCTGCGGGTAGATCTTGTTGACGTAGTTCTCCTCGCGCAGCTGGCCATCCTGCGCGCCGGTGACGGCCACGTAGACGATCACCACGTCCTGCAGCGTCTGCGGTACCGCGTTCTCGAGGATGCGCTTGAGCGTCGCGCGATCATGGTTGAGCTTCAGATCGTTCATGAGCAGACGCATCTGCTCACAGTGGCCCGGATAGCGGATGGTCTTGTAATTCATGGACTCGACGTGCGCGCCGTGGGTCTCGGCGAGCGAGCCGAGACCGCCCGAGGTATTGAAGGCCTCGTAGCGCATGCCGTCGATCTCGATTTCCTCGAGTCCCTCGAGCGGTGCGAGCTCGATGAGCCTTCCGTCGCTCACTGCCTGGCAGGGATTGCCGTACTCGTTGATCAGCCCCTCGGTCGACCAGGTGAGGGAGTACTTGAGCACGTTGTTCGGGTGCTGCGGCAGCGCTCCGACGCGCAGCTTCACCGCGCGCAGCTCATCGAAGTGGGTAATGAGCTCGGCGGCGGCAATGCTGATGAATCCAGGAGCCAGGCCGCACTGTGGCACGAAGGCCTGCCCGGCGCCGGCGGCGATTGCGCGCACTGCGCGCGTCACTTCCACATCCTCGGTGAGATCGAAGTAGTGCACCCGTGCCTTGCGGGCCGCCTCAGCCACGCGGACATTGCAGTGATAGGGAAGACTCGAGATCACCGCATCGACCGGATGAGCGGCGAGGTGGTGCGCGAGCGCCGCGGCGTTGCTCGCATCGAGTGTGACCGGGGTGAGGTGAGCACTGGCGTGCGCGCGCACCACTGCCTCGGTGGCGGCGCCGTCGAGGTCCGCCAGCTGCACTCTGTAAGCGCCGGATTCAGCCAGCAATCCCGAGATCAGTGCGCCGATCTTGCCGGCGCCGAGAATCAAGACACGGTGCATAGGGCCCTCGTGAAAAGGGGCGCATTCTGCCTTCGAAGCGCGCCGGGCGCCAGCCATATGCGAGGTTCCGGGGAACGTCGCCGGGTGCGCCCTGATGGGCGACAAATACATGCTAGGATCAATGACATGCGAGCGCCCGAAACCACCTCTTGGCACAGCGCCAGCTGGCAGACCCGATCCGCCCAGCAGCAGCCGGTGTACGCCGACCCAAAGGCGCTCGAGCGGATCGTGGCGCAGATCTCCCGGCTGCCGCCGATTGTCGTGTCTTGGGAGGTCGAAGCATTGCGTGGCCGGCTCGCCGCAGCGCAACGCGGCGAGGCCTTCCTGCTGCAGGGTGGCGATTGCGCCGAGACCTTCGTCGACTGCGAGTCGGACACGATCGCCAAGAAGCTCAAGATCCTCCTGCAGATGAGCCTCGTGCTCCTGCACGGGCTCAAGAAGCCCATCATCCGCGTGGGCCGCATGGCGGGGCAGTACGCGAAGCCGCGCTCGGCCGATGCCGAGATACGCGGCGAGGTGACGCTGCCGAGCTATCGCGGTGATCTCGTCAATCGTCCCGAGTTCACGGCCGAAGCGCGCGCTGCGGATCCGGAGCTGCTGCTGCGGGGATACGAGCGTGCGGCGCTCACCCTGAATTTCGTGCGCGCGCTGGTGGAGGGCGGCTTCGCCGACCTGCACCACCCGGAATACTGGGACTTGGGCTTCGTGCACCAGGCGCCGCTCAAGGACGCGTACCAGCGCATCGTCCGATCGATCGGCGATGCGCTGGATTTCTTCGAAGGCATGAGCGGGCATCCGGTCCACGAAGCGACGCTCGTCGACTTCTACACGAGTCACGAGGGACTGCACCTGCTGTACGAGCAGGCGCAGACGCGTTTCATTCCGCGCCAGAACCGCTGGTACAACCTTTCGACGCACATGCCATGGATCGGCGTGCGCACCGCGGCGCTCGAGGGCGCGCACGTCGAGTACTTCCGCGGTATCTCGAACCCGATCGGAGTGAAGATCGGCTCAGCGATGGACGCGGCGTGGCTGCAGGGACTCGTCAACACGCTCAATCCGCAGAACCAGCCGGGCCGGCTCACCTTCATCCACCGCTTCGGCGCGAAGGACATCGCAGCCGCGCTGCCCAAAGCCATCGAGGCCGTGCGCCAGACGGGACAGACCGTGCTGTGGGTGTGCGATCCGATGCACGGCAACACCGAGACGACCACCGGGGGGCTGAAGACCCGACGCTTCGAGAACATCCTGCGCGAGCTCGATCTGGCCTTCCGCATTCATGCCGACATGGGCTCGCACCTCGGGGGCGTACACATCGAGCTCACGGGCGATGACGTCACCGAGTGCACCGGCGGGGCCCGCGGACTCACCGACGCGGATCTCGCGCGCGCTTACCGCTCGAGTGTCGATCCGCGGCTCAACCACGAGCAGGCGCTCGAGCTCGCGATGCTCATCGCCGAGCGCAGCCAGGGCCGCCGCATCGATCGGCGCAGCGGAGCCTCTGCGAGCTGAGGCCGTCGATCATGGAGTTTCAGCACATCGTCGTGCCGCCGGCGGGCCGGCGCATCCGCATCGCGGGCGATCTTTCACTCGATGTGCCCGATCAGCCGATCATTCCCTTCATCGAGGGCGATGGCATCGGCATCGATGTAACCCCTGCGATGCGCCGCGTGGTCGATGCCGCTGTGGCACACGCCTACGGCGGCGTGCGGCACGTGGCCTGGATGGAGGTCTACGCGGGCGAGAAGGCGAACGCGCTCTACGGGGAATGGTTTCCGCAGGAGACGCTGCAGGCGCTGCGTGATTTCGTGGTGTCGATCAAGGGACCGCTCGGCACACCGGTCGGCACCGGCCTGCGCTCGCTCAATGTGGCCATACGCCAGGAGCTCGACCTGTACGCCAACGTGCGTCCGATCCGCTACTTCCCTGGTGTTGCGAGCCCGATGGCGGATGCCAGCCTCACCGACATGGTCGTGTTCCGCGAGAACACCGAGGACATCTACGCTGGCATCGAGTGGCCGGCCGGCTCCGCCGAGGTCCGCAGGCTCATCGCTTTCCTGCAGGGTGAGCTCGGTGTCACCGCCATCCGCTTCCCGGACAGCTCCGGCATCGGCATCAAGCCGGTCTCGAAGGAGGGCAGCCAGCGCCTGGTGCGCAAAGCCCTGCAGTACACGATCGACAACGACCGCGTCTCGGTGACGCTGGTGCACAAGGGCAACATCATGAAGTTCACCGAAGGAGCCTTCCGCAACTGGGGCTACGAAGTCGCGCGCGCGGAGTTCGCAGCTCGACCCATCGGCTCGGGACCGTGGCTGTCGTTCACGAGCCCCCGCAGCGGCAAGGAAATCGTGGTGAAGGATGTGATCGCCGACAATTTCCTGCAGCAGGTTCTGCTACGGCCCGAGGAATACGACGTCATTGCCACGCTCAACCTCAATGGCGACTACGTCTCGGATGCGCTCGCCGCGCAAGTCGGCGGTATAGGCATCGCGCCCGGCGGCAATATTGGCGATGGGCTGGCGGTGTTCGAGGCCACCCATGGGACGGCCCCCGGCTTCGCCGGGAAGGACCGGGTGAATCCGGCCTCACTCATACTCTCGGCGGAGATGATGTTGCGCTACCTCAAGTGGGCCGAGGCGGCCGATCTCATCATCAAGGGAGTCGCGCAAACAATCGCCAACAAGGAGCTCACCTACGACCTGGCGCGGCTGCGCGAGGCGATCAAGGCTCCCAAGCGCGAGCTCGCCGCGCGGCGCAACGTCGAGGAGGACCTGCAGCGCCTCATTCCCGGAGCGAAGCTCATGAGCACCTCGGGTTTTGCCAGCGCCGTCATTCGCCATATGGGTGAGTGAGCTGCGCGCCAAACGCCCACGCACCGCAGGCTACGACCCGGACTGCACGCTCTGCCCGAGGCTCGCCCAGTTCCTCGCGGTCACACGGCAGCGCCATCCCACCTACTGGGCGCGGCCGGTGCCGTCCTTCGGTGTGGCGCGGCCCCTCATCGTCATCGTCGGACTGGCGCCCGGCCTCCACGGCGCCAATCGCACGGGGCGTCCCTTCACCGGCGATCACGCGGGACTGCTGCTCTACCGGACCCTGTACGACGCGGGGCTCGCGAGCCGCCCGCAGTCGCACTCGGCGGACGATGGGCTGCAACTCATCAACGTGCGCATCGTCAACACCGTCAAATGTGTCCCACCGGAGAACAAGCCCTTGCCCGCCGAAGTGCGGCGCTGCAACGGCTACCTCGCCGCCGAGCTGCAGCGGCTACATTCGGTGCGTGTGTACCTCGCGCTCGGGCGGGTGGCGCACGATGGGCTGCTCATGGCGTTTGGCCTGCGCCGCTCGGCTTATGCCTTCGGCCACGGCCGCGAGCACGCGCTCGATGCGACACGCTGGCTCATCGATTCGTATCATTGCAGCCGCTATAACACCGCCACACGGCGCCTGACGGCCGCGATGTTCCAGGAAGTGGTGGCCCGCGTCTGTGAGCGCGCGCAGCTGCCGCGCCGCCGGGGATGAGCGCGTGTTGCGCCGGGCTGAAGGCATGTTCGATCACAAGGAATACATCACATCGCTGCCGCGGCGCCCCGGCGTGTACCGCATGTACGGTGGTGCCGGGCAGGAGCTGCTGTATGTTGGCAAGGCACGCAGCCTGAAGGACCGCGTCGCCACCTACTTCGCGCCGCGCAACGTCGATCCCAAGGTGCAGGCGCTCGTCGCGCAGATCAGCGCCATCGAAGTCACCGTCACCAACTCCGAGACCGAGGCACTGCTGCTCGAATACAACCTCATCAAGGCGCACAAGCCGCGCTTCAACATTGTGCTGCGCGACGACAAGAGCTTCCCCTACATCCACCTGTACATCGAGCACGACTACCCGCGCCTGGAGTTCTACCGCGGCTCGCGCGCCGCGCCCGGGCGCTACTTCGGGCCGTTTCCCAACGCCGGGGCAGTGCGCGACTCGCTCAACCAGCTGCAGAAGCTGTTCCGCATCCGCAACTGCCGGGACAGCTTCTTCGCCAATCGCAGCCGCCCCTGCCTGCAGCATCAGATCGGCCGCTGCTCGGCGCCGTGCGTGGGGCTGATCACCCGCGAGGCGTACGCCGAGGACATCGCCGCCGCGGTGAAGGTGCTCGAGGGACGGAGCGACGAGGTCAATGCGGAGCTGCAGGCGCGAATGGAGGAGGCGGGCGCCCGGCTCGAGTTCGAGCGCGCGGCGGAGATTCGCGATCAGCTCGCGGCTCTCAAGCGCATCCAGGCCCAGCAGGTCGTCATGGCGGAGGGCGCGCGCGACGCCGACGTGTTCGCCATCGCCGGCGATGCCGGGGAGTACGCGGTGAGCGTGATGCTGGTGCGCGGCGGTCGCAATCTCGGCACCAGCAGTTTTTTTCCGCGCGCGGTGCTGGCCGAGCCGCACGAGGCACTGACATCCTTCGTCATGCAGTACTACGCGAATGCCGATGCGCCCGCAGAAGTGCTGCTCGGCAGCCGCGTGGAAGAGGCACCGGCGCTCGCGGAAGCGCTGCGCGAGAGGCTCGGTCGCGCCATCGAGGTACGCTGTCCCTCGCGTGGGATCGGCGCCCGCTGGGTGGAGCTCACGCGGGAGAACGCCACACAGGCGCTGCGCATGCGCTTCGCACGACGCGCCGGCATGGACGAGATGCTCGCCGATCTAGCACGTGAGCTCGACCTGCCCGAGCCGCCGCAGCGCCTCGAGTGCTTCGATATCAGCCATACTGGCGGGGAGGGCACGGTAGCCTCGTGCGTCGTGTTCGGTCCCGAGGGACCGCTCAAGAAGGAGTATCGCCGCTTCAACATCCGCGGTGTGACCCCGGGTGACGACTACGCGGCGCTCCGTCAGGCGCTCGAGCGCCGCTATCGGCGCGTGGGAGAAGGCGAGGTACCGGCGCCGGATGTGCTGCTGATCGATGGCGGCCTCGGGCAGATCACTCAGGTGCACGAGGTGCTCGCCGCGCTCGGCTTTGCCGAACTCGCGCTCGTCGGTGTCGCCAAGGGGCCCGAGCGCCGTCCGGGGCAGGAGCGGCTCTATGTTTATGGGGCGCAGTCGCCGATCACGCCCACACCGCACGGCCCGGCGTCACGGCTCATTCAGCGCATCCGCGACGAGGCGCACCGCTTCGCCATCAGCGGGCATCGCAAGAAGCGCGCCCGGCGCTATACCGAGTCCGTGCTGGAAGTCGTGCCGGGACTCGGCCCCACCAAGCGTCGCGCCCTGCTCAAGCACTTCGGCGGGCTGCAGGGGGTGATGCGCGCCGGGGTCGCCGACCTGACACAGGTGAGCGGAATCGGCGCGGCGCTGGCACGAACTCTTTATGATCACTTGCACCCGGGCTCCTAGAGCACCCCGCGAAATTTCGCTTACCCCGTTTTATGACCACATACCGATTAGCAAGACGCGAAATTTGGCGGGGGCCCCGCTAGGCGCCGCCCATGCCGTGGAATCTTCCCAACACGCTCACCTGGACGCGCATTGCCGCGATCCCGCTGATCATAATGTTCTTCTACGTGCCCTATCCCTGGGCGGATCCGGCGGCGGGACTGCTGTTCGCGGCGGCCGGCATCACCGATTCCCTCGATGGCTATTTTGCGCGGCGGTTCGGCCAGAGCTCGCGTCTCGGGGCCTTTCTCGATCCGGTGGCCGACAAGCTGATCGTGGCGGTTGCGCTCGTACTGCTCGTAAGCAAGGACGCGCGCGCAGTGATCGTGCTCACAGCCATCATCATCATCGGCCGCGAGATCACCATTTCCGCACTGCGTGAGTGGATGGCCGAGATCGGCGCACGGCGCAAGGTGGCGGTATCGCAGCTCGGCAAGTACAAGACCATCCTGCAGATCACGGGGCTCTCGCTGATGCTCTACCGTTGGCCGCTCGTCGGGATGCCGACCTACAGGCTGGGGGTAGTGCTTACGGTGGTCGCTGCCGCTGCGACGCTCGTCTCGATGCTCGTCTACCTGCGTGCTGCCTGGCCCGAGCTCAGGCGTTGAGTTCTGAGAACTCTACTAGCTTGTAAAACAGATAATTAGCGATCATATTTCAACTAATTTATATGGATCCAGCGCGCAGAACTCGCCTTGACTTCCGAAGGGGTGTACATAGAATTCCGCGCTCTCATAGCACGCGGGCTTAGCTCAGTTGGTAGAGCGGTACCTTGCCAAGGTACAGGTCGACGGTTCGAACCCGTTAGCCCGCTCCAATCTTTCAATAACTTAGCAGTGCGACGCCCTCCGAGCTGACACGTTGTTGACACGTTGAGCCCGCTTAGATCGATCGAATCGGGCATCGGCTGCTCGTCAAGCTCGGGCCCGGCGAAGCTGCGCGAC
>DATMPW010000056.1:0-10487 GCA_035566915.1 Steroidobacteraceae bacterium
TACGACGGCCGGCGCGACATCGTCGAGTCGACACGTGCCGCGCTCGATTACCTGCAGTCGCTGCACGATGAATTCAACGGCGACTGGCTGCTGGCGATCGCCGCTTACAATTGCGGCGAGGCACTGGTCGAGCGCGCAGTCGACGTGAATCGCGCGGCAGGCCGCCCGGTGGATTTCTGGGACCTGTGGCTGCCGCGCGAGACGCGCGCCTACGTGCCGAAGCTGCTCGCCATGCGCCGCCTGGTCCTCGATCCGGAAGGCTACGGGCTCGCCTTCAGCCCGATTCCCAATCAGCCGTATTTCGCGCGCGTGCCGACGCAGGGGCAGGTCAATCTCAGGATCGCGGCGGAGATCGCCGGCATCAGTCCGGACGAGCTCTATGAGCTCAATCCCGCTTTCCACCGCTGGGCGACCGACCCCGCCGGTCCGCACTTCATGCTGCTGCCGGTGACGGCGGCGGACACGTTCGCGGAGAACATCACGCAGCTTTCCGCCGATCAGCGGCTCGGTGTCGCCCACTACAGCGTGCACCGCGGCGATTCGCTCGCGACCGTGGCACTGAAGTTCCACACCTCGGTGAACGTGCTGCGCGAGCTGAATGAGATGCCGCTCGGCGGCATCGCGGTGGGCGATGATTTGCGCGTGCCGGGTGCGATCACGGACCTGCCCGCGAAGGTGATGCTCGCCGCCGCGCGCGTCGATGGACACGGCCGTGGCCGTGTGACGCGTGCGCACGTACAGGTCGTGCGGCGCGGAGATTCGCTCTGGACCATCGCGCGCCGCAGCGGCGTGAACGTGAATACGCTCGCCCTGATGAATGGGCTGCAGCCGGATGACCCGCTGCGCGCCGGGCAGCGCATCAAGCTCTCCACCGACACGGGGGGCCGCGTGCACCGGCGGCACATCGAGTACACGGTCCGCGAGGGCGACACCCCGTCGCTGATTGCGCGGCTGTTCCAGTGCAGCGTGCCGCAGCTACTCGCCTGGAACGGGCTGAGCGCGCGCTCGCACCTGCACACCGGCCAGAAGCTGCGCATCCATCTCACCAGCCACCACGGCTGAGCTCAGCGGCGGCGCCTCCGACGGCGCTGGGCCTGGGTCCTTTCCGGCATAATCCGCACCCGGGAGGGCTTCACGCTATGGGATTTCTCGCCGGCAAACGCGCCTTCATCGTCGGAGTCGCGACCGACCGCTCGATCGCCTGGGGGATCGCGCAGGCGATGCACCGCGAGGGTGCGCAGCTCGCCTTCTCTTACGTGAACGACAAGATGCGCGAGCGGGTCGAGCCGCTCGCCCATTCCCTCGGGTCGCGCCTCACGATGCCGCTCGATGTGACGGTCGATGAGCAGTGTGATGCAGCGTTCGAGCTCTTGAAGCGCGAGTGGGGTGAGCTCGACATCGTGGTGCACGCCGTCGCTTTTGCGCCGCGCGAAGCGCTCACCGGAACGTTTCTCCAGGCGACGAGCCGCGAGGGGTTCCGCATCGCCCATGATGTTTCCAGCTACAGCTTCACTGCACTGGCACGGCGGGCGCATCCGCTGATGGCGGGCCGGCGCGCTGCACTCCTCACACTCACCTATCTCGGCGCAATGCGCTCCATCCCGGGCTACAACGTCATGGGCCTCGCCAAGGCGAGCCTGGAGGCGAATGTGCGCTTTCTCGCCGCGGACCTGGGTCCCGAGGGCATCCGCGTAAATGGTATTTCCGCGGGCCCCATCAAGACGCTCGCGGCGGCCGGCATACCCGGCTTTCGCAAGATGCTCGGCCGCGTGGCAGAGATCGCGCCGCTCCGGCGCAACGTGACGCTCGAGGATGTGGGCAACGCCGCCGCCTTCCTGTGCTCGGACCTCGCTGCCGGGATCACGGCAGAGATCCTCTACGTCGACAGCGGGTTCAGCACCGTCGGGATGAGTTTTCCGCTCGAGGGCGGGGAAGGCTGAGGCACGCCCCAGCGCGGCGCAGCGAACGCGCCGCTTACTCGAACGCCTTGGGGTTCTTGCGCACGCTCGCCGTGCGACGGACCTCATCGACGTAAGCGAGCGCTGTGGCCGTCCCGAGGCGCTCGGATTCCTGCTGAGAGCGACTCGCCTGCGCGGCGCCATCCTGCGGCGCGGCCCCGGTGCGCACTGCGCTCACCACGACGAGCGCCGCACCACCGTCATTGAGCGTCAGGGCGCGGAGCTCGGGTTTGCCCGCGGGCTTGCTGAGCGCGAACGCGGCCTCACGCACCTGCGCCGGTACCGAGGGGTCGTTTCGGCCGATGAAATGGGCCGGATCGGCGCTCACTTTGAGTTCCAGCGCGACCGCCTCGAACGAGGCCCCCTTGAGAAGCTGATCACGCGCGCGCTCCGCGGCGCCGAGCGCGGCCTGCGTGCCCTGGTCTTTGGCGATGGCCGCCACGATGCTGTCACGGACCTCACCGAGCGGCCTGGGCGCCGCTGAGCGATGCTCCAGCACCTTGAAGATGACCAGACGGTCGTCACCCAACAGCACCGGTCCCCCGAGCTTGTCGGCGGCGAGTGGCGGGTCGCCGAACAGCAGCTCCTGCAGCTGCGGGGCGGCACCGAGGGGCACGGCGCCGGCGCCTTTCACGAACTCCTTCACCTCACCCTGCTGCAGGTTGTACTGCTGCGCGAGTGCGTTGATATCGGCGCCGGGCTCGGCGAGCTTCGCCTGCAACTGCTCCTGGATCTCGCCGAACCGATCGGTCGCGCGCGCGTGGCGCAACTGCGATTCCAACTCCGGCCGCGCCTCTTCGAAGGTCTTCGACTTGCCGCGCTGGATCTCCTCGAGACGGATGATGTGATAGCCATACTGCGTCTTCACCGGCCCCACGAGCTCACCTGCGGACATGCCGTAGAGCGCATCGGCAAAGGGTTTCACGAAGGTGGTGCGCTCGGCCCAGCCGAGATCTCCGCCGTTTTGCGCGGAGCCCGGGTCCTGTGAGTACTGCTTGGCGAGATCGCCGAAATCCTTGCCCGACTTCGCCTGTGACAGCACCTGCTGTGCGAGCGCGAGCGCCGTGGCATCGTCCTTGCCGGTGATGAGTATGTGCCGGGCGTGACGCTTTTCCGGGACTTCCAGCCGGCTCTTTTCCTTCTCGTATGCGGCGTGCAGGTCGGCATCGCTCAGTTCCTGCTGTGCGGCGAGCGCCTCGAGTCGCAGCTCCGCATACTGCAGGCGTGCCGATTCGGGCCGCATGTACTGCGCCTGATGCTCCTTGTAGTACGCCTGCACGACTGCCTCGCCGAGCGCCGCGGATGCGCGGAAGCGGTCTGCCGGCAGAATGAGGTAGCGCACCTCGCGCTGCTGGTCCTCGAGGTCGGCGAGCCGCGTGAGCTCTGCGGGAGTGGCGAAATCGGAGGCGCGGATGCCGCCTTCGAGCTGCAGCTGCTGCAGGTCGGTGCGCAACTGCTGCTCGTAGCTCTCGAGAGTGACGCCGGCCTGCGCGAGTGCGGCCTTCGCGGCCTGGGGATCGTACTTGCCATCCACCTGGAAGGCGGGCTCACCCTGCACGGCCGCGAGCAGCGCCTGGTTGCTCACCCGGTAACCGAGATCGTGCGAGCGCTCGGTGAGCAGCGCCCGCCGTATGAGGCTTTCCAACACCTGGTCCTGCAGGCGCGTGCGCAGTGGCGGCGGGAGCTCCGCTCCTCCGAGGCGCTGCTGCCACAGGCTCTGCTGGCGCAGCCAGGCGCTGCGCGCATCCTCCAGCGAGACCTTGCTGCCGTTCGCCTCGGCGGCGTAGTTCGAGCCGCCGAAATTCAGATTCACGATGCCGTACGCCCCCCAGGCAGCAAACACCAGGGCGAGCGCACCCAGCAGGAGGTAGGCAAGCCATTTCTGGCCCTGCAGACTGTCTCGGATCCTTTGAAGCATGTATCCGCTGGCTGATTTCGGAGAACCTGGCGGAGCGGACGGGACTCGAACCCGCGACCCCCGGCGTGACAGGCCGGTATTCTAACCAGCTGAACTACCGCTCCGCATTGGGGGGGCGAATCCTATCGGATTGAACAATAAGGCCACAAGCGTTTTTCGCCTGCGCCGCCGATCGTCCGCCCGGACCCCCGTTTCCGGCGGCGTCCTGGCCAAAGGCAGCCCCGAAGGAGCGCTCAGCGTGCCCCGCCGTCAACGAATCCTCGATTCCGGCGCTTCGTACAGCAATCGGCCAACACGCTCATAACTTATTGTCTGACCAGTGCGTCGCCAAGCTAAGACACGCTGCACATGACAGCGTTCCGTCAGGCACAATGTCGCAAAGGCTTATAAGGATTCGGCCAATGATGAAGTTGCCCAGTACCCTGCTTTGGATGTTCGCCGCCGTATGCGTTTCAGCGCCCGCGCTCGCTGGGCTCGGAGGCGACGCGACCTCGGTGGAGACGGACCGCGTCAGTATGAAGGGCGCGCTGCGCGTCACGTCGGGCGTCGACTACTCCGTGCACGAGATCCAGACAGCCTCCGGGATGGTGATTCACGAGTACGTGTCGGCGGTGGGCAAGGTGTTCGCAGTGAGCTGGCGCGGGCCGGGGATCCCGGACCTGCCTCAGCTCCTCGGCAGCTACTCGGAGCCGTTGCGGCAGGCCGCGAGGCATCCTCACTACAACCATCATCGCCTCAACATCGAGACCCCGGATGTCGTCATGCACTCCAGTGCCCACCTGCGCACGCGCTCCGGGCGCGCCTGGGCACCGGCGCTGATGCCGCAGAATTTCTCTCCGAAGGACATCGGCACATAACAGAAGGATGAGGATTTCCCCGTGAGTAAGTTCCTGGCTTTGATTCTGACTTCCTTGTTACTCCTCGCCGGCTGCGGCGGTAGTGGCACCAGCACGCACCAGCCGCCGCCACCGCCGCCGCCACCACCCAATCAGGTGATTGCGACTCCCGGCCCGCCCAACGCCGAGAGTCTCACCCTAGACGCGGGGCCGACCGCACTCACGACCCCGGCGGTGAATACTGCATTCGTCACCGTGAACGTCTGCATGCCGGATGGCACGTTCGCCACCTGCCAGGCGATCGATCACATCGAGATCGACACCGGCTCGATCGGCCTGCGGATCATCGCTGCCGGCGCACCGGCCGGCCAGCTCTCCCTCGCGCTGCCCGCCGTGGCGGATCCCAACAACGCCAGCAACCACTTGGCAGAGTGTCTGGAGTTCGCCGACGGCTTCAGCTGGGGTTCGGTCAACACGGCGGATATCTCGCTGCCGGTGTCCGGCGAGACCGCCACCAACGTCATCGTTCATGTGATCGGCGCAGCCTCTGCGGGAGACCCGGCCAAGGCCAGTCCGACCTGCGTGCCGCCCGCGCCGCTCGTCACCGAGAACACGGTTCCCGCCTTCGGCGCCAACGGCATTCTGGGGGTGGGCCCCTTCGTCAATGACTGCAACAGTACGAGCGATTGTAAGGCACTCCCACCATCTCCCACCGGCTGCAGCGGCAGCAGCTGCTATCCCGGCAACTCTGCCACTTACTTCAGCTGCACGGCAGCGGCGAGCTGTGCTCAAACCACCGTGCACCTGCAGCAGCAGCTGCCGAATCCCGCCGTCGTCTTTGCCAAGCACGCCGACGGCAGCGTCGACAACAACGGCGTCATCGTCGAGCTGCCCGCGGTCGGTGCGAGTGGCGCGGCGGGGCCGTTAAGCGGCGGAGTGCTGGTGTTCGGTATCGGTACGCAAAGCAACAACGCCATCACCGGCGCGACCAAGCTGCCGGCAAACCAGTCGAGCGGCGTGATCAGCGCGACTCTCAACGGCACGATGTATCCCAACAGCTACCTCGACAGCGGTTCGAACGCGAATTTCTTCCCGAGCACGCTGCCGGGCTGCCCGAGCCCTAACCAGGGATTCCTCTGCCCCGGCTCGACGACCAGCGAAAGCGCGATGCTGCAGGGGACCGACGGCACCGTGCTGGCGGCCGACTTCAGCGTCGCCAACGCAAACTCGCTGTTCTCGAACGCGAGCTACGTGGCGTTCTCCAACCTCGCCGGTAACAATTCCGACAACTCATCGGTCGATCTCGGGTTGTCGTTCTTCTTCGGGCGCAATGTCTTCACCGGGTTCGAGGACCCCAACGTCTCGGCACCTTACTTCGCCTATTGAGCTCGTCTGACACGTCCGGCGTGCTCGCCGGCCGCGCTCAGGGGCGGCGCGAGAAGCGCTGCCGATACTGCTGCGGTGTGGTTCCCACCCGCCGCCGAAAGTGGTGGCGCAACGACTCGGCGCTGCCCAGACCCACCCGCGCCGCAATGCTCCCGGCCGTCAGGCGCGTGGTCTCGAGCAGCTCCTTGGCGCGCTCGATGCGCTCGGCCACGAGCCAGCGGTGCGGAGCGAGCCCGGTGCTCGCCGCGAATTCACGCTGCAGCGTGCGCGTGCTCATCGCCGCACGCGCGGCGAGCGAGGCCAGCGTGTGCGGTGCGGAAGGATGCGCACGCACGAAGTCCATGAGCCGCGCCAGGCGGCCGCGCCCGTCGGCGGCGAGGGGCCGCGGCACGAACTGCGCCTGGTCTCCCTCACGGTGTGGCGCCAGCACCAGGCGCTGCGCCACCTGGTTGGCGATCTTCGCGCCGAAGTCGCGTCTCACCAGGTGCAGCAGCATGTCGAGGCCCGCGGCCGAGCCGGCCGAGGTGAGCACCTGCCCTTCATCGACGTAGAGCGCATTGGGCTCGACGTGGATGCGCGGATAGCTTGCTGCGAGCTGCGCCGCGTACTTCCAGTGCGTGGTGGCGCGGCGCCCATCGAGCACGCCGGCGGCAGCCAGCACGAACACCCCGGAGCAGATTGAGCACAGCCGCGCGCCGCGCGCCAACGCCCGGCGCAGCTTCGCGAGCAGGAGCGGCGGCGGCATCTCCGCGGGGTCGCGCCAGCCGGGAATGACGATGGTGTCGGCGCTGTCGAGGAGACGCAGCGGGTGGCGCACCCGAAGCTCGATGCCGCCCGCCGCCCGCAGCGGCGCCCGCTCGGCGGCGCACACCGCGAACTCGTACCACCTCACCGGAAGCTCCGGGCGCGGCAGCGCGAACAGCTCCACCGCGCAGCCGAACTCGAAAGTGCACAGCCGGTCGTAAGCCAGCGCCACCACCTTGTGGCTCATGGCGTGATGTTAACGCACCGTGGCGTTTGCGCCAGTGGGCGGCCCGGACGGCCGGGCGCAAACTGCGCTTCTGCAGCAATGCCGCTGCTTCACCCGCCGGGGAACAGCATGCCGAGCCTCGTCCGCCAGGTGCCAGCCGCCGACAGCGCGAGCGCCATGCACCGTTTCGAGAGCGCCTTCAGCTACGAGACCGACTGCTGGGACGTCCACGACGCCCTGACGCGCGAGGCGGATTTCGTGCTGATCGACGTGCGCTCACCGGAGGCATTCGACCGCGCCCATGTCCCGGGAGCGATCAACATCCCACACGCCAAGATCATCGCCTCACGACTGGCCGGCTACGTGCCCGGTACGCTGTTCGTCGTCTACTGCGCGGGTCCGCACTGCAACGGCGCGCAGCGCGGTGCCCTGCGCCTCGCCCGCCTGGGGCTCCCGGTCAAGATCATGATCGGCGGTATCACAGGCTGGTTGGATGAGGGCTTCGGCCTCGAGTCCGGAGCAGTCGCCCGCGCCGCGGAATAGACGCGCTCACGCACCTCCCCGCCGCAGCTCGGTGCGCAACGGCCGCACCACAGGCGGCGTGGCATCATAGGCGGCATGAGAAAGCTGCAGAAACTCACCGCGGCACTGCTGATCGCACTGCTCCTTGGCGCGAGCTACGGACTGTGGGTGACGAACCCTGCGCCAGTACAGACCGTGCGGCGCGCGCATGCTCCGGCCACCGCCGTGGAGCCGGCCGACAGCGCCATGCCGGTCATCGACGAGAACACACTTCTCACGGCGCAGCGCCTGGCGCGGCTGGCGAATACGCCGGAAGAGCAGTCCCTCGCACAGTCCGCCGTGCAGATCGCCGATCACGAGCTCGATGTCGGCTTCACGGCCGCACTGGTGCATCTCGAGGCTCATCCTCCGCCACTCAGTCCGGAAGCGAGCCAGATCCAGGAGCGCCTGAATGAGGCGGAAAAGACGCTGGCGAGCGATGCGGAAAGCGTCAAGCAGCTCGGCAAGGAGCTGGCGCAGGCCGCCGAGGCCGACAAGCCGGCCATCCAGGACCGGCTCGACCTCGCGCAGTCACGCATGGAACTCGCGCAGGACGAGGTCAAGGAGGCGAACGAGGACCTGCTGCAGGCGGGGGGAAATGTGCACCAGCGCATTCAGCGGATGCAGCAGGAGCACGAGGCCGCCGAGCACAATGACACGCGCGCCGCCGCTGCTCCACCCGCGGGCGCGCTCGGCTCGCTGCGCGGCATGGTGGGAGCCATCCGCGAGTGGCTCGCGTTGCGCGAGAAGCGGCATTGGCTCATCGAGGCGCAGCGGCAGGTCGCCGCGAGCGCAACACAGCTCGCGGCCGAGCGGCAGCAGATGGCCGCGGATCTGGCGGCCACCAAGGCGGGTGTTCCCGAGCTGGCGAGCCGCGCGCAGCACCGCACGAACGCCAGTGCGCCTGGCGCGGCGGCGCGACCCGGCCGCGCGGTGGTCCACCCAGACGGCACGGCCGCCGCGAACAAGGCCGGCCCGGCAGCGGCGCCAGCGGAGGCGAGCCCAACTGCGAGCGCAAGCTCTGCAGCAATGCTCGGTGTCACACGTCAGATCGCGGCCGATCAGCACCGGCTGACGCTGCGCGATCAGCGCATCGCCGCGCGGCGGCGGCTCGCTGACATCTACGGTCAGTGGGACACACTGGTCGGCTCCCAGCAGCGAGCGGTGCTGCACCGCTGCCTGCAGAGTGCCGCCATCGTGCTCGCAGCACTGCTCCTGCTGCTGTTCGCCGATCGCTGGCTGGAGCAACTGCTCGGGCGCGCACGCATCGACCGCCGCCAGCTCGGCACGCTGCGCAGCGTGGTCGGGGTTGCGCTGCAGATCGTCGCTGTGGCGGTCATCCTGCTGATGCTGGTGGGCCTGCCCGGACAGCTCGGCGCGATACTCGGTCTGGTCGGCGCCGGGCTCACCGTCGCGCTGAAGGATTTCATCGTGGCGTTCCTCGGCTGGTTCGTGCTCATGGGCCGCAATGGGATGCGGCTCGGCGACTGGGTGGAGATCAACGGCGTGAGCGGCGAGGTCGTCGAGCTCAACATGTTCCACACGGTGCTCCTCGAAACCGGCAACTGGACCGACGCGGGTCACCCGACCGGGCGTCGCGTGACCTTCACCAACAGCTTCGCGATCTCGGGCCACTACTTCAATTTCTCGACTTCCGGCCAATGGCTCTGGGACGAGTTGTCGGTCGTGGTGCCGTACGATCGCGACCCGCATGCCATCGCCGAAGCGATCCAGAAGGAAGTCACTGCCGCCACCGCCAAGGACGCCAGCCAAGCCGAGCAGGAATGGCGGCGCGCCTCGCGTGGCCAGCGCGGCGTGGGCTTCACCGCGCAGCCTGGCATTGCGGTGCGCCCCGCAGCGGGCGGAGTGGAGATCGCGGTGCGCTACGTCACGCGGGCGAGCGAGCGGCTCGCGCTCCGCGCTCGGCTCTATCAGTCGGCCGTGCAGCTGCTCGCCGCGCCGACCGTGCATGCCTGACACGCGCACTCGAGCGCCGGCCCTGTTCCTCGGACACGGCAGCCCAATGAACGCTCTGCAGACGAACGCCTGGACGCGTGCCTGGTCGGCGCTCGGTGCGACACTTCCGCGACCCCGCGCGGTGCTCTCCATCTCGGCCCATTGGTACATCCAGGGCACCGCCGTAACCGCCATGGACAGCCCGCGCACCATCCACGATTTCGGCGGCTTTCCGCGCGAGCTCTTCGCGGTGCGCTATCCTGCGCCCGGCGATGCGGCGCTCGCCGCACAGGTCCAGCGATTGCTCGCACCGCTCCCGGTGTCTGCCGATGAGAGCTGGGGACTCGACCACGGGACCTGGTCGGTTCTGTGCCATGTGTTTCCCCAGGCCGATGTGCCGGTGGTGCAGCTCAGCATCGACGGAACGCGACCGCCCTCCTTCCACTACGAGCTCGGCGCACGCCTGCGGCCGCTGCGTGAAGAAGGGATCCTGCTGCTTGGGAGCGGTGACGTCGTTCACAATCTCCATAACTTTGCCTGGGGGCGGCATGCGCAGGAGCCGTACGGCTGGGCGCTGCGATTTGAAGCGCGGGTACGCGAAGGCCTGACGCGCGGCGAGCACGCGCCACTCATCGACTACCCCACGCTCGGCCGCGATGCACTGCTCGCGGTCCCCACTCCGGAGCACTATCTGCCGCTTCTCTATGTCCTCGGCGCGAGCGTGGCCGGTGAGCGGGTCAGCTTTCCGGTCGAGGGCATGGATGGCGGCTCGGTGTCCATGCTCGCCGCACAGTTCGGGGACTGATCTCTCAGGGCGCCGCCCCCACGCTCAGAAGAACCCGTGCAGCTCGATGAAGGCGAGCTTCTGGTGCTCGGAGGGGTCCTGCGGAATGCCGTCGTTG
>DATMPW010000057.1:0-64440 GCA_035566915.1 Steroidobacteraceae bacterium
GGCGCGCAAGAACCTGATCAACGTGGCGCTGCGCAACGATTCGCTGCACTACGCGGTGACCGGCACGCATGGCGCCACGCGGGTGTACATGCAACCCGCCTCCGACGGCACTGGCGTCATCGCCGGCGGCGGCATGCGCGCGGTGCTCGAGTGCGCCGGCGTGCGCAACGTGCTGGCCAAGAGCTACGGCTCGCGCAACCCGATCAACGTGGTGCGCGCCACCATGAACGCGCTGGCGAAGATCCGCTCGCCCGAGGAAATCGCGGCCAAGCGTGGCAAGAGCCTGGAAGAGATCACGGGCTGAAGATCATGGCGGAACAGCAGCTCAAGGTGACCCTGGTGAGGAGCCTCAACGGCCAGCTGAGGAACATTGCCGCGTCCGCGCGCGGCCTTGGCCTCAGACGCCTGCACCAGACCGTTACGGTGCGGGACACGCGCGAGAACCGCGGCATGATTCAGACGGCGGCGCACCTGCTGCGTGTCGAGAAGGACGCTTAAAACATGCGACTGAACACACTCAAGCCCGCGCCCGGCAGCCGCCGTGCCCGGCTGCGCGTCGGCCGCGGCGCTTCCGCCGGCCAGGGCAAGACCTGTGGCCGCGGCACCAAGGGCCAGCGCGCCCGCAAGGGCGGCTATCACAAGGTGGGCTTCGAGGGCGGGCAGATGCCACTGCAGCGGCGGATGCCGAAGGTTGGCTTTCGCTCGCGTGTCAAGCGCTCGCGCGCGGAGGTGCGGCTGCACGAGCTCGCCAAGGTCGACGCGGCGGTGGTGGACCTGGAAGCACTGCTCAAGGCGGGCGTTGTGCCCGAGGGCACCGAGCGCGCGAAGGTCGTACTCTCGGGTGAGATCAAGAAGGCGGTGACGCTCAAAGGCGTGACCGCCACCAAGGGCGCGCGCGCGGCCATCGAGGCTGCGGGCGGCAAGGTCGAGGCCTGAGGCTCTTTCACGGACGGACAACCAGGACAGGCATGGCGAATACCACCATAGGCAATCCGGCCGCCGCGTTCAGCGAAGCTGCCCGCTTCGGGGAGATTCGCATCCGGCTGCTGTTCCTGATCGGCGCGCTCATCGTGTACCGCATCGGCACCTTCATCCCGGTGCCGGGTGTGAATCCCGCGGAAGTGGCGCGCTTCTTCGCCGACCGCTCCAACACCATCCTCGGGATCGTCAACACGTTCTCGGGTGGCGCGCTGTCGCGCCTGTCGATCTTCGCCATGGGCGTGATGCCGTACATTTCCGCCTCGATCATCATCCAGATGATGTCGATGGTGGTGCCGACGCTCATGGAGCTGCGCAAGGAAGGCGAGTCCGGGCGGCGCAAGATCACGCAGTACACGCGCTATGGCACGGTACTGCTCGCGCTCGTGCAGTCCTTCGCCGCCGCCGGCGCGCTCGACAAGGGCGGGCTGACGCTCTATCACGGGCTGCCGTTCCTGTTCACCGCGACCATCACCATGACCACGGGGACGATGTTCCTCATGTGGCTCGGTGAGCAGATCACCGAGCGTGGCGTCGGCAACGGTATCTCCATGATCATCCTGTCCGGAATCGTGGCGGGACTGCCGGGGGCAGTCGGCGGCACCATCGACCAGGTGAGCTCGGGCGAGATGCAAGGGCCGGTGGCGCTCGGGATCCTGTTCCTCGTGGTCGTCGTGACCGCCTTCGTCGTGTATGTCGAGCGGGCGCAACGGCGCATCCCGGTCGACTACGCCAAGCGGCAGGTAGGACGGCGCATGTACGCCGGGCAGTCGAGCCACCTGCCCTTCAAGATCAACATGTCAGGCGTCATCCCGCCGATCTTTGCGTCCAGCCTGCTGCTCTTCCCGGCGACGCTCGCGAGCTTCTTCGGCAGCAACGCCGAAGGGCCGGTGGCGAACTTCATGCAGAACATGGCTGCGGCGCTCGGCTACGGGCAGCCGCTGCACCTGGTGATTTACGCGGTGCTGATCATCTTCTTCTGCTTCTTCTATACCGCACTCGTGTTCAACGCGCGCGACACCGCCGACAACCTCAAGAAGTCAGGCGCCTTCGTGCGCGGCATCCGTCCCGGTCAGCAGACCGCCGAGTACATCGACCAGGTGCTGACGCGTCTCACCCTGTGGGGCGCGTTGTACGTCACCGCGGTGTGCCTGATCCCGGAGATTCTCGCTAGCTGGGCCGGCGTGCCGTTTCGCTTCGGCGGCACCTCGCTCCTCATCGTGGTGGTGGTGGTCATGGACTTCATGGCGCAGCTGCACGCGCACACCATGTCGCATCACTATCCCGGATTGCTCAAGAAGGCGAACCTGCTCGGCTACGGCCGCAGCGGTTCGGGTGGTTAACTATGAAAGTACGTCCGTCGGTCAAGAAGATCTGCAAGAACTGCAAGATCGTGCGCCGCCGCCGCGTGGTCTACGTCATCTGCTCGGACCCGCGCCACAAGCAGCGCCAGGGTTGAGGTAACGCATCATGGCACGCATCGCCGGTATCAACATCCCGATGAACAAGCACGTGTGGATCGGGCTCACCCATATCTATGGCGTGGGCCGCGCGCGTGCTCGAACCGCCTGCGAGGCCGCAGGCGTCAGCCCCACGACCAAGGTGAAGGACCTCACCGACGTCGAGATCAACGCGATCCGCTCGCAGATCGCCAAGTTCGCGGTCGAGGGCGATCTGCGGCGCGAGACCTCGATGAACATCAAGCGCCTGATGGACCTCGGCGCCTGGCGCGGCATCCGCCACCGCCGGGGACTCCCGGTGCGCGGCCAGCGTACGCGCACGAACGCGCGCACCCGCAAAGGTCCGCGCAAGCAGGCGGTCAAGTTGAACGCACCTCCCGGAAAGGCATGACGAATGGCTGAGCAGAAACCCCAAACTGGCAGTGCGGCAGCGGCCGCGGCAGCGAAGAAGCCCAAGAAGGCGCGCAAGAACGTGCTCGATGCGATCGCGCACGTGCATGCGTCCTTCAACAATACGATCATCACCATCACCGACCGCCAGGGCAACACGCTCTCGTGGGCGACCGCCGGCGGCTGCGGCTTTCGCGGCTCGCGCAAGAGCACGCCGTTCGCCGCGCAGGTGGCGGCCGAGAAGGCGGGCAACGCTGCACAGGAGCACGGGGTGAAGAACGTGGAAGTGCGCGTCGGCGGACCCGGGCCGGGGCGGGAGTCCGCGGTGCGTGCGCTCAACAACTGTGGCTTGAAGATCACCAGCATCTCCGATGTGACGCCGATCCCGCACAACGGATGCCGTCCGCCGAAGAAGCGGCGGGTGTGAAGAGAGGCAGACAACGATGGCGCGTTACACCGGTCCCACCTGCAAGCTCGCCCGCCGCGAGGGCACCGACCTATTCCTGAAGTCCGGCGTGAAGTCGCTGGAAAACAAGTGCAAGCTCACGGTGCCGCCGGGCGGCCTCAAGAGCGAACGTCGGCAGCGCCTGTCCGACTACGGGCTGCAGCTACGCGAGAAGCAGAAGCTGCGGCGCATGTACGGCGTGCTCGAGCGGCAGTTCGGCAACTACTATGAGGAAGCCGCGCGCAAATCCGGGGCCACCGGCGAGAACCTGCTGCGACTGCTCGAGTGCCGCCTGGACAACGTGGTGTACCGCATGGGATTTGCGGCAACCCGGGCCGAGGCGCGCCAGCTGGTGAGCCACAAGGCGATCACCGTGAATGAGAAGCCGGTGAGCATCGCCTCCTACCAGGTGAAGGCCGGCGACATCGTGCAGGTGCGCGAGAAGGCGCGCAAGCAGCTGCGCATCCAGAGCGCCCTGAACGTGGCGCAGCAGGTAGGCCTCCCCGAATGGGTCGAGGTGAGCGACAAGGAGTTCCGAGGGGTGTTCAAGTCGGCGCCGGGCCGGGACGATATCCTGCCCGACATCAACGAGAACCTGGTCGTCGAGCTGTATTCGAAGTAATCGCATCCGCTTGAATTTGTGGGGGTGAGCCCCCATCCAGGCGGGTCCGCCCGTGTTTCTTTTGCGCCGGTCCCATGAGCCGGCAAGGTGAGACTGCAATGCAGGGTTCTGTGAGCGAGTTTTTGCGACCCCGGGTAGTGAAGGTGCAGCCGGTCGCGCCGCGCCAGGCGCGCGTGGTGATCGAGCCGTTCGAGCGCGGCTTCGGTCACACCCTTGGCAACGCGCTGCGCCGCGTGCTGCTGTCGTCCATGCCCGGGAGCGCTATCACCGAGGTCGAGATCGACGGCGTGCTGCACGAGTACACCAGCATCGAGGGCGTACAGGAGGATGTAGTCGACATCCTGCTTAATCTCAAGTCCGTCGCGCTGCGCATGCACTCGCGCGATTCGGGCGAGCTGCGGCTGCATAAGAAGGGCCCCGGTCCGGTCACCGCCGGTGACATACAGGTCGATCACGACATCGAGGTGGTGAACCCCGAGCTGGTGATCGCCAACCTCACCAAGGCGGGCGAGCTCGCCATGACGCTGCGCGTCGAGCGCGGCCGTGGTTACCGTCCGGCGGCTTCGCGCCTCGCCTTCGAAGAGCAGACGCGCCCCATCGGTCGCCTGCAGCTCGATGCCTCGTTCTCCCCCGTGCGGCGCGTCACTTACTCGGTCGATGCGGCACGCGTCGAGCAGCGTACCGATCTCGACAAGCTGATCATCGACATCGAGACCAACGGCACGATCGATGCGGAGGAAGCAATTCGCCGCGCTGGCAGCATCCTGAAGGACCAGCTGTCGGTGTTCGTCGACCTCCAGGGTGAGGAGGAGGCTGCCACCAAGGTTTCCGAGATGCAGTTCGATCCGATCCTGCTGCGTCCGGTGGATGAGCTCGAGCTGACCGTGCGCAGCGCCAACTGCCTGAAGGCCGAGAACATCCACTACATCGGCGATCTCGTGCAGCGCACCGAGGTAGAGCTGCTGCGCACACCCAACCTCGGCAAGAAGTCACTCACCGAGATCAAGGAAGTGCTGCAGAGCCACGGGCTCATGCTGGGCATGCGTCTCGATGGCTGGCCGCCAGCCGGGCTCAAGCACGACGAAGAGCGCGACGTGATCTGAAGGTTCGTTTATGCGTCACCATCTCTCCGGCCGTCAGCTATCGCGTAACAGCTCGCACCGCCACGCGCTGATGCGCAACCTGTCCGTTTCGCTGCTGCGGCACGAGACGATACGCACCACCTTGCCGAAGGCGAAGGAGCTGCGGCGCGTGGTCGAACCGTTGATCACGCTCGCCAAGAGCGACGGCGAGGCCAACCGCCGCGTGGCTTTCTCCCGGCTGCGCGATGCCGAGGTGGTCGAGAAGCTGTTCGCGGATTTAGGTCCCCGCTTCAAGTCCCGTCCGGGTGGCTACACGCGCATCCTGCGGATGATTCCGCGGCCCGGGGACTCGGCGCCGATGGCGCTGATGCAGCTCGTTGAGGGAGCGGCGCCCGTGGCGGAGGAGGAGCCGGCCGGGGAGAAAAAGAAGCGCGCCCGGCGCGCCAGGACGGCGGGTAAAGCGAAGGCGGAAGCCGCCGAGGCAGCCTCAGGCGAGGCTCCGAAGAAGCGCACGCGCAAGAAGAAGGCTGCGGCCTGATACCGGTACCGCTTCGCGGAGGTCCGTCATGAGCTTTGCTTCCGAACTCAAAGAATTTGCCATGAGGGGCAACGTCATCGACCTGGCGGTCGGTGTCGTGATCGGCGGCGCCTTCGGCAAGATCGTCTCCTCACTCGTCGGCGATGTGATCATGCCGGCGCTCTCGCCAATCCTGGGCAGCGTCAACTTCGCCGACCTCGCGATCAGGATCTCGACCGATGGTCAGGGCAAACCCGTGCTGCTCAAGTACGGCACCTTCCTCCAGACCATCTTCGAGTTCATCATCATCGCGTTCTCGATCTTCGTGGTGCTCAAGGGCATCAACCAGCTCAAGCGTCCCACCCCGAACGCGCCTCCGCCGCCTCCTTCCCGGACCGACCAACTGCTGGCGGAAATACGGGACCTGCTGTCGAAAAAATAGAGCGGACTGCCTGGAGTCACTCCCTGGCGCTGTCTCGTGACTGAGACAAAACTGTTTTGAAAGTCCGTTCACTGTTGCGGAATCAATACCTCAGCTTGACACTGCCCGGAACGCATCCCGGGTCAGGTTCTCGCATCCGCTGGCAGTGACGGCCAGATTGTCCTCGATCCGGACGCCGCCAAAGCGAGCCAGGGCTTGGACGCGTGCCCAGTTGATGTGGCGTCCGCGCCCGTCCGCACGCGCCGCCTCGAGCAGCTGCGGAATGAAGTAAATGCCGGGCTCCATCGTGACCACGAATCCGGGCTCGAGCACCCTCGTCATCCGCAGGTACGGGTGTCCTTCAGGTTTGCCGATTTCCCCGCCTTCAGCCGTGCGCATGAAACCGCCGACGTCATGCACTTCGAGGCCGAGGAGATGTCCGATGCCGTGCGGCAGGAAGCTGCGTGTCACCCCGCTACTCACCGCGTCCGCCGCACTGCAGCGAATGAGATCCGCCTCCCGCAACACCTCCGCGGTGAGCTCATGTGCTCGCAGTTGCACATCGCGCCAGTCGACTCCGGCCCGCACCCCGGCGCACAGCGCCTGCTGCATCTGATCCATGCGCGCGATGAGCGCTGAGAAGTCCTGGTCCACCCGGGAGTAGGTGCGCGTGATGTCGCTCGCGTAGCCGGCAAATTCCGCGCCGGCGTCGATCAGCAGCGAGTGCCGCTCGGGCGGTGGCTCCTTCTCCAGCACCTGGTAGTGGAGCACGGAGCCCGAGGCGTTGAGCGCGATGATCGGATTGTAGGGCAGCTCCTGCTCGCGCTGTCCACAGGCCTTCAGGAACGCAAGCTCGATCTCGAACTCCGATGCACCCGCCGCGAAAGCGGATGCCGCCGCCACGTGCCCGAGCGCGCCGAGCCGGTTCGCCTCCCGCAGGGCCACGAGCTCGTACGGGGTCTTCGCCGCGCGGGCGTAATCCAGCCGGCGCATCAGCGGCCGAGGATTGAGCGCGCCAAGGCCGAAGTCGCCGAGGCCGTCGAAGGCATCGCCGATGTAGGCGGCGTGTGACAGGTCAGGCGGCAGCAGCTTGCGTGCGGCCGCCCGATCGGTGACCGCGTGCACCTCGAAATGAGGCACCCAGTAACCCTGCGGCAGGTCTGTTGGCTTGTGCCAGTAATCCTGCGGCCGCTCGATGATCAGCCGCGGCATTGCCCCGGGGTTGAACCACACAAAGCTGCCGGGTGCGTCCGACCGCGGCACCCAAACCTTGAAGGGGGCGTTGGCCTCGAAGGGATAAGTGCGGTCATCCTCGAACACCGTCAGCAGCTCGCCGGCATGGACCAGGAGCCCCGTGTAACCGCAGTGATCGAGCGCTTGCGCGGTGCGCTCGCAGATAGCCTGGATGTGCAGGCCGAAGGTGTCGTCGAGGTTTCTCTCCAGGTCGCGTTGCGCTTCGACGCGTGTCATTTCCAACCCTCCCATCCAACCCTTGCGACTGTCGCAGCCGACAGACACTGCTGCACCGCCACCGGTTGGCTCAGCCAGTTTCCAATCGTACCGGGACTTCTATAGAATTTGCCGTCCGCACCGCCCCGCAGGGGTGCGGAACGGCTCCAACCGGTCGTAGTCTCACCAATACAACTCTTGCTTCATTCGGGGTACCGATCGATGAATACCAAACTTGCTCTTAGCGCTGTTGTTGCCGCGCTCATGCTGACGGCCTGCGCGAAGCAGGAATCCGCAGGCACGGAACAGGCGGCGACTCCTCCTCCCGCTCCGGCCGCATCGGCTGACCAGGCCGCGGGCGCTGCCGCTGACGCCAAGGCTGCCGCTGATTCCGCTGCTCAGTCTGCCGGCCAGGCAGCGGGCGCCGCAGACGCTGCGAAGTCCGCAGAAGGCACCGCACCGGCGACGCCGCCGGCTGAGAATCCGCCGAAGCAGTAACCTCGCGCTCAGGCTGAAGAACACGGCCCGGATGGCTCGCGTAAGCGAGCCGTCCGGGCCGATTTCATTTGTGCATCGTGCACGTCGGAGTCAGATGACAAAAACCTAAGGTGACGGAAGCTGGGCTGCGCGCGTAACGTTGAGGCAGGGAATTGAGCCATGGCTGCAGTGAGTGTCAGTGTGCGCGATGCGCGGTCGGCGCCCGCCGACCGGTTGTGGATACAGAGCGTCTACCGCGATTATCTCGACGACCTCAATCCGGGCACCGGGATTTTCCCCGCGCTCGGTGAGGTCGGGCACCGCGAGGGCGACCAGATCGCGCACTGGTTCGGTGACCCGAACACCTTTCCGCTCATCATCTTCAAGGGCAGCGAACCGGTGGGCTTTGCGCGCGTGCTGCGCGCAGTTGCCGGCGGCTCAGCGTCGCGCATCGACTATCGCATGGCGGAGTTCTTCGTGATGCGCACGCGGCGCCGGCTCGGCATCGGCCAGACCGCGGTACAGCTGATCCTCAGCCGCTTCGCCGGGCGGTGGGAGATCAGCGAGTACCTGCGCAACACCACGGCCGTGACGTTCTGGCGGCGCGTGGTCGCGAGCTACACCCGCGGCACCTATCAGGAGCGCATCGTCAACGACGAAGTGCGTCAGGTGTTCGATTCTGGTAAGGCGCCGCCGCGCCGCGCCTGAGCGCTGCGGACCCCGCTACCAGGGTTCTCACCGAAAGCGGCTGTTACGTCGAGAATGTGACATCTGACATGTCGCCCCTGCGGCTTCGTCTCTCGAAGGCTCGCGCTCGAGAGCCGCGGCCTGCGCCACGACGTGAAAACTGTCAGCGCTCAGGGGTGTCTCGGGTGCGATGCCTTGGATACCGCGCCCGGCGCCGTCCCCTGAGCGCAGCCACCACAGGCACCGCCGAGCCCTTCGAGCGTGCGTCGCCTGAGGCTTGCGAGCCACGGGGCACTGCGAACTCCCGGGAGCGTCCCGAGCGTCTCGAGCGCGCGCAGCCGCAGGCGTACCGAGGACAGTCGCCAGGCGCCGAAGAGAGCGCACGCGATCACCAGCACACCGACCACCAACTGTTGCAGTAACAGGCTCATGTGCTCTCCGTGAGGGCACGCTTCACGCCGCACCTCCGAGCAGCAGTGCCACGCGGTAGGTGATGAACGCACCGGCGTACGCCATCGCAAACAGGTAGCCCGCCATGTACAGCGGATAGCGCCAGGAGTTGGTCTCGCGCTTCACCACTGCGAGCGTCGACATGCACTGTGGCGCGAACACGTACCACGCCAGCAGCGAGAGCCCCGTGGCGAGGCTCCAGCCCTGCGCGATGAGCGGAGTCAGCGCGCCGGCGACATCGGTCGAGCCGGACATGGCGTACACCGTGCCGAGCGCGCTCACAGCCACCTCGCGTGCCGCGAGTCCAGGGACGAGCGCGACCGAGATCTGCCAGTTGAAGCCGATGGGGGCGAACAGGAACTGCAGCCCGTGTCCCAGCATCCCCGCGATGCTGTACTGGATGGCAGGCCCGGTTGCGCCCTCGGGCGGCGCGGGAAAGCTCGCGAGGAACCACAACACCACCATCAGCGAGAGGATGATGGTGCCAACGCGCGTGAGGAAAATGCGTGTCCGCTCCCACAGGCCGAGCACGAGGTTCGAGAGGTGCGGCAGGCGATATTCCGGCAGCTCGAGCAGCAACGGCCGGTACTCACTGCGCATCACGGTGTGCTTGAGCACGAAGGCCACAGCGAGAGCGCTCGCGACGCCCGCGAGATACAGCGCGAACAGCACCAGTCCGCGGAGGTTGAATATCCCGACCGCGCGCGGCGGGATGAGGGCGCCGATGAGCAGCGCATATACCGGCAGCCGCGCCGAGCAGGTCATGAGCGGCGCGATCATGATGGTGGCCAGGCGGTCGCGTGCCGAGGGAATGGTGCGCGTCGCCATGATGCCAGGGATCGCGCAGGCGAAGCTCGAGAGCAGCGGAATGAAGGCGCGGCCCGAGAGTCCTGCCCGTCCCATCAGGCGGTCGAGCATGAACGCCGCGCGCGGCAGGTAGCCGGAATCCTCGAGCGCGAGGATGAACAGGAACAGGATCAGGATCTGCGGCAGGAACACGAGCACGCTGCCGGTGCCGGCCACCACACCATCGAGCAGCAGTCCGCGCAGAGGGCCTGCAGGCAGCACGCCGGCCAGCCAGGCGCTCAAGTGTTGCACGCCGACGTTGATGACATTCTGCGGCGCCTTCGCCCAGCTGAATACCGCCTGGAACATGAGGAACAGCACCGTACCGAGGAGCAGCGGTCCCGCGACCGGATGCAACACGATGGCATCGAGTCGTGCGAGCGCCTTGACGCGTGCCGGCACACGGTATCCGCTGTCGCTGAGCACGCGGCGAACCTCGCGCTGCGTCGCCTCGATCTGCGCGGCCGTGGGCGGCGGGGGCGCCTCGAGGGGCTCGCGCGTGCGGGTGAGAGCGCGCTCCGCAAAACCAAAGGCGTCGATCGCTTCGACCAGCTCGCGCTCACCGCCCGCCCGTACCGCGACGGTCGGTATCACGGGCACGCCGAGCGCGCGCTCGAGTGAGGCGCGATCGATGTGATAGCCGCGCTGCGCGGCGACATCACTCATGTTGAGTGCAACGATCATCGGCCGCCCGAGGCGCTGCAACTCGAGCACCAGGCGCAGGTTGAGCCGCAGATTGGTCGCATCGACCACGCACACGAGCAGGTCCGGCGGCGGCTCGCTCGCATGACGGCCGAGCACGACATCGCGGGCGATAGCCTCATCGAGCGTGGCGGGCTCGAGACTGTAGGCTCCGGGCAGGTCGACCACCCGGAAGGTCCGGCCGGTGCGCGGGCCGACCAACCGCCCTTCCTTGCGCTCGACGGTCACGCCCGGGTAATTGGCGACTTTCTGCCGACTGCCCGTGAGACGATTGAAGAGTGCGGTCTTGCCGCAGTTGGGGACGCCGATGAGGGAGAGGCTCAGCTGCGGCGCGGCCACCGCCGCGGCCGCGGGCGCGTTCATGGCGCGGGTCCGGTTCCGTTCGAGTGATGCAACTCGACCCCATTTGCCGAGGCGTCAACTTGCGCTTGGGGTGATGCGCCCGATCCGTAGTGATGCAACTCGACCCACACGCTCTGCGCCTCACGGCGCCGCAATGCGAGCGTGGTGTGGCCGACGCGCACCACGAAGGGATCACGACCTGGACGCGCCTCGGCGAGGATCTCGATCTGCTCGCCGTGCACGAAGCCGAACTCGAGGAGTCGACGCTCGAGGGCCGACAACGGAGTCGCGCTCGAGCCAACGCTCACGACCGAGCCCCTCGTGCCCGGCGGCAGCGCCGCAAGGCTCACAAAGCCTGGCATGCAGCTCACGCCCTCAGGGCTGGTCACAGCGTCCATGAGGCAAGTATGGATGAGAACGGTTCGCATTTGCAATCAGCAACTGTGCGGATTGCGATCGGAAATAAATCCTGTTTTTTCAATCAACTATATGCGAACCCGACACGGACTCAGCCGTCCTCAGGCGGCGGGGGCGGCTTGGCCCCCGGTCTTTCCCTTCAGGAGGGGGGCCAGGAACCGGCCGGTCCAGGAGGATCCGGCCGCCGCGATTTCCTCGGGCGTGCCCGAGGCGACGATCTCGCCGCCGCCCTCCCCGCCCTCAGGCCCAAGATCGATCACCCAGTCGGCGGTCTTGATGACATCGAGATTGTGCTCGATCACGACGACGGTGTTCCCTTCGTCACGCAACCGATGCAGCACCTGCAGCAGCTGCTCGACGTCGTGAAAGTGCAGGCCGGTCGTCGGCTCATCGAGTATGTAGAGCGTGCGGCCGGTCGCGCGCTTGGCGAGCTCGCGTGCGAGCTTCACGCGCTGCGCCTCGCCGCCCGAGAGAGTCGTCGCGTTCTGGCCCAGCCGTACGTAGGACAGGCCCACATCGGTCAGCGTCTGCAGCTTACCGCTCACGGCCGGCACGTTCTGGAAGAAGCGTGCTGCTTCCTCGACGGTCATCTCCAGCACCTCGTGGATGTTCTTGCCGCGGTAGCGGATCTCGAGCGTCTCGCGGTTGTAGCGCCTTCCCTGACACACATCGCACGGCACGTAGACATCCGGCAGAAAGTGCATTTCGACGCGGATGACCCCATCGCCCTGGCAGGCCTCGCACCGCCCGCCCTTGACGTTGAAGCTGAACCGCCCCGCGTCGTAGCCGCGCGCACGCGCCTCGGGCACCGCCGCGAACAGCTCACGCAATGGCGCGAACAGGCCGGTGTACGTCGCGGGATTCGAGCGCGGCGTGCGGCCGATGGGACTCTGGTCGATGTCGATCACGCGGTCGATGTGCTCGAGCCCCTCGATGCGCTCGGCGGGTGCGGCTTCGACGCGTGCGCCACTCAGTCGCGCGGCCGCGTGGCCGAAGAGCGTGTCGACGATGAGTGTCGACTTGCCCGAGCCGGAGACGCCGGTGACACAGGTGAGGAGTCCGAGCGGGACGTGTGTGGTGATGTTGCGCAGGTTGTTGCCGCGGGCACCGACGATGCCGATCTGGCGCGCGGGATCCGGGCGCAGGCGCAGCGTCGGGAGCTCGATGCGGCGTCTGCCGGACAGGTACTGTCCGGTGATGGAAGCCGGGTTTGCCTTGATGTCCCTCGGGGTGCCCTGCGCCACCAGGTGCCCGCCGTGCGCACCGGCGCCAGGGCCTAAGTCCACGACGTGGTCCGCCGCCTCGATCGCCTCCTCGTCATGCTCCACGACGATGACCGTGTTGCCGAGGTCGCGCAGCTGCTTGAGCGTGGTGAGCAGGCGGCGGTTGTCGCGCTGGTGCAGTCCGATCGAGGGCTCATCGAGAATGTACATGACCCCGGTGAGACCCGAGCCCACCTGGCTCGCGAGGCGGATGCGCTGGGACTCCCCACCGGAGAGGGTTTCTGCGCTGCGATCGAGTGTCAGGTAGTCGAGGCCGACGTCGGTGAGAAAGCGCAGCCGCTCGGCAATGCCTTTGACGATCTTCGTCGCCACCTCGCCGCGCCAGCCGCTGAGCGTGAGCTCGCTGAAGAATGCGAGTGCGCGACCGACGGTGAGATGCGTGACCTCGGGCAGCGTGCGGTCCGCGACATAGACGAAGCGCGCCGCACGGCTGAGCCGCGTCCCGTGGCACTCGGGGCAGGGCCGCACACCGAGGTAGCGTGCGAGCTCCTCGCGCACCATGGGCGTCTCGGTCTCGCGATAGCGACGCGTGAGATTGGGCAGGATTCCCTCGAACGGATGTCGTTTGCGCGTCCTGCGGCCCCCCGTCTCCCGGTAGCTGAACTCGATCGTTTCCTCGCCGCTGCCGTTGAGCAGCACGTGGCGCACGTGCTCGGGAAGCTCCGTCCACGGTGTCTCGATGTCGAATCCGTAATGGCGGGCCAGGGACTGGATGAGCTGAAAATAATGCTCGTTGCGCCGGTCCCAGCCGCGCACCGCACCGCCAGCGAGCGAGAGATGCGGGTGCAGGACGACGCGCTGCGGGTCGAAGAACTCCTGCACACCGAGGCCGTCGCAGCTCGGGCAGGCGCCCGCGGGATTGTTGAAGGAGAACAGCTTCGGCTCGAGCGGCGGCACGCTGTAGCCGCAGACCGGGCACGCATGGCGGCTCGAGAACACCAGCGCTTCCCGCGCCGGCTCATCGAGAAAGAGGAGCCGCGCCAGACCTCCCGACACCCGCAGTGCCGTCTCGAATGATTCCGCAAGACGTTGCGCGCTGTCGGGGCGCACCCGCAGCCGATCGACTACCGCTTCGATGGTGTGTTTCTTCTTGCCGTCGAGCTCGGGCAGCGCCTCCATCTCGTGTATGCGTCCATCGATGCGTACGCGCACGAATCCCTGCGCGGCGAGATCCTCGAGCAGCTCCTGGTGCTCGCCCTTGCGATCACTCACGACCGGAGCGAGCAGCGCGACCGCGGTCCCCTCTGGCAGCGTCAGCGCCTGGTCCACCATCTGGCTCACCGTTTGCGCGGTGAGCTCGATCCCATGATCGGGACAGCGAGGAATCCCGGCGCGGGCGTACAGAAGCCGCAGGTAGTCGTAGATCTCGGTGACCGTGCCCACGGTCGAGCGCGGGTTGTGCGAGCTCGCCTTCTGCTCGATGGCAATCGCCGGGGAAAGCCCCTCGATGCTGTCCACGTCGGGCTTGTCCATGGTGGAGAGGAACTGCCGCGCGTAGACCGAGAGAGACTCGACGTAGCGGCGCTGACCCTCGGCGTAGAGCGTGTCGAAAGTGAGCGAGGACTTACCCGAGCCGGAAAGACCGGTGACCACGATCAGCCGCTCGCGCGGCAGGTCGAGGTTGAGGTTCTTGAGATTGTGGGTGCGCGCACCGCGCACGCGAATGTGCTGCATCGAACCGTAAATGGTACCCGTTCGGGCTACTTCGAGGGGTCGGGGGCCACGCTCCCGCTTGGGTGCTGCAGATGACGGAGGAGCTGGCTATCTCTGACCTGATTATCGGTAGATATATCTTACGATATACTCAGATTATCGATCGAGGAGCCATGCGTATGCGCAGGTTTGGCGGCTTTGCCAGTGGATTCGGCGGGGCAATGGGTATGGGGGGTCGAGCGTTTCGCGCCGGGCGCCGGCTCGCCTCCGGCGATCTCCAGCTCGTGCTCCTTGCACTGCTCGCGGAGCGGCCAAGTCACGGCTATGAGCTCATCAAGGCGCTCGAAGAGCGCTCGGGGGGCTTCTACAGCCCAAGTCCGGGGATGATCTATCCGGCGCTCACCTGGCTCGAGGAAGTTGGCTACGCGAGTGTGGCTGCCGAAGGCACGAAGAAGCTCTACAGCATCACCGAGACTGGGCGCGCGTATCTGAAGGAGAACCGCGGCGCCGCCGAGGCCATGCTCAACCAGCTCGGTTGGATCGGCCGCAAGATGGGGCGGGTGCGTGAGATCTTCGGTGGCTTCGATGAGGACGAGGATACCGAGCCCCAGGGGGTCGAAGCGGCCCGCCGAGACCTTCGGCAGGCGCTGCGGGAGAAGCATGGCGCATCGACGGAGGAGAAGCAGCGCGTCGCGCAGATACTCCGCGAGGCCGCCGCGCGCATCCGGGGCAGAGGCTGACCTCGGATCAGGAGGTGCTTTTCGCGATCGTTCGGCAGCCGCTCAACCGTCGACGCCGGCAGTCACCGCGTCGTAGACCAGCCGGGCGGTGGCGATATCCTCGACCGCAAGTCCGAGCGACTTGAACACCGTGGTGGCCTCGCGCATGACCGCGCGCTTGCCGGCGAACACCTCACCCGCTTCGGCGAAGATCGGCGCGCGCGAGAGGATCACGTCACCGGACTCGCGCAGCGCCGCGTCGCGTGAGTCCACGATCAGTATGCTCCCCCTCACCGCCTCATCGTCGAGCTCGCGCCAGGTGGGCAGGCAAGCCCCGACTGCGTTGACGTGCGCGCCCGGCTTGAGCCATGCGCCGCGCAGCACCGGCTGCTGCGAGCTGGTCGCGGTAACGATTACGTCGGCACCTCGTACGGCTGCCTCCGCCTCCATGGCACGCGCTCCGTGGCGTGAGGCAAATTGCTGCGCATGCGCCGAATTCCGGCTCCACACCCTCACTTCCTCGAAGCGGCACACGTGGCGAAGCGCTTCGAGATGTGCATGCGCCTGCACCCCGCTGCCGAGCAGGGTGAGAACCCGCGCGCCAGGCGGAGCGAGATGGCGCGTAATCGCGGCAGAGACCGCCGCGGTACGCATTTCAGTGATGCGACGCCCGTCGAGAAAGGCGAGCGGTCGCCCGGTGTCGCTCTCGAACAGGACGATAGTCGCCAGATGCGTCGGTAGTTCGGCGGCCGCGTTCTTCGGGTAGAAGCACACGAGCTTTGCCCCCATGCTCTCGGGCATCACCGCGGGCATCACACCGAGGTAACGCTCACCGGCCTCGACGGTAATCATGGTGCGCACCGGCTGCGTCACCTCGCCCCCGGAGAAGGCGGCGAGCGCCCGCTCCATGGCTGGAATCAGCCGCTCGTACGTCAACACCCGCTCGATCTGCGCATCGTTCAGCGTACGGACCATGCTCGCCTCGCCTCTGCCGGGAGACTCCGCCGGCAGCCTAGAGTAGCCGAGCTCCTCTTTCTGGCGCATCGCGCGCTGAACTCCGTTCGCGCGCGAGGCCGGGCTACTCTAGAATGCGCACCTTATCCGGCAGGCGCACCCGTCGACCTGCCCGTTACCATCCCAAGGCTCGAGGACTCGCACCATGGCGCGCGGCATCAACAAGGTCATTCTCATCGGCAACCTCGGCGCAGATCCCGAAACGCGTGCCATGCCCTCGGGCACGACGGTGGCCAACCTGCGCGTGGCGACGAGCGAGAGCTGGCGTGACAAGCAGACTGGTGAGCAGCAGGAGCGTACCGAGTGGCACCGGGTCGCGCTCTTTGGGCGCCTGGCCGAGATTGCCGGAGAGTACCTGCGCAAAGGCTCACAGGTGTACATCGAGGGAAGCCTGCGAACGCGCAAGTGGCAGGACAAGCAGGGTAATGAGCGCTATTCGACCGAGATCGTGGGCAATGACCTGCAGATGCTCGGCAGTCGCGCTGGCGCAGGAGGGGCGGCCAGCAGCCCGGCCTCAGCCGGTGCCGGAAGCGCGGGCTCCCCGCCGTATGCCGAGGAGTCAGCCGGCGGCGGCGGGCGCAGCGAGGAATTCGACGACGACATTCCCTTCTGAGGGCACTGCGCTTATCAGAAAGACCAACCGAGCCCGGCGAGCAGCACGTCGGTATCGCGGCCGTTGGTGGTGAGCGTGCGGTCCCAATAGGCCCGCAGGTGAAACATGCGGGTGACGCGCCAGGTCAGGGTCATGCTCAGCAATCCCAGCACCTGAGTGTTCGTAGCAACTCCGACCACGGTATTCGACGGGACAGGGTAATTCTGATCGCGCGCCAGGTAGAAGCCGCCCGCGATGCCGACGTCGGCGTGGTGGCCGAGGAATTCGCGCACCAGCCCGAGCTGCCCGGCCACGCCCTTGCGCTTGACCACGTGGGTGTCGCCTTCATCGAGAAACGTGCCAATGGCGTCGATGTACGGCGTGAGCCGCGCGCGCAATTCCACCGCCCAGGCCGCGCCCTCCGGCGACTCGAAATTATTCTGCACGCTCTTGCCGGCCATCAGCGTCATCTCCACGCGCGGGGTGCTGAGGTCATAGTGGGACGGCGGCACTGGCCCGGGA
This sequence comes from Steroidobacteraceae bacterium, assembly GCA_035566915.1. Lineage (GTDB taxonomy): Bacteria > Pseudomonadota > Gammaproteobacteria > Steroidobacterales > Steroidobacteraceae > 13-2-20CM-66-19. The sequence continues at coordinate 17,069 of DATMPW010000057.1, forward strand.
GCGGCGGCACGCTCGAACTGGTAGCCGAAGCCGATCAGGAGTGTGCTGGTCTTGATGCTGGCCGAAGTCTGCGTGTAGTTATAACGCAGTTGCATCACCCAGGGCGCGTGAAAGTACCACTGCGCTGCGGCGCTGTAGAGCACGCCCCAGCCATGTGCGTCCGTCACGTTACCGGTTGTGGCCGCATACGTCGTGTCGTAATACCGGTACGGCCCAACGCCCGCCGACAGGAGGAACCTGCGCGAGCTGCTCGGCCAGCGCAGCCAGATCTGCGGGCCGTAGCCGTCGCGGTGATGATTGGTGACGTGTCCTTCGTTCAGCCAGGTGAAGCTGGCGTAGGCGTAATCACTCAGGTTGTGTGCGTACTCGAAGGAATACGAAGAGGTAGTCTCTTTGAGACTCTCGGTGTATTGCCCACCCCCCATCGCATAGAGCTCCTGGGCGCCGGCGGGCGCACATCCGGCCGCCAGCAACCCTGGCAGCGCGAGCCAGCGCAGTCGGCAAATCACGCGTGTCATGCCTCTCCTTGGCCAGACGCTGACGGGCAAATCGAGTTCGCGCCTCATGCTTTCATGGAGGGCGCTCGCGCGCGCGTAGGCGTATGCCGCTCGATGTGGACGGCTCCCGCTCACACCTGCGGCGGCGCAGCACTCGGGCGCCCCCGGGTGAGAAGCGGGAGCGGTTCTGGCGGGCGACCCTCCGACGCGCAGTCGGCGCCGCGGCAACCCGCTGAAATTACATCATTTATTTTCCGATCTGAGGTTGCCGTGCGGCTCCGCCCCCGAGCCCGTAAAATCCACTCGCCCCTGTATGTCCCGCCATTACTTCATCAAAACCTTCGGCTGCCAGATGAACGAGTACGACTCCGCCCGCATGGCGGACGTACTGCGCGACGGCGCCGGACTCGCGGCCACTGACGATCCGGATAAGGCGGACGTGCTGCTGATGAATACCTGCTCGGTGCGTGAGAAGGCGCAGGAGAAGGTGTTCTCGCTCCTCGGCGAGTGGCGTCGCCTGAAAGCGCGCCGGCCGGAAGTGATCATCGGTGTGGGCGGCTGCGTCGCCAGCCAGGAGGGCGAGGCCATCACCGATCGTGCGCCGTTCGTCGACCTGGTGTTCGGCCCTCAGACACTGCACCGCCTGCCGCAGATGATCGAGGAGCTGCGCCGCAGCGGCCGCGCCGTCGTCGATGTGAGCTTCCCGGAGATCGAGAAATTCGACCACCTGCCGGCTCCGCGCGCCGAAGGCGCCCGTGCCTTCGTCTCAGTCATGGAAGGCTGCAGCAAGTACTGCAGCTTCTGCATCGTGCCGTACACGCGCGGTGAGGAGGTGAGCCGCTCCTTCGACTCGGTGCTCACTGAGGTAGGCCACCTCGCCGCACAGGGCGTCGCGGAAGTCACGCTTCTCGGGCAGAACGTCAACGCCTACCAGGGTCCGATGGCGGACGGGCAACTCGTGGATCTCGCCACGCTCATTCATCATGTGGCGCGCGTGCCCGGCATCGAGCGCATACGCTTCACGACCTCGCATCCGCTGGAATTCGACGACAGCCTCATCGAGGCCTTCGCGAGCGTCCCGAAGCTCGCCAACCACCTGCACCTGGCCGTACAGAGCGGCTCGGACCGGGTGCTCGCACTCATGAAGCGCGGCTACACGACGCTCGAGTTCAAGGACAAGGTACGCCGGCTGCGCGCCGTGCGTCCTGACATCTCCATCTCCTCGGATTTCATCGTCGGGTTCCCCGGCGAGACCGAGCGCGATTTCTTCGCCACGCTCGCGCTCGTGCGCGAGGTCGGGTTCGACCAGTCCTTCAGCTTCATCTACAGCCGCCGGCCGGGCACTCCTGCCGCCTCGCTGCCGGATGAGGTGGAGCCCGCCATCAAGCACGAGCGACTCGCGCGGCTGCAGGCGCAGCTCGAGACTCAGGCGCGCGCCATCAGCGAATCGATGGTCACGACGCGCCAGTGCGTGCTCGTCGAGCGCCACGCGAAAAAGGATGCCTGCGAGCTCGCCGGACGCACTGCCAACAATCGCTGGCTGAACTTCCCCGGACCCGAGGCGCTCATCGGCCGCTTCGTCGATGTGACCGTCACGGCGGCGCTCGCCCACAGCCTGCGCGGGCGTCTGCTGGAATCCCAGGCCGACACGCAGGCGCCGCGGCTCGCCGCGGCTGGCGGCTGATACAGTGGTTGCCTCTGCATCCGAGCCGCGGCGCGAATTCGAACTCGGCCCCTCCAACAATGCACGCCTCGCCAACCTCTGCGGGCCGCTCGATGAGAATCTGCGCTTGCTGGAGACGCGGCTCGATGTCCGCATACACCGGCGCGGCGACACCTTCAGGGTGAGCGGCGCGCAGGCGGTACCCGCCGAGGAGCTGCTGCGCGAGCTGTTCGCACTCACGCGGAGCGAGGACATCACCCCGGAGCGCGTGCACCTTGCGCTGCGCGAGCGCGAGTCGGGGTTGCCTGCGGAGGAGGACGTGCGCGAGCACGGCGTGCGCGTGCCGCGCGGCGGCATCCGCGCCCGCGGCGCGCACCAGCGCGACTATCTCGAGCACATCCGCACATGCGACCTCACCTTCGGCATAGGCCCCGCGGGCACCGGCAAGACCTACCTGGCGGTCGCCTGTGCGGTGGAAGCGCTGCAGGCCGACCGGGTACGGCGGATGATCCTGGTGCGCCCGGCCGTGGAGGCCGGCGAGCGCCTCGGGTTCCTGCCTGGGGATCTGACGCAGAAGGTCGACCCGTATCTGCGGCCGATGTACGACGCGCTCTACGAGATGATGGGCTTCGACCGCGTCGCGCGCTTCATGGAGCGCAACGTCATCGAGGTCGCGCCGCTTGCCTTCATGCGCGGCCGTTCGCTGAACGACTCTTTCATCATCCTCGATGAGGCGCAGAACACGACGATCGAGCAGATGAAGATGTTCCTCACCCGCATCGGCTTCGGCTCGAAGGCGGTGGTCACTGGCGATGTCACGCAGACCGACCTGCCGGCCGGCAAGCAGTCGGGCCTGTCCCATGTGGTCGATGTGCTGCGCGCGGTGGAGGGTGTGGCCTTCACCTTCTTCGACGCCCACGATGTCGTCCGTCACCCGCTCGTACAGCGCATCGTGCAGGCGTACGAGTCGCGCGGGAGCTCGACGTGAGGACCGCGCGGGTGTCAGGCACGGAGGGCGGCATACGCCTCGAGCTGCGGCGGCGTGCGCGCGGCTGGTCCCCGACGCGGCGCGACATCGCGCGCTGGGCGAGTGCGGCGCTCGGCCGCCGCGGCCGTGGCCGCGAGCTCGGTGTGTGCACGGTGGGTGAGGCGGAGAGCGCGAGACTCAACATCCGCTTCCGCGGGCGTGATAAACCGACCAACGTTTTGTCGTTCTCACCGCCGCAGCTGCCGCGCGCATCGGGTGGAGCGTCCGTCCCGCTCGGGGAGCTGGTGATCTGCCCGCGCGTGCTCGAGGCCGAGGCCCAGGCGCAGGAGAAGACACTGCGTGCTCACTGGGCGCACCTGGTGGTGCACGGCACGCTGCATCTCCTCGGGTATGACCATGAGCGCGCCGACGATGCACGCCGCATGGAGCGGCGTGAGATCGCCGTGCTGCGCCGCCTCGGGTTTGCCAACCCGTACCGGAGCTGAAGGTCATGGGGAAGGATCTCAACACCACCGGTCGTTGGCTGCGGCGGCTCACGCACGGACTCGCCGTCGAGCCTCAGGACCGCAAGGCGCTCGCTGCGGTGTTGCACGAAGCGGCCGAGCGCGGTGTCATCGACAGCGACGCGCTCACCATGCTCGAGGGCGTGCTCGAGGTGGGCGATCTGCAGGTGCGGGACATCATGGTGCCGCGCGCGCAGATGGTGTTCGTGCGCCGTGACGAGCCGGCAGCGCGCATACTGCCGGTGGTGGTGGAGTCCGGGCACTCACGCTTCCCCGTGATGGACCAGGATCGCGATGACATCGTCGGCATCCTGCTCGCCAAGGACTTGCTGCGGCTCACGACGGCGCAGGCACGCGAGCGCTTCGATATCCGCGAGTACATGCGCCCCGCGGTGTTCGTGCCGGAATCGAAGCGCCTGGACGTGTTGCTGAAGGAGTTCCGGCGCAACCGCAATCACATGGCGATCGTGGTCGATGAATACGGCGGCGTGTCGGGGCTGTGCACCATCGAGGATGTCATCGAGCAGATCGTCGGCGAGATCGATGATGAGTTCGACGTCGAGGACGATCAGAACATCCGCCGTGACGCCGAGGCCCAGTTCACCGTGCGTGGCGTGACGCGCATCGAGGAGTTCAACCAGTTCTTCGGAGTGCATCTTCCGGAGGGACAGGGCGTCGACACCATCGCGGGGCTGCTGCTGAAGCAGCTCGGGCGGCTCCCGCGCCGCGGCGAAGCTGCCAGCATCGATGGCTTCGAGTTCCGGGTGCAGCGTGCCGACCGCCGTCGCATCGATACACTGCGCGTGTTCGCGCCCCGCGATGTGCTGCCGCCGGCCGATGAGCGCTCCGCCGGCGGGACATCCTGACACCCATGCGCGCCCTCTCAGCGGAGTCCGCCGTCGCGCCCGCGACGGGACGGGGCTACGCCCTGTCGCGCCCCACGTCCGCGCTAGCGCGCGGCCTGCTCGCGCTCCTCTCCGGCGCAGCGCTCGCGGCGGCGTTTGCGCCGCTCAACGTATGGCCGCTGGCGGTGCTCTCGCCCGCGCTGCTCATGTGGCTATGGCAGGGCGCGACGCCGCGCGAGGCGGCGCGTCTTGGCTTCTGGTTCAGCTTTGCCACCTTCGCGGCCGGTACCTACTGGCTCTACATCAGCATCCACGGCTTTGGCGGCGCCCCCATCTGGCTCGCGTGCGCGCTCATGCTGGGGCTCGTGAGCATCATGGGGCTGTACCACGCCGGCCTCGGTTACCTTGCGGCCCGCTGGCTGCCTGCGGAAGGTGCGGCACGGTGGCTGATCGCACTCCCGGCCGCGTGGCTGCTCATGGAGTGGTGGCGCGGCTGGTTCCTCTCGGGCTTCTCGTGGCTGTCACTCGGCTATTCCCAGACCGACACCTGGCTTGCCGGTTTCGCGCCGCTCGTCGGCATTTACGGCATCAGTGCACTGCTGCTGCTCTCTGCGGGCGCAGCGACGATGCTCGCCTGTCGCCCTCCCCGCGGGCGTCTCGTCGCGCTCATCTTGTTGATCCTTCCGTGGGCAGCGGGAGCCGCGTTGTACCAGCGCTCCTGGACCCACCCGAGCGGGCCGGCCGTCTCCGTGGCCGTGGTGCAGGGCGCGATTCCGCAGGATGAGAAGTGGCTCGAGAGCAATCGACAGACGACGCTGCGCGTGTACCGTGCGCTCACCGAGCGGGTGCTCGGCAATGCGCTCATCATCTGGCCGGAGTCCGCTCCCGCCGACATCGCCAACGACATCGCGCCCTATATCAACAGCCTGTACCGCGACGCACGCGCCCACGGCTCGGCGATCATAATGGGAGTACTCCGTGCGGAGCTGAGCCCGGAAGGCGGGACGCGCTACTTCAACTCGGTGCTGGCACTCGATGCGCAGCAGTTCAGCTGGTACGACAAGCATCACCTCGTTCCCTTTGCCGAGTTCTTCCCGGTACCGCACTTCGTGCGCAACTGGATGCGCCTCATGAGCCTGCCGTACTCGGACTTCACCCGTGGCGCGCCGAACCAGCCCCCGCTCCCTGCGGCGCATCTGCAGCTCGCCACCACCGTGTGCTACGAGGACGCCTACGGCAGCTCCATGCTCGCGGCGTTGCCGCGCGCCGACGCGCTGGTAAATGTCACCAATGACGCCTGGTTCGGGCACTCGAGCGCCCGGCACCAGCACCTCCAGATCGCCCGCATGCGGGCGCTGGAGGAGGGCCGTTACCTGGTGCGCGCCGCGAATGACGGGATTTCGGCCATCATCGGGCCCCACGGCGAAGTCATCGCCCGGGCCCCGGAATTCAGGCCCGATACACTGGTCTCAAATATCGTCCCCCATGCGGGCCGTGCGCCCTACGCGCATGTTGGAAACTGGCTGGTGGTCAGCCTGGCTGCACTGGCGCTGGCATACGGGCTGTGGGTGCGGAATGATAGGAGGCTGCGCCGCCGGCAGGACCGGTAGCGATGGAAGTGCTGCCATGAACACCAGCTGCGAATCCCCACAATCCCGGTGCGCCCGGGCGCCATGGCGCCCGCTGGCGGCCTGCGTGCTCGTGCTCGCGCTCGCCGGGTGTTCCCGCGGGCTTTCGGCACAGTCCGGGCGCGACGACACGCCGCCCCTTGGGAGCCCATCGGCCGATGCGGGCGTGCTCACCGCGGCAGCCGCACAGCAGGTGGCCCCGGCAACCGCCGACGCCGCGGTGCGCGCATTGCCGGACTTCTCGCAGCTCGTCGAGCGCTACGGGCCGGCAGTGGTAAACGTGGAGGTCGTGGAGAAGGCGCAGCAAGGCGGCGGCATCCCCGGCCTCTCGCCGAACGATCCGTTCTACGATTTCTTCCGCCGCTTCGGCATTCCGACACCCGATCAGGGACAGCAGGGCCGTCAGGCACCGGTGCGAGGCGCGGGCTCGGGCTTCATCGTCAACTCCGACGGCTACATCCTCACCAACACCCACGTGGTGGCGAACGCGGACGAAGTGACCGTACGGCTGACCGACCGCCGCGAGTTCCCTGCCAAGGTGATCGGGGCCGATGAGCGCACCGATGTGGCGGTGATCAAGATCAGCGGTGCGAATCTGCCGATCGTGAAGCTCGGCGACCCTTCCCGCATCAAGCCCGGCCAGTGGGTGCTCGCCATCGGCTCGCCGTTCGGCTTCGAGAACAGCGCCACCGCAGGCATTGTCAGCGCGACGGCGCGCTCGGTGCCGGGTGAGAACTACGTGCCCTTCATCCAGACCGACGTCCCGGTGAATCCCGGCAATTCCGGCGGCCCGCTGTTCAACATGGCGGGTGAAGTGATCGGCATCAACTCGCAGATCTTCAGCCGCACCGGCGGCTTCATGGGTGTCTCCTTCGCCATCCCGATCGACGTGGCGCGCAACGTCGAGGAGCAGCTGATCAAGACCGGGCACGTGGTGCGCGGCCGCATCGGAGTCACCATACAGGACGTGAACGCGCAGCTGGCCGAATCCTTCGGACTCGACCGCCCGCGCGGTGCGCTCGTGTCCTCGGTGGAGAAGGACGGCCCCGCGGCACACGCCGGTGTCGCCCCCGGGGACGTGATCCTCGCCGTCGACGGCCATCCGGTCGAGCGCTACGGGGAGCTCTCGAGTCAGATCGCCGCGATGCGGCCGGGCGCTGAGGCTAACTTGGCGCTGTGGCGCAACGGCAAGGAGCAGGCTCTCAGCGTCAAGGTGGCGGAGCTCAAGGAGCAACCGCAGAACGTTGCCTACCGCAGCGGCAAGCCGAAGCAGCAATCGGCTGGCCAGCCGAGCGCGCTCGGTCTCACCGTGCGGCCGCTCGAGCCGCGCGAGAAGGAGCAGGCGAACACTCAGGGGGGTCTGCTGGTGGAGGAGGTCTCGGGACCCGCACAGGCGGCGGAGATCCAGCCGGGCGACATCATCCTCGGCATCAACGGCAAGCGCGTGCATTCGGTGAAGGAGCTCGAGGACGCGGCGCGCGCGGCTGGCAAGAACGTGGCGCTGCTGATTCAGCGTGAGGACGCGCAGATCTTCGTACCGTTGCGTCTGCCATAAGAAATAAATAATGCACGAGACCTATGCCCCCGCGGCCGTGGAGCGCGCCGCGCAGCAGTATTGGGATGAGCGACGCGCCTTCGAGGTGCGCGAGGATCCTGCGCGCACCAAGTTCTACTGCCTGTCCATGCTGCCTTACCCTTCGGGCCGGCTGCACATGGGCCACGTGCGCAACTACACCATCGGCGATGTGCTCGCCCGATTCCTGCGCATGCAGGGCCACAACGTGCTGCAGCCCATGGGCTGGGACGCCTTCGGCCTGCCCGCCGAGAACGCCGCCATCAGCAACGGCGTGCCGCCGGCGAAGTGGACCCGAGAGAACATCGCGCACATGCGCGCGCAGTTCAAGTCGCTCGGTTTTGCCATCGACTGGAGCCGCGAGATCGCCACCTGCGACCCTGGCTACTACCGCTGGAACCAGTGGCTGTTCCTGCGCATGCTGGAAAAAGGTCTCGCCTACCGCAAGACGGGAATCGTGAACTGGGATCCGCTCGATCAGACCGTGCTCGCCAATGAGCAGGTGATCGACGGGCGCGGCTGGCGCACCGGCGCGCTCGTGGAAAAGCGCGAGATCCCGATGTACTACCTCAACATCACGCGCTATGCGGATGAGCTTCTGGAAGCACTCGATGCGCTGAGCGGCTGGCCGGAGCGCGTGCGGGTGATGCAGGCGAACTGGATCGGGCGCAGTGAGGGATGTGAGATCGCATTTCCCTACGCCGCCGACACCGTCGCCGTGGCGGGCGGCGCGGGGGTCGTCAAGGTATTCACCACCCGCGCCGACACGCTGTTTGGCGCCACTTTCCTCGCGATCGCCGCCGAGCACCCCCTGGCGCTCGCGGCCGCGTGCAGCGACGCGCGACTCGCAGCCTTCATCGAGGAATGCCGGCGGGGCAGCGTCATCGAGGCCGATGTGGCGACGCAGGTGAAGAAGGGCATGCCGACGGGACTGCACGTGCTGCATCCTTTCACGGGCAAGCCGTTGCCGATCTGGGTCGCCAACTACGTGCTCATGGCCTACGGCGAGGGCGCCGTCATGGGCGTGCCGGCCCACGACGAGCGCGATTTCGAGTTTGCGCTCGACCAGGGGCTCCCGGTGACCACCGTGGTGCGCTCGATGAGCGGTGCCTACGCGCAGGTGCGCGCACCGTGGATCGCCGCCTACAGCGAGTATGGCGAGACGGTGAACTCCGGTGAGTTCTCCGGGCTCACTTCGCGCGCGGCGATGGATGCGATCGCAGCCGCACTCGAGAACAAGGGCCTCGGCAGGAAGCGTGTGCAGTACCGCCTGCGCGACTGGGGCATCTCGCGCCAGCGCTACTGGGGTTGCCCGATTCCGATCATTCATTGCGGCGCCTGTGGCGTGGTGCCGGTGCCGGACGATCAGCTGCCGGTGCTGCTGCCCGAGGACCTGGTGCCCGATGGCAGCGGAAACCCCCTCGCGAAGACGCCCGCCTTCTACGAATGCCGGTGTCCCAAATGCAGCGGCCCGGCAAGGCGCGAAACCGACACCATGGACACCTTCGTCGACTCGTCCTGGTACTTCCTGCGCTATGCCTGCCCGGGCGCTGCGACCATGGTGGATACGCGCGTCGACTACTGGCTGCCGGTGGATCAGTACATCGGCGGCATCGAGCACGCGATCCTGCACCTGCTGTATGCGCGCTTCTGGACCAAGGTGATGCGGGATTTCGGCCTGCTGAAGTTCGGTGAGCCCTTCAGCAATCTCCTCACCCAGGGCATGGTGCTGAACCACGTCTACTCGTATCAGGCGGACGGTGTCCGCAAGCGCTACTTCAACCCGGCGGAAGTCGATACGCGCCGCCTGGCTGACGGAAGCGAGATAAACGAGGTGGTGACGCCGGACCTCGGCAGGATCGAGGTGACACACGAGGGCCTCGGGAAGATGTCGAAGTCCGAGGGCAACGGCGTCGACCCCGAAGGACTGGTGGAACGCTTCGGCGCCGATACCGCGCGGCTCTTCATCATGTACGCCTCCCCACCCGAGCAAACCCTCGAATGGTCGGACGATGGCGTGCAGGGCGCAACGCGCTTCATCCGTCGGCTGTGGAACACGGTGTACGAGCACGTCGCCTCAGGCAGCGCGCCGGCTCTCGAGCCGCACGCGCTCACCCCGGCGCAGCGCGAGCTGCGCCGCGCCGCGCACCAGGCGCTCGCCAAGGCGACCGATGACATCGGCCGCCGGCGGAATTTCAACACCGCCATCGCGGCGGTCATGGAGCTGCTCAATTCCATCCGCGCCTTCGAGGACACGAGCGCGCAGGGTCACGCGGTGCGCCACGAGGCACTCAGCCTCGCGGTGCTGATGCTCGCCCCCATCACTCCGCATGCGTGCCACGCGCTCTGGCAGGCGCTGGGACACGCGAGCGCGCCGATCGACGAGCGCTGGCCGGTCCCCGATGCGCAAGCGCTCGCCCAGGATACGCACGCCATCGTCGTGCAGGTGAATGGCCGGCTGCGCGGCCACATCAGCGTGCCGGTCAGCGCGGATGAGGCCGCGGTGCGCGCGGCGGCGCTTGCCGACGACAACGTCAGGAAGTTCGTCGCCGACCGGCCCGTGCGACGCGTCATTATCGTGCCGGGCAAGCTCGTCAACGTGGTCGTATGACCCGGTGGAGCTGCGTGTTCACCGCGGCGCTGCTCACCGGCTGTGGTTTCCACCTGCAGGGGCGTACACCGCTGCCGCCGGTCGTGCGGACTCCATACGTCGAAGCACCCGACCGGCAGAGCGATTTCGTGCAGTACCTGCGGCACGCTCTGCTTTCGAACGGCGCGCAGCTGACTCCGCAGAAGGAGCGGTCGTCCGCCGTGGTCAGCATTCTGCGCGACAATGTCACCCGACGGGTGCTGTCCGTGTCCGCCACCAACCAGCCGAACCAGTACGAGGTGACCTACACCGTCGGATTCTCGGTGAGCGCGGCAGGCAAAGAGCTGCTGCCTCCGCAGGAGCTGTCCGCCACCCGCACCTACAGCTTCGATGAGCGGCTGCTGCTCGCCAAGAATCACGAGGAGGAGATCCTGCGCCAGGACATGGCGCGCGATCTCGCTGACATGGTGATGCGTCGCCTCGCGAGCCTCTGACAGGTGCAACGCCCCACTGGTGCCCTGCCGTGCCCGCTCCAGTAACAACGCCCCTGCCGACGCCTGCGGTGCTGCTGGTGAGTGGCGTCGACGGGGTTGCAGTCGCACTGCTGCTCGCCCGCTATGGCCTCACCCTGGCATTGGTCGCAGCCGAGGAGGAGATCCCTGGATCGTACTGGGGCGACAGCGAGGCAGGGCTCAGGGGCGACAGTCTGTATGCGCGGCTCGAGACGCCGCTCCATTCGGTGCTGCACGAGGCGTGTCACTACGTCTGCATGACCCCGGAGCGCCGCGCCGGACTCGACCGCGATGCCGGTGGCGATGATCTCGAGGAGTCGGCGGTGTGCTACCTGCAGGTGCTGTTCGCGGATGAGTTGCCGCATGTGGGCCGCGAACGCCTGTTCACCGACATGGACGCCTGGGGCTATAGCTTCCGTCTCGGCAGCAGCCGCGCATGGTTCGCGCAGGATGCGGAGGATGCGCGCGCCTGGCTCCTGCAGCACGGCATCATCGACTCGTCCGGCCTGTTGACGAGCGCGCCGCGCTCGGACTAAAGGGCCGCTGATCGATGGGCGCTCGCCAAGCGTGACACGCGAGATTTGGCGAGGCGTTTCAGCGGAGGGCGGCCGCGCTGGCGAGCGCGCACGCGTGGATGATGGCGAGCACTGCCGCGAGTGCCAGCAGCACGAGCAGCGTGAGGGCGATACGCCGAGTGCGATCCAGGGGCTGCCAGGAGACTGGCACCGCATCCCCGGGCGAAACGAAGCTCGGCGCCGCCTGGCGGTACGCTCGCCACATGAGGAAGAACGGCAGCCCGACGACCAGAGCGTACGCGGCAAGGAAAAAACCGCCCCGCATGAGTTCCCGTTCGAGCGTCGGTTTGCCCGTTGCGCCGAACACGCTGGAGAGCCACGCGGCGACCAGCAGGGTGCCGAGCAACTGAATCACTAACTCGGCGAACACATACATCCTGAGGAAGGCTCGAATTCTCTGCTCATCGGTCGCCGAGCGCAGGAGGTAGCCGTGGCCGCGACCGACCCCGTCGAACACGACCACGCGACCCTCCTTCTCGTCTCTGAAGGACCGGTTGACGATGAGGTCGATGAAGCCCATGAAGGCTTTATAAGAGAGCCCGGTGCGCCGCGGCCGTCGATTGGTTCGCAAACTCGACCAAAAACGCCTTCGCCCTCTCGCAAGAGGGTCCCGGCCGGCCGCTGAGGCGGGTGTTGCGCTCTGGAAAGCAGCAGGCGTTACACGTTAGACTCCGCGCCCGGCCTTGCGGGGCCGCTCGTTGTGACCATGCGCCGATCCTCGCTTGCGCTGCTTCTTTCGTTCCTGCTGGTGTTCATCCAGCACGGCGCGGTGCTGCACGAGCTCGGGCACCTGAGCCATAACGAACCCGCCGGCGCCACGGCGCAGCGTGCCGACCCGCATGGCCTCAACAGTGCCTTCTGCCCGACGTGCGAAGGCTTCTCCCAGATTGCCAATCCCGCGGCCGGGGGCGTTCCCGCGGTAGCGGTCCGCCCGAACGGATACCTGCCGACACCCGCCCCACGCTACGCGGTCATCGCCGCCAACACCCCGACGCCTCGCAGCCGGGGCCCTCCGCAAGCCTGAACCGACCCTGCGATTCACAGTCGCCCTCGAGCGATCGCGGGCGGCGTGAGGTTTCAGCTTCTTGCGGAGTGTTTCATGGTCAAGCCCTGTTTGCGGACCGCCACGCCTGGTATGGCGGGCGCGGTTCTGGTCCTTCTCACCGGCGCGCTGAATGTGCCGTCTGCCCGTGCGGCTGATGCCGCGGCGGCGAGCGTCGACGCCGCCGCCGGGACTGCCGACAGCGCTGCGGGCGCCGCGGTGTCCACCGACGGGAGCCTCTCGCCCATCGTCGTCACCGCGCAGCGCCTGAATGAGGCGCGTCTCGGGATCGAGACGCAGACCGGCGCCTCGACTTACATCATCGACAATCAGGCGATTGCTGCGCAGCCGGGGGGCGGCAATCAATCGCTCAACCAGGTATTGCTGCAAGCGCCCGACGTGGTCCAGGACTCCTTTGGACAGCTGCACGTTCGGGGCGACCATAACGGCCTGCAGTACCGCTTGAACGGGGTCATCCTGCCCGAGGGCACCAGCGTCTTCAGCCAGAGCCTCAGTCCGCGCCTGGTCTCGTCGGTGAGCCTGCTCACGGGCGCACTCCCCGCGGAATATGGACTGCGGACAGCGGGTGTTATCGACATGACCAGCAACAGCGGGCTGCTGCAGCCGGGCGGCTACGTGTCGATGTACGGCGGCAGCTACGGCTCCCTGCAACCCGCGTTCGAGTACGGCGGGCGCAGCGGCAGCTTCAGCTACTACGCCACCGGTGATTACAAGCAGAGCGATGTCGGCATCGAATCTCCGGACGGGACTGCCCCGCCGCTGCACGACCACACCAAGCAGGCTCACGCCTTCGGCTATCTCGAGAAGATTCTCGATGAGAACAACCGAGTCTCGCTGATCCTCGGCCTCTCCGACGGCAAGTACCAGATTCCGAACCAGCGCGGACTGCAGCCGACGCTTGGTCTCGACGTGCAGGGAATGACGCAGTTTCTCAGTGATAATCTCGATGAGAACCAGCGTGAGCTCACCCAGTATGCGATCCTCAGTTGGCAGCACTCCGCCGGCGCGCTGGACTTCGAGACCTCGGTTGCCGCCCGCTATACGAGTCTGCACTTCTCGCCCGACTGGCTCGGTGACCTGCTCTACAACGGCATCGCGCAGGACGCCTTCAAGGACGACACGGCCATCAGCTGGCAGACCGATGCCGCTTACAAGCTCTCGGCGTCACACACGGTGCGTGCCGGCTTCTACCTGCAGCACGACAGCTCCGAGAGCACGACCACCTCGCAGGTCCTGCCGGTCGATGCCGCCGGCATTCAGACCAGCAACATTCCGCTGGTCATTCCCGACAATGGCAAGCAGGCGCAGGAGATTGACAGCGTCTACCTGCAGGACGAGTGGCAGGTATGGGCACCGTTCACGCTCAACTACGGAATGCGCTTCGATCACTACAGCGCCTATTCGAACGGCAGCCTGTGGCAGCCGCGCGTAAATTTCGTCTGGCAGCTGGGCTCGGGCACCACCGTGCACGGTGGCTACTCGCGCTATTTCATACCGCCGCCCTTCGAGCTGATCGCCGCGGCAACCATCAGCAAGTTCGCCGGCACCACCGCGGCGCCGGCGATTCCGCTGGACACGCCGCCCTTCGGCGAGCGCGACAATTATTACGACCTCGGCCTGCAACAGAAGCTCTTGAACAACACCCTCACGCTGGGCGTCGACAGCTTCTACAAGCAGTCGCAGCATCTGATCGATGAAGGCCAGTTCGGCGCTCCCATCGTTCTCACGCCGTTCAACTATCGCTATGGCCTCATCGGCGGCCTCGAGTTCACCGCCAACTACTCGCTCAGTAATTTCTCCGCCTACGGCAACCTGTCCTTTCAGGCGGCTCACGGCAAGCAGTGGGAGTCGGCGCAATTCAATTTCAACCCGGGCGACTTCGCCTATGTTTACGACCACTACATTCACCTCGATCATGAGGGGCGCGTGGCGGCCTCCGGTGGGCTTTCTTACCTGTGGCAGGGGACCCGTTTCAGCGCCGACTTCATCTTTGGTACGGGTTTGCGCCAGAGCGTCGTGTATCCGAACGATGACCATGTGCCGAGTTACACGCAGGTCAACCTGGGCCTGAGTCACGACTTCCATCTCTCGGGATCGAGCGTGCTGAGTGCGCGCTTCGACGTCATCAACGTGTTCGACAAGATCTATCAGATCCGCAGTGGCTCGGGCGTCGGGGTGTTCGCGTCACAGTACGGACCGCGGCGCGGCTTCTTCGGCGGGGTGGCATGGCAGTTCTGAGATCCTGACGAACTGCTAACTCAGGGGTTCCAAAAGGCGGCTCCGATGGGTGACCACAATTCAGGTACTATACCCCTGTACGGTAGTCTGGAGGCACCACGCATGAGCCATATCATCAGGAATAAGACGCGCCTGCTCGCGCGCGTGCGACGCATCCGCGGGCAAGTGGAGGCGTTGGAGCGCGCGCTGGTGGCGGAGAAAGGCTGCGCGGAGATCATGCAGCAGATCGCGGCGTTCCGCGGGGCGGCCAACGGACTCATGACCGAGGTAATCGAGGAGCACGTCCGTACGCACGTTGCTAGTCCCTCCATAGCCAGCAATGCGAGCCGCACCAAAGGCGCCGACGAGCTGATCGAGGTCGTGCGCGCCTATCTGCGGTAAGTGCGCGGCTCGACTTAGCCGCGGAGACCCGCCTTTATGAGCACGCGAGGAACCGCGTCAGCGTCCGATCCGGGGGAGCAAGCCCTGCGAGGCTCGACCGCCCCTGCCGCAAACATACAGGGCCCGGAGCGTCACGTTGAGGGTTGCCGCCCTGATCACGGGCAGGAGGAGCAGCACGAGCACGCCCTGCGATGGCCCGAGATGCTGCGTATTGGCGTCGTGGCCGCGGCGGCAGCAGCCGTCTGGTGGCACGTCTGGGAGCCCTTGCGCGTCTTCAGCCTGATCGGAATCGTGGGCTTACTGATTGGCGGGTGGCCGATCTTCAAGGAGGCGCTGGAGAACCTCTTCGCGAGGCGAATGACGATGGAGCTGTCAATGTCCATCGCGATCATCGCCGCCGCTGCAATCTCCGAATTCTTCACCGCCCTCGTGATCACTTTGTTTGTGCTGATCGCGGAGGTGCTCGAGGAGATGACCGTATCGCGTGGCCGGCGTGCAATCCATGACCTGCTGGACGTCCTGCCACGCGCGGTCGCCGTGCGCCGCGCCGGGACGGTGGCGGAAGTCGATGCTGATGCGCTCGCCCTTGGCGACGCCGTTCTGGTGAACCCGGGCGGCCGAATTCCCGTGGATGGCACGGTGATCTCGGGCCATTCGTTCGTCGATCAGGCTCGCATCACGGGCGAATCGATGCCGATCGAGAAGACGCTGGGAGCAGCGGTATTTGCCGGGTCAATCAATCAGTCCGGCGCTCTGGAAATCCGCGCCGAGCGTATCGGACGCGATACGAGTTACGGCAAGATCATTGAGGCCGTCGAGCAGGCCGAGCGCTCGCGCGCTCCGGTGCAGCGCCTTGCGGACCGTCTCGCAGGGTACCTCGTCTACTTCGCGCTCGGCGCCGCGGCATTGACCTATCTCGTGACCCGCGACATCCGCTCCACGATCTCGGTGGTCATCGTGGCTGGCGCCTGCGGGATTGCGGCGGGAACGCCACTTGCAATTCTCGGCGCCATCGGACGCGCGGCGCGCGCCGGCGCGATTATCAAAGGCGGCCTGTTTCTCGAGCAGCTCGCTAAGGTGAACACCGTGGTGCTCGACAAGACCGGCACCCTGACCTACGGACAACCCGAGGTATGTGAGCTGGTTCCCGCCGAGGGGGCGGATGCCGCGTCGCTATTGGACACCGCGGCGTCGGCGGAGCTTCGCTCGGAGCACCCACTGGGCAAGACGATTGTTGCGCATGCCCGGGCGCTCGGACGCATCCTCAGGGAGCCAGAGCGTTTCGGCTACACCCCAGGCCTCGGCATCGACGCGGTGCTTGGTGGGGATCTGGTGCTGGTCGGCAACCGCGCGCTGATGCGGGCTCACGATATCCCCGTTCCCGCTCAGCTGCACGCCTGCCACCCGGAGGCCTCGGCGGTCTTCGTAGCGCGCGGCGAAAGGTTGCTCGGGGTCATCGCGATCGCCGACACGACGCGTCCCGAGGCGTCTGACGCGATCGCAGCGATCCATGCGATGGGAATTAAGACCGTCCTATTGACGGGTGACTCCCGGGCCGTGGGTGACAAAATCGCCCGCGAGCTGGGCATCTCCGAGGTCGCGGCAGACCTGTTGCCCGAAGACAAGCAAACGCGGGTCAAGGAACTAGTGGCACTAGGACGCACCGTGGCGATGGTTGGCGATGGAATCAACGATGCCCCGGCGCTGATTGAAGCCCAAGTCGGGGTCGCGATGGGTTCGGGTACCGATGTGGCGCGCGAGAGCGCCGATGTGGTACTGCTCGGGAACGATTTGTTGCAATTTTCCCAGACGCTCGCGATCGCGCGCCGCACGCGCAGAATCATCTGGACGAACTTCGCGGGTACGATCGGGGTCGATACGGTCGGCGTCGCGCTGGCAGCATTCGGCCTTCTCAATCCGCTGCTGGCAGCATTCATTCACGTGGCATCAGAACTCGCGTTCATTCTGAACTCGGCACGGCTGCTTCCGGCTTTAGCAGGCGGAGGGCGAGGCGCAGACAATACCCGCTCCCTGACTCGGTAACTGGCGATTCTAGATCCGCAACGGCACGTGTATTGGTGTCCTTGCACCGCAATGCGGACCGCGCGCTTCGGTGTACTGGCGTGCCAGTGCTGATAGTGCGACGCTGAGCGCGTGTCGCATGGCAGGCGCAGCACGACGCGGACGGAGCCCGCGGCCGGGCAACGACGCCAAGGACGGCTCGAGGCTGTCGGCTTAGCTGCGGTCGCGCTGCTGACCGCGGGCCTGTTTGCGAGCGGCGCGCTCGACATCGCCGTGGCGCGGATCTTCTACTACCCCGAGCCACTCGATCACTGGCCGCTGGCGCGCGAGCTGCCGTGGTCGCTGCTCTACCGGGCCGCCCCCTGGGTCACGGCGACGCTGGTGATCGCGGCCCTGGCGGCGCTCGCGGCGAGCTTGCCCCACGCGCGTCACGACTGGCGCCGTGCCGCGGTGTTGGTGTTGCTCGGCATGGCGATCGGTCCCGGCCTGCTGGCGAACGCCGTCTTCAAGGACCATTGGCAGCATCCGCGTCCGCGCGAGCTCATCGAGTTCGGCGGACCGCTCCACTACGTGCCGTCGCCCCTGATCGGCACCGAAGGTGGCGCCTCCTTTCCCTGCGGTCACTGCAGCGTCGGCTTCATGTATGCCGTCGGCTGGTGGATCTGGAAGCGGCGCCGCCCCGCGTGGGCGGCCACTTCGCTTGGCGGCGGACTTGCGCTGGGCCTGCTGCTTGGCGTGGGACGCATGGCCGCCGGGGCGCACTTCTTCTCCGACATTGTCTGGTCGGCCCTGCTCGCATTCGCCGTGCTGCACGTTCTGTCCTACCACGCACTGGGTGTGCCAGGTGGGGAGGGCGCCGCCGCTGCCCCCGGACTTCCGGCGACAGCCGGAACCGCTGGCAGGGGGCACTGGCGCCGGGTGAGCACGTCGGTAGCGTTGCTGGCGGGCACAGGCGTACTTCTCGCGCTCTTCGCGACCCCGCATGGCACCGCGCTCACGGCGCGGGCGGCACTGACGGCCGGCTCGCCGCGCGTTCTCGAAGTTACGGCCGATACGGCGAACGTAACACTGCTGCTCATCGACGCCCCCGACGACGAGGTGGTCGTCGAGGGGGAATTGCACGGCTTTGGCCTGCCGGGGAGCCGCCTGGCGGCAAATTTCGAGTGGACCTCCCGGCCGCAGCCGGCGCTGCGTTATCGCATCGAGAGCCGCGGCTGGCTCACGGATGTCGATGGCATGGCCACCGTGCGCGTTCCGGCGGCTGCCTTCGATCGCGTGGTTGTCGACCTGCAACAGGGCAACATCCGCGTCAGCGATCTGACACGCTCGCACGTGGTGGCCACGGGGCGCATTCACCTCGAGCTGCGCACGGCTCGCGGCCACATCCAGCCTACAGATCATGCATCAGCTTGCTGACCCAGGTGTCGCTGGCGGGGGTGAGGCCCCGGCCGATGCCGTCAGCGTGCACGGCAGCTTTGCTGTACACCACTTCATCGAGCGCATCGTTCGAGTCTGCTTACCGCGCGAGCTGCTTAACCTCATCCGGGCCGGAGGCTACTATCACCTCCTTTGGTCGTCACCGCAGTCCAACCCGGCTCCAATGAGAGAGCGAACGCGTGCACCGATGTGGCGATGCGGTCGGCGTGCCGCATACAGTGCGCCGCGCGCATGGCTGCTGCTACTGCTGTCAGCGGCGATCCCTGTTTGCCGCGCGGGCATCGATCACCAGCTGCCGTACGACAACAGCGGCATCTGGAAGCGCAACTATCAGGAGTTCCTCGAGTACGGACTCATTGCCGCCGAAATCGGCGGGGCCCTCTGGGAAGGCGGTGACACGCGGCTCGGCCGCACGTTCTGGACGTCGATCGACTCTTCGGTTTCAGCCGGGCTCGTGGCACAGGTGATGAAGGTGACGTTCTCGCGCGTGCGACCGCGCGACAGCGGTCCCTATCCCGGGGATCCCAACCTCTGGTTCCAGGGCCATGGCAACCAGAGCTTTCCGAGCGGCGAGGTGACGGCGGTGAGCTCGATCATCACCCCGTTCGTGCTCGAGTACGGCCACGATCACCCCGGCGTTTATGCGCTCGAGCTGCTGCCGATCTACGACGCCATCGGTCGACTGAAGCAGCAGGCGCACTGGCAGACGGACGTGCTCGCAGGCTTTGCGCTCGGCACCGGAGCCGCGTGGCTCATTCACCGCAGTCCGAACTCGCCATTCATACTCAAGGTCATGCCGCATTCCATCTACGTAGGTCTGGACAAGCGCTTCTGACTTCTCCGCTCGTATGGCCGATAATGGGTGAGGCGCCCGGCCTGGGCAGCAGCCGTGCCCGAACGGATGAGGTCAGTTGAAGCTCACGTCCGACTCACTCGCCACGCATCTCGCACAGCGGCTGCTTCCGGCGTACCTGATCTCTGGTGACGAGCCGTTGCTGAGCGGCGAGGCGGCCGATGCCGTGCGCGAGCGCGCCCGGGCCGCCGGCTTCAGCGAGCGCGACGTGCACTTCCTCGAGCGTGCCTCCGACTGGGATGAGGTACGTGCGAGCGCCGGCAACCTGTCACTCTTCGGCTCACGTCGCCTGCTGGAGTTACGCCTCGCGAGCGCCCGTCCCGGTGCCGCCGGCAACGCGGCAATCGTATCGCTGCTCGAAGCGCGCGATCCTGACATCCTGCTGCTGGTGCTCGCTCCACGACTGGACCGCGACTCACAGAGTGCCGAATGGGTGCGGGCGATCGACACGCACGGCGCCTGGTTGCAGGTATGGCCGGTGGATCCAGCTCGGCTCGCCGAATGGCTGCGGGGGCGCGCTCGGCGCCTCGGGATCGAGGCGACCGACGAGGCGCTGGAGCTGCTTGCGGCGCGCACCGAAGGAAACCTGCTGGCTGCACACCAGGAACTGACCAAGCTCACGTGGCTCGCTGAAGGCCGCAAGATCGATGCTGCGACTGTACTCGTGAGTGTCGCCGACAGCGCACGCTTCGATGTGTTTCAGCTCGGCGAGGCGGTGTTGGCCGGCGAGACCTCGCGCGCGCTGCGCATGTTGGCAGGTCTGCGCGCAGAGGGGACCGAGGCGACGCTCGCGCTGTGGGCGCTGATGCGCGCGCTGCGGGAGTTGTGGACCGCGTATGCCGGCGGCTCCGCGCCGCCCGCGTGGCAGCGGCGCACCGCGGCGCTCGCCAGGGGGCTGCAACGGGCGCCGCGGCTCCCGTTCGCGGCACTCGCCGCGCGCGCCGTGCGCGCCGACCGCATGATCAAGGGACGACTCACCGGGGATGCCTGGGATGAGATGGCGCTGCTCGTCGCCGAGCTCTGCGGGCAGCCGCTAATCGCGCACAACGTCGCGGTGGCACGCGCGTCATAGGCAGCATGCAGCCGATCGGGCTTTTTGGCGGGACCTTCGATCCGATTCACTGCGGGCATTTGCGTACGGCTTTCGAGCTATGGCAGGAGCTTGCTCTTGCCGAAGTCCGTTTTCTCCCGACCGGCAGCCCCCCGCACCGGGCGCAGCTCTACGCGAGCGCCGAGTTGCGGCTGAAGATGGTGCAGGCGGCGGTCGCCGACCAGCCGGGCTTCGTGGTCGATGACCGCGAGGTGCGCCGCAGCGGTCTGTCTTATTCGGTGGACACATTGAGCGAGCTGCGCCGTGAATATCCGCGGCGCTCGCTGTGCCTGCTGCTCGGAATGGACGCCTTTCTCGGCCTGCCGAACTGGCACCGCTGGCGCGAGCTGCTGGCACTCGCACACATCATCGTCGCCCACCGTCCGGGGTGGCGTGCGCCCACTACCGGCCCTCTGGGCGAGGTGATGGTCGACCACGGCACCGGCTCCATCCGGGTGCTGCACGAGGAGCGCGCCGGTCGGGTGTACGTGCGCGCCGTGACGCAGCTCGAGATTTCCTCCACCGAGCTGCGTGCGCTCATCGTCGCGGGACGCGATCCACGCTATCTCGTTCCCGATACGGTGAGGCAGATCATCCTCGAGACGAGATGCTATGCTCCACGACAGGAAAGAGGCGCACCCTAGACAGCGCTTCAGGAGAAACCGCTTAGCACATGACCATCCGCACACGTCTGCGCCCCAGGGAAGAGCGCGCCTCGCCGCTGCAGCAAGCCGTGACGGCCGCGCTCGACGACATGAAAGCCGTGAATGTCAGGGTGCTCGACGTACGGGGCCTCACCGACATCGCCGACACCATGGTCATTGCCTCGGGAAACTCCGATCGCCATGTGCGCTCGATCGCCGAGCGCGTGGTGGAGCGGGCCAAGGCGGCGGGTTTCCGCCCGCTCGGCACCGAGGGCGAGCGCGACGGGGAATGGGTGCTGGTCGACCTGCAGGATGTGGTGGTACACGTCATGTTGCCGCGGGTGCGCGAGTTCTATGGTCTCGAGCGGCTCTGGGACAGCGGGCAGGCAGTGCCGGCAGTCGCCGCTCCGGCGGCGCCGCGCGTAGCCGCACGGCGGCGGCACACTCCGCGCTAAGCCCGCAAGATGCGCGTGCGCGTGATTGCCGTCGGCACGCGCATGCCGTCCTGGGTCCTCACTGCCTGCGATGACTACCTGACACGGCTGCGCGGCAGCCTCCCGGTCGCACTCACGGAAATCGCGCCCGCATCCAGGCGCGCGGGCGGCGCGCCGCGGGCGATCGCACGCGAAGGAGAGCGCCTGCTCGCGGCGCTCGCGCCCGCCGAGCATGTCGTCGCTCTCGATGAGCGCGGGCGTGAGCTCACCACGCGCGAGCTCGCCGGCTGGCTAGGCACGCGTAGGCAGCAGGGTGAGGACCTGGCGTTCCTGATCGGCGGTCCCGACGGCCTCTCACCGCAAGTGCTGGCGCGCAGCAATTTCAGGCTCGCCCTCTCGCGGCTGACTCTGCCACACGCGCTCGCGCGGGTACTTCTGACCGAGCAGCTCTACCGCGCCCACTGCATCCTCGCCAATCATCCGTATCATCGCGACTGATGTCTGCACGCTCCTTCCATGCGCCGCGTCTGTGCCTCGCCTCGGCGTCGCCCCGGCGACGCGAGCTGCTCGACCAGCTCGGCGTGCCGCACGTGCTTGCCGTGCCCAATATCGACGAAGCCGTCCTGCCTGGGGAGCCTGCAGTGGATTATGTCGTGCGCATGGCGCGCGCCAAGGCGCGCATCGTGCATCCGCACGGCGCGGGGCTGCCGGTGCTGGCCGCCGACACCATCGTGCTCGTCGAGGAGCGTATCTGCGGCAAGCCCGCGGATGCCGAGGAGGGCATCGCCATGCTGCTGCAGCTTTCGGGGCGCAGCCACGTGGTGCTCACCGCCGTGGCGCTTGCGGCGGCCGGCGAGGTGCACCACCGCCTGAGCCGCAGCGAGGTGCGCTTCCGGCACCTGAGCCTCGCAGAGGCTACCGCGTACTGGAGCACCGGCGAGCCGCGCGACAAGGCTGGCGGCTATGCGGTGCAGGGGCACGGCGCGGTGTTCGTCGAGCACCTCTCCGGCAGCTACTCGGGGGTCATGGGACTGCCGCTGTTCGAGACCGCGGAACTGCTCGCCGGCGCAGGCGTGTCGTACTGGCTGGAGAGCACTGCCAGCGGAGCCGTGCCGTGAGCATCGAGATCCTCGTGAACGTGGCACCGCGCGAGACGCGCGCCGCGATCCTCGAGAGCGGGGTGGTCCAGGAGCTGCACATCGAGCGCACCAGCCGGCGCGGGCTGGTCAGCAACCTGTACAAGGGGCGTGTGTCGCGGGTGCTGCCGGGCATGCAGGCCGCGTTCGTGGAGATCGGCCTCGAGCGCACCGCCTTCCTGCACGCCGCCGACATCGCGCACGTCGCTTCCACCGACACGCTGGTGAGCGCCGCTCCCGCCAGCCTGCCGCCGATCGAGGACATCCGCCGCCTGGTCAACTGCGGCGACGACATCCTGGTGCAGGTGATCAAGGATCCGATCGGCACCAAGGGTGCGCGGCTGACCACCTTCATTGCGCTGCCTTCGCGCTACCTGGTGTACATGCCCCGCGGCCTGGGAGTCGGTGTGTCCTCGCGCATCGAGGACGAGCCCGAGCGCACGCGGCTCAAGACCCTGCTCACCGAGCTCGCCGCCGCGGACCCGGCAGGCGTAGGCGGCTACATCGTGCGCACGGCGGCGCAGGGAGCATCGCCCGAGAACCTGCGCGAGGACATGACCTATCTGGCGAAGCTGTGGGAACACGTGCACACGCGCGCCGCAGAAGTGCCCGCCGGCAGCGTGGTGCACGAGGATCTGCCGCTCACGCTGCGGGTGCTGCGCGATGAGCTCGCGCGCGGTGTCCACCGGGTGCTGGTCGACTCACCGCGCGAGTACGAGCGGATGCGCGAGTTCGCCGCCGCTTTCATGCCACAGGGTGCGCCGGGCATCGAGCTGTACCCGGGCCCCCGGCCGATATTCGATCTCAACGGTATCGAGGAGGAGATCGCCAAGGCGCTCGATCGCAAGGTGCCTCTGAAATCCGGCGGACACCTGGTGATCGACCAGACCGAGGCGATGACCACCATCGATGTCAACACCGGTGCCTACGTCGGTCACCGTAACCTCGAGGAGACGATCTTCCGCACCAATCTCGAGGCGGCGGTGAGCATTGCGCGGCAGCTGCGGCTGCGGAACCTCGGGGGCATCATCATCATCGATTTCATCGATATGCGGGATGAGCCGCACCGGCGCGCGGTGTTGAGCGCGCTCGAGCGCGCGCTCGCCGGCGACCGTGCACAGACTCACATCGTCAGCCTCTCGCCGCTGGGCCTGGTGGAGATGACCCGCAAGCGCACCCGCGAGAGCCTGGAACACCTGCTGTGCAAGCCCTGTCCAAGCTGCGAGGGGCGCGGCTTCGTCCGCACTCCGGAAACGGTGTGCAACGAGATTTTTCGGGAGATTGTGCGACAGAGCCGGCAGTTTGCCAGTCGTGAGCTGCTGATACTGGCGCATCAGGACGTCGTGGACCGCCTCCTCGATGAGGAATCGGCCACGCTCGGAGAGCTGGAGGCCCAGGTAGGGCGGCCGATCCGCCTGCAGGTCGAGGCTCTCTACGGCGTTGACCAGTACGACGTCGTACTCGTCTGAGGTTTCAATTGGTGGGTACTACGCGAGCCGAGCCCGCTGCCGCGCTGCCCGCCGGCGCCCGACGCGCCGCCGGGAGCGTCGCCGCGCAGCTGCGCTTCGCTTTGCTGGCGCTCGGCGTGGCCGTCGCACTTCTCACGGTGTTGCTGATCGCGTACGAGCTGGCCGCGGCCCGCGTGCCGCAGCACCGTGCGGCGCTCGAGGAGCTGCTCCGCCGGCAGACCGGACTCGAGATTCGCTTCAACAGCCTCGCGGTGCGCTGGGGTTGGTATGGTCCGGAGGCGCTGTTCCAGGAGGTCGAGCTCGGTGAGCCGAGCGGCCACGGCCTGCTGCTGCGCGCGCCGAGGCTGATCGTCGGGCTCGACGCGTGGCGCATGGTGCGCAGCGGCCACCTCGAAGCCCGCCGCATTACGCTCGAAGCTCCCACCATCGATCTCGTCGGTGACGGCCAGCGTTCATTGCGCACTGCTACGCGCACCGCTGCGGATATCCGCGCCGCTGACGTGCACATCCTCACACGTTGGCGCGGTGGGCAGATCTACCTCGCGGGCGGCACGCTGCGCACCGTCCTGCCCGGTGGCACCGATGCAGAGACCTTCGGCATTTCTCACGCGGAGCTGCGCCGCCTGGATGCCGACTGGAGTGGCGAGGCGCAGGTGGTGCTGCCGCAGAGGCTGGGGGCGAGCGCGCACGTCTCGTTGCGGATGCGCGCTAAACCGGACCTGAGCGAAATCTCGAGCGCCACGGTCATCTTCGAAGGCCGGCGCCTCGAGCTCCCCGCCTGGGCTGCAATCGCTGCAATGGGTGAACGCGACGGCGTGCCCCGTTCGGGGAGCGGCGACCTCCGTATCCGCGCCGCATTCGAGCACGGACGGCTGCGCGCTGCCTCCGGCCGCTTGGCCGCTGAGGCGCTCGCGTGGCGGGCAACGAGCACATCTGGTCCCGGCCTCGGGTTCGACCTCGTTCGCGGCAACTGGCAGCTGACGCGACGAGGCGGGGCCTGGCGTCTGAGCATCGATGCGCTCGAGCTCGGCACACCTGCGCCGGCAGCGGCATCCGCCGCGACGGCGGGCACAATCATGTCCGCGCAGCCGGCGTCGACACCCGCCTCAGTGGTCGTTGATTTCACCGCAGACGGCGAGCAGCTTCGCGGGCGGGCGCAGGACGCACCCATCGCTCCGCTCGTCTCGCTCGCGCGTTGGTACGTTCCTCAGCTGCCGGCCAACCGGCTCGCGCTCGGGGGCACGGCGCGTGAGCTGACCCTCGATTGGAATGCCCACCGTCCTCCAGGGGCGCGCCTTACCGCGTCGGCGGAGCTCCAGGGCCTGGTGTTGGCCGATGATGCGGCCGGGGTCACGCTTTCCGGGCTGTCCGGGCGCGCATCGGCCGATGAATCCTCACTCGCGCTGACGCTGCGCGCGCACGCCGCTCGACTCGCGCTGGCTGAGGCGCCCTCGGCGCTCGAGGGGCTCGGGATCGATGCGCATCTCACTGTCACGACCCGTCCTGTCGGAGGCTGGCAACTCGAGGCGCAGGATCTGCAGATCCACCGCCAGGGGCTGAGCCTCAGAGCGAGCGGCGCGATCGGCGCCGCCGCCGCCGGTTCCGCCCCCCTCATCGATACCCACCTGCTGATGAAGGACTCCGACGTCGCCTTGCTCGCGAGCGTTCTCGGGCCGCGTGTACTCGCCGCCCTTGGCACGGCTGCCGCTGCGCTGCGCAGCGGCAGGATGGAGAGTGCCGAGCTCGACTGGCGCGGGCCGCTGACGGAGTCTCCCTCGAGCGCTGCGGGTGGAGGCTTCGCGGGTTCTCTCGTGCTGCGCGATGCGACTCTGCGCGAGAGCGAGAGCTGGCCCGAAGCGTCGGAGCTTTCTGCGCAGATCGAGTGGCGCGGCACGCACTTTCACGCGGCGATCGACCGCGCCCGGGCGGAGGGATTCACGCTCACCGATGCGCACGCCGACTGGGATGCGCGTGCGGGCCGCGCGGGCCGCTTTGCCGGTCGTCTCGCCGGCGATGTGCAGCAGCTGCTTGCATGGCTTAAGTCGCGTCCACAGAGCGCGTCGTGGACACCGGGGCTCGAGAGCCTCGACTTACGAGGTAGTACGGTGCTCGACCTCGAGCTCGTGCTGCCGACAGTTTCCCTCGCCGATGCGCGGCGGGCTCCGCCGGGTGTACGTGCCGCTGCCCTCCTCGATGGCGTGCAACTGCGTCCGGTGCCGGGACTGCCGCCCCTCGATGCACTGCGCGGCACACTCGCCTTTGCAGGAGGCCACCTGCAGCGCTCGACGCTGACCGCGCGCTGGCTCGGTGGTCCCGCGAGCCTCACCGTCGCAGAACGACGCGAGCACGGGTTGACCGTGCTCGCCGTGTCCGGCCGCGGCGTGATGGATGCGCGCGAGGCCATGCAGGTCGGCGCGGGTAGCGCTGATCAGGCTCTCGTGAGCGGCAGTGCCGACTGGAGCGCGGTGCTCACCGTGCTGCCAGATGCCGGGGCGCCGCGCTGGCAGCTGCACGCGGACTCGAGTCTTGCGGGCCTCACGAGTCGCCTGCCGGTGCCCTTCGCCAAGCCCGCCGGCACCGCACTGCCGCTGCACATCGATTGGGAGACCCTGAATGACGGCGCTCAGCTACACCTCGCTCTCGGCGATCGCCTTGCGGCCGTGGCGGCGCTCACGCGCAGCGCGGACAGCTGGCGCATCGAGCGCGGTGCGGTGCGTCTCGGCGGCGCAGGTCCGGTGCTGCCGGCCGAGCCCATGGTGCTCCTCGATGGAAACGTTGGCCGTCTCGATCTCGGAGCTTGCCTCGCCTTGTGGCGGCAGGCCGCACATGACGCGGCTCTCCCGAGACTACGCGCCCACCTTACCGCCAATGAGCTCTCGGCTGGGGCTCACAGCTTTCCGCAGGCGAGCCTGACGGCGGAGACTGCCGCCGGCGGGGGGGCATTGCGGCTTCAGTCGTCTGGCCTCTCGGGCAGCGCGCGCTGGCCCGCGGTGGTTGACGCGGGCCACCCCGCGCTCGTGCACCTCGCCCGCTTCAACGTCACGCAGCCAGGCGACGCTGCGGTCGCGGCACAGCTGGCGGCGGTGCTGAGCCCTGCCGCGCAGCTTTCGGTCGATGACCTGCAGTGGCAGGGCCGCACGCTCGGCGCCTTCTCTGGAACGCTCGCCATGCGCGACCGGGTACTCGAGGCGAGCGACCTCACGCTATCGGACGCGAGCGCGGAGACGCGCGGCAGTGCGCACTGCCTGGACTCGGGCTGCACTCTCAACTTCACCCTGGACACCGCTGATGCGGCGGCCGCGCTGGCGGCCTTCGGTTTCGCGCCCGAGATGAGCGCGAGATACGGGCATCTCGAGGGCCAGCTGCGGTGGTCGCCGCAGGCGTCCGCACCCCTTGCAACGCTTGGCGGAAGCCTCCATATGCGCCTCGACGACGGCGCCATGGGCCCGGCCGGGGACGGCCCTGGCGTGCCGTTCCCGCTGCTCTCGGTGCCCGCGCTGTTGACGGGGATGAACCCAGGGGCGGAGGAGTCGGCCCACTCCACGCTGCGCTTCGCACGCTTCAGCGCCGAGTACGAGCTGCTCGACGGGGAAGCTACGACCCCTGGCCTGCATTTCGACGGCGACGCTGAGATTCTGGTGCAGGGCCGCGTCGGGCTGGCGAGCGGCGACTATGACCAGCAGGCATGGATCCTGCGGGGCGAAGATCGGTTGCCGGCCGCAGTGCGTCGCCTCAGCCCGAGTCCCCGCCTCGCGGCCGTCTGGCTCTCGCTGCGGGATCTCATGGGTGGTGACAGCGGGGGCCATGCGCGCGGGGCACTGCGTTTGCGGGGGCGATGGAGCGACCCCATAGTGACACCGGTGGAATGAGGTAGAGCATGAAGGTTGCGGCGATCCAGATGACCTCGGGTCCGGAAGTTGCGGAGAACCTGCAGCAGGCGGGTGCACTTCTCGAGGAAGCGGCCGCGCGCGGCGCGCGCCTGGCGGCGCTGCCGGAGAACTTCGCCTTCATGGGTCTGAAGGATGCGGACAAGCGGGCCGTGGCAGAACCGGACGGCCGGGGCCCCGCACAGGATTTCCTTGCCGCCATAGCGCGGCGGCTGCGTCTATGGATCGTCGGCGGCACGGTGCCACTCGCGACGAGCGCGGATGGCCGTGTCGCGGCGGCTTCGCTGGTGTACGACAGCGACGGCGTCCGCGTGGCGCGCTACGACAAGATCCACCTCTTCGACGTCGACCTGCCGGGACGTACCGAGAGCTACCGCGAGTCGGCACACGTCGCGCCGGGCGCGCGCGCGGCGCTGCTCGATACGCCGGTAGGCAGACTCGGACTCTCGGTGTGCTATGACGTGCGCTTCCCCGAGCTGTACCGTCATCTCAGTGCGGAGGGCGCGCAACTCTTCGCGGTGCCCTCGGCCTTCACCAGCCCGACCGGGCGCGCGCACTGGGAAACCCTGCTGCGCGCGCGGGCCATCGAGAATCTCTGTTATGTTGTGGCGCCCGCCCAGTCGGGCTTCCATGCGAGCGGACGTGAGACCTACGGTGACAGCATGATCGTGGACTATTGGGGGCGGGTTCTGCAGCGCGTGCCGCGCGGCCGCGGCTGCGCGCTCGCCGAGATCGATCTCGCTGCGCAAGCGAGCGTGCGCGAGAGCTTCCCGGCGCTCGGGCACCGGGCGTTCGCACCGCGCACGCAGCCGAGGACAGTGACATGAGCGAAACCGTGATTACCGATCCGCTCGACCTCGCGCGCGATCTCATTCTGCGGCCGAGCGGTCTCGATGATCGCCGTCTCGATCGTGTGTTCGGCGAGGTGCTCACGCACTCGGTGGATTTCGCCGATCTGTATTTTCAGCTCAGCCACCAGGAGTCCTGGTCGCTGGAAGACGGCATGGTGAAGGACGGCAGTGCGAGCATCGAGCAGGGTGTCGGCGTGCGCGCACTTGCCGGAGAGAAGACCGGTTTCGCGTATTCGGACGAGATCGTGCTGCCGGCACTGACCGAGGCCTCGCGCGCCGCGCGTGCCATCGCCGTGCAGGGCGGTGAGCGGCGCATCGCCGCCTGGCACTCCCGCAGCGGGCACCGCCTGTACCTGCCGGCCGATCCTGCGGCGGATCTGGCGACCTCGGACAAGGTGGCCTGGCTCGAGCGTGTCGACCGCGAGGCGCGCCGCGTCGACCCGCGCGTCGTGCACGTCACGGCAAGCCTGGTTGCGGTACACGAGGTGGTGCTGATCGCCACGAGTGACGGTGAGCTCGCCGCCGATGTGCGCCCGCTGGTGCGCTTCAACGTCTCCGTGCTGGTGGAGCAGGACGGGCGACGCGAGCAGGGCTATGCGGGTGCCGGCGGCCGTTTCTCGCTTGCCGAGCTCGTCGCCGGTGAGCGTCCGCTCGCGCTCGCACGCGAAGCCGTACGCCAGGCGCTCATCAACCTCGAGGCGCGGCCGGCGCCGGCCGGCACGATGACGGTGGTGCTCGGGCCCGGCTGGCCGGGAATCCTGCTGCACGAGGCGATCGGCCATGGGCTCGAGGGCGACTTCAACCGCAAGGGAACCTCTGCGTTCGCCAACCGCATCGGCGAGCGGGTCGCGGCCCCAGAGTGCACGGTGGTCGACGACGGCACCCTCGCGCGGCGTCGCGGCTCGCTCAACATCGACGACGAGGGCACGCCGACCCAGTGCACCATGCTGATCGAGAACGGCGTGCTGCGTGGTTACATGCAGGACCGCCTGAACGCGCGCCTCATGGGCGTGCAGCCGACCGGCAACGGCCGGCGCGAGTCGTTCGCGCACATGACGCTGCCGCGCATGACCAACACCTACATGCGCCCGGGGCCGCACGCGCCCGAGGAGATCATCCGCTCGGTAGAGCGGGGCATCTACGCCGTCAACTTCGGCGGTGGCCAGGTGGACATCACCTCGGGCAAGTTCGTGTTCTCCGCGAGCGAGGCGTATGCCATCGAGAATGGCCGGGTCGGCGCGCCGCTCAAGGGCGCGACGCTGATCGGCAATGGGCCCGACGTGCTCACGCGGGTCGCGATGGTCGGCAACGATCTGAAGCTCGATGACGGCGTCGGCACCTGTGGCAAGGACGGCCAGAGCGTTCCGGTCGGCGTCGGTCAGCCGACACTCAGGATCGATGGGCTGACGGTCGGCGGCACAGCCTAAGCCACCCCAAGAAATTGCGCTTGCCGTGCCCGGCGAGCGAACACCGGGGCAGCAAGACGCGCAATTTCTTGGGGACCCCGGCGGCCCGCGCAAGCGCACAGTTCACGGCGCCGCTGAAGGCTGCGCTGTCGCCATTTGCGTACGTCGTTCCGCGGCAACCCATCGTCGTTACTCCGCGACATAATGACGAGCGCTGCCGAAGGTGTGATTCTCTTCTCGCTCGGGAAGCCCGCGAGCTCCTAACGTACATCGGGCGCAATCTTGAGTGTTACGCGGAAGGAAAACCGATGTTGTCAGAAGAAGTCACCGTCGAAGTCCCCAAGCTCAATCTGCCGCCCGACCTGGTGGCGGAAGTTGCCCGTCGCAACAACGGCAAGCGCCAGCCGGACTTCCGCGTCGAGGGTTTGAGGCCATCGCTCATCGAGCGCCTGGCAAGGATGTTGGGACTGGGCTGATTTCCAACTTGCCCCTCACACACGTTAGGATGGGGGCGCCATGCAGCGCCCCAGTCCGCATTTCTCGCGTCCGGTGTACGAAGGGCTGCCCTGGATTTACATAATGTTCGGGGTGGGCGCGCTCATCGCCAGCTATCTGCTCGCGGCGCGCGGAGCGCTCAGCCTCATCGTGGGAGTGCTCGGGCTCGTTTGCGTCGTCGGCGGGTTCGTGCTGCTGCTGCGACGTCGTGACTACCGCGCGCTGCGCTCGCAGTACGCCGATCCGGACTCGCTCAGCGGCAACGACGAGCCCTGAGCGGCTTCAACGGGGACCGGTCGCCTCCAGGTCCTCGTCGTCCGCTACTTCGGTTTCCTCGGCCTCTGCTGCGCTCGCCGCGGCCTCCGCAGGCTTCCGCTCGAGCGCCGGCATGTTGTCGGTGAGTGAGGCGCGATGCCGCCCGGCGCGCTCATCGACGTAGATCAGCTCGTGCTTGCCGACCAGCACCACATCGCCGTCGTTGAGATAGTGCCGGCGCACGCGGTTCGATTTCACATAGATCCCGTTGGTGCTGTTGAGGTCCTCGACGACGCACGAGTTGAGCGTGGTGATCACCTGGCAGTGGTGACGGCTGATGAAGCGGCTGTCGATCTGCACGTCGTTGTCGGGCGTGCGGCCGATGATCAGCCGCCCGAGCCGCAGCGGCACCTCCTGCACCGTGCGCCCGTCGGCGGCGACCAGCAGGTGCCCGAGCACCCGCGCCCCGGCGTGCGCGGCCGCAGCGCGCGCCGCGGGGGTGGGCTCTGCGGCCCGCTCCTCCAGCCGGTAGCGGTGCGGTCGCGCCGCGTACTCCGGCCATTGCAGCTCCGCCACCGCGCTCGCGATGTCCCCGCGCGTCACCACACCCCGATCGGCCGTGTACGCCGCCATCATCGCGGTATCACACAGCGTGTTGACGAGGCGCGGCACGCCGCCGGTGTAGCGGAAGACCTCGGAGAAGGTGTCAGGGGTGAACAGTTCCCGATCGCCGGCGCCGGCGACATCCAGGCGATGCTGGATGTAGCTCTGTGTCTCGGCATCGGTCAGGTTCTGCAGGTGGAAGCGCAGGCGCACACGTTGCGCCAGCTGCTCGAGCGCCGGGTCATCGAGCTTGTGATTGAGCTCGGGCTGGCCGGCGAGAATGATGCGCAGCACCTTCTCCTTGGTGGTCTCGACACCCGAGAGCATGCGGATCTCCTCCAGAACGCGCATGGTCAGGTTCTGCGCCTCATCGACGATCAGCAGCACCTTGCGCCCTGCGGCGTACTGCTCGATGAGAAAATTGTTGAGCGTGCTGATGAGCTCGCCCTTGCGCATCTTGAAGGGCGAGAACCCGAACTGCACGAGCACCGCCTGCAGGAAGTCGATGGCCGAGACCTGGGTCTGGTTGATCTGCGCCACCACCACATCGGCCGGGACCTCCTTCAGGAATGACTCGATGAGGGTGGTCTTGCCCGAGCCGATCTCTCCGGTGATCACCACGAAGCCGTCGGTGAACCAGATGGTCGACTCCATGTACGCCTTGGCGCGGGCGTGTTGCTTGGAGAGGTACAGGAATTGCGGGTCCGGGCTTAAGCGGAACGGCAACTCCTTGAGTTTAAAGGGTTCGAGGTACATGGGTGTTGGCTCGCAGCCGATGTTACGGGATGCGAACCTCCACCCTCAAATCCTTCAGCAGAGCCCGGGCGCGGGCATCGCGGGCGGCCGCGCTCGCCTCGACCACCGTGCAATGGCCCATCTTGCGCCCGGCGCGCGCGATCTTGCCGTAATCGTGTAGGTGCACTCCGGCAAGCGACAGCAGACGCCCGCGCGGCGGCATCTCGCCGACGAGGTTGACCATGGCGCTGAAACCGCGGGCGCGCGTTGCGCCGAGCGGCAGCCCGAGAATGGCGCGCAGGTGATTTTCGAACTGACTGGTGATCGCGCCCTCGATGGTCCAGTGACCGGAGTTGTGTACGCGCGGCGCCATCTCGTTGGCGATCAGCCGGCCACGACGTACGAAAAACTCGAGGGTCAGTATGCCGCTGTACCGAAAGTGCGCGAGCACACGCTCGAGGTAGCGCGCGGCGCGCTGCTGCCAGCGCGGTGGGCCGTAAGGAGCGCGGGTGAGGCGCAGCACGCCTTCTCCGTGGACGTTGCCGCAAAGCGGGTACACGGCGATCTCGCCGCGCACGCTGCGGGCACCGATGATCGACACCTCGCAATCGAAGGGCACGTACTCCTCGTAAAGGAGTGCCACCTGGCCGAGCTCCGCCCAGGCACGCTCTGCATCCGCTTGTTTACGGATGACAGCCTGGCCTTTGCCGTCGTAGCCCATGCGGCGCGTCTTGAGCACTCCCGGGACGCCGACGGTGGCCAGGGCGCGCGCGAGCTCACCGCGGGAGTCGACGGCGTGCCAGCGCGTGGTGGGGATGCGCAGGCGCTCGAACAGGCGCTTCTCCGCGACGCGGTCCTGTCCGGTTGCGAGCGCGGCGACCGGCGGGCAGATGCGCGCGCGTTGACGTTGCGCGATCGCGGCGAGGCCGCTCACCGCGACGTTCTCCCAGTCGAAGGTGATGACGTCACACTGTCGGGCAAGCCGCGCAAGCAGCCGCCGGTCGGTGAACGCGCCCTTGAGCAGCGGCGCAACCTGGCCCGCCGGCGCATCGGCGCAGGGGTCCAGGCACAGGAAGTCGAGTCCCAGCGGATACCCCGCCAAAGCGAGCATGCGGCCAAGCTGGCCGGCGCCCACGATGCCGACCCTCATGTGCGCGCGGGTGTGCGCGGATCCGGATTGCCGAGCACTCCGGCGGTCTGGCGTTCGCGGAACGACTCGAGCGCAGTCGCTACGCCTGGGTGCTTGTTGGCGAGGATGGCGGCAGCGCACAGCGCCGCATTGGCCGCGCCCGCCGTGCCGATCGCGAACGTCGCCACTGGTACCCCGGCGGGCATCTGCACGATCGAGAGCAGCGAATCGAGGCCGCCGAGCGACTTCGACTGCACCGGCACGCCGAGCACCGGCAGGATGGTCTTGGCGGCGGTCATCCCGGGAAGATGCGCGGCGCCGCCTGCGCCGGCGATGAGCACCTCGAGTCCGCGCGCACGGCTGCCGGCGGCGTACTCGAACAGCAGGTCCGGAGTGCGGTGGGCCGAAACCACGCGGACTTCGTAGGGAATTGCGAGTTGGTCCAACAGCTCCGCCGCGGCCCGCATCGTCTCCCAGTCGGACGAGGAGCCCATGATGATGCCGACCAGCGGTTTCACGTGGGCATTGTAGCGAAGAATGCGCGCAGGGCGCGAAACAGCTCCCGGGACGCGGCGCCGCTCGCTCCCGTGCGCTGGCGCTCGGCCCGCGCGGCGTCGACACGTTGTCGCCATGCGCTCACATCGATCGCCGGGTGCCACTGCGCAAGCTCCTGCAGTGCAGGCTCGCCCTCGCTGATGAGCCGCTCGCGCCAGTTCTCGATACGGCGGAAGCGCTCGGCCTCACGCGCGTCGCGGGCGCTGCGCGCAGCGAGCGCGGCGCGGATCGGCTCCGGGTCGACCTGACGCATCAGCTTGCCGATGTACTGCCGCTGGCGTACCGCCGCCGCGCGGCTGTTGATGCCGCGCGCCGCACGCAGCGCATCGCGCAGCTCCTCGGGCAGGTCGATCGTGGCCAGCTGGGATTCGGGCAGGCGCAGGAGTTGCTCACCGAGATCCTGGGCCGCGTAGGCGGCGCGCTTGCGGGCGCTCTTGCTCGGGCGCTCTGGCCCCCCATCATCTCCCTCGTCGTCGTACGGTCCGGCGGTCACGGCACCCCTCTTGGCGCTGCCCGGCGCTCCTGCCTGCAGGCGAGCGTTGCGGCGGCTGCTAGAATTTAAGCGCAAACCCGCGCCCAGGCCCAAAAAGCGATCGAAAGCCAATGCCAGCCAACGACGACTCCGCCATCCGCACGCTCAGTGACGTGGTCACGCTGGCACTCGAGGAGGCGCAGCGTCAGGGCGCCTCGCAGTGCGAGGCAGACGCCTCGGTGAACCAGGGCCTGTCAGTCGGTGTCCGTCTCGGCGAGGTAGAGACGCTCGAGTACCAGCGCGACCGGGGCCTTGGAGTGACGGTATATTTCGGCCAGCGCAAGGGCTCGGCCAGCACCGCGGACCTCACACCCGCCGCGGTGCGCGAGACCGTTGCCAAGGCCTGCGCCTTCGCGCGTTACACGGCGGAAGACCCGTACGCCGGCCTGGTCGAGTCCGAGGCACTGGCGCGCGAGATCCCCGACCTCGACCTCGATCACCCCTGGGCGCTCACTCCCGAGGCAGCGATCGAGCTCGCGCGCTCCTGCGAAGGGGAGGGGCTGGCGGTCGATCCGCGCATCAGTAACTCCGAAGGCGCGGGTGTGAGCAGCCAGCGTCATACCGGCGTCTACGGCAGCTCGCTCGGATTTCTGGCCGGCTACTCCTCCACCAGTCACTCGCTGAGCTGCACCCTGATCGCGCAGGCTGGCGATGACATGCAGCGCGACTACTGGTGGAGCGTCGCCCGCGATGCGACCGAGCTCGAGGCCGCTGCCCACATCGGGCGCACGGCCGGCGAGCGTGCGCTGGCGCGCCTTGGCGCACGCCGTCTGACGACGCGCCGAGCACCGGTAGCGTATACGCCCGACATGGCGCGCGGGCTGCTGCGGCACTTCATCGGGGCTGTCAGCGGCCCGAGCCAATACCGCAAGTCCTCGTTCCTCCTGAATGCCGCCGGCGAGCAGGTTTTTCCCTCATTCATCAGCATGCAGGAGCGCCCGCACATCCCGCGGGCGCTCGCCAGCAGCCCCTTCGACCAGGAGGGTGCTGCGACGCGCGACCGTGAGCTCGTGCGCGCGGGCGTGCTCGAGGGTTACGTGCTCGGCAGCTACTCGGCGCGGCGACTCGGACTGAAGACCACCGGCAACGCCGGGGGGATTCACAACCTGCTGGTGACGGCCGCGGACGGTGGCCTCGACCGTCAGGCTTTCCTCCGACGTCTTGGCACGGGGCTCCTGGTGACGGAGCTCATGGGGCAGGGTGTGAACGGCGTGACCGGGGACTATTCGCGTGGCGCCAGCGGCTTCTGGGTCGAGAACGGCCTGCTTGCCTATCCGGTGCACGAGATCACCGTCGCCGGGAATCTCAGATCCATGTATCGCGACGTCACTGCGCTCGGGAGCGACATCGATGCTCGCGGCAGCATCCGCACCGGCTCCGTGCTCATCGGCGAGATGACCATCGCCGGGGAGTAGAGCACTCAACGCGAGGAGGACTGCCTTGGGGTGATCAGCGCCGGACGTGGCACCTCATCGACGAGATCGCGCAGCGTGAGTTCTGCGCAGCGGCTGCGGCGTGCCTCCTCCAGTCCCGCCAGTACGCGATCGACCGGTGGCACGGGAACGTTGCGTGGCGCGAGATAGCCGCTGCGCTGATTGCGCGCGATGTCGAGGATCTCGTTCACACCGATCCCGCCGATGTCGCGCGCGGGCACGAGCTCATCGTCCTCGGTGACGATCAGGAGTCCGGCCCGCTCGAGCGCGGTCGCCATCTGCGCCACGGCGATGCCGGGCAGCCCGAGCTCATTGGCGAGCCGGTTGAGGCTCCACAGGCGCCCTCCGCCGACATGGCTGCGCCCGACGAAGTACATGAGCTTGAGCGCGAGCTGCTCGAGCTCGACGCTCGAGAGGCGCAACTCCTGGAGGCCGAGGCGCAGATACGCGGGATTCTGCACGTAGAACGACAGTTGGGCGCCGGCGAGCAGGATCAGCCAGCCGAAGTAGGTCCACAACAGCGCCGCGACCACGAAGGCGAACCCGGCGTATACGATCGTGAGACGTGTGGAGTACACCACGAACGCGGTGAACATCTTGCCGATCGCCGCCCACGATACTCCGCCCACCAGCGCCCCGATGAGCGCCGCGCGCCACTGCACGCGCGTGTTGGGAACCATCATGTAGAGCACGGTGAAGAAAGCGGTGACCATCGCGTAGGGCGCGAGCGCGATGCCGGTACCGCGCAGACGGTGCAGCAGCGGCAGCTGCACCACCTCCTGCATCGGCGCGCTGCTGAGCGCCGCGTGCGTCAGGCCAAGGAAGCCCACCAGCAGCACAGGTCCCGCGATCAGGAGTGAGGAGTACTCGGCGAGGCGGCGCGCGAAGCTGCGTGGCTGTTCCACGTGCCACACGAAGTTGAAGCTGTCCTCGACCTTCTTGATGGTGCCGATCAGCGTCCACGCAAGCAGCGCGAATCCCACCGAGCCCACGACGCCGCTGCTGACGTGGTCGGCGAACTGCATCACGCGGTTGGTGAGCTCGGTCGCCGCCGCGCCGCCCACCGGGCGGAAGAACTCGTAGACGATGGGCTCAAAATCGCGATGGCCGCCGAAGACCTTGACGATCGCGAAGCTGAAGGCGAGCAGGGGAATGAGCGACAGGAGCGTCGTGTACACCAGTCCCATCGCGCGCAGGTTGATCTCCCCGCGTGACAGGTCGCGCACCACCGCATAGGGATAGCGCAGCACACGCAGCGCGACCCCGAGCGCTCCGGGACGCGCCGAGGCCGCGCCGAAGAAGCAGCGATCGAGAAAGGCCCAGATGCGCACCCACATGCCTTAAGGATACAGTGCCGGGCGGTGGGGTGTGACATGCGGCCAGCCACAGGTTTTCCCGAACGGATCGTGTGCCTCACGGAGGAGACGACCGAGACGCTCTATCTTCTCGGTGAAGACTGGCGGATCGTCGGCATCTCCGGGTTCACCGTGCGGCCGCCCCGCGCCCGCCGCGAGAAGCCACGCGTGTCCGCGTTCCTGAGCGCCCGCACCGACCGCATCCTCGAATTGAAACCCGATCTGGTGCTCGGGTTCTCGGATCTGCAGGCCGACATCGCCGCGGAGTTGGTGCGGGCCGGGCTCGAGGTGCACGTCTTCAACCATCGCAGCGTTGCCGACATCCTGCGCATGATCCGCACCCTGGGCGGCATGATCGGCTGCGAGGGCCGCGCGCGCGCACTGGCCGATCGGCTCGAGGCAGGGCTCGGTCAGGTGCGCGAGCGGGCCGCGGCGCTGCCGCGCCGGCCGCGGGTGTATTTCGAGGAGTGGGACGATCCGCTCATCAGCGGCATCGGCTGGGTCTCGGAACTGGTGGCACTCGCCGGCGGCGAGGATTGCTTCCCCGAGCTCGCGCTGGAGCCGCTCGGGCGCAACCGCATCATCGCCGATCCACTCGAGGTACCGCGGCGCGCACCCGACATCGTGCTCGGCTCATGGTGCGGCAAGAAGTTCCGCCCGGAGCGTGTCGCCTCGAGACCGGGCTGGCACGAGGTCCCTGCCGTGCGCGCGGGCTACCTGCGCGAGATCAAGTCTTCGATCATCCTGCAGCCGGGACCCGCGGCGCTCACCGATGGCGTGCACGCCATCCAACAGGTCATCGAGGAGTGGGCAGCACACCCGCAGTGCTAGCGAATGCCACGGCGCCCACGCACGATCTCCCATGCCTCGATGATCTGCTGCGTACGTTGCTTGGCGTGGGCCAGCATCGACTCGGGCAGGCCGTGCGCCTTGAGCTTGTCGGGATGATGGCGCTGCAGCTGCCGCCGGTAGGCCTTGGAGATCTCCTCATCGCTTGCGGCGGCGGTGGTCTCGAGCACGCGATACGCCTCGGCGAGCTCGCGATCGCGCGCCGCCGCCGCGCCCCCCGGCGGGCGCGCGCCGCCAAAGCCGCCACCTCGCTGGATACGCAGCACGGTCTCGATGTGCACGAGCTCCAGTGCCGAGACTCCAAGCGCGGCCGCAAGGCGGCCGATGAGGGCGCGCACCGGTCCCGCGAGATCGTTGCCCTCGAGAGCTGCACGCACCTGGATCTCGAGGAACACGCGCGCAAGATCCGGTCGGGCACGGCAGATTCCGGTGAGCTGCGCGAGCTCTGCGCCGTAGTCGTAGTCCGGCTGCTTGCCTGAGGTGAAACAGGCGATCGCCTCGCGAACCTGTGCGGCATCGAGCCGCAGCTCCCCCATGACCGCACGGGCCGCCGCGATCTCGCGCTCCGACACGCGGCCGTCGGCCTTGGCGAGATAACCCATTACCTGAAAGCTCGCGTGGAAGAAGCGCTGGCCGATCGCCGCCAGCTCATCGGCGGATTGGGGCTCTTCTTCCTGCGTGCTGAACTCGTCGAACTGGTGACCCAGCAGCACGCCGAGCGCCGCGCCGATCGGCCCGAGCACCACCCCGCCAAGCACTCCGCCGGTGAGCTTACCGATCCACTTCATGGCCATGGCGCGCTTTGGACTTGCCTTGGATGTCTGGGGATCAAAGGGCCGCTATAGTACCAATTGCATGCCGTCTCCCACCGTGTACCGCACCGCACTGCGCGGTCTCGAGCGCCTGCACGAGGGCAAGGTGCGCGATATCTACGCGCTCGATGCAACGACCATGCTGATCGTTACCACCGACCGCCTCTCGGCGTTCGATGTGGTGTTGCCGGATCCGATTCCCGACAAGGGACGAGTCCTCAACAGCATCTCCAACTTCTGGTTCGCCCGCACCAGGCACCTAGTCCCGAATCACCTCACCGGCCGCGAGCTCGCGAGCGTGATAAGTGACGAGGACGAGCGCACGCTGCTCGAGGGGCGCGCGGTGATCGTGCGACGACTCAGAGCGCTGCCGATCGAGGCTGTGGTACGCGGTTATCTAGGCGGCTCGGGCTGGAAGGACTACCAGGCGAGCGGTGGTGTGTGCGGCATCGCGCTCCCGGCGGGCCTCGAGCTGGCGGCGCAGCTGCCGCAACCGTTGTTCACGCCGGCCACCAAGGCCAAACTCGGCGCCCACGACGAGAACATACCCTTCGGCGAAGTGGCCGCGCTCATCGGCAGCGAGCTGGCCGCGGCGGTGCGCGACACCGCGCTGCGGCTCTACCGATTCGCGGCAGAGCACGCGCGCAGTCGCGGGATCATCATCGCCGACACCAAGTTCGAGTTCGGCGTCGACCCCGCCGGAAGGCTCACACTCATCGATGAGGTGCTGACGCCCGATTCTTCGCGCTTCTGGCCCGCAGACAGCTATGGCACGGGCATCAGCCCGCCAAGCTTCGACAAGCAGTTCGTACGGGACTACCTCGAGACGCTCCACTGGAACAAGCACCCGCCGGGCCCGCGGCTGCCGCCGGAGGTGATCGCCCGCACCAGCGAGAAGTACCGCGAAGCACTGGCGCGGCTGACCGCTGAGGCGTGAATCGCGCAAACCTCACCAAGAAAGGGCGCGCAGCATGAACGAGAACGAACCCCCAGCCGAGGCCGCGGCAACACGCCGTCCGTGCAGTGCGGCGGAGAT
Source organism: Steroidobacteraceae bacterium (assembly GCA_035566915.1). Taxonomy (GTDB): domain Bacteria; phylum Pseudomonadota; class Gammaproteobacteria; order Steroidobacterales; family Steroidobacteraceae; genus 13-2-20CM-66-19. Next base: position 57,143 of record DATMPW010000057.1, read on the forward strand.
CGGCGCGATCGCGCATCTCTACCGCGGCGAGATCTACCGCAGCACGGGTTGGCGCACGCGGCTCGATTCCACCACCAACTGGGCGGTGGTCACTACCGGGATTGCGCTCTCCGCAACCTTCAGCAGTGCCGACGCATCGCCGCTGCCGATGGCCATGGTGGGACTCATCGTCGCCATATTCCTGCTGCTCGAGGCGCGCCGCTATCGCTACTTCAACATCTGGCGTGCCCGCGCACGGCTGCTCGAGACCGACTTCTTCGCCCCCATGCTGCGCGGAGACCCGGTGGCGTTGGATGCTCACTGGAGCCAGCTGCTCGCGAAGGATCTGTGCCAGCCACGCTATCACGTGAGTCTCGCGCGCGCGGCCGGCCGGCGGCTGCGGCGCACCTACGGGTGGATCTTCCTGATCCAGGCGATCGCCTACTACGGCAAGCTCGCGATCCATCCCACGCCGTTGCACACGATGTCCCAGTTGTGGACCCGCGCCGCGGTCGGTCCGATCGCGGGCGAGGTCGTGGTCGCGGCGGGCGTGCTCTTTCACCTTGGCTGGATGGTCTTTGGCTACGTGTCGCTGCGCCGTGACCAGCGCTCGTGGCGGCTGCGCCAGAGCCTGATTGCGATCGGTTAGACTGTGGACATGCCCGAGGCCTGGATAGCTCCTTCGATCCTGTCGGCTGATTTCGCGCGCCTCGGCGATGAGGTCGATGCGGTGCTCGAAGCGGGCGCCGACCTGATCCACTTCGACGTGATGGACAACCATTACGTGCCGAACCTCACTATCGGTCCACTGGTGTGTGAGGCATTGCGCCGGCACGGCGTCACGGCGCCCATCGACGTGCATCTGATGGTGCGGCCGGTCGATCGCATCGTGCCCGACTTCGCCGCCGCTGGCGCGACCTATATCACTTTCCACCCGGAAGCGTCCGAACATATCGATCGGACGATCGCGCTGATCCGCGAGCACGGCTGCCGTCCGGGACTGGTGTTCAATCCCGCGACGCCGCTCGATTACCTCGATTACACCCTCGAGCTCATCGACATGGTGCTCATCATGTCGGTGAACCCCGGATTCGCCGGGCAGCAATTCATCCCGACGAGTCTGCGCAAGCTGGCCGATACGCGCGCGCGTATCGCCGCGAGTGGCCGGGATGTGCGGCTGGAGGTCGACGGGGGGATCAAGGTCAGCAATATCCGCGCCGCAGCCCGGGCGGGCGCGGATACTTTCGTCGCGGGGTCGGCGATCTTCGGCAGCGGCGACTACGGCAAGACGATCGGTGAGATGCGCCAGCAGATCGCGACCGCCGGACCCGCGGCGACCACCGCGTCGCGGGCTCGCTGAACGGCGGGCGCTAGGCGCAGCTGCATATCCAGTCACAAATCTGGAGCGCACGCTCCTTGTCGGGCCCTCGCGCTCCGCCGCATGATGCAGGCAGCGTCGCCCCCGCTATCACGGCATGCGTCAGGGATTCGGTCAGTTTTGTCCTGTCGCGCTCGCCTCCGAGCTGCTGGCGGAGCGCTGGACGTTGCTCATCGTGCGCGAGCTACTGGCCGGAGCGCGGCGCTTCAATGAGATCAGGCGCGGCGTGCCGCGCCTGTCACCGACACTCCTAAGGCAGCGTCTGCAATCCCTCGAGGTCGCCGGCGTGCCGCAGCGGCAACCGCTGCACCAAGGTCGCGCGGGCGGCTACACCTTGACCGCCGCAGGCTGGGCCCTGAAGCCGGTCGTCACCACCATCGGCGAGAGGTGCAGGTGTGCCTGAGACCCCGGCTACGAGATCACGTTGCATGTGGCGGCACGGGTGCGGGCACTGGCGGAAGTCTGGCGCGGAATCCGTTCACTGCGCGAGGCGCTCGGGGCTGGCGCGATTCGCCTGAGCGGCGCCGCTCAGTATCGGCGCGCCCTGTCGCAATGGTTGCTGCTGAGCCGCTGCCATCAGGAGAGGGCGTTGAGTACCCTTCGGAAGAGCTACGCTCTCAGCCGCTGGACGGCTACTCGTCCTCTTCCTCGTCGTCCTCGTCATCCTCGACCTCGACCGGGCTGACCGCACGCGCGGCACCCCCTGCGGCGGGCTTCGCCGGCACGATGACCGGACGGGTCTTCATCTTCGGACGCGCGTTGAAGACGACGATGGTCTTGCCAGTGGCACGCAGCAGTCCCTGCTCCTCGAGCACTTTCAGCACACGCCCGGCCATCTCGCGCGAGCAACCGACGAGGCGCGAGAGCTCCTGGCGGCTCACCTTGATCTGCATGCCCTCCGGATGCGTCATGGCGTCGGGCTCGCCGCACAGATCCATGATGGCGTGGGCCACACGCCCGGTGACATCGACGAAGGCAAGATCACCGAGCTTGCGGTTGGTGCGGTCGAGCCTCGTCGCGAGCTGCGTGGCGAGCTCGAACACGAGGCCCGGGCTCTCGGCGGCGATCTGCCGGAAGCGCGGATAGGTCATCTCGGCGAGCTCGCACTGGTTGCGGGTGCGCACCCACGCGCTGCGCGTCGGCTGCTCGTAGAAAAGGCCCATTTCGCCGAAGAACTGCCCGCGGTTGAGGTATGCCAGCACCATTTCGTTGCCTTCCTCGTCCTCGATCATCACCTCCACCGAGCCGCTGATGATGTAGTAGAGGACATCGGGGAGATCGCCCGCGTGGATGACCACCGTCTTGGAAGGCACCGCTCGTATGCGGCAATAACTCAGGAACCGGTTGATCGCGGGAATCTCGCTCAGCGGCTTGATGCTTTCTTCCATACCGGTACCCCTTGACACGTTTCTAATATACAACCTTACGGAATCGTCAGATCCAGTATGCGCTGCCAGTCATGACGCGGGCCGTGCGGCGCATCAGCGCGCACACCAGAGCCGGTGGACGCACGCCGCCGGCGGCTGCCGCGGCCGCACCGTGTTCGATTTCCTCGGATCTCATGGCTTCAAGTATGGCACGGCTGCGGCCATCGCCCGGCGGAAGTCTGCTCAGATGCTCATCGAGATGCCCTTCGACCTGTCGCTCCGTCTCGGCGACGAACCCGAGGCTGGCACGGTCGCCAAGCAGAGCCGCTCCTGCGCCGATGAGGAAGGAGCCCGCGTACCAAAGTGGGTTGAGCAGGCTCGGGCGCGACGCAAGTTCAGTCAGGCGGCTCTCGCACCATGCGAGATGGTCGGACTCCGAGCGTGCGGCCGCCAGCAGCATCTCCCGTGTGGCTGCGGAGCGGGCGACGAGCGCCTGCCCGTGATAGAGCGCCTGCGCGGCGAGCTCCCCGGCATGGTTGACGCGCATGAGCGCAGCGCTCGTGCGCCTATCCGCCTCGGTCAGGGACTCGGTGGTCTCGGTGCCCGGGCCCGGAATGGGCCGGCTGGTCCGGGCCGGCGCGAGAACCGCGCGCAGCGCGCGGTCGAGGGCGGCTAGCTTCAAGTCGAGAGAACGGCCTGGCCCCATAGATTGGGCCACTATTATAGAGGCAACCGCGGGAAGCACCCGGTTTCGTGGGCCACGCAGGCCCCCCAGGGGACCGTGCCTTTGCAATGCCGCACCTGCTTGAGTACACTTCCCCGCCTTTTTTTGGCCCCGCCGCCGGGGATTGATCCGCAGCCGGCGCCGGCACACGCCACGAGTGAGCTATGAAAACCGTATTTGCCAGACCCGGCACCGTCCGTGGCGATTGGTTCATCGTCGATGCCAGCGACCAGACACTCGGTCGTCTTGCTTCGCAGATTGCCCATCGTCTGAAGGGCAAGCACAAGGCCGATTACAGCCCGCACGTGGACATGGGTGACCACATCGTCGTCGTGAACGCGCAGAAGATCCGCGTCACGGGCCGCAAGCTCACCGACAAGATCTACTATCACCACACCGGCCACATCGGCGGCATCAAGTCGATTGCACTCGAGAAACTCCTCGACGAGCACCCCGAGCGCGCCATCGAGTTTGCGGTGAAGGGGATGTTGCCGAAGAACCCGCTCGGCCGGCGCATGTTCAGGAAGCTGCACGTGTTTGCCGGCAATGAGCACCCCCACCAGGCACAGCAACCGAAGCCCCTCAAGATTCAATAGGACGGCACGCCATGGCAGCGACTCAGCAGAATCACTACGGCACGGGACGCCGCAAAACCGCCACGGCGCGCGTGTATCTGAAGCCCGGCAGTGGTCGCATCACGGTGAACGAGCGGTCCCTGGATGAGTTTTTTGGCCGCGAGACCGGAAGGATGATCGTTCGCCAGCCGCTCGAAGCGGTGAAGCTCGTGGACAAGTTCGACATCGCCGTCACCGTGGGCGGTGGCGGGATCACCGGCCAGGCGGGCGCCATCCGCCACGGCATCACGCGCGCACTCATCGAATACGACGAGAGCCTGCGCAAGCCGCTGCGCGATGCCGGCTTCGTCACCCGCGATGCTCGCGAGGTCGAGCGCAAGAAAGTCGGCCGCCGCAAAGCCCGCCGCGGTCCGCAGTACTCGAAGCGCTAGCATTAAGCGAGCGACCGGAGCTGCTCCGGTTCGTCGCGTTCGGGATCCGTGCGCAGTTGAGGCATCATGGAGCTCGACGGTTCTTGGGGGATCGTCTAGCGGTAGGACAACGGACTCTGACTCCGTTTACCTAGGTTCGAATCCTAGTCCCCCAGCCAATCAAAGAGGCTCGTCAAATAGACGGGCCTCTTTGTCTTTCCAGGTCTGAGCAACGACGGGACTAGGATGAGAACCTGGGCTCGAGTAACGACCGCGGACGACCGAATCAAGCCGCGAGATTCGCCGCGACGAACTCCCAGTTGACCAGCGGCCAGAAGTTCTTCAAGTACGCCGCCCGGTCATTGCGGTGGTCGATGTAGTACGCATGCTCCCACATGTCACAGGTGAGCAGCGGCACATGACCGTCGCGCAGCGGTGTGTTGGCATTCGAGGTCGTCATGATCTTCAGGGTATCCCGCGCATCCTTCACGAGCCAGGTCCAGCCGGAGCCGAAGAGACCGCTCGCCGCCTTGTCGAACTGCGTCTGAAACGATTCGAAACCACCGAGAGCTTCCAACGCCCGGCTGATTTCCCTGCCCGGGCTCTGACGCCGCGGTGACAGACAGTTCCAGAAGAAAGTGTGATTCCACGCCTGTGCCGCATTGTTGAAGATCTCGCCGGCGGACTCTGCGACCAGCTCCTCGAGCGAAGCGTCTCCAAACTCCGTGCCGCCAATCAGGTTGTTGACCTTGTCGACATAGGCCTTGTGGTGCTTGCCGTAGTGGTAGTCCAGGGTCTCACGCGACATGTGCGGCTCGAGCGCGTCCTTCGCGTAGGGCAGGGGTGGGAGCACGATCGCTGATTGGATGGTTGCCATGCTCGGGTCCTCCGTGGATGCTGTGGCAACGCCGCATTGGCGGCGCGGGGTCCATCCTATCGGACCATTAACAGGCGACGAAGTGCCGGGCCGCAGCAGCCGTATGCGTGAACGAGGCCTGTGCGCGCGCATGCACACCCGTCAAGCGCATGCGTGCGCACGCTGAGTCAATGCCCGAGCATGGCGGTGACCGGTGCCTCGGGGTTGCTGTTGCGATGGACGGCGTTGAGCAAGGGCTATGGGGGCAGGCGTGGAGATGTTCAGGTCACCGTAGTGCACGGTCATCGTCCTGACGCTCACGCCCCGGCGCTCCTGCGCGAGCACGCTGCCCCCAAGCGCTACCGCCGCGACGAACGCGACCGAGCACGCCACCGGACGGGCCACCTATGTGCGAGTTTTCATTGCACTCACTCCGTGTTGGATTAGCGGTGACTCCCCGGCGATGCCGCTTGTGAGCGTGAAGGCGCTCGCCGGGAGTCTGCGCTGGATTTGATGCTCTTCAGGCGCGACACGGCAAAGACTCGCGGAGAAGTGGAGGCGGTCGTGGAACGAGCGGGATCAATCGCGCCACACGCGGCGCTGCCTGTGGCGGCATCAGCGCCCGCGCGGGAACGCGGGCGGGAACGGCATGCCGCGGCCGACCGCGCGGCACGCCACCCTCCTACTCAACGGTCGACGATGATGATCGGACCGAGCGTCTCGCTCCCCGCCTTACTGATGCTGTACGCGTAAAACGGCGGTTGCTGAGGACTGGGCTCGACCTTTTTGAGCATGCCGGTGTAGCAGCGATGCCGATCAGTGGGCCATCGCACACGGCGGGCGGCAGCCTTCAGCCGCCGCTCGTAGAGGGTGATCGCGGCTTCGATGGTCGAGAGGTTCAGGTCACGGTAGTGGGAGGTTTTCCTCCGGACCGCAGGCACGGTGGGGCTCAGCGCGTCTCAACCCCCTGCGCCGTGCCAATGAGCAGCACATCCGCCGGGCGCACCGCAAACAGGCCGACCGTCACCACCCCGGGGATCTGGTTGAGCTCACGCTCGAGAGCCGGCGGATCGCTGATGACGAACCCGTGGACATCGAGGATGTGATTGCCGTTGTCGGTCATGAAGCCCTGACGCCACACCGGCCGCCCGCCGCGGGCGGTGAGCGCGCGGGCCACGAGCGCGCGGGCCATCGGAATCACCTCCACCGGCAGCGGAAAGCGCCCGAGTGTGGCCACCATCTTGCTGTCGTCGACGATGCACACGAAGCGCCGTGCCGCCGAGGCGACGATCTTCTCGCGCGTCAACGCACCACCGCCACCCTTGGTCAGGTGGCGCGCGGGCGTCGCTTCATCAGCGCCGTCGATGTACAGAGGTAGCTCCGTAAGGTCGTTCAGATCCGCCAGCGCCACCCCCGCAGCGCGCAGCCGCGTGCTGCTCTCTTCGGAGCTCGACACCGCGGCGCGCACGAGACCGGGGCGCGCGGCGAGGCCTTCGATGAGGAAGTTGACGGTGGAGCCGGTGCCGATGCCGATGATCGTTTCGCTCGCGACCAGTTCGAGCGCTGCGAGTGCCGCGCGCCGCTTCTTTGCATCCCCATCCGCCGCCATGGTGCGCCCTTCATCGGTCTCGCGAGTCCCAGAAACGACTGTGCCCGCTTGAGCGGGCACAGTCTTCGGATTCGACTCGGCGGCCACGTGTGCGGCCGCCGAGTTAAGGCCTATTTCTTCTTGGCAGCTTTCTTCTTGGCCTTCTTCTTTGCCTTCGCCATGTTGGCTCTCCAATTTGACGGGTTAGTCCGGGGTCCGAGTATATACACGCGAATCGAAATTACAAGCGAGCAGGGCGCCAAGTGTGGTAGGCGAGCGGCACGTCACGCTGCGTGAGCGCATGTGCGCGCGTCGCGCTGCGCATCACTCGAGCGTGAGAACGAACTTCCAGTGCGCAGCCTGCACCGGGGTCACCGAGAGTCGATTGCCCGCACGCAGCAGCACCATACCCTTGAGTTCC
>DATMPW010000058.1:0-2001 GCA_035566915.1 Steroidobacteraceae bacterium
CCACCGCCAGCGCGTGATGAACATCGGCGCGTCGAGCATCGCCTGGACCAGCAGGGGCCGCACCGTGGCCGAGTGCAGATAGCGCGCGACCTCGGAGAGCTCGAAGCTGTGCGCGGTGGTGAGCGACAGCACGATGTTGTCTTCGGTCGCGGCAGCCTGGAGCTCGAAATTGAATTTGCGGCAGAAGCGCTTGCGCAACGCCAGCCCCCAGGCGCGATTGATGCGGCTGCCATAGGGAGAATGGATGACGAGTTGCATGCCGCCCGCGGCATCGAAGAAGCGTTCGAGGACGATGGTGTCATGGGTGGGCAAGGTGCCGAGCGCGCCGTGGCCCGCGGCGAGGTGGTCCGCGAGCTGCTGCGCCGCGGCCTCGCCGAGACCTACCTCCTGGGTGAGCCACGCGATCGCGTTCTGCTCTCCCGGTGGGGCACGGTCATCGCATATGGGTCGGCCGCAGGGCGGATGCTCCATACCTCCCCCTGAAAGGGGAGGTATTGCGGAGCCTGCTGCGCCGCCGTGTTCCAGCCGCGTGGCAATTTCGGTGCGCAGGCGGGACACGGATTCCGAAAGCTCGTCGCTGCGTCCCGGCGCCTCGCCCAGCCAGAACGGCATGGTCGGCGCCATCCCCTGCGCGTCCTCCACGCGAACGACGCCGCGCTCGACCCGCCGGATCCGATAGCTCTTGTTGCCGAGCTGAAAGATGTCCCCCGCGAGGCTCTCGACCGCGAAGTCCTCGTTCAGGGTGCCGATGAAATGACTCTCGGGCTCGAGCAGAACCTGATAATCAGCGTTGTCGGGAATGGTGCCACCTGACGTGAGCGCGGTCAGTCCCGCGCCCCGCCGACCGCGCAGCACGCGATTGATCGCGTCGTAGTGGATCAGCGCGCCGCGACGCCCGCGACGGGTGGTGAACCCCTCCGCCAGCATCGTCACGACCGCCGTGAAATCATCGCGCGGGAGCGCACGGTAAGGCCACGCACGGCGGACGAGATCATAGAGCGCGTCCTCCTCCCAGTCGCGCGTGGCAACCTCGGCGACGATCTGCTGCGCGAGCACGTCGAGCGGGGCAACCGGCATCACCACGCGATCGAGCTCGCCCCGGCGCGTGCTGTCGAGCAGCGCCGCACATTCCACGAGCTCGTCGCGCGAGAGCGGGAAGAGGCGCCCTTTTGGCGTGCCGATGACGGCATGGCCGGAACGGCCCACCCGCTGCAGGAAGGTCGCAATGGATCGGGGCGAGCCGATCTGGCAGACGAGATCCACGTCCCCGATATCGATGCCGAGCTCGAGCGAAGCGGTCGCCACCAGCGCCTTGAGCTCGCCGCGCTTGAGCCGCTGCTCGGCGGCAAGCCGCTGCTCCTTGGCGAGGCTGCCGTGATGCGCGGTGACATGCTCCTCGCCCAGGATTTCCGACAGGGCGCGCGCGGCGCGCTCGGCCATGCGGCGCGTGTTGACGAAGATGAGCGTGGTGCGGTGCGCCTCGATGAGCTGCACCAGCCGCTGGTACACCTCTTTCCATACGTCCCCCGACATCACCGCTTCGAGCGGCGAGTCCGGAACCTCGATTGCAAGGTCGCGGGCACGGCGGTGTCCGGCATCGATGATGCGGCACTTCGCGGCCGAGCCCGTGCGGCGGCCGAGGAGAAAGTGCGCGACCTCCTCGATCGGCTTCTGGGTGGCGGAAAGACCCACTCGCAGCAATCGCCTGCCGCAGAGGGCATCGAGGCGCTCCAGGGAGAGCGCAAGGTGCGCCCCGCGCTTGTTCGGCGCGACCGCGTGAATCTCGTCGATGATGATGGTGCGCGTCGTCGCCAGCATCGCGCGCCCGGATTGCGATCCGAGCAGAATGTAGAGGGACTCCGGCGTGGTGACGACGATGTGGGGCGGCCGCCGGCGCATGCGCTCGCGCTCGCCGGACGGCGTATCGCCGGTGCGCACCCAGGTGCGGATCTCGACGTCGGGCAAGCCCTGCTTCGCCAGCGCCGCGCGAATTCCGGAGAG
>DATMPW010000059.1:0-57362 GCA_035566915.1 Steroidobacteraceae bacterium
GTGCGCCCGGTGCGCATGGCCTGGGCCGCGCGGTTCGGCCGGTAGTCCAGTTGCTGCGCGATGCGCAGCACTCGCTGTCGCGTCGCGCGACCGACGTTGGGTCTGCCGTTGAGAACATTCGAGACGGTGGCGACCGACACGCCAACCGCCGCGGCGATGTCCTTCACCGTCGCCACGGGTCACGGTCCAGCAAAGAAAATTTTGGCGCGCGGCGCACACGCGCCGAAGAGACTTGTTGCGTATTGACCCCAGGGCGCTTTACAGCGAGTGCGGACATGGTGTAGCGTTTCCGGCAGCCACTAGTGTAACGTTTTACTACGCAGAAACAACGACTCGGCGGGCCATGCGGCAATGAGACCGCGAGCCCGCGCAGGGGATAAGTGTTGCGCGTACGCAAAACACGGGGAGGTCGCGATGGAAATCAATGACTCGCACTCAATACTGCAGTGCGCCATCGGTCGCTGGGTGCGGCCGCGTCGCGGGCATCGTTCGCTGCTCGCACTGCTCTCCTCGGCCACGGCGGCCGTGTTGCTGAATCCCGGCATCAGCGGTGCGGCAGAGCCCGCGGGCGCCCCGGCCGCCGAGTCCGGAGCCTTGCAGGAAGTGATCGTGACTGCCGAGCGCCGCGAGGAAAGACTCATTGAGGTGCCGGTGTCGACCGCGGTGCTTACCGGTGAGTCGCTCGCCGTGCTCGGAACCGCCGGCCAGGACATCCGGCAGCTCGCCTTTGCGGTGCCGAGCCTCAACATCGAATCGTCCAACGGCCGCACCTTCCCGCGCTTCTACATCCGTGGCTACGGCAACACCGATTTCACCACCTTCGCTTCGCAGCCGGTCGGCCTCTACTACGACGACATCGTCCAGGAGAATCCCGCCCTCAAGGGCTTCCCGATATTCGACCAGCAGGACATCGAGGTGCTGCGCGGACCGCAGGGGACTCTGTTCGGGCGTAACTCGCCGGCCGGCGTCGTGAAGATCGAATCCATGAAGCCGCAGCTGCATCAGTTCTCCGGCTACGGGAGTGTCTCTTACGGCACCTATGGCACTTCCAATATCGAGGGTGTGGTCAACGTGCCGCTCGGGGACGCCTGGGCGTTCCGCGTCTCGACGCAGGGACAACATCGCGACAACTGGGTTTACGCCCCCAACAACATGCCCGGCAATCAGCACCTCGAGGGTTACGACGACTGGGCCGTGCGCCTGCAACTGCTCTTCAAGCCGAGCGATACCTTCAACGGCCTCCTGAACCTCCACACCCGCTGGCTCGGCGGCTCGGCGCGTCTGTTCCGCGCCAATGTCATGTCGCAGGGTAGCAACGCCCTCGTGCCCGGCTTCGACCCGGCGACGATCTTCACCGATGGCTACAACGGTCAGTCTTACACCAGCATCGGCGCCAATCTGCACCTGAACTGGACGACTCCAAGCTTCACCTACCAGTCGATCACGGGCTACGAGTCCATCCGGCACTACCTGACGATCGGTGACATCGACGGCGGCTACGGCCCGGGAGTGTTCGTCAACCCAGTCGCTCCCTCAGGCCCCGGCTTCATCCCGTTCGCCGTCGAAACCGGTGGCGACGTCACCAACTACCAGTTGACGCAGGAGTTCCGCATGGTGTCGAACTCGTCCGGTCCCCTGCAGGGACAGGCGGGCCTGTTCTTCTTCTACGAGCACACCACGAGCGTCGGCAACGACTACGTCTACAATACCCTGCAGGTGACGGACACGACCCGGTCGGAGCAGAAGAACGACGCCGAGGCGGCCTTCGGCTCACTGGAGTACGCCTTCAACTCGGCGTTCAAGTTGCGCGGCGGCGTGCGCTATACGCTCGATCACAAGACCTTCGACGTGCCCTCGAGCACGCTGCTGCCCCCGTCGCAGGTGCCGCAACACAACTCGGGGAGCGCCAACAAATTCAATTGGGATCTCGCCCCGACCTATCAGTTCAAGCCAAATACCAATATCTACGCTCGCGTCGCCACCGGCTTCCGCGCGCCGAGCTTCGGTGAGCCCACCTCCGGTCCACCGCCACTCGGGATTCAGGTGGCCCGCTCCGAGGACAACATCTCCTACGAGCTCGGCATCAAGGCCCAGTCGGCAGACAACCGCGCCTCGATCGCCTTCGACATCTATTACTACGATGTCAGTCATCAGCAGCTCACCGCGGTTGGCGGCGGATCCAACGTCGTCCAGCTGATCAACGCCCAGGACACGATCGGCAAGGGCGCGGAGCTGGAATTGCACCTTGCCCCGGTGGACCGCCTGACGCTGACCCTGGCCGGCAGCTACAATTACACACGCATCGAGGATCCGACGCTCGCGGTGGGCCGCTGCTTCAACTGGGGCGTTCCCGCCTGCACGGCGTTGAACCCGCCCGTCCCGAACAGCGGCAGCCCGGGCTTGGTGTATATCAACGGCAATCCGCTGCCGCAGGCGCCAAAATGGGTGGGCGACTTCTCATTGCGCTACGGCCTGCCGCTTGGACCGAGCGGAGAGCTGTACCTCTTCAGCGACGTGTCCTACCGCACGGAGATGAACTTCTTCCTCGACAAGGAGCTGGAGTTCACCGGTCCGTCGTTGTTCCAGCTCGGCGTCCGCATCGGCTACACGTGGGCCAACAATAAGTACGAGGTCGCGGCGTTCTGCCGCAACTGTACCGATCAGATCCGCAACACCGGCGGTATCAATTTCGAGAACTTCACTGGATTCATCAACGACCCGCGGATCGTAGGCGGGCAGCTCATGATGAGATTCTGACAAGCCGCGCATGCTGCAGCGCCTCTTTGACCTCAGAGGCCACGGCACGACCGTACGCACCGAGGTGCTCGCCGGACTGACGACCTTCGTGACGATGGCCTACATCGTCGTCGTCAATCCGGCGATTCTCGGCGCTGCCGGCATGCCGATCGCGGCCGTGGCGGTTGCGACCTGCCTGGCGTCCGGTCTCGGCAGCATTCTGATGGGGCTGCTCTCCAACTATCCGCTGGCGCTCGCGCCGGGGATGGGCCTCAACGCCTACTTCACCTACACGGTGGTCAAGGGCATGGGGCTGCCCTGGCAGACGGCGCTCGGGTGCGTGTTCGTCTCCGGAGTGGCCTTCCTCGTTCTGACGCTCGCGGGCGTGCGGCAACTGATCGTCAGCGCCGTGCCGAGGCCGCTGTTCGCGGCGGTCGCCGGAGGCATCGGCCTCTTCATCGCCTTCATCGGGCTGGCGGACGCCGGAATCGTCATTCCCACGGCGGGGACGATGGTGAAGCTGGGCAGCCTCACCGCGCCGACCGCCGCGCTGGCGATGCTCGGGCTGCTCGTGATCGCGGCGCTGCAGGCACGGCGTGTCAGGGGTGCGATCCTGCTCGGAATCCTGTTGACGGCCGCGATCGCCTGGCTCTCCGGTCTCTCGCACTTCTCACCGGGCGCTTACAGTCTCAGCGACCTGTCAGCCGCGGCATTCAAGCTCGACGTGCGCCAGGCCCTGAACTTCAAGGGCGGGATCGGGCTCTCGCTCATCGAGATCGTGTTCGTGTTCCTGTTCGTCGACATGTTCGACAACATCGGCACGCTGGTGGCCGTCACCAAGCGGGCCGGCCTCATCGCAGCCGACGGAAGCATCCCGCGCCTGAATCGAATTCTGCTGTCGGACTCCACGGCGATGCTGCTCGGCGCCGTCGTGGGCACGAGTCCCGTCACGAGCTATATTGAGAGCGCTGCCGGTGTCGCCGTCGGTGGCCGTACCGGTCTCACGAGCGTCGTCGTCGGGATCCTCTTTCTCGCCACGCTGTTCTTCGCACCTCTGGTGCAGGCCATTCCCACCGCTGCGACTGCCCCGGCCCTGATCCTGGTCGGAGCGCTCATGATGGGGGCGCTCGCGGAAATCGACTGGTCGGATCCCGCCGAGGCCATACCGGCGTTCCTCACGGTGCTCATCATTCCCCTCACCTATTCGATCGCCAACGGCCTGGCATTTGGCATCACGAGCCACGCGATCCTCAAACTGGTGCGCGGTGAGGCGCGGCCGCGCGATTGGCTGATCTATGTGCTCGCAGCGATCTGCATCGCGCGCTTCATCTACCTGGCTTGAGCGCGCGCGACAAGGTGCCCTGGATGCGTGGGATTACCCGGCTCGCGCTAGCGCTGCTCTCGGCGCTGGTTGCGCAGCTACCCGCAGAGGCCGCCGCGCCCGCCGCCACGGTGAGCCCACTGCCGGTGATCATCGACACCGATGTCGGCGATGACATCGATGATGCGTTTGCGCTCGTCATCGCGCTGAAAGATCCGCGTCTCGAGGTGATCGGCGTCACCACCGCCTGGGGAGATACGCGCACGCGGACACTTCTGGTTCGCCGGCTCCTCACGACACTCGGCCGGGAGGACGTCGTCGTCGCCCAGGGGCCGGCCACCGCCAACAAGGTGCCCTTCACCCAGAAGAAGTGGGCGTTGGGTGCGGTCGACACCTCCCCGGCCCCCGATGCCATCGAATTCATGCGCGCGCAGGCGCACAAACGCCCCGGGAAGATCACCCTCATCGCGCTCGCGCCGCTCAGTAACATCGAAGAGCTGGCGCGGCGCGACCCCCACGCGCTACAGGAATTCAGCCAGGTCGTGATGATGGGCGGCTCGATTCATGCGGGATACAACCAGGGGGGCGCGGTCCCCACTGCCGAGCCGAGTGCCGAATACAACGTCGCCTCCGCCCCCGGCGGCCTCGTGGCGCTCCTTCAGTCCAAGGTGGCGGTGCGCATGTTTCCGCTCGACTCCACCCAGATCAAGTTCGACGAGGTCCGGCGCGACCGCTTGTTCGCCTACGGGTCACCGGCCTCGGACGCGCTGGCGCTGCTCTATCACCAGTGGCGGCTCCTCAACAGCTGGGGTCAGATCACGCCGACCCTCTTCGACGTCGTACCGGTCACCTGGCTGCTCGAGCCCTCGACCTGCCCGGTGACTCCGCTACGCATCGAAGTCGATGCGCGCGGGTTTACCCGACCGGTGAGTGGTGCGTCGAACGTCGAAGCGTGCCTCACCCTCCATGAAGAGGCGACCCAGCGCCTCATCATGAACGCACTGGCGCCACTCGAAACAACCCGGAGCGCGCAATGAAGCTGCCCCATTCTGCGAGACACACGGTCTGGCTCGCCCTGCTCGCCTGCATGACGCCCTCGAGCCAGGCGCAGGAAACTGCCTCGACCGCAAAGCCTGTCGTCGTAACGCGGGCCGGATCCGTTGCGGGGACCGGCGGGGAAATCGAGAGTTTCAAGGGAATTCCGTACGCGGCACCGCCGGTCGGTCCGCTGCGCTGGCGTCCCCCGCAGCCTGCCGTTGCATGGAAGGGTGTGCGGGATGCGAGCCACTTTGGCGATGACTGCATGCAGAGGCCGTACGTCATTTCCACCGGCCAGAAGACCAGCGAAGACTGCCTGACGGTCAGTGTCTGGACGCTGGGGCACGCCCCCGGCGCACACCGGCCGGTGATGGTGTTCCTCTACGGCGGCGGCTTCATCGGTGGCTCCTGCGCCTACCCGCTTTACGACGGAGCGAAGCTCGCCGCGAATGGAGTCGTGGTCGTCTGCCTCAACTACCGTGTCGGAATCTTCGGCTTCCTCGCGCACCCGGCGCTGTCGGCGGAATCTCCCCACAAGAGCTCCGGTAACTACGGCTTACTCGACCAGATCGCGGCGCTCGAGTGGGTGAAGGACAATATCGCGGCCTTCGGCGGCGACCCGCAGCGCGTCACCGTGTTCGGTGAATCGGCGGGGGCGGTGTCGATCGCGGTGCTCATGACCTCCCCTCTCGCGAAGGGCCTCTTCAGCCAGGCGATTCTGCACAGCCCCTCGCTCCCGCAACTTGCGACTCTTGCGGCGGCGGAACGGAGCGGCGCTACGCTCGTAGCGGATCTCGCGGCGCTGCGCCGGCTGAGCGCCACGGAACTGCTGGCGCACAACGATGACTTCTTTCCGCAGAGTGCTAGCGGCAGCCTGATGTCGCTCAGGTTCCCCGCGCCGATCGTGGACGGCTTTGTCGTGCCGGCACAGCCACGTGCCCAGTTTGCCGCTGGCACCGTGAATGCCGTCCCGGCCATCGTCGGTATCGCGGCCGACGAAGGCCGGATGTTCTCCCCACAGCAAACCTTGGCGAGCTACCGGGCCTGGGTCAAAGACAAGTTCGACGGTTCATCTGAGCAACTGCTCGCGCTCAACCCGGCCGAGACGGATGCCGCGGCCAACACGGCAGCCGCGGCCATCCTCGGCGATGCGATCTTCGGCGAGAGCGCGCGTCTCATTGCGCGCGGGCTCTCAACTCATCAGTCGAAGACCTTCTTCTATCTCTTCAGCCGTGGCGTGGCCGGCCGCACGCAGCCGGCGACTCATTCGGAAGTGCTGCCGTTCGTGTTCGGCTCGCCCGATAAGCCGAGCTTCATCCCCCACCCGCCGCCCGACACCACGGACCTCGAGCTGTCGGCGACCCTGCGTCAAGCCTGGGCGCGATTCGCAGCGAGCGGCGATCCCAACGGGTCGGGGCTCCCGCGCTGGCCGAGCTACGATCGCGCGAGCGATCCCTACCTGGAATTCGGCACCGAGGTTCGCGTGGGTCACGCTTATCGCCGCGCCGAGCTTGATGCGCTTGCGCCGTTCTTCGCAGGCCATCAGCCGTAGGCGCTGAGCTCGGCGCAGCTCGCATACTCGCCGCCCGCCCGGCCGACGATGCGCACGCCGTACACCTCGAGCGCCTGGCGCAGCCGTACCTCAAACAGTCGTCCGTCCGCGAGCGGCGGTGGCGTCGAGGCATCCGTTCGCGGGTAGTCCTCGAGCACGGCGGCCCGCTCCCAGCGCACCTTGCTGTTCTCGGGCAACGCGTCGTTCGATGAGGTCGGGATAGGGCCGCGCGAGACCTCGAAGTACGGCATCCCTTCCGTGGTATCGAACCAGCCGCCCGAGGCGCTCACCGCGCCGTGGCGGAACACGATTCGCGAAATGGTCGCCGGGTTCTTCAGCATGAGGGCGAACCACACCGGGTCGCCGCGCTTGCCGAGCGGTGCGCCAAGATAGTTCGCCAGCCCGAAATCCTGCGGATTGACGGTGCAGAAACTGACGGGATCCTCGTCAGTCAGGAACTCGGCGATGTCCGTGCGCCGGTGTCCCTCCGCGAGCGGCTCGAGTCCGAGGTTAGTGACCGAAAGATTCGCGCGCGCGAACGCGGTGACCGCGGGCGGGTCGGGCCGCAGGCGATCCGCCCGGGCGATCCACACGCGGCCGTTGGCAAGGTCCGCAAACGGCACAAGCCGAACGGCACGCGGCTCAAAGCGCAGCCGACCCTCCTCCGCCGGTACACCAACGATGCCGGCCACTTCATAGACATGCCGTTGGCCGCTACTTTCCGCCGGGGGCGCGGGCTGCGGACCTACCAGCCCCGCCGCGACGGCGACGCGATGCAGGCAAGGCACGTCCGGATTGAGCGCCTGCTCCAGTGCCAGCACCTGCGGGCCGCGCTGCAGCATGAGGTAGTCAGGATAGCTCGGTGAGCCCGGCACCACACGCGTCGGCACCTCCATGCGGATATCGAGCGTGCTCGATCGCGACCAGGTGCGAGAAACATCCAGCAGCTGGCCGGGTTTCCCTACGAGGGTGCCCGCGCCAGAGCGGACATGAAAGCCGCCAGTCCACTCTGGAACTCGCAGCCGGAGAGTGAAATGGGTCGCAGCCTCGGCGTTGATGGTGATGCGAATACGACCGTCCGCCGGAAACGCGGTCTCGCATACCACCTCGACCGGCACGCCATCGAATTCGCAGCGCGCGCGACCCGGGCTGTACAGGTTGACGAAGAACGCATTCTTCTGCAGACCCCAGGTCAGCTGCGGAATGAGCGAGATGCCCCGTGGACCGCTCGATACGCAGCACAGCAGCGCGTCGGTGAATTCCTTGGGTCCGGTAAAGGCCGTGTAGTAGGAGATGTCGCCGTTTCCGGCGTTTTGCGCCGCCAGTAGGTGGTTGTAGACGGCGCGCTCGATTTCCTGACCGAAGCGCCCCTCGCCGGTCAAACGCAACAGCCGCCAATTGAGCTGCAGCCAGGTCACCGTCACGCACATCTCGCCGACGTTCGATGACTGCAGCGTGAGCAACTGCCCCACGGGCTGGAAGTGCTCTCCGGCACTCAGCGTGCCGGTGCGATACAACTGCTGCCGGACGATGTCCTCCCATGCGTGCAGCACGGCAGACAGCAGCGTCTCGTCAGCGGTGAGGCGGTAGAGATCGATGAGCCCGTTGAAGTTGGAGAGCATCTCGTACGCCTTGCCATTGGCGACGCGGTAAACGCCGCCACCCTCGAGCAGCGTCGTCACGATGCGCGGGCCATGCGGGTGGTCGTACGAGCGCACCAGGTACCCGCAGAATTCGCGATACCGCGGCTGCCCCGTGAATCGGTAGAGTCGGCACATCGGCTCGAGCACGGCGGTCGCCGCCATGCCCATGTGCTCTCCGGCTGCGATGATGTCGCGCTGTCCCGGTGCCTCGCCGAAGGTGCGCGCAAGGAGATCTCCCATGCCGCAACAGCTGCGCAGCGCCGCCGGCTCCGCGGTCAACTGGTAGTAACTGAGTAGCCCGATCAGGTTGTACTTGTGCACCCAGACGTCCCAGCCCGTCCAACGGCGCGTGGCCGGATAGGTGCCGAGATAACCATCCGGCTCCTGGCTGGCGATGAGCGCCCGGGCCACTCGCTCGACGATCTGCCGCAAACGCTCGTTTTCGCGATAGCGCAGTGCGTTGCAGGCGGCATCGAGAAACTTACCGGCGTGCTCTCCCAACCACGCCGCATCGAAGCTGCCCGCACTGTCACGGTGCACAAAGCCCGCGAGAAACGCCTCCGTGTCGACGCGCAGCAACCGCCCTTCCACGTTAGTCCGCATGCGCTCGGCGAAGAGTCCGCCGAGCTCCTGCGCCTCGAACGGCAGGGAAACGAAGGCCTCAGGAACCTGCTCCGTCACTGCGAATTCCGGCGCATGCCGTCGGCTCGCCGCCTGGAGGGGTGCGCTCGTCGTCGCCCGTGCGCCAAGCCATGGCAGGGTCGCTGCCGCCGCTGCGATACGCATCAGCTCCCGACGCGAGAGGCGGTCCATGCCCTCTACGCCGCCCGGGCCGTGGCCATGAGATCGAGGTACGAACCTTCGACGAGCTGGGATGAATCCACGCCGAGCTGCATCAGCAGCGCGTTCGCCTCGGCTATGCCCTGGGCAGGCGATTCGTGCTCGGCGAGTACCACCTCGAGCTCGAGGAAGTCCCCGAGGCCGGTGACCTTATCGAGATGAATGCGCGTTCTGCCGCGCAGAAAGAGCGTGCGCAGCTTCTCGACGCGACCGATCTCACCCAAGGCCTGAGTGAGGAGCTCGCGCAGCGACGCGGGATCCGGGCTCGGCGAGCGCAGGTAAAAGGATTGCTTGGCCGCTCGTTGATCATCACGTCGGTAATAGATGAGTTCGCCGGCATTCTCCAAGCCCGTGCGCAGTTTGAGCCTGCCGCCGCGGCACGCGAAATAGGTATCGTCCTGGCGAATCTCCCACGGTCCCTGATCGGCGATGAGCCTCACCTGGGGCAGCAGCGCTTCGACGCTGCCGATGTGGGCTTTGATCTCGATGTTTCGCGGCATGCGCCTCTCAGCGAACCGCCGGCAGGCAGGTAGAGCGTGGGCCGAGAGTATAACGGAGCCCGTGCGCCGGCACGGCACCGCGCCGGTCCCGGCAGCGCCGCGCTCCGCCAGCGCACCGCAGCCCTCTGCAGCTTCCAGGCGCGAGGCCTCGGCGACGCGGCCCGAGCTACGACTCCGCGCGATGTGCCAAAATGCGCCTGGCACGCTCGCACCAAAAAAGATCCGTCCATGAACCCGCCAAGCCCCTCGCCGGCCATTGAGAAAATCTTCGTTTCGAGCGAGTCGCTGCTGCGCGACTCCATCGAGCTCGCCATGCGCATCGTGCGCAGCGGCTTCAGGCCGACCTTTCTGGCTGCGCTCTGGCGCGGCGGCGCCCCCGTCGGCATCGCAGTCCAGGAGACACTCGAGTACCACGGCATACACGCCGATCACATCGCGATCCGCACCTCCTCCTACACCGGTATCGATCAGCAGGCGAAGACGGTGCGCGTGCACGCGGTGAATTACCTGATATCGCGCCTCTCGTTCGAGGATCAGCTGCTGATCATCGATGATGTGTTCGATTCCGGTCGCAGCCTCGAGGCGGTCATGACGGAGCTCCGCCGCCGCTGCCGGCGCAATCTTGCCGGGCAGATCCGCATCGCGACGGTGTACTACAAGCCGGAACGCAACCACAGCTCGCTCAAGCCCGACTTCTATGTGCGCTCGACCAACAGCTGGCTGGTATTTCCGCACGAGCTTCACGGCCTGACGCCTGAGGAGATCCTCGAGAATAAACCGGTCAGCGAGAGTTTCTTCGACACCGCGCCGACAACTGAGCGCTGAGCGGTATTCCCCTCGAGGGGTCAGTGCGCGGCGGGAGTCTGGCTCCGCCTAGCGGGATGCGGAGGTCGCATCTCAATCGAACCGGCGGATCTTCCGCAGCCAGCCCTCCTTCTCGGGCTGGGGGAGAAAGGAAGCCTCGACGGAGTTGCTCGCGAGTTGCACGATCTCCGCCCGGGAGAGATTGAGTGCGCGGTAGGCCGCGAGATAGTTCTCGGCGAGGTAACCGCCGAAATACGCCGGATCGTCCGAATTCACGGTCACGCAGAGTCCCCGCTGCAGCAGCCGCCTGAGATTGTGATCTTCCATGCGATCGAAGACCCGCAGTCTGACGTTGGACAGCGGGCACACTGTCAGTGGCATGCGCTCGCGCACCAGGCGCTCGAGGAGCGCCGGATCCTCTTCGCTGCGCACACCATGATCGATCCGCTTCACCTTTAGAAGATCGAGCGCTTCGGAGATATATTCCGGCGGCCCTTCCTCCCCGGCGTGCGCCACGGCGAGCAGTCCTTCGCTGCGCGCGCGTGTAAATACCGCCAGGAACTTCCTCGGGGGATGGCCGGCCTCGGAAGAGTCGAGGCCGACGGCGGCGATCATGCCGGCGTGCGGCAGCGCCTGCTCGAGCGTCTTCATGGCGTCTTCCGCGCTCAGGTGGCGCAGAAAACACAGGATGAGACGGTGAGTGATGCCGAGCTCTTGCGTCCCCTCGGTGAGCGCGCTGTGAATACCGCCGATGATGGCTTCGAACGGCACACCACGCGCGGTATGAGTCTGCGGGTCGAAAAAGATCTCGGCGTGCACGACGCCATCCGCGTGCGCCCGGCGCAGATAGGCCGAGGTCAGTGCATGGAAGTCATCCGCATCGCGCAGTACGTTGGCGCCCTGGTAATAGACATCGAGGAAGGACTGCAGGTTGGTGAAGCAGTACGCCCGGCGCAGCGCCTCGACCGAGGAATGCGGCAGCGACACCCGGTTCTTGCGGGCCAGCTCGAACACCATCTCCGGCTCGAGCGTACCTTCGATGTGCAGATGGAGTTCAGCCTTGGGAATTCTCCCGATGAAAGCCTCCATCGAAGTCATGGCAGTCTAAGCTAGCACGAGGCCCCTCGATAAGCACGAAGGGCGCGGCGCGTGTCTGAGCTGCGCTGCGGGTGACTCGGGTTGGTGCACAATCCATCCCGCAATTGTGTGCAGTTCCGTTGGCGCGTATGCTGCTGCGCAGGAACGCATTCTCATACGAACCCTCGCTCGCATGGGAAAGTTGACGACTCATGTGCTGGACGTCGCTGCGGGTATCCCCGCAGCAGGGCTGCGCGTCGAGCTCCACGACACCGGGGTAAGTCCGCCGCGGCTGTTGGCACAGCGGCGAACCAACGCGCAGGGTCGCTGTGCTCCTCCCCTGCTGGAAGGCGACGCGCTGCGCGCCGGTCGCTACCAGCTGACGTTCCACGCCGCCGAGTACTTCCGTTCACGCGGGGCACAATTGCCGGAGCCACCCTTCATCGATGCGGTAGTCGTTGCATTCGGGCTGGCAAGCCCCGAGCAGGACTATCACGTTCCGCTGTTGGTATCGCCATGGAGCTATTCCACTTATCGCGGCAGCTGATACCTGCCCGAGCGCGAGGCCTGTGGTCGTGAAAGACGCCGTCCCCGACACACAGGCGACGCGGTTCATGCTCGATGGCGAGCTGCGCTGCGTCTCGGGGGTGCCGCCTACTAGCACCGTGCTCGAGTATCTGCGCAACCGCGCCGGGCGCACCGGCACCAAGGAGGGGTGTGCCGAAGGCGACTGCGGAGCGTGCACGGTGGTCCTCGGTGAGCTGACCGCAGACGGGCAACAGATCGAGTATCGTGCGATCAATTCCTGCATCCGCTTCCTGCCCACCATCGACGGCGCGGAACTCATCACCGTGGAGAGCTTGCAAGCCGCCGATGGAACGCTGCATCCCGTGCAGCGTGCGCTCATCGATTGCCATGCATCGCAATGCGGCTTCTGCACACCGGGATTCGTGATGTCGCTGTTTGCGCTGTATCTGCGACGGAGCGCGCCGACGCGGCCTGAGGTGCTCACGGCTCTGTCTGGCAATCTGTGTCGCTGCACCGGCTACCGGCCGATCATCGACGCCGGCGACCGCATGGGGAGTTATCCTGAACCGCCGCGCTGGAGCCGCGCTGACGCGCAATCCGCCGGCCGCGCCGACCAACTCCGTGCACTGCGGCGCACCAGGTCCGATAGCGCCCTGCGTTTGCCGGGATTCCATGCCCCGCGCAGCCTTGATGAGCTGGCCGCGGCGCTGGCCGCGGCCCCGGATTCGCTGCTGCTGGCGGGCGGTACGGATGTCGCCCTGTGGGTGACAAAGCAGCTCCGCGAGCTGCCGCCGATCATCTACCTGGGCAACGTGGTGGAGCTGCGGGAGATCCGCCGCGACGCCGCCGGTCTGTGGATTGGCGCCGCGGTGACACTTACCGCCGCCTGGTCGGCGCTGCTCGAAGACTATCCGGCACTCGCCGAGCAGGCCGGACGCTTCGCATCCCCGCCGGTATGCAATTCCGGCACGCTGTGCGGAAACATCGCCAACGGCTCGCCGATCGGGGACTCCATGCCGGCACTGATCGCGCTGGGCGCCGAGCTCGAGCTGCGCCGGGGCGCGCACCGGCGTCGCATTCCGCTCGAGTGCTTGTATCTCGGCTACCAGCGCAAGGATCTGGCGCCGGGCGAGTTCATCGTCGGTGTTCTCGTCCCGCCAGCCAAGCCGGCACGGCTGTTCGCGAGTTACAAACTCGCGAAGCGCATCGATCAGGACATCTCGGCGGTTTGTAGCGCGTTCGCAGTGGAGCTGGCCGAGGGGCGGATCGTGAGCGCACGGCTTGCCTACGGTGGCATGGCCGCAACTCCCGGGCGGGCGACGGCTGCCGAGCGGGCGCTGACCGGACAGCCGTGGTCGGAAGCGACGATCGCTGCGGCCACCGCGGCGCTCGCCTCCGACTTCACGCCGCTCACCGACCTGCGTGGCAGCCGCCAGTACCGCCTCAGGGCCGCGGGCAGCATGTTGCGCCGCTTCTACCTGCAACATTCGCAAGCCGGACACCACGTAAGGCTGACCGATCCTTCAGCCGAGCAGGAATTCGCCTGATGGTCGCCGTGCCGGAGGCCGAGACCGCCACCAGCGAGGTGATCGGCGAGTCTTATCCGCACGACAGCGCACATCTGCACGTCACCGGCCGGGCGCTGTACTGCGACGACATCCCCTTACCGGCGAACGCGCTGCACGGCGCGTTCGGGGTGAGCCGCATCGCGCATGGCCGGATCCGCGAGCTCGACCTGAGTGCGGTGCTCGCCACCCCCGGGGTAGTGGCGGTGGCGCTGCCCGCGGATATCCCCGGCGAGAACAACTACGGCGGCGTCGTGCACGACGACCCGATCCTTGCCGCCGAGCTCGTGCAGTACGCCGGTCAGCCGCTGTTCGCAGTAGCCGCCGATTCCTACACGACCGCACGCCGGGCGGCGCGACGCGCACGTATCAGCTACGACGAGCTGCCGGCGCTGCTCGATATTCGCGCGGCACTGGCGGCGCAGAGTTATGTTGTCCCGAGCCGGACGCTCGTTCGCGGCACACCGGCCACGGTGCTGGCCGGCGCACCCCATCGTCGGCAGGGAACCGTGATCATCGGCGGCCAGGATCACTTCTATCTGGAGGGCCAGATCGCGATCGCCATCCCACAGGAGGATGGCGCGATGCTGGTCCACAGCTCGACCCAGCATCCCACCGAAGTACAACACATCGTTGCCCATGCGCTCGGTGTGCGCGCACACAGCGTCACGGTTCAGTGTCGGCGTATGGGCGGCGGTTTCGGCGGCAAGGAGAGCCAGCCGAGCCTGATGGCAGCGGCCGCGGCCGTGCTCGCCCTGAAGGCCGGCCGGCCGGTGAAACTGCGTCTCGATCGCGACGCCGACATGATCATGACTGGCAAGCGTCACGACTTCCTCGCGGACTACGACGTCGGCTTCGATTCGCAGGGGCGCATCCTGGCGCTGACCATCATGCTCGCCTCGCGCTGCGGGTATTCGGCGGACCTGTCCGGCCCGGTAAATGATCGTGCCGTCTATCATCTCGATAACGCCTACTTCCTCGAACATGTCGAGATCACCTCGCATCGCTGCAAGACCCATACCGTATCCAACACCGCTTTCCGCGGTTTCGGTGGCCCGCAGGGAATGATGGTCATCGAGAACATCATCGATGAGATTGCACGCTCGCTGCGCCGCGATCCACTCGATGTGCGGCGCGCAAACTTCTACGGCATCGCGCCGCGCAACGTGAGCCATTACGGCCAGACGATCGAGGACAGCCTCATCCACGACATCGTCGATCGCCTGGAGAGGCAGAGCGGTTATCGCGAGCGCCGCAGAGTCATTACCGACTGGAACCAGCGCAACGCGCTCGTGAAGCGCGGTCTGGCGCTGACTCCGGTGAAATTCGGCATCTCGTTCACTGCCACGCACTACAACCAGGCCGGCGCGTTGCTGCAGGTTTACACCGACGGCACCGTGTTGCTGAATCACGGCGGCACCGAGATGGGGCAGGGTCTGCATATCAAGGTGGCGCAGGTGGTGGCGGCCGAGCTCGGCGTGCCGCTGGCGGCTGTCCGCGTCACCACGACCGATACCAGCAAAGTGCCCAATTCCTCGGCTACGGCGGCCTCATCGAGTTCGGACCTTAACGGCATGGCGGCACGGGCGGCTGCCCGCACCATCCGGCAACGCCTGGTCGAGCACGCCCGTGAGGCCCATGGGGTTGCCCCCGAGCAGGTTCACTTTGCCGACGGATCCGTGCAGCTCGGCACGCGCAGCATGACCTTTGCGCAACTCGTACGCGAAGCCTATACCGCGCGCATCTCGCTCTCCGCCACCGGCTACTACCGGACTCCGAAGATCCATTGGGACAAGGCGACGCTCCTCGGCCGGCCGTTCTTCTACTTTGCGTACGGCGCGGCGGTCTCCGAGGTCGCACTCGACACGCTGAGCGGCGAGACACGTCTGCTGCGGGTTGACATCCTGCACGACGTCGGCGCGTCGCTCAATCCGGCGATCGATCGCGGGCAGGTCGAGGGCGGCTTCATCCAGGGGGTCGGCTGGCTCACCTGCGAGGAATTGTGGTGGGATGAGAAGGGAGAGCTGCAGACTCATGCGCCCTCGACCTACAAGATTCCCACGGCGCGCGACTGGCCGGCACAAAGCCGCATCGCCCTGCTGGAACGCTCCCCAAACCGCGAGGACACGATTCACCGCTCGAAAGCCGTCGGCGAGCCACCGTTGATGCTGGCGATCTCGGTGTTTCATGCCATTCGCGACGCCTGCGCGGCCTGCGGACCCGCGGCCGCGCTGCCGCAACTCACCGCGCCGGCGACGCCCGAGGCGGTGCTGCGCGCCATCGACAGCGTGAGGGGGCAAGCATGACGATGCTGCCGAGGAGCGATGCGCCAGACAGGGCGACGCACGGCCGATGGCTCGGGGCGCTGCGCGGCAGCTGGCCGCTGGCCGTCTGCCGCCTGCTCGAGAGGCGTGAGCCGGCGGTCGTGCGAGTGCTCGTCGCCGGAGTGCGCGGTTCGAGTCCGCGCGAGCCCGGCGCCTGTATGCTGGTTTCGCGTGCCGGCATCCACGGCACGATCGGCGGCGGCAACCTCGAGTGGCAGGCAATGCAGGCCGCGCAATCGCTGCTGCTCTCCACAACGCAGACGAGTTCGGTCGCGCTACGCCGGCTCGTGTTGGGTCGGGAGTTGGGGCAATGTTGCGGCGGCGTGGTGCAGCTGTGGCTGGAACGATTCACGCCGCTTGATCTGCCACTGCTACGGCGCGCGGCAACGCTGGCCGCGGCCGGCGGGTGCGCCGCGATCATCAGCGAGCTCTCGGGCCAGGGTATCGTGCGCCGACGGCTGGAAGCGGTATCAGCCAGGGGCCACCCGCCCCTGCTACTCGCCGCGGACGGCGAGACAACGATCCTCATCGAGACCGTCGCGGCCGGGCATGCGGTGCTCTGGCTCTACGGTGCTGGCCATGTGGGACAGGCGTTGATCCGTGTCCTCGCCGAGTTGCCGTTCGAGGTGACCTGGATTGACTCGCGCCCCGAGCTGCTGCCCGAGGGACTAGCTGACAACGTCCATCCGCTGTGCCGGCAGGCGCCGGTGAACACGGTGCCGCTCGCGCCCGCCGCCGCGCGCTTCCTGGTAATGACCCATGACCACGCGCTGGACTACGCGCTCTGTCGGGCGATCCTCGAGCGCGGCGATTTCGCCTGGCTGGGCCTGATCGGCTCGAGGAGCAAAGGGGCGCGCTTCCGCTCGCGGCTCGCCCGCGATGGCCTCACCCCGGAGGCGATCGGCCGGCTGGTTTGTCCCATCGGGGTGGAGGGTATCGATAGCAAGTGGCCTGCGGCAATTGCCGTCGGCGTCGCGGCCCAATTGCTGCGCAGCCCCGAGCTTTCACCCGGTGCGAGCTCCCGGGCGCTCCCCGCCTGCTCGACGCCGCCAGACCCTGCCGCAATCTGTCCGCCCGGCGGCTGTGCGGCCTGCACGTCCCCTGCCCCGTGACCGCCTACTTCCTCGACTGGCTGAGTCTGCTCGGTCGCTGGCTGCATCTGGTAGCGGGCATCGCCTGGATCGGATCGTCCTTCTATTTCATCTGGCTCGATAATCACCTCCTGCCACCGGCCGATCCGGCACTCGCAGGACGGGGGGTGGCAGGTGAACTCTGGGCGGTGCACGGAGGGGGTTTCTACCAGGCGCAGAAGTACCGCGTAGCGCCGGCGGTGCTGCCGCCGTCGCTCCACTGGTTCTACTGGGAGGCATATACCACCTTACTCTCCGGACTTTTTCTGCTTGGACTCCTCTATTACGGTCAGGCCGAGTTGTATCTGATCGACCGATCGGTAGCTGCGCTGTCAAAACCCGCGGCCATCGTCATTGGTATGGCATTCATAGCTGGCGGCTGGATCGTCTATGACGTCCTGTGTCGCTCGCCGCTCGGCCGCGACAGCCGTGCACTCGGGGCGGTGCTCGCCGTGCTCCTCAGCGCAGCAGCCTGGGTGCTGTGCCACCTCTTCAGCGGACGAGGTGCCTACATGGAATTCGGCGCAATGCTCGGCACGATCATGGTGGCGAACGTGTTCTTCGTCATCATTCCTGCTCAACGAGCGCTGGTGCGCATCAAACAGGAAAACCGCGAGCCCGACCCCACGGGCGCCATCGCAGCGAAGCTGCGTTCGACGCACAACACCTACTTCACGCTGCCGGTGTTGTTCGTGATGATCAGCCATCACTATCCGATGACGTACGGTGCCCGCGAAAACTGGCTGGTGCTCATCGTCATTTGCGCTGCCGGGGTGTTGCTGCGCGTCTACTTCGTCGCGCGGCACAAGGCCCATGAACGTAACGGCCACACCTCACTGCTCCCCGCAGCCCTGGGCGTACTCACGCTAGCCGGAGTCGCGTTCGCGCTGATGCCCACGCCGCGCGGCACACCCCCCACAGATGCAGGGTTGGCTTCCACCGGGAGCTTCGTGCGCATCGAGGCGATCGTCGCCCTGCGCTGCGCGGGCTGTCATTCCGCGCACCCGAGCCTGGCGGGCTTCACTGCGGCTCCGAACGGCGTTCTGCTCGATACACCCGAGCGCATCCTCGCGCGCACCGAACAGATCCGTCAGCAGCTCGCGACCCGTGCCATGCCCGTAGGCAACGTTACCGGCATCAGCGAAGAGGAGCGGGCCGAAATGCTCGCCTGGATCGAACGTGGCGCACCGCACTGACTCTGCGGAAAGCCTGTGCGCGCATCGGGGTGCGATACTGCATTTCCGTTCCGATCCCGGTTCGCACGATGACCCCGGGAGCTTCGAGTTTCTTGACGACGGGCTCCTGGTCACCGCGCATGGCCAGATCGCCTCGATCGGACCGGCCAGCGCGCTGCTGTCCGGGCTGCCGAAGGATGCACGGCTGGTCGAGCATGGCGACAGCATCCTGATGCCCGGCTTCGTCGATGCCCACATCCATTACCCGCAGACCGACATCATCGGCGCAGGCGGCCGGCAGCTGCTCGACTGGCTGGAGGATTACACCTATCCCACCGAGGGCGAATTCGCGGACCCCGTGCACGCGCGCGAGGTTGCCGAGTTCTTCCTCGATGAACTCCTGCGCAACGGCACGACGACGGCGCTGGTGTTCTGCAGCGTGCATGCGACCTCGGTGCAGGCCTTTTTTCAGGCGGCCGCGGCGCGCCGCCTGCGCATGGCGGCAGGCAAAGCGCTGATGGATCGAAACTGCCCGGAGTATCTGCGCGACACCCCCGAGGTCGGCGAGCGTGACTCACGCGAGCTGCTCGAGGCGTGGCATGGTCGGGAGCGACTGCTGTACGCGATCACCCCGCGCTTCGCTCCCACTTCGTCGGAAGCGCAGCTGGCGAGCGTCGGGCGACTCGCCAGGGACTACCCGGATGCCCTCATCCAGACGCACGTCGCCGAAAACCTCGATGAAGTGGCGTGGGTGAAGCGCCTGTTTCCGCAAGCACGCAGCTACCTCGACGTGTATGACGGCTATGGCCTGCTGCGCGAGCGTGCGATCTACGCGCACTGCATCCATCTTGACCAAAACGATCGCGTCCGCATGGCGCGGTCAGGTGCATCGGCCGCTTTCTGTCCTACCTCCAACCTGCGCCTCGGCAGCGGTCTCTTCGACGTGACCGCCGCCGATGCCGCCGGAATGCGATTCTCGGTTGCGACGGATGTAGCAGGCGGCACCAGCTTCAGCATGCTGCAGACGCTCGGGGATGCTTACAAGGTCGCACAGCTGTCGCGCCAGCATCTCTCGCCCCTGCGTGCGTTTTATCTCGCCACGCTCGGAGGTGCCCGTGCTCTCGGCATCGACGACCGCATCGGCCACTTCGCGGTCGGGATGGAGGCCGATTTCATCGTTCTCGACCTGCGTGCCAGCGCGCTGATCGCGCGGCGCATGGCCCGCTCGCGTACGCTCACTGAGAAGCTGCTGGTGCTGATCACGTTGGGCGATGATCGGGCGGTCTCTCGCACTTACGTCCTCGGCCGCGAGGTGCATACCGCGGCCGCGACGTACTCCGGCTCCGCCGCGCCGCGCCTGACAGTATGAGCTCCACGCTGATACCGCTGCGTCCCGCGCGTCTCCCGGCGACAGCGGCAAGACGCGGCACTGCTCCCGCAGGGCCGGCAAACCGCAAGGCGCGCAGTGCGAACGGCGCGGATGTGGCCGCGGTCTACGAGCAGATCTGGATGGCAATCATCGACCACCGCCTGCCGCCGGACACCCGGCTGGTTGAAGAACGCCTGTGCGAAATCTTCGGTCTCGGGCGGACGAGACTTCGTCAGGTGCTCCAGCGTCTGGCACATGAGCGGGTGGTCACGCTCATGCCCAATCGCGGCGCAGTGGTGGCCAAACCCTCGGTGCGCGAGGCGCATGAAGTGTTTACCGCCCGCAAGGTGCTGGAGGCGGGCACGGTCGCGGGCTTCATCAAGTCCGCTACGCGCGCGGATTGCACCCGGCTTCGTCAGCATGTGACACGGGAGCATGCCGCCTGGCGTCAGGGCGATCGCCGCGCCGCGCTCAAGTACTCCGGCGAGTTTCACCTCATCGTTGCGGAGGTTGGCGGCAATCAGGTCCTGACGGGTATGCTGCGCGACCTCGTGTCACGGTCGTCACTCATCATTGCCGTGTACCAGGTCCCCGGGGCACCCTGCTGTCCGCCGCAGGAGCATCGCGAACTCGCCCGTGCACTCGAGCGACGGCAGTCGCGGGCAGTTGGCCTCATGGTGCGCCATCTCGAGCGGGTCCGCGCCGATCTGAGGCTCGAGGACGTCTCCGAGAAGTGCATCGATTTGCGCTCAGTGTTCTCCAACGGCAGACGCGCGCCATGAATCCATCGCAGAAAAGTTATCCCCGCGATCTCGTGGGTTATGGCCGCTCGCCGCCGCACGCGCGCTGGCCCGGACAGGCGCGTATTGCCCTGCAGTTCGTTTTGAATCACGAAGAGGGCAGCGAGAACTGCGTGCTCGACGGGGATACGCACTCGGAAACGTTCCTGTCAGAGATCATCGGGGCGGCCGCTTTTCCGATGCGTCACATGAGCATGGAGTCGCTGTTCGAATACGGATCGCGCGCCGGACTGTGGCGAGTACTACGGGCGTTCGAGCGGCGCAAGCTGCCACTCACCGTGTTCGCCAGCGCGGTGGCGCTGAAGCGTCACCCGGAGGCGCTCGCGGCGTACCGCGCGCTGGGCCACGAAATTGCCGGACACGGGCTGCGCTGGATCAGCTACCAGCTCATCGATGAAGCCACCGAGCGTGCCCACCTGGCGGAGGCGGTCGCGGTACTGGCGGAACTGACCGGGAGCGCCCCGCTCGGCTGGTATACCGGACGCGACAGCCCGAACACCCGGCGTCTGCTCGTAGAGCACGGTGGCTTTCTCTACGACGCCGACTCCTACGCCGACGACCTCCCTTACTGGACCCAGGTGGCCGGCATAGACGCCACACGCACGGTACCGCACCTGGTGGTGCCGTATACGCTCGACTGCAACGACATGCGCTTCGCGATGATGCAGGGGTTCAATTCCGGCACACAGTTCTTCGACTATCTGCGCGATGCATTCGACACGCTGCATCGCGAGGGCGATCCCGCGGGACTCGATGCGCCGAAGATGCTGTCGGTCGGACTGCATGCCCGGCTTATCGGACGGCCGGGCCGTATTGCATGCCTCGAGCGCTTTCTCGACTACGCCCTCGAGCACGAGGGTGTTTGGGTCTGCCGGCGAATCGATATTGCCCGGCACTGGATCGCCACCCAATCGCCCGCGAGCACCGCGAAGAAATAGTTGCAGCCGTGATTTCTCTCCAAGACCTCAACTCGCTCCCGGCACCGCAATTCGTGGCAGCGTTGGCGGGCGTCTTTGAGCGTACCAGCTGGGTGGCCGAGCGCGTCGCGGCGCTGCGCCCGCTTCGCTCGCGATTCGAGCTGCACCGGGCAATGTGCGCGGCCGTCGAGCAGGCAGCCGCAGATGAACAGCTGGCGCTCATTCGGGCGCATCCCGAGCTGGCCGCGAAGAAGCGGCTCGCAGGCGAGCTCACGCCGGAATCGACACGGGAGCAACAGGGCGCGGGCCTCACCGCGTGCACGCCCGAGGAATTCTCGCGCCTCGCGCACCTTAACGCCGCCTATGCGAAGAAGTTCGGTTTTCCGTTCGTGTTCGCCGTCAGGGGCCACGATCGCGCCGCGGTCATTGCGGCGCTCGAGCGGCGAGTTGCGAACACGCTCGAGCACGAACGCGGGCAGGCGTTGTGCGAAATCGGGCGGATTGCCGCATTTCGTCTGGCCGACCTGGTGGACGAACCGCTCGGCAGCGCGATCATCGCCATGGCGGACGAGCTGGCACGCCTCAGCGACCGGCCGGATGGCCTGGCGTGCTCGTATCTGACGCCGGCACATCGCGCGACCGCCGCGCAACTCGCCGACTGGATGTTAGCGGCGGGGCTCGAGGTCGAGGTCGACACTGTCGGTAACGTCATCGGGCGCTGGCGCGACGCCACCGCGAGCGAGCGCACGCTGGTGACGGGCTCGCACTACGACACGGTCATCGACGCCGGTAGGTTTGACGGGCGCTTGGGGATACTGCTGCCCATAGCGGTGGTTGCGCAGCTGCGCAGGGCCGGAGTGCGACTGCCATACACGTTGACGATTGTTGGTTTTGCCGAGGAAGAAGGGGTGCGCTTCAAGTCGACGTTCCTCGGCAGCCGCACGCTCGCGGGCCGGTTCGATCCGGCAGTACTCGAGTGTCGCGACGCCGACGGGATGACGATGCGGCAGGCCATGGTGGCGGCGGGGCTCGATCCGGCGACCATTCCCGCAGCGGCACTCGACCCACGGAAACTTCTGGGTTTTGTGGAGGTACACATCGAGCAGGGTCCGGTGCTGCTGAACGCGGCGGCGCCACTCGGCGTGGTGACCTCGATCGCCGGCAGCATACGCAGCCTCGTCTCCATTACCGGCCTGGCGGGCCACGCGGGAACCGTTCCGATGCCATTGCGTCGCGACGCTGCTGCTGCGGCCGCCGAAGTTGTATTGGCCATCGAGAAGCGCTGCAGCGGCACGCCGGGACTGGTGGGCACGGTCGGACAGTTGCAGATTCCTGGGGGTGCGGCGAACGTGATCCCCGGTCGCTGCGAACTGAGTGTGGACATCCGCGCCGACCGCGATGAGGTGCGCGACGCGGCGTACGCGAGTGTGCTCGCCGACTCTGAAGGCATTGCCGCGCGCCGGCAGGTCGCGATCGACTGGCGCAAGATCCTGGATGTCGCCGGCGTACGGTGTTCGCCCGGCATGCAGCAGCGCTGGGCCGAGAGCATCGGCCGTGTCACCGACGCCGTCGAGGCGCGGCGCCTGCCGAGCGGAGCCGGCCACGACGCGATGGTGATGGCGCAAATCACCGAAATGGGCATGCTGTTCGTGCGCTGCGGCAATGGCGGGATCAGCCACCACCCCGCGGAAACCCTGAGTGCCGGGGACGCCGAGCTCGCCGCTCATGCCTTCAGAGACTTCCTGGTCAACCTTCCGCTGCCACCCTGAGCGCATTGCGATGACTCAACACAAACCTCTGACCGGAACGTCGCCGCTCGAGACGGCGGTGGGCGCGATCGTGGCTGACAGCTTCGCCTCCGAATGCGATTTTCTCGCCGCGCTGGTCCGGGTCCCCACGGACAATCCGCCCGGCGACTGCGGGGCGCACGCAGAGCGAGCCCGTGGCCTGCTGCAGGAGTTGGGATTCACTGTCGAAGCTCATCCGGTGCCGGCTGCTCTGGTCCGGGCAGCGGGCATGGTTTCGGCCGTCAATCTCATCGTGCGCCAGCGCTTTGGCGAGGGCGGACCGTGCATCGCGCTCAACGCCCATGGCGACGTGGTACCTCCGGGTCTGGGTTGGACACGGGAGCCGTATGGTGCGCAGATCGTCAGTGACCCGACGCATGGTCGGACCATGTACGGCCGCGGCGTGGCCGTGAGCAAGTCCGATTTCGCAACTTACGCCTACGCGTTACGGGCGCTGCAGGCGCTCGCCAGAGAGGGCCTTGCCCTCCGCGGCAGCGTCGAGTTGCATTTCACCTATGACGAAGAGGCTGGAGGCGACATCGGACCCCGCTGGCTGCTGGCAGAGCGCCTGTCCCGCCCCGACTACGCCATCTGTGCAGGCTTCTCTTACGCGGTGACCACGGCGCACAACGGCTGCCTGCACCTTGAGGTCACGGTGCGCGGCCGCCAGGGACACGCCGCCATGCCGGAGTCGGGCGTCGATGCGCTGGCAGCCGCGACCACGATCCTGACCAGAATCTACGACTCGCGTGCGGCATTGCGCCAACGCCGATCTGCCGTCCCCGGCATCACGCACCCGACGCTCAACGTCGGCCTGATCGAAGGTGGCATCAATACCAACGTGGTACCCGATCGCGTCAGCTTTCGCATCGATCGGCGCATCATCCCGGAGGAGAACCCCGCCCAGGCCGAAACAGAGCTGCACACCCTCGTCGAACGCGCGGCAGCTGACTGCAGCGGCATTCGCGTGGAGATCCGCAGGATTCTCCTGGCACTGCCGCTGGTCCCCGTCTCCGGCACCGAGCGACTGACAGAGTCACTGCGCCGCCATGGGGAGAGCTTCTTTGGCGTACCCATTGCGGAACACGGCGTACCGCTTTACACCGACGCCCGCCACTACGCTGCCGCCGGCATCCCTACCGTGCTCTACGGCGCCGGACCACGCACGCTCGCCGAGGCACATGGTCACGCGGCAGACGAGTGCCTGCGGCTGGATGACTTGCGCGGCGCGACTGCCACGGTTGCCTGCGCGCTCACCGAGCTGCTCGGAGAAAAGCCACACGCAGCCAAGGCGGGCCGGTTGACTTAGAACTCGATGGCCTCGACGTAAGCCGGACGAGGCTGGCTACCAGACCAATGGATTTGCATCATGAGTGGTCTGGCGGGCGATGCTAGTCAACCGGATACGGCCCATCGCGAAAATGCGCATCGTGATAACCCTTGCTTCCGACCTCTCGCGCCAGCACGCTCCGAATTTCCCGATTCGTGCGCAGGCATTCCAGTACATGCGCAAAATCGTACTTCGGGTTCCAGCTCAGCGCCCTTCTCGCGAGCGCATTGACGTAGACCCGATCGATTTGGGGAAAGAGTTTCCAGCCGCGGGCGGCGTAAAGCTCCTCGCAGTCGGGAAAGATTCTTTGCACCACTTGCGGAGCATCCCTGCGCAGCATCATCAGATCAGCCGCCGTGAGAGGAGTGGTCGCCGAGATGATGTAGCGGGCAAAGCCGATGCCTGCGGCTTTCTCGACTGCCAGGACCACTGCGTTGACGACATCTTCGATGTCCACGCGGCGATATAACAACTCGTTCGCTTGACCGTTGGCGGTCTCGTACTGCTCACGGATGATTCGATTATCATCGGCCTCCGGGAAGAACCGTGAGGTGCGCAACACCACTACTGGCAGGCCTCGCTGCTTGTGCACCAACTCGCACAGGCTCTCGGCCATGAGTTTGCTCACCCCATAGACATTCTTTGGCTTTGGGATGAGATCCTCCGTTACCCACGTGGCAGGCTCCGAACCAGCCGGCGTCAGCGTCAAGCCGAACGTGCTGGTGGTGCTGATGTAAACAAAACAATCGATGCCTGCGTCCACAGCCGCCTCGAGCAAAACCAGCGTTCCCGTGACGTTAACGTCGATGAAGTCCTGCCAGGAGTGAGTTGCGACATGAGGCTTGTGGAGCGTGGCCGCATGGACGACCGCTCGCGTTTGCCGCATGCACCGCGCGACGAATCGCTTGTCCCGGATAGATCCGACCTCGTCGGTGAACGGGGACGGCTTAACGTCGAGGCCCAGGGATGGTCGGCCTTCAGCACGCAAGTACCGCACCACGGCCTCCCCGAGGTGGCCCGCGCTTCCAGTCACCAGCACCGTCATCTCGGCTACCTCGGGGATGAACCGGTCGTGATCAACGAGCTCATCCTCGAATTCAACAGGAAAGCTCGCCTCAAGCAGCAGTATGGCGTTCGGATCTCCCGGCCGCCGGAGCGTGACGCTCCTGGTGGTCTTGCGAAGATCATGCGTGGTCCACGCATGGCGCTCAAGTGTGTACGCCGCACATCGCCACTTCGGTCCACACGGATTTGCCCGGCGAGACTCGATCCCACGAGTATCGGTTTACGTACGCCGCAGGATGAGCTGACTAAGGTGCTGATGTTATTTGCAAATCTGATTGCCGGCTGAGGGATTTGAACCCCCGACCAACGGTTTACAAAACCGCTGCTCTACCACTGAGCTAAGCCGGCACTGACAGGCGCCCCACGGTTGGTTTTCGCAGGGGGCGCAGATTGTACCTAGCCTGAAGTGTCAGGGCAGTTTCGGAGGGCCAGCGGCAGAACCCGTCGGGTTAACGGGCGGTCGCAGGCAGGGACGCCATCGGGCGCGGAGTCGCCGTGGCGGTGCCGGCTGTCGTCGCGGGAGCCGCCGGTACCGCAGGCGGACAGGGTTGTACGGCGATCCGCGAGTTAATCCCTGCGGCGAAGAGGTCCTGCAGGGGGACTGTGTTGATGCCCGGCGGTGGCGTCAGGTCGACCCAGTGAAGGGTGGCTGGAAGCTTGTGCTCCACGATCTGGGCCTTGAGTCCTGCCTGTCCCACGGCCTGTGCGCGTCGCTCGGCGCGGGAGCGCTCGCTGTACAGCCCGAAGGAGAGCCGTCGCCCCGCCTCACCGTTTTCCGGCATGACGCGGGCATCCGTGATGCCGCTGTGCTCGAGCGCGACCAGCGCCCGGTCGGCTTCGGACTGACTGAGGCCAGCGACGTACACCCAGTAGCCTTCCGACGCCTGGCTCTGCTCCGCGCGTTGCCGCGGCTCGAACCCCTTGGCCTTGAGAAGCTCCGCCGCGCGTACACTGCTGGCGAGATCGACGAATGGCCCCACCGACACGCAAGCGGTCGTCGAGCTCAGTGAGGTCTTCTGCGCAGTGTGCGGTTGCGGGCGCTCGGCGGGGGGCACCTCTTCGGCCAACTTGAGCCGCGGCAGGTGCGTGATCGACTCGTTCACCGGCGATGGCCTCGGCGCATCGATCCAGTGCGCCCACGCGAAGTACGCGAGATTCATGAAGAGCAGCGCGAAGAAGGCGAGGCGCACGGGGCGGATTCTAGCCGGGCTCCCCAAGAAATCACGCGTCTTGGTTACCGGCCGATGTGTCGCCGATCACGTCAAGCGTGATTTCTTGGGGTGGTTTAGCGCCGCGGCGGCGCTTCGCCCCGTGCGAGAACGGCAAGCCCCCGCAGGACGAGGTCCTGCACTCCGACGCATGGGCTTTTCAGCAGGGGTCGCACCACGGCAGCCCCGCCTCCGGTCAGCACCACGAGTGGCCTGCGCGCAAGGAGTGCCCGACCCTCCTCTACTGCGCGATCGATCAGGGCCGCAGCGGCGTAGCGCGCGCCCTGCACCACGCCAGCGCGCGTCGAGCGCGCAAAGAGTCCCGCGCTGCCGCCCGCACTGCCTCCCTGCGCACGCTGCTGGATGCCGTCCGTGCGCGTGAACAGACTTTCGACCATCAGGGGAGGCGCTGGAATGATCGCACCGCCCCGATGCCGGCCATCTGGCCCGATGAGATCGACGGTCATCGCAGTACCGATCCCCACCACGCATACCGGTAGGCGTGCAAAAAGCTCATGAGCCCCGACGGCGGCAACGAAGCGATCGACGCCCAGACGCCACGGCTCGAGATAACCCACCCTCACGCCCCCGCCACGTCGCGGCACGGACACGAAGGTTGCCGCGACGCCGGCCCGATGAGCCGCACTCGCCAGGGCGCGGTTCACCTCCCGACCGGCGACACTCGCCACCCACAGGTGCGTGGGACGAGCCTGCTTACCGAACAGCCGGCGTGCATAGGTCGAGGGGCTCCACGCGGAATGCACCGCGGCCTGGGCGCGGCCGAGGCGTCCGCCGTCGAGATGTGCCCACTTGATGCGGGTGTTGCCGGCGTCGACCAGGAGCACCGCCACCGCTCAAAGCCTCACGGTGACATCGCCCGAAACGAACCGTCGTAGACCCTGAAGGGTTTCCACCATCAGCGCGCCGTGCAGGTCGATGCCGCGCGCGACTCCGCGCGCGCCGCCATCGGCGGCGCTCACATTCACGGTCCGCCCGCGCAGCGCATCCGCCGCGCGCCAGTCCTCGATGAAGGGTCTGAGCCCCTGCCGCTCGAACTCGACCAGGCCGACGACGCACGCACTCACCAGCGATGCCGCGACGGCGTTGCGCGCCGGTAGCGGCTGCACGGCGCTGGCGACATCCGTCGCCGCCGTACCGCTTTCTGCGATCTGCCTGAGGAGCTCGGGACCCAGTGCCAGGTTGAGGCCGATACCGATGACGACGCACGCGGGGCCCGCGGACTCGGCACGCAGATCGATGAGCACTCCGCCGAGCTTGCGTTCCCCGAGCAGAAGGTCGTTGGGCCACTTGAGAGACACTGCCTCGATGCCGTGCGCACGCAGGGCCCGCAGCGCACACACCCCGACGACGAGCCCGAGTGCAGCGAGATCCTGTGGCACCTCGCGAAACGTCCAGCTCATCGACAGGCAGATGGCGCCTCCCGGCGGTGCAAGCCAGGCGCGGCCGCGGCGGCCACGTCCCGCGGTCTGATATTCGGCGAGCAGCACCTCGGCGGTCCCGCTGTCGGGATTGGCGCGCGCGAGCAGCGCCGTGTTGGTTGACTCGATCGACCAGGCTGCATCGATCCGCGCGACATGCGCGCGCACTTCACGCGCGAGCTGCTCGCGGATCTTTGCCGGATCGAGCGGATCACTGCCATGGGCGAGCCGGTAGCCGCGATTGCGTACGGCATGCAGCTCACTCCCCTGCGCCCGCAGCGCCGCAACCGCTTTCCAGACGGCGCTGCGGCTCACGCCGAGCGTCCGCGCCAGCGCCTCACCGGAGTGGAACCGCCCATCGGAAAGCTCGGCGAATACCTGCGCGATGAGCGGTGTCTCCTGCTGACCCGCTCGGGTGGCCTGTGAAGCTCGGACAGCCCTCGCCATCGTCAGGCAGGTCCGCGCCGCGTACCGAGAAGCCACAGCCGCCGCGCCCGTGACTCGGTGCCCGCACGCATGCGAGCAATGTTGGCGCGATGCGTGAACAGGATGAGGAGCGCCGCCACGATGCCGAAGACGATGAGCGGCGCGCTCTGGCTCGTCACTGCGATCGCCACTGCCAGCGCCACCGAAGCGAGGATCGAGGCGAGGCCCACGTAACCGAGGGCGATCACCACCGCGAGCCAGGTGAGGATCATGGGCAGCAGCAGCTTTGCCTTGATTCCGAGTACCGCGCCGAGGAGCGTCGCCACCCCTTTGCCGCCCCGGAAGCCATACCAGAGTGGATAGACGTGTCCGAGCATGACTGCGATACCGCAGAGCGGCGCGCACCAGGCTGCAAGCGGCGCCGAGGCCGCTGGGATGATGGCCGCCGGCATCACCCAGGGAGCAATCACGCCGGTGGCGATCCAACCCTTTGCGAGATCGATCGCGAGTACCGCGAGACCCACCTTCCTGCCCTGTGTCCGCAACGCGTTGGTCGCCCCGGCGTTGCCGCTGCCCAGAGTGCGGATGTCGGCCCCACCGGTGAGGCGCGCGACAGCGAGGCTTCCCATGACCGAGCCCAGCAGGTAGGACACCCCCGCCTTGAGGATGAGCTCGATCATGCCGTGCGAAACACCTCGGCGAGCATGCAGCGCACACTGCCCCCACCGAGTCGCTCGATGGTGGGCACCGGGACCGCAAGCACCGCATCGGTGCAGCCCGAGAGCCGCGCGTACGCATTGGGATCGAGCGCGCGGCGCGCGGTGTCCGACATGACCAGCACCCGTGAGTCCCCGAGTGCCTCGTCCCAGGTACCGAGCTCGAGCATATTGCCCGCGAACTGTGCGATCTCATCGTGACCGATCTCGATGATCTCGCGACCGCTCGATGCAAGATGGTCGAGCACGCGGGCGCGATCGCCCGGTGCGATGGCCGCCGCGCCGATGACCACCGCGCGCGCCCCGATCCACATCAGTACGTTGGTGTGGTACAGCGGGACGCCCGCCCGGTCGGCCGCGCTGAAGATCACCGGTTCATAGCCGAGGGCCTGCGCCCACTCGGCGACGACCTCCGGATGGGTGCGCGGGGAGAGACACGCGTAGGCCGCGCGCGCGACGTTGTCGAGTACCAGGCTGCCGGTGCCTTCGAGGTACTTACCCTCTTCCTCGTACCAGGTGAGATCGAGCAGGTGCGACACCTTGAATCGCAGCTCGCGTACCGCAGTCTCGATCACTTCAGGCCTTCTCTCGAAGCGGCGGCTGGCGCTCTGCAGGGGGTACAGAACGAGCGTCCCATCCTCGTGGAAGCTCACCCAGTTATTGGGAAAAACCGCATCGGGCTTGGCGGGGCGCGCCGAATCCTCGACGGCGCACACCGTGACTCCCTCGCTCATGAGCGCCCGCGCGAGCTGCTCGAACTCCTGGCGCGCGAGGGCGGCGGCATCCTCGGCGGCGCGGGCCGGGGGCGCCTGGAAGGTGTTGGTGCGTGCGGTCTCGGGGTTATAGTCGAAGGCGTGCGGCCGCACCATGAGCACGGCATCCGCGCATTGCTGGCGCGGCCGTGTATCCCGGGGCGGGACGGCACCTGGCTGCATGGCTCATTCTCGCACGTCCCGAAATGTCTTCGGGTGCAGGGCCCACTGCCTGCGCCCCCGGGACGGGAATCGGGGCCTATGCCTGCATCGCGACCGACTCGCCGCTGCCCGTAGTCTCGAGATTCGCCGGCGTCGGCATGCGCTGGGTGAGATCGAGCGGCGCGTTGTTGAGATAACGCAGGCACTCCTGCGCGGGCGCCGGGCGGGCGAAGAGGTAACCCTGAGCATAGGTGCAGCCAAGCTGGCGGAGCTTCTCGAGCTGCTGCCAGCCCTCGATGCCCTCAGCGACCACCTGGATGTGAAGATGGCGCGCCATGGCGATGATGGCACTCACGATGGCGAGGTCGCTCAGGTCGGTCACCAGGTCGCGCACGAAAGAACGGTCGATCTTGAGAGTGTCCACGCGCCAGCGCTTCAGGTACGAAAGGCTCGAGTACCCGGTGCCGAAGTCGTCGATGGCAATGTGCACGCCGAGCTCGCGCAGTTTCGCGACCGCATCCTGGCTCGCCTCGCGGGCGCGCGCCTCGCGCCGCTCGAACACGGCACTCTCGGTGAGCTCGACCTGCAGCATCGAGGCTTCCAGTCCGTGCTCCTTGGTGAGCCGCGCGATCTGCTCGGCGAGATTGGAGCGCTGCAGCTGCACGGCCGAGACGTTGATCGCCACCGGCACGAGGTGTCCCTGCGCCTGGCGCCAGCGCGCCATGTCTGCGATCGCACGCTGGAGCACGAAGTCGCCGATCGGCACGATAAGGCCCGCTTCCTCGGCGACGAAGACGAAGCGCTCCGGGCGCACGTAGCCGTGCGATGGGTGCTTCCAGCGCAGCAACGCCTCGAGCGCGACCACGCGCTGCGATTCGATGTCGACGATGGGCTGGTAGTGCACATCGAGCTGGCCGCTCTGCAGCGCCGTGCGCAGGCTCGACTCGATGGCGATGCGCTCCTTGAGGCGTTTGTCCATGCTCTGGCTGAAGAGCTGAAAGTTGTTGCGGCCGCGGTCCTTCGCCTGGTACATGGCGGTGTCGGAGTGGCGCAGCAACTCGCCCATGTCCGCGCCATCGTAGGGATAGAGGGCCACGCCGATACTGACGGTAGTGACGAGGGTGCGCCCGTCCACCACCATCGGCGCAGCGAGTGCGCGGTTGATGCGCGCAGCGGCCTCATTCACCTGATCGGTGCTCTTGATGCCGCGCATGACCACCACGAACTCATCGCCCCCCATGCGCACCACGAGGTCGTCCGCACGTATGGTCGAGCGCACACGCTGCGCCACGGTCTTCAGCAACTTGTCGCCGGTCTCATGGCCGCGCGAGTCGTTCACGTGCTTGAAGCGGTCGAGATCGAGGAACAGCACGGCGAGCACCGTGCCGTTCTTCTTCGCCTCTTCGATAGCATCGGGGAGATGTGCGGCAAGGTAGAGGCGATTCGGGAGCCCGGTGAGATGGTCATGGTGGGCGAGGTGGTCGAGCTTCTGGTGCTTCTCGAGCAGCTGCGTCTCGACCTTGCGGCGGATGGTCACATCGTGCACCGCCACGGCGAGCAGCTGGCGTCCGTCTACCTCGATGCGGTAACCGGTGGCTTCGACGTTGCGCTCGGAGCCGTCCGCGCAGCGCTGACGCATCTCGAGCGGCGCTCGTGTGGTGGCTTCCTGGAGCTTGAGGATGAGGCCGCGGCCCTCGACACCTTCGACACTGAAGATGTCGTCGAACTTCAGCGCGCGCAGCTCATCGAGCGAATAACCGAGATTGCGCAGCGAAGCGGGGTTGCCCGATATCCACCGCATAGTAGCGGGGTCGAGCGCCATGGCGGTCGTCGGCCACTGCTCGAACACCGCCAGGTGCCGCGGATCATAGGGCGAAGCCGGCCGCCGACGCAGACGCCACAGCAGCGCGCCGGCGATCGCTGCGCAAACGAGCCCGGCCAGTGCTCCGACCGCAAATGCCAACTGGTTCACACTCTGCCCCGGCGATGCCTAATGAAGTGTGGCGGAACCGGCCGGGGGGGTGACGTGCGCCGTGCACAGTTTGAGGCGGCGGCGCCGAACACCGTCGAAGGTGGCGCAGTGCGCTGCGAAACTGAGTGCGAATTAAGTCCCCAAATCGAAGCTCACCTGACAGGCCGCGCCACGCTCGATCTCGGCCTCGCTACCCGCGACGATCACGGCGTTCTCGCCAAAGGTGAGGCCACGCAGCGCCTCGTCGAAGCGGAACTTTCGCAGCGCAGGTGCCGGGTCGGTCGATGGCCGGCCGGAGCGCTGATCGATGGAAGGGATCGTACAGCGCGTGCAGGGCTTCACCAGTCGCAGCGTGACTTCACCGACCGTGAGCGCGTCGATGCGGTCCTCGGCCCACGCCGGCAATCCCTCGAGAACCACGTTCGGCCGAAAGCGCTCCATCGGGATGCTCTCGGGCAGGCGGCTGTTGAGATCCTGGAGCGAAGCCTCGTTGCACACCAGCACCGGAAAGCCATCGGCGAAGCCCATCGGTGCCGGCGTGCTGCCCGTGAAGGCCGGGTTGGCGATTCGCTCGGTGTGCCTGGGCACGCGCACCAAACGAGCGGCCTCACCCGCGACGAGGCTCGCCCACTCGGCTGCCGCGTCGCCTTCATCCAGGCCCCAGCAGCTGTCCCGGTGCACGCGCACGGACCGGCGCTCTCCCGTACAGACACGTGGCAGCCGCAGGGGTGGCAAACCCGGGCCACTGAGCGACAGCT
This sequence comes from Steroidobacteraceae bacterium, assembly GCA_035566915.1. Lineage (GTDB taxonomy): Bacteria > Pseudomonadota > Gammaproteobacteria > Steroidobacterales > Steroidobacteraceae > 13-2-20CM-66-19. The sequence goes on from DATMPW010000059.1 coordinate 32,935, forward strand.
CACCTGCATCGAGCTGCGGGACGATGCGGGCGAGCTGCGGGTGAGTGCGCTGGCTGAGGAACACACCGTGGGCATTGATCAGCATCCATTGCCGGTCCCACTCGAAACCGGTGGGGCTCAGGCCCACGCGCGCGCACGGCACTCCGCGTCCGGACTTGAGCGGGTACACAAAAAGACCGGCAATCGTGGCGCTGACGGCCATGGGTTGTTCGAGCTCACCTGCTCTTGGTTCGCGCGCGTGCGGCACCGGGCAGTCTGCCATATGCTGCAGCACCCGCGACTTCTGAGGATCGGGCATGCCCGCCAAAAGAACTCCCAGGAATGCCGGTGACGGTGTGAAGGGACTCATCCGCACGGCGGTGGCAGCCATGGTGAGTGCCGGTGTGATCTTCGGCGGACCGATGGCGCAGAGTCGCACGCAGAAGCCGCCCCTCTACGGCCGACACTGGATGGCGGTCACCGGCAAGCCGATCGCCGCCACCGCGGGCGCGAAAATCTTCGACCGTGGCGGCAACGCGGTGGACGCCGCCTGCGCCATGCTCGCAGCCACCTCGACGGCCTGGACCACGCTCTCGTGGGGCGGGGAGACCCAGGCACTGATCTATAACCCCAACACCGGCAAGGTCATCGCCATCAACGGACTGGGGGTTGCCCCCACCGGCGCAACTCCCGAGTACTTCCACAAGCTCGGCCTTCGGTATCCGCCGGAGTACGGGCCGCTCGCCGCCGTTACGCCGGGCACCCCCGGCGGTCTCATGACCATGCTTGCCGAGTACGGCACGATGAGCCTGGCTCAAGTGCTCGCGCCGGCGATCGAGATGGCGGATGGCTTTCCGATGGATGAATCGCTCGCGGGCACCATCGAGCACTTCAAGGACAAGCTCAAAGAGTGGCCGGACTCGAGGCGGGTGATGCTCCCGCATCTCGGCAGCGCGCACGAGGCGCCCGAGCCCGGGGAGATCTTCCGACAGCCGGATCTGGCGGCGACGCTGCGCAAGCTGGTGGAGGCCGAGAAGCAAGCGCTCAAGGCGGGCAAGGACCGCAAGGCGGCGATCTACGCGGCATACGAGCGCTTCTACCGCGGCGACATTGCGCGTGATCTCGTCGAGGCCGTGCGCGCGGCCGGCGGTCTGTTCACGCTCGAGGATCTCGCCAACTGGAAGGTGCACCTCGAGGAACCGGTCCACAGCAGCTACAAGGGGATCGAGGTCTACAAACTCAACGCCTGGGTGCAGGGCCCGGTGATGCTGCAGACGCTCAACATCCTCGAGAATTTCGACCTCAGGTCCTTGGGCTACGACAGCGCGCGCTACATCCACACGCTCTACCAGGCGATGAACCTCGCCTACGCGGACCGCGACTTCTACTACGGCGACACGAGCTACTCGCCGGGACCGCCGGTAAAGGGCCTCCTGTCAAAGGACTACGCCCGCGAGCGCGCCAAGCTCATCCGGCCGGACCGCAACGACCCGGATGCGAGACCCGGAGACCCCTATCCCTTCCAGGGCGGGAAGAATCCGTATCTCTCGTATCTCGAGAATTGGCACAGCCGGATGCCTGCGCAGCTGCCCGTCACGCTCGCCGAGTTCGATCGCACTTTCCGCCTCGGGACCACGAGCATCGAGGCGGCGGATGAGAAGGGCTGGGCGGTTTCCGTGACACCGAGCGGCGGCTGGACTCCAGCGGTGATCGCCGGCCACACCGGCATCGGCCTCAGCCAGCGCATGCAGAGTTTCGTACTCGACCCGCGGGAGAACCCCTACAACGTGGTCGAGCCCGGCAAGCGGCCGCGCGCGACGCTGACGCCGTCGCTGGCGCTCAAGGAGGGCAAACCGTTTCTGATCTTCTCCGTGCAAGGCGGCGACACGCAGGATCAGAATCTGCTGCAGTTCTTTCTCAACGTGGTGGAGTTCGGCATGACCGTCCAGGAGGCGACCGAGGCGGCGAACATCACCAGCTACCAGATGCGCGACTCCTTCGGCGACCACCAGTCCTTCCCGGGCCGGCTCACGCTCAATACCGCAACGCCCCCCTGGGTCCGCAGGGAACTCTCACGGATGGGCTATTCACTCGAGTTCGAGGAGCGCACCTCGGGCCCCCTCAACGCCATATTCGTCGATCGCGAGCACGGCACGTTCTGGGGCGGCTCGAGCAACTACGGGCAGGATTACGGCATCGGCTGGTGAGACCTTGCCGGCGGCGACTGTGACTGCCTCCACAGTTCCGAGGCCCGAAATCCTCTCGCGCAGGCACGCCGGTTAACGTAGGAGCAGCGTCCCGCAACTCTGTAAGGCCGGTGCCGGTGCCTATGAATCAGTCGAAACCGTCTGGGTCTGCCCCCCTGCCAACCGGCGGCGCTGCCGCTGCGCGACCGGCCAACCCTGGCGCACGCACTGCGGGGACCGGGTCCAATCCCGGGCAGCCCGGGACGAAGACCGGCAAGGTGGTCCACGACGAGCGTGGCAACGCGGTGTGGGACTGGCTGAAGCAGACGGGCCGCAATGCCATCGAGAGCACCACTCGGATGCTGAGAAAACTCGAGTCGCCCGAGCTCCAAGTCGAGCAGCCGCACGAAGAAGAGCTGCGCATCCAGCCGGACAACGACAACTGCGCCGCCGGCGGCTATGACCCTTACAACCAGCCGATCAAATCACGCCGCACGCCTACGAAGTAGGCGACGCAGACCCGCTCAGCCATCGGAGCTCGCACGGGCCACCACCGTGTAGTGCTGCACCTCGTCCTCGAAATCGAGCAGGAAATCCTTGTCCTCGTCGTAGTACTTCGCTTTCAGCACCTGGCTGCCGGCGAAGGCTCGGATCGCGTGCTCAGACTCCCAGCGCGTCACCGTGAGAAAGTGGCTGACCTCACCCTCATCGCGACGCAGAATCGCGACATCGAGGTTTCCGTCAGTGCCGCGGTAATCCGGAATCGCGCGCAGGGTGAGGAAGGCTGCATACTCGTCAGCGCGCTCGCGCCGGGTGCGGCCATGCCAAATACGGACAATCACGGGTCACTCCTTGCCGTCGCGTATCCTCGAACGGGATTCTCGCATGGCACCTCGCCCCCGCCCGCCCACATTCGGCGTGCATGCCGGCTGCGGGTGATTTAGTCTTACGGCCCGGGCCGTGGGCTTCACAGGGACGTCCGCGCGAGGCTCTCCGACCTGAGACGGCGTCGCCCTCGCGCATCGGCGCAGCGGACCGCCGCAGCATTGCGAATTAGAGGAGTGTTCATGGAAGCCAGAAAGCTCCGGCAGCCCGACTCGGAACCGTTCCAGCTCTCACTGCGAATCCGTCATCCTTCGCTCGACCCCAGCGAGCTTTCGCGCGAGCTCAAAATCGAGGCTGCGCATTGTTTTCGGGCTGGAGATCCGCGCGCCTCGCGCAGCGGGATCGCCTCGGTGCACCCCGAAAGCTACTGGCTGGGCGCGCTGAATACCGCCAACTGGCCCGTCGACGTGACTTTCCCGGGGGTGCAACATCTGCTGGCACCCCAGGAGCGCATCGGTGTGGTCGCGACGCAGAGCCTCGGGTGGGCACTCTCGCTCTCTACGCGGTTCTTCAATGCGCATGCCGGGACGCTGCGCCGGATCGGTGCCGAAGGGGGCCAGGTGAGTCTGCTCATCACCAGCCACTCGGCCGAGGTGAGCGGCTTCAGCCTCGCCCCTGCCGTCAGCCGGGTGTTCAGCGATCTCGGCATCACGCTCGAGTTCGAGTTCACCAGCGATTGAGAAGGGGGGCGGCGCCCTAAGGTGGTGCTGCGCTCGCCCTTACTCGGCGCCGAAGATCGAGCGCATGCGCTGCGTGTCGCCGTTCGGTTGGCGGATCTGCACTTCACGCCACTCCCGATCGGGTGACTGCGGCATCGCCAGGATCGCCTGGCGCGCTTGAGCCAGGCGGTACTTGAGGAGCGGCCTCAGCGCATCGAGCGCTTCGCTCGCCTGTTTCTCCTCCTCACTCTCGGCGAGCTCGGTATCGCAGTAGGCACGGAAGTACTCCGCATACCACTGTTCGTACAGCTGCAGCGGCTCATTGAAGGCGGCATCCTGCACGAGGTGCTCGCCGAGATGGTGCGTGCACAGGTAGCTCGAGCTGCAGCGCACGTAGTTGGCATGCTCGCGGAGTACGGCATCGGTGTAGTCGCGGCAGCCATAGAAGAGCGCCAGAACGCGGCGCCGTCTGGGGCCGGTGATCCCGCCCTTGCGCAGATACTCGAACACTGCTCGCCGGTGCACGAGCCCGAATACCGCGGTGCGCAGCGCCGTGATCTGCTCTGCGAGACGTCCGCGATCTGAAACGGTGTGCATGAGGCGACCGTGCTCCGCCTCCCAGCGGCGGTAGGTCTCCCGACAGTCGAGCATCCCTCTCGCGATGGCATCCGCCGGCGTGCGCAGATACACAGACATGTGCACGCGCGACTCCGACTCTTCCATGAGCTGTGCATGCTTATACAAGCGAACGAGCATGCGACCTCAATGGCTGGTTCAATCCACGGAACGACTCTTCAAGCCAGCCAGGGTCTAAGTCTCCGCGCTTGCGCGTTGCAGCGCAATATGTCGCGTCCTGGCGAGATAAGTGAAAACCCCTCTTTTTTCACCGCGGGGACCCGCGCGACGGCGCGGAATCTTGGCCGCGCAGTTATCGCGGCGCAGCAATCTCGGCGTCAGGCTGGCGGTCTTTCGCCGCGCGGGTCTGCGCGAGGGCATGACGGTGCTCGACATCGGCTGTGGGTGCAAACCGCGCGCGGTCGCGCCAGCGCGCTTGGTGTCGCCCCACGCGCACCGAGCGGGCCGATCTCGCGACATTCGATATCGACACGCTCGCGATCCGGATGCACGAGGATGCGCTCGTGCACGAGCGCGTGATGTTCCTGCCGTGTGTGGCGGGCGCCTGGACGCGCCAGCGGGCAGGCTGATCGAGGGCGGCGGACTCCAACACTGATTGCGCAAGTGCTTGATTAGCGGATCGCAGTCGCCGCACAGCGCGAGCTGGCGCTGCGAGGCGGCTTGCATTGACCCTCCCGGACTCACTTAGTACGCTACACAAACAAATTAGTCATCTTGAGGGGGCGGCACTGCCGCGCCCGGGGCAATCCCCGAGGATAGTGAAATGGCCACCGTGCAACCGATCGTCGAGGACAGCGGCACCTTCGTGCAGCGCGAGTATTCGCCGGGCGCCAAGCGTGCCCTCGCGCGCAAGCCGGCGCTCTTCATCAACAATGAGTGGGTGTCATCGACCCACGGGGCGACACTCATCGTCGAGGACCCCTCCACCGGCCGGGAGGTCGGCCGCATCGTGGACGCATCCGACGCCGACGTGGACCGCGCCGTTGCCGCGGCCCGCGCCGCGTTCGACGACGGGCGCTGGTCGAATCTGCCACCGAAAGTGCGCGAACGGACCATCAATAAGCTCGCCGACCTGATCGAAGCGCACCTTGCTGAGTTCGCCGAACTCGAGGCCATCGACAACGGCAAGCCGGTCGCCTTTGCGAAGATGGTCGATATTCCCGGTGCGGTGGATCACCTGCGTTATATGGCGGGCTGGGCCTCCAAGCTCGGCGGCGAGGTTCTCGATCCCCAGGCGTTGCCGCGCGGCACGGTGTTCAGCTACGTCTCGCGCCAACCGGTCGGGGTGGCGGTGCAGATCATTCCCTGGAACTTCCCCCTGCTGATGGCGACACTCAAGATCTCACCGGCTCTCGCCGCCGGCTGCACGGTGGTGCTGAAGCCCGCGGAGCAGACCTCGGTGACCGCGCTGCGCCTGGCCGATTTCGTGGCCGAAGCCGGCTTTCCGCCGGGCGTGATCAATGTGATCACCGGCAACGGCCACACCGCGGGCGATCGTCTGGTGAAGCACCCGGACGTCGACAAGGTCGCGTTCACCGGCTCCACCGAGGTGGGCAAGATCATCAACCGCAACGCCACCGAGACGCTCAAGCGCGTGACGCTGGAGCTCGGCGGCAAGTCGCCGGTGATCGTGATGCCCGATGTCAATGTCGATGAGGTCGCGCCCGCCGCGGCCGGTAGCGTGTTCTTCAACGCCGGCCAGATCTGCGTCGCCGGCTCGCGCCTGTTCGCGCACCGCTCGATCTTCGACCGCATGGTCGAGGGGGTGTCCAAAGCCTCCGCATTCTGGAAGCCACGCCCCTCCCTCGATCCACAAGGGCACATGGGCCCGCTGGTCTCGAAGGAACAGATGGACCGCGTCATGGGCTACATCGAGGCGGGCAAGCGCGAAGGCGCCTCCGTCGCCGTGGGCGGTGACGCTGCGGCAGCCAACGGCTACTACGTGAATCCGACCGTGCTCGTCAACGTCAAGCCCTCCATGAGCGTCGTGCGCGAGGAGATCTTCGGTCCCGTGCTCGTCGCGCAGCGCTTCGACACGCTCGATGAGGTTGCCAAGGCCGCTAACGACACCACCTACGGCCTCGCTGCGAGTATCTGGACCAAGGACGTTTCAGCGATGCACAAGCTCGCCGCCAAACTCAAGGCGGGCACGGTATGGGGCAACTGCCACGCCGTCATCGATCCAGCGCTGCCGTTTGGTGGGTTCAAACAGTCAGGCATCGGCCGGGAGCAAGGTCGGGAAGGCATCGAGGCTTATACCGAGCTGAAGACGGTCATCATCCAGCTCTGACACCTGGCCCTGAAGCCCGACGCTCCCTTGCGGCGTGCCGGGTCGAGTCACAGCAGGGGCGAACCGCGCGGTTCGCCCCTGCTGCTATGGGTCAAGGTTGTCTCAGGTTACCAGCTCTTCTTCATCGTCAGCGCCCACCCGAGCGGTGCACCGGGCGAGCCGGTGATGGTTCCAGAACCGGCTTGGGTGAGGTCGAACTTCCCGTAATAGTAGTAGTGGTCGAAAATGTTCGTGGCTTCGAGCGTCGCCTGCAGATCCTTCTTCGGATTGGTCCATATGAGGCGGGCGTTGGCGACGGTGAAACCCCCTACCCGGCCATAGACGTCTGACGGCGACCCTGGGGCGGGCGCAGTATTGCTGCCGTTCTGTGGACCCTGATAGGCGGCATCGAAGCGCGGCGTCAGTGTGCTGCCGTTGCCCAGATGGAATTCATACTGGATGCCGACATGGCCCTGCTCCTTGATGAATCCGATCGGCGTCCCGGAAAGCTTATCGATAATCGCCGGATCGCTGGTGCAGGCAGTTGGCTGGCCGGGCGCTACCACCTCCACCACCTCGGGGTTCACGCATTTCCAGTCCCACTTCAGATACGACCCCGACAGATCGATCTGCAGGCCGTCGAAGGGAATCGCGAAGATCTCGACCTCCACTCCCTTGACCTTCGCATTGCCGGCGTTCTGGGGCAGCGCGCAGGGCCCGGGACCGCCGTATTGCGGGCAGGAGAGGAGCACGATCTGTGCGTCGGTGAAGTCGTTGTAGAAGATGGCGGTATTGAACCGCAGGCGCCGGTCGAACAGATCGGTCTTGAGTCCGAGCTCGTACGAGGTGAGCTTCTCGGGGCCGAAGGGCCGTGCCTGCTCCGCGTTGAAGGGTCGCGGGCCGACGCCGCCCGCCTTGTAACCGGTGCCTGCCGAGGCGTAAGCCATCACCGCCGGGTTGAAGCGGTAGTCGGCACTGAAGTGCCAGTCGGTCCGGTTGCCCTCGAAGACGGACTTGCGCCCCGTGAGCGCGGTGCCGTTCGGGCCGTCATAGCCCGCTCCATTCGCGGCACCCACCGGATCGACGAACGGGTTGATCGTGACGCCGTCGAGGTTGAAGCGGTAGTACGTATAGCTCTTGTAGTCCTTCGTGTAGCGCACGCCGCCCGTCAGGGCGAGCGCGTCGGTGACATCCCAGAACAATGTTCCGAACGCCGCCTTGGAGGTGGTCTTCACGGGGTCATTCCCGAGGAACTGCAGCGGGAAGATGGGGCAGGTGGGCGTCGGCAGCCCCCCGATCGCCGCGCACACGGGCCCCGGGACGCCGATGGCTACGTAGCGGATGTCCTGCAGCGTGTAGTACGTCGTCTTCTCGTCGGAGTAGTAGCCGCCGAGGGTGCCACGGACGCTCTTGGAGAAGTCCACGTTCAAGCGCAGCTCCTCGCTCCAGAACCAGTGATCGAGGATGTTGTTGCCGAACTGAGTCTGGGCCGGGGACAGGTCGCCGTCGATGCTGAACGAGTTGTTCCAGTTGTGGTAGCCCGTGATCGAGTTCAGCTTCACCGCATCCGTGATGCCGATATTGAGGTTGAGCGCGAAGTCGTAGGCATCGAAGACGTTGAGCTGTTGGCCCGACGTGGCAGGCAGGGGAAAGCCCTGCAACGGCGGGATCAGGCCCGCGGTGTAGGAGCCGGCGCCGTTGCCGAGCGTGGTGTAGTTGCACCACTTGCCGCAAAGGAAGCGCGAGTCGAACGGCAGGCCATTCGGCGTGTTCACGTTGGGATTGGCGTTCTGCCCGTACAGCAGCACCTCCGCGCCGTTGTTGTGAGCGTCGTGGATGTAGTCCGCGCTCAACAGGGCCTCGAAGCTGTCGGATGGCACGAAACGTAGCGCAGCGCGCAGTGCACGGTACCCGACGTCACCCAGCGAATACTGCCCGCACTTGATGCCGCCGCTGGAGGGCGGCGGGGCCGGGAAGGCTGCCGGATGGACGCAGTCGTAGTTGAACACGTCCACATAGCCGTCCTGATTGGCAAAGGTGCCCGCGATGCGCGCGAACAGGGTATCGGTGAGCTTGAAGTCCGCCGCGCCGCGCAGTTGCAGCAGATTGCGCGTGCCGTACGTGGCGGACACGTAGCCGTCGCCATCGCCCGTGGGCTTCTTCGTCACGAAGCGGATCGCGCCGCCCTCGGAGTTACGACCCTCGAGGGTACCCTGCGGTCCACGCAGCACCTCCACGCGCTCGACGTCCATCAGGTCGAAATTCGCGCCCGTCAGGCGCGGATAGTAGACATCGTCGATGTAGAGCCCCACGCCGGGTTCGAAGGCGGGATCGAAGTCGGCCTGCCCGAAGCCGCGGATGAACGCAGTCACCGATTCACCGAAGGCCGCCGACTGCTGACGGAACGCCACGCTCGGCGCGCTGGTCAAGATGTCCGACAGTCGTTGCGCGCCCTGCTGCGCGATCGTGTCCGCAGTAAACGCAGAGATGGCGATGGGCGTGTCCTGCAGCTTCTCCTCGCGGTACTGCGCGGTGACGACGACCTCCTGGAGCTGAGTGGTCGGCGCCGTGGGCGCCGCGGCATCCGCCGCCAGGACGAGTCCGCTGATCGCTGTGCCAAGCGCCGCAAACACGCTTAGCGCGCACCACCGCAAGTTGGAAATCCGGCGCTGACTAGCTTCCATCTCACGTCCCCCCTCTAGTTGCCGATCGTTGACGACGCGGTACCGGAACGCCCCTTCGTTTTTTGTAAGTAGAACAAACAACTTGGTTGTTTGCAAGACATACGATCTCCAATTCGTGGCGTCCGTGCAACGGGTGACGGCCGCAAGCCTTACGGAGATCGGCCGGGCTGAAGCGCCATCGCGGCTGAGGGCAGTGCAGTCACGGGTTCATGCCTCACGGGCCAGCGTCAGCCCGAAGCGCGGATGCGCAAAGTGCATGGGCACGTCCTGCCGGTGCGGCCAGGTGCGGCGGACCTCGGTGGCCGGGAGCAGCACGTCCGGGCCCAGCGGATTTGCCGGATAGATCTGCGTTGCGGGCTGCAGGTGTGCGATGGTCCTCGACCAGCCCTTCTCGTATTCCGCCTGCCACTGCATCATGTAATCGAGACGCTTGATCTTCCAGACGTCGCGCTCGAGGACATAGTCGTTCTCGTAGAGGCCCGCCTCGAAGAACTGCAGGGGCAGCCCCTCCGGTTTGTACGGGCGCGTCTCGTGGCAGCCACCCAGGAGCAGTCCGCGGAAGCGGCCTTTGGCGGTGCGCCGGTCCGGCGCCACCGTGATGATGTCCTGCATCTGAAAATGATCGAGCAGAAACCCGTCGACCGGTCCGTTCACTCCTTGGGTGAAGTAGTTTTGGAACCAGGTCCCGTAGAGACGGCGCACCCCCGCATGCCCGTGGTATTCGCCGGAAAGGAAAACGACGACGCCGTCCTCGGCGAACAACCCTACGATATCCTCCGCCCGATTGAAGTCGCAGTAGTAGCCATACGCCCAGTGCAGCCGGCGAATAGCGTTGGTGTCCTCCAGCTCCCCGACTCGATGTTCCAGAGCCGCCAGCCGTGCTTCGAGGTCGGACATGGGTCACCTCCGCGTGTTGGTTTGCACTGAACGCTAACAAATGTTACCTAGCGAGGCGAGGGAGAAGCGCATGGACCTCAAAGGCAAGACGGCACTCATCACCGGCGGCGTATCCGGCATCGGCTTCGGTATCGCGCGTGCGTTCGCCACTGCAGGCATCGATCTCGTGCTGACCTACCGCAATGAAGAGTACCGCGCGCAGGCGGCCGACTGGTTCATGCAGCAACGCCGCCCGCTGCCGCGCTTCATCGCGCTCGACGTCACCGACCGCGAGCGTTGGCGCGAGGTGGCCGAGGAGATCGGCCCGGTGCACATCCTCGTCAACAATGCCGGCGTCAGCGTGTTCGGCGCCACCGATGCCGCAAGCTACGCCGACTACGACTGGATCATGGGCGTGAACTTCGGCGGAGTCGTGAACGGACTGGTGACCTTCGTTCCCCGCATCAAGGCTCTGGGAGCGGGCGGACACATCGTGAATGTCGCCTCGATGGCCGGGTATCTGCCGGGGCCCCAGGCGGGCATCTACACGGCGAGCAAGTTTGCCGTGCGCGGCCTCACCGAGTGCCTGCGCTTCAATCTGGCGCCGTACGGAATAGGCGTGTCCCTGATGTGTCCGGGCCTCACCCGCACCAACGCGTGGGATTCCGCGCTCAGACGCCCGACGCGCTTCGCGGCCTCGGGCTTTGCGCCGCCGGATCGTACCGAGCTCGCACGCTTCGGTGAGGCCTTCGAGGCCGGAATGGATCCGCTGGAGGTGGGGCAAAAGACCCTCGCCGGCATGAGGGAGAACCGGGCGGTGATCTTCACCCACCCGGAATTCGCCGAAGACTTCGACGAGATCCACCGTGCATGCTGCGCCGCGCTGCCACAGGAGCCGGTCCCGGAGGGACGCCTGCACATCGAGCGCCTGCGCCGCGCGGCGATGCGTGCAGCCGCTGAGGGCAAGCACGTCGGCCTCGACGACCTGACATGAACGCACCGCAGCGGGGCGGCCGAAGCACCCCATACGCCCGACTGAATTGCAACGAGGGCTTCAGAACATTCCGTTGGTGTTGGCCGACTTCTCCGGCACCGGCTGCGCGACATCCCAGTGCTCGGCGATCTTGCAGTGGTCCACCCGCAGGATGTCGACGATCGCAAGTCCCCGCTCGCCCGGGTTGAACACCCCGTGCGAGTGCACGGCGACGAGATTCCCATCCGCGATGATGCGCTTGATCGAGTAGCTGATGTCGGGGTGGGACTTGAAGAAGGGCTCCAGAAAGGCGATCGCCGCGTCGCGGCCGGTCTGCGCCAGGGGGTTGTGCTGGATGTAGCCGGGCTCCACCCAGGTCTCGAACGCCTCGCGCACGCGCTTCTCGACGTAAAACTCGTTCATGAACTTCGTGACCACTTCCTTCGGCTTCAGCTTGCACTCTTCGGCCTGGGCAACCGTGACCAGGGTCAGCGTCGCGGCGAGCAGGATGACGGTCGGGCGCATAAGTCTCCCCTTGTTTCTGCGTTATGAGTGGTTCAGTCGGGCGGCGGCGATGTCGGCACCCTCGCGTAGTGCCCGCAATTTCTTCCAGGTGACGGCCGGGTCGATCTTGCCGTAGCCGGCAAACGTACCGAAGCCGCAGTCGGTGCTGGCGATGACGCGTTCGACGCCGACGATGGCAGCGAAGCGCTCGATGCGCTGTGCGATGAGCTCGGGGTGCTCGAGGCAGTTGGAGCGCGTGTCGATGAGGCCCGGCGCGAGCACCTTGTCGTCGGGAATCTTCGCCTCGGCCCAGACCTTCCACTCGTGCTCGTGGCGCGCGTTCGCCGCCTCGAAGAGGATGGTCGCCGGGCGTGCCTTGAGAATAATGTCGAGCACGCGCTCGAGCGGGATGTCGTGGTCGTGGGGCCCCTCGTAGTTGCCCCAGCACACGTGCATGCGCAGTTTCTCCGGCGGGATGTCCGCGGTCGCAGCGTTCAGCGCTTCGACGTTGGCGGCGGCGATCTTGAGGAACTGCGCCTCGCTCAGGTCCTGGTAGCCGGTGTGGCGCGCCATCGCGAGATCCGGACAGTCCAGTTGCAGCTGTATCCCGCTCGCCGCGATAGCGGTGTACTCCGGCCGCATGGCGCTCACGAGGTCCGCCAGGTACGCCTCGTGGCTCGGGTAGAACGCGTTGGGCTGAAATGCCGTGATGAGCCCAGGCGATGCGGCGTTCAGGAAACCACGCACCGCGTGCCCGGCGAGCGCGCGGATGAAGCGGCGGATGTCCTGGTGACAGGGCTCGAGATTGACGAGGCGCACGGGACCCACGCAGCTTGCGCGCACGAACTCCTGCTCGCCCATGACGGCCGCGAGCTTCTTGCGCAGCTCCGGCAGTCCCGCGAGATCGAGCGCGGGCTTGCGCTCGATGCGGCCGCCGAAGCCCGACAGCCGCTCTTTGACGTAGGTGGAATATCCGACCTTGCCGAGCTCACCGTCGCTCACGATGGAAATGCCGGCTGCCGCCTGCTTCGCCACGGCCTCATCCACAGCGGCCTGAACCAGGCGGTCGAAGACGGCGGCGTCGTAGGGCCTGCCATGGTCGCGGGCGAGCAGGAGCGGCACCAGCTCATTCCCCCGCGGCAAACTGCCGACGTGTGTAGTCAGGATATCCGGCATGAATGTCCTGTTGCCTTTTGTAGGCAGTACATACAAATATGTCGCAACCGGGCTCGCCCGCGCAAGCGGGCAGCCGGCGCTACCGACGCGCCTTCACGCTTCGAAGGGAGAATCCATGAGCGACATTGCCGCACTGACGGCCCGCATCGAGAAGCTCGAGCACGAGCTGGCGATCCAGCAGGACATTCATCAGATTCGCCGCGTGCAGTACACCTATGGGTATTTCATCGACAAGTCGCAGTACAACGAGGTCGTGGATCTCTTCGCCAAGGATGGCGAGGTGTGGTTTAAAGGCGGAATCTTCCGCGGCAAGGCGGGCGTGCGACGCCTGTACGTCGAGGACTTCCGGACGCAGTTCACCGAGGGTCACAACGGCCCACGCTACGGCTGGCTGCTCGATCACCCGCAGATGCAGATGGTGATCGACGTGGCCCCGGACCGCAGCACGGCGAAGGCCCGCGGGCGCTCGATGATGCAGGCGGGGCTGCACCACACGGCCAAGGGCCGGCAGCGCGCCTGGTGGGAGGGTGGCATCTACGAGAACGACTACCTGCGTGAAAACGGGGTGTGGAAGATCAAGGCGCTGCGGTATTTCCCGTTCTGGCACGGCAGCTTCGCGGAAGGGTGGCAGAAGACCCCGATCGACTTCGTCCCCATGTACACCACCTGCTATCCGCAGAACCCCCTTGGACCGGACGAGCTGATGAATCCCCAGCCGCGGCTGTGGCCCGCGACCGACACGGTTCCGTTCCACTATGCGCATCCGGTGACGGAAAAGCCGATCGTGCTCGACAATAGCCGCGCGCGCGAAGGGTTCAAGGATGGATGACGCATGAGTCACGCGTCCGCCGAAGTCGAGTCGAAGATCGACTACCTGGTGCCAAGCTCCCGCATCAACCGCCGCTTCTGGGCCCCGGGCAGGGAATTCAACACCGGCGTCTACGCGTCCTACCCCGTCACCATCCGCAACGCGCGCCTCGCCGGCCCCTTCACGCTCGATACGCACGGGTTCTGCCTCGGACGGCATCGCACGACGATCAGCGACTGGGCGAGTCAGTACGGACCGGACTCCGCCTACGCGGCGGAGGTCGCCGCGGTCGCCACCCGCCTCTGCGGCGCGGACGTCGTGGTACCGATCGGCGGCATGGTGCGCACTTCGGGCTCCGTCAGCCCCACAGTGCAGCCGCCGGCCGCGGAGGCACATGTCGATTTCACGCAGAGCTTCGCGGAGCGACGCGCCGAGGCCATGTACCGCAAGGCCCACCCGGACGGTCTCGGGTACCGGCGCTTCATCGGCTTCAGCCTGTGGCGCGCGCTGTCAGAGCCACCGCAGGACATGCCGCTGGCGCTCTGCGAGGGGCGCTCGGTGCGCGATGACGAAGGTACGCGCAACACCAAGGTCGACGTCAGCGAGATCCCGACCGGCGAAGCGTTGTATGCCCCGATCGAGGGCGAGGAAAACATGCCGGCCGCGACCATCTTCCACTACTCGCCCGAACACCGCTGGTGGTACTTCCCGGACATGGAGCCGGATGAAGTGATCTTCATCAAGCTCTATGACTCGGACCACACCACGGCCTGGCGTTGTCCGCACACCGCCTTCCGCGACGACACGCGTCCGGATGCCCGCCCACGCCGCTCGATGGAGTTCCGGGGGATGGCATACTTCTCGCGAACATGATCGCCACGGTGGGCAGATGATGATGTCTCTTTGGACAATAGTTAGGTGAACGCCTAACCATCATCCAAAGGACGCCTTGACGCGGCCTCCCCTATGCGGCGGCATCGAGCTCCGCCGCACCCACCCACCAGCCGTGGACCTGTGGCCGTAAGCGGTGCGGGATGTGGACGCGGGCGATGGGGCCCGCCGCCACATTTCCCGCATCGAGAACCCACAGGGCATGGACGAAGTCCGACGGGCCCGTCTGCTGATCGACGATGGTGAGCAGCCAGCCCTCGTGCGCGCCGTTCGCGGATGGCACGTGCACCGGCTCGCTGATGGCGTGGCCGGGCGGCAGCGCGAGAGCCTGCGGCGGCTGGCCGGTGAAGTCGAGCCGCAGCAGCGTGTTGAACATCGCGCCCACCGGCCCGCCCGCGACCGGCGGCCCCTGCATCTGCGGATTCATGGTGAGCATCCAGCCGTAGCTGTAGGGGCGTCCCTGGGAGGCTGCCGGGATCATCGGCAGATCTCCCGGCGGTCCTATAACCGTCTCCGTGATGCCCTCGCTCCCGTCGCGCAGGCTCATGGTCCAGCGCGCGAGGCGCGCACCGTTCTCGCCGGGCGGTACGTTGAGTCCCGAGGCACGCTGGATGAAGGGAAACGCGTTCACGTTCGCCAGGCACTGGTCGAGATAAATGCGGCCCGCGGCGTCCTCGAACGCATTCATCATGTGATAACACGACACGCCTTTCGGCCCACGGAACCAGCGCATGTCGGACACCGAGCCGTAGCGCGGCATGACACCGATGAAGCTGTCGCGCCCGAGGTCGTGCACCCAGTGATCGCCGCCGGCCTTGAGACGCGCGAGATCACAGGTCGTGGGGTAGATGGGAAAGAGCGCGTAGTGCTCGGTGACCGCGAAGTCATGCATCATGGCGCAGTAGGGGGCATCGAACCATTGCTCGCGTGTCAGGTTGCCCTGGCGTTCCGCGACGCAATAGGCCACCTTGGTCGAGGCGAGTCCATCGGCCTCGTAGCCGAAGAAAAACAGCTCGTGCGTCTCGGGATCGATGCGCACGTGCGCGGTGACCGTGGCGCTCTTCAGGTGCCCGCCGAAGTCGTAGCGGCCGAGCGTGGCGAGGGTGTGCGGGTCCACCCGGTACGGGCGCCCGTCCTCCTTGGTCATGAGCAGCCGCCCGGCGTGCCACACCGGGGTGGTGTTGGCGACGGTGCGATCGACGCCCTCGACTTCAGGCTTGTCGCTGTAGGGGTTGCGGTACTTGCCGAAGAGTGCACGGCCCGCGGCGGCTTCCGCCTTGTGCCGCTCGGTCTCGACGTAGCGGATGGCGAAGCTCACCTCACCCGGCGCAAAGCGCATCGCCGACACCATGCCGTCACCGGAGATCACCGCGGCGCCGTCCTCGAGATACGGCGGGAAAGCGGGATCGGGAATCGCGCGGAAGAAAGTCCCCTCGATCTCGGCGGGGATGCGTCCATCGACGGGCAGCCGCTCGAGCTCGTACTCCTCGCCGATCGGGGTGTTGAGTCCCGTGAACTCGGGCGTATCGGGAAAAGTTCGCACGGTGTCGATCATGCGCGCGCAGCGCGCGGGTAAACAAGCGCCTCAGGCGAACCAGAGCGCGAGCGCCCGCATCTCGATGCTCGCGCGCGGCGGCGCGCGCGCGGAGCAGGCGGCGTTGTCGAAGGCGACGTGCGGCACGCAGTGCGCGCGCCCCGGCTCGCTGTCATGGGTCTTGAAGATGAGCGCCTCGTCGCGGTGCATGTCGGGAAACCAATGCCAGCGATGTCCGGCGGCGTGCGCGAGCACCAGGCCCTCGAAGGACCATTCGGGCTCCCCCGGCTTGTCGAACACGGCATCGGCTGCGAGCAGATCGGCCGCGGCGACGCTGCGTGCGTCACAGACCGCGAGCGGCACGTCCTGGGGCGGGGCGGAGATGGCGCGCCAGATGTTGTAATGCACGAAGCGCGCGAGGTGCCTCCCGGGAGGCGCGGCGCGCTCGGCGAACGCTTTGGCCGTGGGATCGCTCACGTCGACGTGCGCGAAGCGCGCCGGGCGGGAATTGTCGAGCACTCCCGAGTGCGGCGAGCGCTCGCTGAAGCGCAGAATGCCGGGACTATTGACCAGCACGAGATCGGCGCCCGAGACGTCGCGGATGAGCTCGATGATCTCGGGGCGGTAGCATGCGTCGAGCGCGGCGCGGTCGGCGAAATCGGCAATGGCGCTGCGGTGCGCGTGCAGCGTGAAGCCCGCGCCGTCGAGCGTCGGCGCCGCTGCACGTGCGTCCGCGATGTGCATCTCCACGGGAGACACGTCGAGGACGTCGCGGCTGTGATCGTTGGCATAGTAGCGTGGCCGGCGGCTACCACGGCTGACATACGCGATCATCGCGCGGGTCTGCATCTCACCCTCCCCGCGGCGCCTCGGGGCTCCACAGCGCCATGAGCACCGGCAACACCATCGGCCGAAGCCGCTCCGGTACGCGCTTAAGCAGCGCCGCCTCGTGCGCGGCCACCACGCGGCGTGCCCGCGCGAGCAGCATACGCCCGCGCCGCGTCAGGTCGAGGGCCTGCGAGCGCCGGTCGACCTGGCGCCGCCGCAGCGCGCCCAGACCCTCCAGGCGGGAGACGAACGGCACCATGTTGGCCCGCTGAATGTCGAGCACGCGCCCGGCCTCGCTCTGCGAGATACCGGGTGAGGCCTCGACCAGCATGAGCATCGCCACGTCCGCATGGCGTAGCCCCAGCCATGCCAGGCGCTGATTGAGCTCGGCAAGCGCCGCCGCCGAGGCGCGCCGCAGCAGGTAGCCGGCGAGGCCGACGAGGGGATCGGGCACGCGCGCCTTGGGCAATTGTCAGCAGAGCCTCGCTGGACTAGACTGCTATATAATATAGCAATCGTGTTTGCAGGTAACATCCCATGAGTGCACGGAGTGAAGCCGATACGGTCGCAGCCCGCGTGCAGGACGGCATCGCCTGGGTGAGATTCAACCGCCCCGAGAAGCGCAACTGCATGAGCCCGGCGCTCAACCGCCAGATGCTGCGCGTCATCAGCGAGCTCGAGTTCCGCGACGAGGTCGGCGTGCTCGTGCTGACCGGCGAGGGCTCGGCCTGGTCGGCCGGCATGGATCTGAAGGAGTATTTCCGCGACGCCGAGGCGCACGGCCTCGAGGGCGTGCGTCATTCGCAGCGCGAGGCGTATGCGTGGTGGCAACGGCTGCGCTGGTACCAGAAGGTCACGATCGCCATGGTCAACGGCTGGTGCTTCGGCGGCGCCTACGGGCCGTTGTTCGCCTGCGATCTCGCCTTCTGCTCCGAGGAGGCACAGTTCGGGCTGTCGGAGATCAACTGGGGGATCCTGCCGGGCGGCGGCGCCACCAAGGTGGCGGCCGAGCTCATGCCGCTGCGCAAGGCCATGTACCACGCACTGCTTGGCGAGACTCTCACCGGCCGGCAGGCCGAGGCCGCTGGGCTGGTCAACGAGGCGGTCCCGGCGAAGGACCTCGAGGCGCGCGTGACGGAAGTGGCGCAGAAGCTCCTGAAGAAGAACTGGGAGACACTGAAAGCCGCCAAGGATGCGATGCGGCGCGTGCGCGAGATGACCTACGACAATGCCGAGGACTACCTGATCCGCGCGCAGGAGGCCCTCAACTGGCACGACAAGTCGGACGGCCGCCACCGCGGCATGGGTCAGTTCCTCGACGACAAGTCGTACAAGCCCGGGCTCGGAGAGTACGACAAGGCGAAATGAGGTACAGCGGCTCTCCTTGAGCGCCGACTGCATCAGTCGGCGGCGCGCACCTTGAGCGCCAACAGCGCCGCCGCGGCCATGAGCGAGCCGCACGCCATCACCAGCGCGACCGTCTGCAGCGCCAGTCCCGCCTGGAACAGGTAGCCGGCGATGACGGGAGCGAGCATCGCGCCGCCGCGGCCCACCCCGATCGCAAAGCCGGTGCCGGTAGCGCGCACGTATGTCGGAAATACCTGGGCGAACAACAGGTAGAAGCCCGCGATGGCAGCGTTGGTGAAGAGCCCGGTCAAGGCGAGCGTGGCCTTGAGGCCGGTGAGATCCGCGCCGCCGTGGCCGAAGCGCGCGATCATCATGGTTCCGGCGAGGAGCGCGATGAGAGTCAGGGGCTTGAGGGCGACGCGCGTGGCGATGAGCCCGAAGAGCGCCCCGCCGATCGCGCCACCGACGCTCACCCAGGTGAGCATGCCGGCCGCCGTCTTCGGGTCGAATCCCATGTCGACGACGATCTTCGGCACCCACTTGACGATGAAGTAAAAGCTGGTGATGTGGGCGAAGTAGCCGAAGGTGACGAGCACGGTGGTCGCAAGCAGCCCGGGCCTCAACACGTCGGCGATCGAGCGCCGTGCGGTCTCAGGCCCCGCCTCGCTCAACGCCTCAGCCGCCGGCTGACCGAGGCGCGCGAGGATCCGGTTGATCTCTGCGAGCGCACCAGGCGCCCGGCGCCGGTCGAGAAACGCGACGGATTCGGGCACCAGCCACCACACGATCGGCAGGAAGGCGGCCGTCGCCCAGCCGCCGGCGACGAACACTGCGGGCCAGCCGGCCTCGGTGAGCAGCTTCTGTACGCACACACCGCCGATCACTCCGCCGAGCGGGTAGCCGATCACCATCAGCGCCATGGCGACGCTGCGCCAGCGACGATTGGACAGTTCCGCTGCGGCGGCGTTGATTGCGGCGAGCGTGCCGCCGATACCGAGGCCGGTGAGCAGCCGCCACGGGAGAAGCTCGGAGACACCGTGCGCGCGGGCCGCCCCAAACATGCCGACTGCCATCGCCACGAGACACCCGAGGATGGTCGGCCGTCGGCCGATCTTGTCGGCGACGGCGCCGAGCAGCAGCGAGCCCGCCGCCATGCCGAGCAGCTCCATGGAGAGAACCCAGCCGAGGGTCGCCTTGTCGATGCCCCAGTCCCTGGCAATGCCGGGTGAGGCGAAGCTGATCGACAGCACATCAAAGCCATCGAGCGCGTTCAGTCCCACGGTGACGAGCACGGCCACCCATTGCGCGGCCCGCATGGCGCCATCGTCGATGATGGATCTCGGATCTCTGCCCCCCATGTCCCCCCTGGCGCCCGGCGGCACCGGGCTTGCTGCTCGTGTTCGCTATTCGTGAATGCGGGCGAGCAGCTCGATCAGCTTGGTCACTTCTCTTTCGCTGAAGCGCGACTTGAGCCACTGCTCATGCTGTTGGATGGCACGCTTGGCCATCGCGAGCGCCTTGCGCCCCCGATCAGTGAGGTTCAGGGCCTGCTTGCGTCCGTCGCTGCGTGATTGCTTGCGCACCAGGTAGCTCTTCGCCTCGAGCCGGTTCACGATGGCCATGGTGGTAGCGCGGTCCATGCGCATGCGCTGGGCGAGACCGGTCTGCGCGATGCCCGGATGGTCATCGATCAGCCACAGCGCAGAGACCTGCTTCTGCGTGAGGTCGAGGTCCGCGAACGTCTCGGTGAAATGCCGGTAGACCGCGCCGTGGGCCAGGCGGATGTGAAAGCCCACGATATTGCGGATCTCGCCAATGTCCTCATCACCTGCAACGTGCGGCGTGGTGATGGCGACCGTCTCTCTGGGAGGCTGCTTTGGCACCGACTACCTCGGGTATAATTGTTAGTATAACTTACAAAACCAGCCGACGAGCGGACGCGCCATGGCTCATTTCCCCCTCGCGGCGTCGAGGCGGACATTGTCGATCTGGCACACGAGGGCACAATTCCCCGGGAACTCGACGGTGCGTTCTTCCGCGTGCAAGCCGGATCCACGGTACGGCCAACACCGCCTCAGGCCGCGGGTGCGGCGGGTGCGGCGGGTGCTGCGATGAGGACCTCGCCGCCGCGCCGCGCGCGTTCGATGAGCCCGGCTTCATCGCGCTTCACACGCAGCGCGAGCGCAATCAGCATGGCTACGATCGCCGGCGCCACCCAGTTGATGGCGAGGATCGCGGCCGCGAGATTGCCGCCGTTGGCGTCGGCGATCATGCCCACCAGGAACGGTCCGATGCCGATGCCGAAGAGCGTGTAGACGATGAGGTAGAGGCTCGCGGTGATGCCGCGCATGCGCGGCAGCACCTGCTCGAACATGATCGCGTAGAGCGGCGGGTACCACGCGGTCAGCACGAGACTATAGGGCACGAAGCGCAAATAGAACGAGGTCGGATCGGGGGCGTGGTAGACCCAGATGGCGATGAGCGGCGACACGCCGAGCGAGACGAGCGTGACGTAGGCGCGCCCCGCGCCCGGGAAGCGCGCGTTGATGCGGTCGGAGAGCGGCCCCGCGATCATCGGGCCCACCATCCCGAGAGCCCCCGCCAGCACGCCGAACTGCAGCCCCGTGGCCGCCGGCGACAGCCCGTAGTGCTTCATGAGGAACGACGGCGTGAAACCCATGGTGCCGTAGTTGATCATCATCTGCAGCGCCGCGATCCCAAAGCACAGCAGCAGCGCGGGCGAACGCGTCAGACACGCGAAGGTCGCGCGGTCGGCGAGACTCAGGCGCTGCAGCAGGTTCACCACCACGAGCGCGCCGAAGCCCACTACCGACCACTGCAGCACGTGCGGGCTCACGGCGAGTGAGCCTAAGTGCAGCGGCGGCCGCGGTGACAGCGCCGAGGTGATGTGCGTCAGCACCACCGCCGCGGCGATGACGAGGAGCGTCGCCACGAGATTGACGCCCCAGTAGCGTGCGCTGGCGCGGCGGCCGGCGAGCGCCAGCCAGTTGCCACCGGGTGTCACCGCGCCGAGCATTGCGAGGCTCGCGCGAAAGGGGTGCGGATCGGCCGGTGACTCGATGCCATCCAGCCGCCCGCGTCGCGGCTCGGGCATGCCCCAGAGGAGCGGCGCCAGGATGAAGCCCGGCAGCGCGGCGAGGAGAAACGCGAACTGCCAGCCCTTGAGCCCGAGGGGCGCGGCGCCGCCGCCATGCAGGTGGTCCCACCAGTCGGCGGCGACGCCGCCGAGCACGGAAGAGCCGCCGAGGCCGAGCGCGATCGCGGCCGCGATCACCGCCATGGCAAAGCCGCGGCGCGGCTTGGGGTAATGATCCATCACCAGCGAGATGCCGGCAGGTTGCGCCGAGCCTTCGCCGATGCCGACGCCGAGACGCGACAGCGCGAGCAGCGCGAAGCCGTGCGCGGCGGCCGCGAGCGCCGTTGCCACGGACCAGAACGCGAGCGTAATCCCGAGCAGTCGCGTGCGCACCCAGCCGTCGGCGAGCCGCCCGAGTGGCAGCGAGAACAGGGCGTAGAAGAGCGCGAACACGGTGCCGTAGAGCAGTCCCATCTCGGCATCGCCGATGCCGATGTCGTGCTTGATGCGGGGGCTAAGGATCGCAAGGATGTTGCGATCGAGCAGGCTCATGGTGTTGGTGAGTCCCACCAGCGCCAGCGCGTAGCCGGCGGTATGTGTGAGGCGCACGCGGCTCACAGTCTGAACCAGCGCTCGGCGTTGGTCTGCATCAGCTTTTTCTTGGTCGCCAGCGGGATGTCGAGGTTGTCGTGCGTGCGCACCTCGTCCGCGTGGAACTGATAGGGGTAGTCCATCGCATACATCACGCGGTCCTCGCCCACGACCTGCTGCGTGAACAGGATCGCCGGTGCCCACGCCATGCCGCTGGTGGTGATCAGCACGTTGCTGCGCAGGTACTCGCGGATGGTCTTCCGCAGCGGCTTCATGAACGCGTAGCGCTGCGAGCGCACGCTCGCCTGATGCATGTAGTCGAGGCGGTAGAGCCAGAAGGGAAGCGCCTCGCCCATGTGACCGACCATGATCTGCTGCTCGGGGTAGCGGTCGAATATGCCGCTGACGATGAGGCGCAGCAGGTGCAGCCCCGTCTCGACGCCGAAGCCGAAGATGGCACCGTCGAGTCCGGCCTCGAGCATCGGGCCGATCATCGCGTCCGGCGGCGTGGCGGGGTGGATGTAGAGCGGCTGGCCGGTGTCGGCGAGCGCGCGGAAGATGGGATCGAACTTCGGGTGATCGAGATACTGCCCTTGAGTGTGGCTGTTGATCTGCACTCCCTTGAAGCCGAGCTCGCGGGCGCCGCGCACGATCTCGCGCGCCGACCACTCGGGGTCCTGCGGGGCGAGAGTAGTCATTCCCAGGTAACGGTCCCTGCGGGCCGCAACCTGCCCGGCGAGGTAGTCATTGGCGCGCTCGGCGAGACCCCGGGCCTCGGCAACATCCAGCAGCGGCTGCGCGCCGGGGGAAGTGAGGGCGAGGACTGCCTTGTCGATCCCCGTCTCGTCCATGTGGCGGATGCGCCGCGGGCCTAAGTCGAGCAGCCGCTCGATGATCTGCGTGGCGCGCTCGGAGGGACTGCGGGCGTAGAAGCCCCACAGCGACACCATGCCCTGGTCGGCGCTACCGTCCTTCACCATGCGCAGATAGCAGTCGATCTGCTCGCGCGTGGCGAAGGCTTCCTCGGTGGCGATGCGCAGGTAGCCGCGGTCACCGCCGGTCTTGAGTTCGTGGCTCACCCGTCACCCTTCGTGCACTGCCTTCACCACCATGCATGACATGACGCCCTCCGGCCCGTTCTCCGAGCCGTGCCCGGACCACTTGACGCCGCCGAACGGTGCGTCGCCGGTGCTGAGCGTCGTGGTGTTGATGCACAACATGCCGGTCTCCACCTCGCGTGCGAGCCGCCTCTGCCGCGCGGCGTCGTTGGTCCAGCTGAACGCGGCGAGTCCGTACGGCAGGCGGTTGGCCTCGGCGATCATGTCCGCCTCGGTGCGGAATGGATTGACGAGCGCGACCGGGCCGAACGGCTCCTCGTTCATGATGGCAGCGCTCGTCGGTATCTCGGACAGCACCGTCGGTGCGTAGAAATAGCCTTGGCTGCCGATGCGCCGGCCGCCGGTGTGCAGCTTCGCACCCGCGCTCACCGCGCCGCCGATCAGCCGCTCCATGGCGTCCGGGCGGCGCGGGTTGGCCATCGGCCCCATCTGCACGCCCTCCTCCAGCCCGTTGCCGACGTGCAGCTGCGCGGCGCGTTCGGCGAAACCACTGAGGAAGCGCTCGTACACGCCCTCCTGCACGATGAAGCGCGTCGGCGAGACACACACCTGGCCGGCATTGCGGTGCTTGGACGCCACCATGGCCTTGAATACGTGCTCGAGGTCGGCGTCGTCGAACACCAGTACCGCACCGTGGCCGCCGAGCTCCATGGTGGTGCGCTTGCAGTCCTCCGCCGCGAGCTTCATGAGGTGCTTGCCGACCACGGTCGAGCCGGTGAAGCTCAGCTTGCGAATGACCGGCGAGGCCAGCAGGTGTCGCGACACCTCGTCGGGAACACCGAACACGGCCTGGCCGACCTCCTTCGGCAGGCCGGCGTCCAGCAGGCACTGCAGCACCGCCAGCGCCGAGGCAGGCGCTTCCTCCGCGGCCTTCATGATCACGGAGCAGCCGGCGGCGATCGGCGCGCCGAGCTTGCGGCCGGGATTGCCGATGGGAAAGTTCCAGGGCGCGAACGCCGCGACCGGCCCGACCGGCTCGAAGATGACGGTGGAGCGCATGCCTGCGGGACGCACGAGCTGACGGCCGTAGAGGCGGTGACACTCGCCCGCGTAGAACTCGAACAGCGTGACGTTCATCATCACTTCGAGGCGCGACTCGGTGAGGGTCTTGCCCTCTTCCAGCGTGGCAATGCGCGCGATCTGCTCCTGGCGCTCGCGCATCAGCTGCGCTGCTCCCAAGAGCGCGGCCGCACGCTGCTGGGCGGGAGCGTCCCGCCAGAGCCGGAACCCTCGCTGCGCGGCATCGAGGGCGCGGTCGAGATCTGCCGCGTCCGCGAGCGGCAGCGCGCCGAGCGCCGCCCCGCTCGCGGGGTTGACGACGGTGTGGGTACGGCGGTGGCCGACGGAGATCCTCTCCCCGTCGATGATCATGTGCAGCTCGGGGTAG